>CAVRNI010000057.1:0-527499 GCA_963722415.1 Ilumatobacteraceae bacterium
CGTAGTCGGCGAAGCGGTCGCGGAGGGTCTTCTTCGAGAACTTGCCGACGCTGGTCTTGGGGACCTCGTCGATGAACACGACGTCGTCGGGCAGCTGCCACTTGGCGACCTTCGACGCCAGGAAGTCGATCACCTCGGCCTGTGTCAGCGTCGCACCCTCCTCGAGCACGACGCACGCCAGCGGACGCTCCGACCACCTCGGATGCGGCACGCCGATCACGGCCGCCTCCCTGATCGCCGGATGGGCCATCAGCTCGTTCTCGAGCTCGACCGACGAGATCCATTCGCCGCCCGACTTGATGAGGTCCTTGGTGCGGTCGACGAGCCGGATCCGGCCCTTGGCGTCCATCGTCGCCACGTCGCCGGTGCGCAGCCAGCCATCGGCGGTGAAGCTGTCGCCGGCGCGCGGGTCGTCGTAGTACGTCGACGCGATCCAGTTGCCGCGGCACTGCAGCTCGCCGCTCGACTCGCCGTCCCACGGCACCGCGTCGTTGGAGTCGGGCGCGACGACGCGGCACTCGACGCCGAAGTTGATCCGCCCCACCGTCGTGCGCAACTCGGCCTGCTCGTCGTCGGGAAGCGACTGCTCCTCGGCGTCGAGCCGGCACACCGCCGCGATCGGGCTCGTCTCGGTCATCCCCCAGGCCTGCAGGATCGGCTGGCCGAGCTGGGCCCGGTACGCCTCCGACAGCGCCTTCGGCACCGCCGAACCGCCGCACGGGATGGCCCGCAACGACGAGGTGTCGCGATCCTTCAACTCGGGCAGCACCTGCATCCAGATCGTCGGCACGCCGGCCGCGATCGTGACCTTCTCGTCGACGATCAGATCGGCGAGCGCGCGGCCCGAGAGATCGGGTCCCGGCATCACGAGCGTCGACCCGGCAGCCACACCGGCGTGGGCGAGCCCCCACGCGTTGGCATGGAACATCGGCACGACCGGCAGGATCACGTCGGACTCACGGGCACCGAGCGAGTCGGCCGTGAGCGCGCCCATGGTGTGCAGGAACGTGCTGCGGTGCGTGTAGACGACCCCCTTGGGGTTGCCGGTCGTGCCGCTCGTGTAGCACATGCTCGCGGCGCGGTACTCGTCGTCGATGTGGAACTCGACCGGTGAGGAAGAAGCCACCAGGTCCTCGTAGTCGAGCAGCTCGTGACCGTTGAGGTCGGCGGGGATGTCGCCCTTGCCGTCGTCCATCAACACGAGGTGGCGCAGCCGTTCGAACGTCGGCAGCAGCGGCGCCAGCAACCCGAGCAGCGAGCGATCGACGAAGATCACCTCGTCGTCGGCGTGGTTGACGATGTACGTGAGTTGTTCAGGGAACAACCGGATGTTCAACGTGTGCAGCACGCGCCCGGTGCAGGGAGCCGCGAAGTACAGCTCGAGGTGCCGCGCCGTGTTCCACGCGAACGTCGCCACCCGGCCGTCATCGGAGATCCCGAGCGTGTCGAGCACGCCGCCGAGGCGCCGCGTGCGGGCGGCCCAGTCGCCGTACGTGATCCGCTCGCGGCCGGCCGGTGTGGCGGTGACGACCTCCTTGTGCGCGAAGTACTTCTCCGCCCGGTCGAACAGGTGCGTGATCGAGAGCGGTATGTCCTGCATCAGCCCCTTCATGGATGCCGAACCTACTGCCCGCCGGCCCGATCGGTCCCAACGTGCCCTCACGGCAGGTACCCGACGACGTCGGCCAACACATGCGTCTCGGCATCGGTGAACACACAGATCGAACCGTTCGCACCGACCTTGGCCACCAACTCGTTGGGCACCACATCACCCGGCCCGAAGTTCAAACTCGACGCCACCGGCACCGGCGACCCACACGGCGACACCGTCACGAACCCCGCCTCCAACGGATCCACCACCGTCACGTTCACCACCACCGCAGCAGCACCCACCGGCACACCACCACGACCCGTCACCACCAACTCCAACACCGAACCCGCACCACGACGACCACCACCAGCGAACAACCCATCCACCGTCGAGTTCGCCGACCGCGTATCCAACAACCGCGCCGGACTCAACGGCGCATACCCCGGCCCCGCCGGCAGGTACCCGACGACGTCGGCCAACACATGCGTCTCGGCATCGGTGAACACACAGATCGAACCGTTCGCACCGACCTTGGCCACCAACTCGTTGGGCACCACATCACCCGGCCCGAAGTTCAAACTCGACGCCACCGGCACCGGCGACCCACACGGCGACACCGTCACGAACCCCGCCTCCAACGGATCCACCACCGTCACGTTCACCACCACCGCAGCAGCACCCACCGGCACACCACCACGACCCGTCACCACCAACTCCAACACCGAACCCGCACCACGACGACCACCACCAGCGAACAACCCATCCACCGTCGAGTTCGCCGACCGCGTATCCAACAACCGCGCCGGACTCAACGGCGCATACCCCGGCCCCGCCGGCAGGTACCCGACGACGTCGGCCAACACATGCGTCTCGGCATCGGTGAACACACAGATCGAACCGTTCGCACCGACCTTGGCCACCAACTCGTTGGGCACCACATCACCCGGCCCGAAGTTCAAACTCGACGCCACCGGCACCGGCGACCCACACGGCGACACCGTCACGAACCCCGCCTCCAACGGATCCACCACCGTCACGTTCACCACCACCGCAGCAGCACCCACCGGCACACCACCACGACCCGTCACCACCAACTCCAACACCGAACCCGCACCACGACGACCACCACCAGCGAACAACCCATCCACCGTCGAGTTCGCCGACCGCGTATCCAACAACCGCGCCGGACTCAGGGGAATCGCGATCTGGGGCACGGCGGCCCCGCCGACCGCCGTCTGAACGGGCACCGGGAAGCTCGACGGCTTGCCGATCTGGCCTTCGAGGTTGGAGCCCCAGCATGCGACGGTCGCGTCGGCGAGCACGACGCACGTGTGGCGGTCGCCGAGATCGAGATCGCTCACCCCGGCGATGCCGATGACGTCGACCGGGGTGCTGCGCTGGAACAGCGAACCGTCGCCGAGCTGACCGTGGAAGTTCTGGCCCCAGCACTTCACTGCGCCACCCGTGACGATGCCACACGTGTGCGAGCCTCCCGCGCGCACCTGTGAACCAGCGATGCCCGACACTGCGACCGGGGTCAGACGGTCGAACGATGTGCCGTCGCCGAGCTGGCCACTGATGTTGTCGCCCCAACACATCGTCGCCGCCGCGCGAGCCGCGCACGTGTGGCGAGTACCGGCGTCGAGGGTGACGAAGCTGTTCGGCACGGTCGACACGAGTGTCGGGGTCGTCCGGTCGGTCGTCGTACCGTCGCCCAGTTGTCCGTCGCCGTTCTCCCCCCAGCAGGCAACGGGGCCGCTCTCCCCGCGAGCACACGTGCGGTCGCCGCCGACCGCGATCACGGCGATGTTGTTGGCCCCGGCGACAATGGTCGGCACGAGCTGATCGGTCGTCGACCCGTTCCCGAGCTGGCCCGGGAAGCCATCCCCCCAGCACGACATCGTGCCGTCCTCGAGCCTCGCACACGTGTGCTCACCGCCCGCTCCGGCTTCGGCAACGGCCGAGAGACCGGCGACGACGACCGGCGTCGTCGATTCGGTTCGAGTGCCGTCGCCGAGCTCACCCGCGGAGTTGGAGCCCCAACACCGCATCGTCGTGTCGGCGAGCACGGCACAGGCGTGGAAATCGCCAGCGGTCACGTCAGTGACGTCCGTCAGGCCGCTCACCGTCGACGGTCCGGCCGACGTCGGGTTCCCACCGTTGCCCAACTGGCCACGGCTACCGGCTCCCCAGCAGCTCACCGTGGCGTCGACGAGATGCGCGCACGTGTAGTCGCGACCGGTCGCGACGTGCACCGCGGCGCCGACGCCATCGATCACCAACGGCTCGAGGATCTCCGATGGCAAGCCGGCCCCGGCCTCCCCGTCGGAACTGTCACCCCAGCACCACACGCTCGCGTCGACGCGAATCACGCATCCGTGCTCGGAACCGGCAGCCAGCGCAACGGCGTCGTTGACGCCCGTCACCGGGACCGGGATCGTGAACACGCTGCCGTCGCTCACGCCATTGCCGACGGTGCCCCGGAACGAATTGCCCCAGCAGCTCACCGCGCCGCTGGCGGACATCGCGCACGTCCCGAAGTCGCCTGGATCAACTGTCACCGCGTCGGTCAACCCGACGACCGCCACCGGAACCAACGACTTGGTCAACGTGCCGTTGCCGAGCTCGCCGGACGAGTTGTTGCCCCAACACATCGCCGCGCCACCCGATCGGATCGCGCACGAGTGGGTGTCGCCCATCCCGATCGACACCGCGTCGCTGAGCGCGACGACGTCGGCCGGCACATGCGAGTCGACCTCGGTGCCGTTGCCCAACTGGCCGAAACCGTTGAATCCCCAGCACCTCACCGTGCCGGTCTCGAGCAACGCACACGACGATTCCGTGCCGGCCGCGATCGCCACCGCGTTCGCGATCCCGACCACCTCGACCGGCGAAGGCGCGTCCGTCGTGGTCCCGTCGCCCAAGCCCCCATCGTTGTTGTCGCCCCAGCAGTTCACCTGCCCCGTGGCACGCAGCGCGCACGTGTGGTCGCCGCCGGCACTCACCGCGACGGCGTCGCCGATGCCCAGCACATCGACCGGGGTGGTCGACGACGACGTCGTGCCGTCGCCGAGCTGTCCCGAGAAACCACGGCCCCAACACCTGATCGACCGACTCGCCAGCAGCGCGCACGAGTGTGCGTCACCGGCGCTCACCGCGACCACGTCGGTCAGCCCATCGACCGAGACCGGCGCGATCGAGTACGTCTCGGCGGTCACGGCACCGAGTTGCCCCGACGTGTTGTCGCCCCAACACGACACCGTGCCGCCGGCCAACACGACGCAGGTGTGGGACTCGCCTGCCGCGATCAGCCCGGGCGACCCCCCAGTCGCGGTGCTCCCGGAGGGTGCGAGCGCCAGCGACTGGGGAGTCGCGCTTGCCTTGACCGCCCACGAGGCGATCGTCAACACAACCAGCGCGATCAACATGAGTGTCCGACCCGGCCGGAACACCCGCCGGAGCACATGACCAGTCATCCCCGGATCGCGGTGTGTCACGCGCGCCGGTCGTTCGTCGTCACCCCAACCGCTCCCGCCAGCGCCGCGGGCGCCGGCCCGACGGCGGTCGAGCGCCTTGCTGAACTGCACCCATCCGAGCTGGTTGCTCATCGGACTCATCCCTCCTGAAGCGCGGGGCACCGTTGCCCACGTCTCCCCGCACGACCCGGAGCGCGCGCAGTGGATACAGGAAGTTCGGCGATGCGCGACGCATTTGATCGAGTCGGCTCGGAGAAGGTCGCGTCGGTGAACGTCTGGTGCCGACTGGACGCGACATCGCCCGGGCGGGCGGCCCGGGCGATGCGTCGATCGTGACGGTTAGGTGCGAGCAGTCAGCACTGGACCGGGAGGCCCGATCCTGGCGTCGTGGCAGTGACCGTCGGCGACAGCGACACGAGGGCGACTGCCACACCGTGGGGAGCAGGGGTACCCGGCTTGGAGCCACACTCCGGGAGCGGCGTCGCACCGTTGGCGGCGATCAGTTCCCACGCGTCGCGGGCGTCGAGCCCGGTGATCGAGATCTGCTCGGCGATCATCGACGCGACGACCGGAGCCGCGAACGACGTTCCGTCGACCTCGCCCTTGCCGTCCAGCTTGTCGAGCCCGGCCTCGAACGCGACGCCTGTCACGTGGTTCGTCGGCAACGCCACGCCGGGGGCCCACACGTCGACCCAGTCGCCGTGGTTGGAGAACTCCGCCTTTGGGTCCGGTCCGCGTCGACGACGACCACGGATTGCCGTCGGCTGTCGATCGTGGTGTCGAGCGCGCCCACACCGAGCACCGACTCGAACGCCGCCGGGTACGTCTCGCGTGAGCTGTTCTCGTTGCCCGCCGAGGCCACGATGAAGAACCCGTTGCCGAGGAGCGGGTCGAACCGATCGGTCACCTCGACGACGGTCTTGAGACCGAGCGGCTCCATCTGGACACCGGGTGTGTTGATATCGAAGTCGCACGCCGATGTGCCGAACGCGTTGACGATGATCGAAGGCCAATCCTTCCTCGGCATGTTGCGCAGCGACGTCGCGATCCGACGTGCCGCAGTCACGTCCGTGGCAAGGCCGGTACGGTCCGAGACGCGTGCCTCGACGACGGCCGCACCTGGCACCAGGGTCGCGATCGTGCCGCCGATCGCCAGCCCGTGACCGATGGCCGGGTAGTCGCCGAGCCCGTCGCCGTTGCGGTCGATCAGTTCGTTGTCGACCGAGATCAGCGTGGTCACGTTGGGGAGCACACCGGGCGCACGGTCCGCGAGGCCGACGTCGTACACCATCATCTTGACACCGGTCCCGACCGGCAGCTTGCCCGCCGTGCCGGCTGGCATCTTGTCGGGCGTCACGTTCGTTCGTGGCGGCGTCAGCTTGTCGATCGGCCGTGGGTAGCCCCTTGGCCAGAAGAAGCTGTAGGGCGTCGCCGTAGTGAGCCCGTAGTCGGGCGACGACGGGATGCTGGTGGGGTCGCGGCGAAGCTCGCGAGCCAACTCGACCACTTCGTGCGGCTGACCGTCGGAGCGTGGCGCGAGCGACACCGACAGCACCGGGCGGATCACGGGTCCCCCTGGCTGCGGGAACTCGATCCGCTCCACCGTGGTTGCCCAATCCTTGCCCGTCGAGGTCGCCGTACATGCCGTTCAAGGCGTTGTCGACGGCGTCCTTCACAGCGCCGTCGGACATCGCCGTCGTGGGCCGCATCACGATGCGGTCGCCGCGGTAGAACACGGTTGCCGGCGTCCCCGTCATGCAGTCGGCTGACTGTGTCGACGACCATCGCCGGATCGACCTCGTCGAACCACTCGGCCACGTCATCTTCCGGCTCGACCGCAGTCACCGGTCCGCCACCGGTCGTCGCCGCCAGCGTCGACACGGCAGCGATCGCTGTCGCGAGCGCCACACTGCGCCGGCTCCGCCGCAGATGACGTCGTAGAACTCGTCGTTCCCCTTGCATCACATTTTCCCCTCGATGTCGTCAGATCACGAACCAGTCGGTTCGGACGTCGGTACTCCCAGCTGCGATACGCAGCCGGACCGCACCGGGTTCTGGATCGGGGAAAGAAAAATGACCGAGCTCGTCGACGGAGGCCGTATCCGACTCCCCGCCGGGGCGTTCCAGCACGACCACATCGACGTCGACACCGAGCACCTGGCCTGCCACCGCGTCACCGCCGAGATCGACCTCGATCAGCACGGTTCCGTCGGCGACCTGGAACTCGAGCACCGTGCCGGACACGGACGCGCCTCGCGTCCCGGCCGTTTCGGCACCCGACGTCTCGAGCAGCTCGGCGAGCTCCTCGTCGACATCAGCCCACGTCAGCAACCCCTCCGCCCGGTCGATGATCCCGACCGGCAACGGATCGTCGCCCCATGCGTCCCCGAGCGCGGCGAGCAACTCGCGGTCGGCGTCCGACATCAGTTCGTCGGGGTCCTGGCCGGCCTCGTCGCTCACCTGCTCACCACCCTTCCGTGTCGTTCCTGTCCATCCGATCCGGCTTCAGGACCCACGACCGGGCGCGCGGATACAAACACATGCCGACCCCTACTCGGATGTGGTACGCCGAGTCGCGTCACGCGGTTCACGGGTTGGCCTCCATGCCTGCTGGGAGGTGCCGGCGGAGCTGTCCGAGGCAGCGCTGACGGCTCGGTCCGATCGAACCGCGGGGTCGACCCGTGGCGGCCGCGATCTCGTCGTACGACAGCGGCGGGTCGACGAACAGCAACTTGAGCAACTGCCGGCATTCGTCGCCGAGGCGGGAGAACGCGCTCCGGAGCGCCACCGCCCGTTCGGACTCGACGAGCCCCTCGTCGACCGCCGGGCCGACGTCGGCGTATCGCTCCCATCCCTCGCCGACGGCAACGGTGCGGCGTCGCGTGACGAGCCGCCGGGCCTCGTTGCGCACGATCATGCCGAGCCACGGACCGAGTGACGCCGCGTCGCGCAGCTGATCCATCCTCGACAGGAACCGCAGCCAAGCCGTCTGCACGAGATCTTCGGCCGTCTGGCTGTCGACGTCGAACGACCGGGCGACGCCGTAGAGACGTGGCGTGTGCCGGTCGACCAGCTCGCGCCACGCTGGAGCACGGTCACGGCCCCCTGCCCGCACGAGACCGACGAGCTCCTCGTCGGAACGCACTGAACGACTATAGGTTCACCACCGGTTCACGGGCGACGAGTTCATCGGCGCACGCGATCAGCTCAACCCCAGCGTCACGAAACAGGCCGCCGCCAGGTCGTCGAGCGGGTCGTCGTACACGCGCGTGGCCAGCGACGCGGAGGGTTCGACTCCCCTGGCGAGATCCTCGTGGAGCGCGACGAGGGCGGTGGTCGTCGTCGGGTCGTCGGGCACCAGGTTGACCGAGGCGACGATCGAGCGCGTCCCCATCCGCAGCAATGTCTGTGACAGCCCGAGCAGCTGATCGCCGCCACGCGGTCCGCCGACGCCGGAGTCACACGACGCGAGGACCATCACCGGCGGTGTGTGATCGATCAGCTCGAGCTCGTAGACCGAAAGGGGACCGTCCGCCAGCTCGATCGTCGACCACAACGGGTTGTCGTGCCGGAATCGACCGTGGGCGACGATGTGCACGAGCGACGCGCCGACCAGTCCGTCGGTGACGGCTCGCGTCGTCGCCGACGCGCCGGTCAGCACGCGGGCGTCCCGATGGCAGGCGGCCACGGCCATCGCCTCTGCGTCGGCGACCTCGAGGCGTGGCCCGGCCGCGACGAGAACGTCGGCCCGTCGGCCGCCGTTCGCGCCCGCCCGATCGCGCCCGATCGGTCCGTGCTGGACCGGGCAGGGATCGACTCGCGTCGAACCACCACCGAACCGACGGCGCGAGCGTGACGGCCCGGCCCCGCAGCGATGGCAGCGCTCGCCACGGCACGGCATGGAGCTCGGCGGGCACGACCATCACGATGTCGTGGGCCGTCAACGCCAGCGGCTCGACCAGACGTCGCTCGAGCTCGTCGACGGCGTCGCGGGCGGCGCGGCGCCGGCCCGCCTCGACCGCTGTGCCGGCACCCCTGGTGCGCGTCGTGGCGAGGCCGCGGAAGGCGGCGGTCGCCCGCTCGGCGGCCTTGCGCATCTCGGCGATCGGGCCCAACCCGACAACCGCCGAGTGGCGACGCGTGATCACGACGGCGACGAGCTCGCCGCCGGCGCCGGCGATCGAGACGAGCTCGCGGTCACCGAGCGACTCGCGGAGGTCCCCGAGTCGCAACCGCGATCGCCGGCGGCGTCAGCGGTCTGCGGCGACTCACGCATCCATCGGTCGTGCAACGATCGCTCGAGCCCCGCCTGCCGCGAGCGCAGCTCCTCGGACGGCGATCCGTCGAGCTCGGCCCGCGTGAGCTCGACGGCGACCGACCGCAACTCGGCCAGCTCGTCGGCGACGGCGGAGAGGCACGCTCGACACCGCCGGCCGTGGGAGCACCGTGCCGGCTCGCGCCCGCTCCATCCACGTGAGCAGGTTCCACGGACGCGGGTCATCGAGCGCGACCCGCATCGCCAGGTCGACCACGTCGCGGGCGTGCACCTCGATGGCGGCCCTGGCGTCCGAGGCACCGAGCGTCACACGGTCGCGTTCGAGCGCTTCGAACGCGGCGACGAGGTGGCGCCGCGCCGCGGCGACGTCGCCGACCGCCCATGCGGCCATCGCCGACGCGTAGCGCGCATGCAGGCGCGTCTCGAGCATGCCGACCTGCTCGGCACGCGCCGACGCGGCTGCGGCACACCGCCTGGCGACATCGGTCTGGTGGAGATCGGTGGCGACCGCCGTGGCAAGTGACAGGGCGGCAACCTCACCGCTGGCGTTGCCGACTGCCGCCAGCTCGCCGGCGAGGGCCTCCAGACGGAGCAGCTCCGACATCCCGAGTTGGCGGGCGTCGATCGCCCGCCGGGCCTGCATCACCTCGAGCTCGGCGGCCCGCTGACGGCCGACCGAACCCATCTCGGCGAAGGCCGCGCGCGCCATTTCCGCCGCTTCGGAGGCCCCGGTCGGGTCGCCCTCGAGTCGCGCCGCCTGGGCGCGCAGCAGCCACGCCTCGGCCGTCGTCGCCCGATCGCCCTCGGCGCCGAGCCGGCGCAAGGCTTCGTCGGCCAGTTCCAGCGCGTCCGCCGACAGGCCGGCCGACAGCATCACCTCGGCCCGCGACACGAGCGGCAGCGACGCGTCGTGGCCGAGCCGCAGGAACGCCTGGCAGTTCTCGTCGAGGATCGACAGCGCCTGCGGGCAACTGTCCGAGGTTCGCCGCCGCCCAACCCAGGTTGTGGCGCACCTGGAGCGCGACGAACTCCTGACCGGCGTCCGAGAACAGGTTGTACGCCTCGTCGAAATCGGCGACGGCAAGGCGCAGTTCACCCCGGCGGACGTAGATCCCGCCCCGATTGGCGAGCACACGTGCGAGGTCGATCTTGGCGTCCCGTTGGCGCAGGCGCGGGATCGCGGCGGCGAACATCTCGAGCGCCTCGTCGACGCGTCCCGACCGTGCGCACAACACGGCGCGCTGCAAGCGGGCGGCTTCCTGCATCGATTCCGAGCCGAGGCGTTCGACGTCGTCGAGGTGGGCGAACGCGGCGGCCATCGTCGATCCGAGAGCCAGGACACCGGCGAGCGCGAGGTGGGCGTCGGCCTCGGCCTCGGCGTCGCCGACCTGCTGGGCTGCGGCGATCGCCGCATGGAGCGCCGATCCAGCGAGATCGATCTCGCCGAGCAGGCGTCGGGCGCGACCCAGGATCGCCAGCGCGCGGCTGACGCCGAGGTGGTCGCCCTCCGACCGACATCGATCGGCGATGGCGGTCGCGGCGACGGCAACGGCCGCCGGATCGCGCTCGACCGATGCGGCGAGCTCGGCGAGCTCGGCGAACCGGTCCGTGGCGAACCGGTCCGTGGCGATCCGGGGTTCGGCGATCGACCCGACGATACGACGTGACGCCATGACGCTGGCACCATCGGCGGGTACAGCCGGTACGGTCATCCCCCGTGGAAGCCACGGTCGCCGACCCGTCCGCCACGCGGACGCCACGATGGGGACCCCTCGCGTTGGTCGCGTTCGTCGCCCTCGTCGTGTGCAGCAACGTGGCGAGCGCAGTCTGGGCACGCTGGGTCGAGACCAACCCTGAAGGCCTGCTGATGCTGTCGTCGCGCAACCGCTATCTCGCGCTGACGCTCGCCGCCGGCATCTCGCTCGTCTCGTATGTGGTCATCGCCACGCTGCGCCTCTCAGCGGCCTTCGTCGTGTGCCATCTGATCGGTCGCGCCTACCGCGGCCAGGCGCTCAACTGGTTCACGCGCTACCTGGGTGTTGCTCCGGAATCGCTCGAAGCCTTCCAACGTGGGTTCGAGCGGGCGCAGTGGGTGCTGATCCCGTTCTTCGCCGGCAGCAACATCGTCGCCGTCATCAGCGGGGTCCACCGCACGGGGCCGGCCAAGTTGGCAGCGCTGCTGGCGATCGGCATCGCTGGTCGCCTGACGCTGATGTGGTGGCTCGCCCGCACGTTCGAGGAGCAGCTGGTCGACTTCCTCGGATGGCTGCAGCGCTACCAGTGGTGGGCGGTCGGGCTCTCGATCCTGTTCGTCGTGCTCGTCAACATGCGCAACCTCCGCCGCGGCGCGGCCCGCTGATACGCCCGATCGCCCGAATCATCGACCGCACGTGTGGCCGCATCGCTCGGACGGGCGCTGGCCTGATACAACGAGTGCCATGGCTCAAGTAACCCTGGGGGGCAACCCCGTCAACACCGTCGGTGAGCTCCCAGCGGTGGGGAGCGCAGCTCCTTCGTACACGCTCGCCGGCGCCGACCTCTCCGATGTCACGCCCGACTCGTTCGGCGGCAAGAAGGTCGTGCTCAACATCTTCCCGAGCGTCGACACACCGACCTGCGCGGCGAGCGTCCGCGCGTTCAACGCGGCCGTCGCTGACCGCGACGACGCCGTCGTGGTGTGCATCTCGAAGGACCTGCCCTTCGCCCAGGCCCGCTTCTGCGGCAGCGAGGGTTTGTCGAACGTGGTCACCGCGTCGGCGTTCCGCAGCGATTTCGGCACCGACTTCGGAGTGACGCTCGCCGACGGCAAGCTGAGCGGCCTGTTCGCCAGGGCCGTCGTCGTCGTCGACGAGTCGGGCAACGTGGTCTACACCGAGCTCGTCCCCGAGATCGCCAAAGAACCCGACTACGACGCCGCCCTCGCCGCCCTCTGACCCGCCCGCCCGGCTCGCCACTGCCGGCCAGATCCCGTTCTGGGCTGCTGATGCTTGCGGGTGCCGAAAGGAATGGCAGCCCAGAACGACTTGGCCGACCAGCGACGGTCGTTCGGATGGCTCAGGTCGACTCGGGCTTGTGGCAGACGGCCTCGACATTGTTGCCGTCCGGGTCGCGCACGAACGCGCCGTAGTAGTCGGCGTGGTACTCGGGCCACACGCGCGGTTCGTGCAGCACTTCGGCACCTGCCGTCACCGCGGCGTCGAAGAAGGCACGAACAGAAGCGCGGTCGGCGGCTTTGAACGCGATGTGAGACTCACGGAATCCGTCCCCGGAGTTGAGCTCGCCGATCCAGAAGTCGGGTTCCGGCGGGACGCCGTACCCGATGGCGACCCCGAAGTCCATGAGTCGACTCGCCCCGAGCGGCTCGAGCACGGCGTCGTAGAACGCGCTGCTCACTGACATGTCGGCGCATTGGATTCCAAGATGATCGAGCATGGCCACATCATTCCAGCCGCGATCAGCGCCGACACGCTCGGGGGGCGTTGACGCTCCGGGACGCCTCGGCGTACGTTCGACCCATCACGCCACCAATTGCGAGGAGGTCCACCATGACCATCCGTCCGCCCGACGAGGCCGACCTGGCCGCCGTCGCCGAACGCTACGGGCTCGGCCTGAGCGCCGCCGACATCACCGCGTTCGCCCCGTTCGCCACTGGCCTGCTCGACTCGTGGACGGCCGTCGAGGAGCTGTACGACCGCACGGCGCCGGCGCCGCCGGCCGACCGCCCGTGGTCCCGTCCGGCCGATGCCGACAACCCGCTCGGCGCCTGGTACGTGACGACGGCGATCCACGAGACCGACGACGGCCCACTGTCCGGCCGCACGGTCGCGATCAAGGACAACATCATGGTCGCCGGCGTGCCGATGATGAACGGGTCGGAAACCCTCGAGGGCTTCGTCCCAACGCGTGACGCCACCGTCGTCACCCGCCTGCTCGGCGCCGGGGCCACGATCGTCGGCAAGGCGGTGTGTGAGGACCTCTGCTTCTCGGGCGGCAGCCACACGTCGCGCACCGGTCCGGTGCGTAACCCGTGGGACCCGACCCGCTCCGCCGGCGGTTCGTCGAGCGGCAGTGCGGCGCTCGTCGCCGCCGGCGCCGTCGATCTTGCCGTCGGCGGCGACCAGGGCGGCTCGGTGCGCATCCCGAGCGCGTACAGCGGCACGGTCGGGCACAAGCCGACCCACGGCCTCGTCCCCTACACCGGGGCGTTCCCGATCGAGCTGACACTGGATCACCTCGGTCCGATCACCCGCACCGTGGCCGACGCCGCGCTGATGCTCGGCGTGTTGGCCGGATCCGACGGGCTCGACCCCCGCCAGCCGACCGGGGTCGCTGGCGCCGACTACGTCGCCGCGCTCGACGGGTCGATCGACGGACTGCGGATCGGCGTCGTCACCGAAGGGTTCGGCATCCCCGACGTGTCGATGCCGGGTGTCGACGACGCGGTGAAGGCGGGCATCGAGCGGCTCCGTCAACTCGGCGCCACCGTCACCGACGTGTCCGTGCCGTGGCACCGCGACGCGATGCACGTGTGGAACGTGATCGCGACCGAGGGCGCCACTGCGCAGATGGTCGACGGCAACGCGTACGGCATGAACTACCAGGGGCTGTACGACCCGGAACTGATCGCGTTCTACGGGCGGCAGTGGCGGGAACGGGCGGCGCGGTTCTCCGAGACGGTCAAGCTGGTCGTCATGGCAGGACGCCACGCCATCGACACTGCCTACGGGCAGCACTACGCGATGGCGCGCAACCTGACCTTCGAGTTGCGCCGCGCCTACGACGATGCCCTCGCCGACCACGACGTGCTCGTGATGCCGACCCTGCCGCTGACGGCGACCACCATCCCCGGCCCGGACGCACCACGCGAGGAGTACCTCGCCCGGTCACTGGAGATGATCGCCAACACGGCGCCGTTCGACGTGACGGGGCACCCCGCGACATCCGTGCCCGCCGGTCTCGTCGACGGCCTGCCGGTCGGCTTGATGATCGTCGGAGCGCACTTCGACGACGCCACCTGCCTCCGTGCGGCGCATGCGTTCGAACAGGCCGTCGGCGGCTTCCCCGTCCCGCCGGCGTTCGCGAGAGTCAGCGTCTGACGTCGACGGCCAGATCGGTACGGCCTACAGGCCGAGGAGGGGGTCGAGGCCGAGCGTCACGCCGGGGTGGTCGGCGATGCGCTTGCAGGCGAGGATCACGCCCGGCATGAAGCTGTCGCGGTCGAAGCTGTCCTGGCGGATCGTCAACGTCTGACCGAGGGTGCCGAGGATGACTTCCTGGTGCGCCACCATCCCACGCATCCGCACCGCGTGGACTCGGATGCCGGCCGGGCCGAGCCCGCCGCGCGCACCGGGGTAGACCTCGCGCTCGGTCGGGTCGGCCGCCCACTCCTCCGACGCCGCGGCCATCCGCTCGGCGGTCCGCACGGCGGTGCCCGAGGGAGCGTCGACCTTCCCGTCGTGGTGCAGCTCGATGACCTCCGCCGACTCGAAGAACGGTGCGGCCATCTCGGCGAAGCGCATCATCAACACCGCCGAGACGGCGAAGTTCGGCGCGATCAGGCAGTGCGCCGGTCCGTCGCCGAACGCGTGACGAAAGGCGTCGACGTCGCCATCGTCGAACCCGGTGGTGCCGACGACGGCATGCACACCATGCATCGCCAGCCACGGCAACGTCACTCTGGCGGCGGCGGCGACGGTGAAGTCCACGACGACGTCGCACGCCGCGTCGGCGAACGCCCTGAGCTCGCCGCCGATCGTGACGATCCCGCCGTCGGTGCTGGCCGCGATCTCGGTGCCGGTTCTGTTCGGATCGACGGCCGCCACGAGCTCGAGGTCGGGATCGATGGCCACCGCGTGGCACACGCCCGATCCCATCCGCCCACCTGCGCCGTTGACGCCGACCCTGATCGCCATGTCAGCGACGGTAGTCGGGTCCGAGCGCGACCGTCAGCGGCGGCCTCGCCGCGTACACCCTGGCGATGACCCGACGCACGTCGTCGTGCGTCACCGCCTCCCACCGCGCGAGTTGATCCTCGACCGATCGGACCTCACCCATCGTCACGAGCATCCCTCCGATGCGGGCCATGCGAGCCCCCGAATCCTCGAGGCTCATCTCGTACGACCCGGTCAGGAAGCCCTTGGCGATCGCCAACTCGTCGTCGGTGATGCCACCGGCGACGAGGCGGGCCAGCTCCTCGTCGATCAGCGAACGCACCGTCGCCGCGTGCCGTGGCATCGTCCCGGCGTAGATCGACCACGCGCCGGAGTCGGAGTACGACGCAGTGCCCGAGAACACGCTGTAGGCGAGACCGCGACGTTCGCGGATCTCGTCGAACAACCGGCTCGACAATCCACCACCGAGCACGTGGTCGACGACGTCGAGCACCTCTCGGTCCGGGTCGAGCCGCTTCAGCGCACGGCCACCCACGATCAGGTGCACCTGCTCGGTGTCGTCGGGGATCGTCGTGTCAGGGCCGATCGCGCACGGCGCCGCGCGGGATGGTGCCATCGCCGGACGGGAACGCCCCGAACGCCCGGTCGACGGCGCGGCGGATCTCGGCGGTGCCCACCGCGCCGGCGACAGCGACCACGGTGTTGCCGGCTCGGTAGTGCTCGGCGTGGAAGCGCCGGACCTCGTCGGCGGTGAGCGACTCGACCGTCGACCGCTCGCCGGCGGTGTCGCGCCCCAACGGGTGTCCTTCGAAGACCTGCCGGGCGAACTCGCGGTGCACCACGTCGTCGGGCGAGTCGTCGTCCATCGCCAGTTCCTCGAGGATCACCTGGCGTTCGCTCTCGACGTCGCCGTCGCGAATCGAGGGCGATGTCAGCACGTCGCCGAGCAACTCGATGCCCTCGACGGCATAGCGGGCCGGGAGCCGGCAGAAGAACGCCGTGTACTCCTTCGACGTGAACGCGTTGATGTCGCCACCGACGCGGTCGACGGCCCGCGAGATCTCCTGCGCCGAGCGGTCAGCGGTGCCCTTGAACAGGAGATGCTCGAGGAAGTGGCTCACACCCGACTGCTCGGCCGACTCGTCGCGCGCCCCGACGCCGACATACACGCCGATCGACACCGTGCGCGTCCACGGCATCTCTTCGATCCCGACCGTGAGACCGCTCTCGAGGCGGTCGATCCGCTCGCTCACCGGCGCACCGTCACGCGGCCGGCCGTTCGAAGATCGCGGTGTACGTCCCGGCCCGCCCCCGACGGGCGAGCGCGGCCGAGCCGAGCACGCTCGCCGTGCCGAGAACCGGAAGTGCGACGAGCCCGAGGACGACCTCGGCCTTGCCGCGACCGTCATAGGCGGACAACGGCTGCTTGCGCTTGAGCCGGTGGTACAGGGCGTTGTGGCGGGTGCCGATCCGGTTGAGCACGCTCTGCATCAGGCCGTACGGCCCGTACTCGGCCGAGAAGGGCACCGTCTCGACGTGGCGCACGCCCAACTCCTCGAACACCGTGCGCAGGGTACGCGACGGCGGGAACACGAGGTGACGCGGCACGTCGAAATGGAACCAATCGCCGCCGAACCGCTCCGCCTCGAAGCTCTCGACGTTGGGGAGCGACAGCAGCAGCCGGCCGCCCGGCACGAGCCGGTCGACCAGCGCCTCGCCGAGCCGTCGTGGGTCGGCGACGTGTTCGAACACCTGCCACAACGTCACCAGGTCGTAGCGATCGTCGGGATCGAGATCGCCGACGTCGGCGAGACTGGGCACCGATGCGCCGGCCGCGAGCTGGCGGCCGTTCGCCGACGGTTCGATGCCGGTGACCCGACTCGCGCCGGCCGCGAGGGCGCGGCGGAGGAACTTGCCGTCGCCGCTCCCGACGTCGAGCACGCTGTGGCCGGCTACTGGTCCGCACAGGCGTAACCGCCGGGACAGGAACCACTCCTCGATCCGCTCGGTGTCGGAGCGGCGTCGCCCGTAGAAGTCGTCCGGATACGCGGCGTCGAGCACCTCCGCGGACGGCACCGGATCGACGAACACGGTGGCGCATGTCGCACACCGGCTCATCGAGAAATCGCGGTCGGGGTCGCCACTCAGCCACCGCGCGGTGTCGTCTTCGATGTCCGTCCCCTCGCACATCGGACAAAGACGTGCGCGAGGGGCGGACATGTTGAAGGGTTGGATCAGCGGTGGCGGCGACGCCCGCCGCGCCGATCGGCGCCGGCGCTGTCGTCACGGTCAGGCTCGCGACGGACGCTCGCCGGCCCGAGATCACCGTGTTCGGTGCGCAGCTCGGCGTCGAAGGAATCTTCGAAGTTCACCGTCACGATGTCGTCACCGTTCGACCGGGGAGCAGCCGATGCGGACGCAGGCCCTGTGGATGCGGGACTGCGGTCGGCACGCTCGGGAGCGGCACCACCATCGGATGCCGCACCACGATCGGATCCGCCATCGCCGTCGGCCAGATCGCCGGCCGGAACGAGGCTGACCTTGCCGCGGTCGTCGATCTCCTCGACCCTGACCTCGATCTCGTCGCCGAGCGACAGGACGTCCTCGACGGCGTTGATCCGCTTGCCACGGCCGAGCTTGGAGATGTGCACCAGCCCGTCGCGGCCGGGAAGGATGTTGACGAACGCACCGAACTTGGTGATGTTGACCACCCGCCCGGTGTAGATCTTGCCGAGCTCGGCCTTCGGCGGGTCGACGATGGCGAGGATCGCGGCCTTGGCCGCTTCCATCCGCCACGCCTCGACGGCACCGATGGTGACGATGCCGACGGCACCGTCGTCGTCGACGCTGATGTCGGCGCCGGTCTCGGTCTGGATCGTGTTGATGACCTTGCCCTTGGGCCCGATGACCTCGCCGACCTTGTCGATCGGGATCGTGATCGACACGATCTTCGGCGCCGTGGCCGCAACCTCGGCGCGGGGTGCCGCGAGGGTGGCGTTCATGACGTCGAGGATCTTGAGGCGGGCGTCCTTGGCCTGCTGCAGGGCGGCCGACAGGACGTCGGCGGGGATGCCGTCGATCTTGGTGTCGAGCTGCAACGCGGTGACCGCGTCGGCGGTGCCGGCGACCTTGAAGTCCATGTCGCCGTACGCATCCTCGGCTCCGAGGATGTCGGTCAGCGTCGTGTACTTGCCTCCGTCGAAGACGAGACCCATCGCGATGCCGGCCACCGGGGCGGTGACCTGCACGCCGGCGTCCATCAACGCCAGGCTCGATGCGCACACCGAGGCCATCGAGGTCGAGCCGTTCGAGGCGAGGACCTCACTGACGAGGCGCAACGTGTAGGCGAAGTCTTCCTGGCTCGGCACCGTGGGGAGCACGGCCCGGGCGGCGAGCGCACCGTGGCCGATCTCGCGGCGCTTGGGTGAGCCGACGCGGCCGGTCTCGCCGTTGGCCCACGGCGGCATGTTGTAGTGGTGCATGTACCGCTTCGTCGTCTCCGGTGAGAGCGTGTCGAGCAGCTGGTTCATGCGCGGCATGGCGAGCGTGGCGACGGTCATCACCTGCGTCTCGCCGCGCTGGAACAGACCCGAGCCGTGTGCCGTCGGCAGCACGCCGACCTCGGCCGATACCGGGCGCAGGTCGGTCGGGCCACGCCCGTCGATGCGGGCACCCTCGTCGACGATCCGGCGGCGGACGAGCTTCTTGGTGAGCGAGCGGACGGCCTCTTTGACTTCCTTCTCGCGACCGGCGAGCTCGCCTGGCGCCTCGCTGGTTCCGCAGAGCTCGGCCAGGACCTCGGTCGTGACCTCGTCGGTGGCGGCGTTGCGATCGGCCTTGGCCGAGATCGTGATGGCCTTGGCGAGCTTCGTCGTGCCCAGCTTCTCGACCGCGTCGAACACGTCGGTGCCGTAGTCGACCTGCGGCGTGTAGGTGAGCGGGACGATCGGCCCACGCGTGGCGATCACGCTGGCGACGAGCTGGCGCTGCAGGGCGATCGATTCCTTGATCCACACCTTGCAGGCCTCGAGCCCATCGGCGAGCACTTCCTCGTCGACCTTGCGGGCGCCCTCGGCGTAGTACGAGAAGCTCTTCTCGGTACCGCCGGCTTCGACCATCATGATCGCGATGTCGCCGCTGTCGAGCTGACGACCGGCGACGACGAGCTCGAACACGCTCGCCTCGGCCTCGGCGTAGGTCGGGTACGGGATCCACTCAGCGTCGGTGCTGTAGGCGATGCGGACCGAACCGATCGGCCCATCGAACGGGATGCCGCTGATCATCAACGCGGCCGAGGCGGCGTTGATCGACAGCACGTCGTGCGGGTTCTCCTGGTCGGCGCCGATCACGGTGGTGACGACCTGGGTCTCGTTGCGGAAGTCCTTGGGGAACGACGGGCGCAACGGCCGGTCGGTCAGCCGGCAGGTGAGGACGGCGTCCTCGGTCGGACGACCTTCACGGCGGAAGAACGAACCGGGGATCTTGCCGGCCGCGTAGGCACGCTCTTCGACGTCGACCGTCAGGGGGAAGAAATCCGTCCCCGGACGTACGTCGCGTGCGGCATTGGCGGTGGTCAGCACCGTCGTGCCTCCGATGCTGGCAACCACAGCGCCCTGACTCTGCTGGGCGAGCTTGCCGGTCTCGAAGGTGAGCGTCTTGTCGGTACCGGAAACGGCACCCGAGACGCGAATGGGATCAGCCACGAATGGCTCCTTTCCGACCTCGGGTTTTTCAGTCGCCGGGTCGATCTGGAGCGGCCGGGCCGGTTCCCAGTTGGCAACCCCGTCGTACCGCGCATTTTCACGGCCACGGGATGGGCAACCGGTAACCGACGGCTGGCCGCTCGGTTCTGGTGGAGCAACGGACGATCCGCACTCCGAACATCAGGCTACCGGTTCGCGGCCCGCACCGGTCACATGCCGGCCACCGACGGTCACCATCCGTCGCCCGGACGTCATCCGCCTCTCATCCGCCATCTCATCCTCCGCGCGGCAGCGCCCGGCGCACGTACTCGTCGAAATGGGGGATCGCGAACTCCACCCAGCCGTACCGCGGCGCGTAGATCACCCCCTCGGTGATCAACCGTTCACGGAAGGCGGCGACCGCCGGTGTCGACTTGCCGGCCGCCGTCGCCACGTCACCCGAGCGGTGTGGACCGGGCCCGAGCGACGCCAACGCCTGCACGTACGCCACCTCCGACGACGGGATGCGGGCGATGCGGGCGGCGAAGAACGACGCGTCGAGCGTGTGGTCGACCGCCGGCGCGGCGCGGCGCACGTCGTCGAGCGAGATCGGATCGTCGGTGGCCGCGTTCCACGTGTGGTACGCCCAGATCTGGACGAAGAACGGGAACCCGTCGGAACGGTCGACGATCTCCTCGGTGGCCGCGTCCGACCACGTGACGCCGATCATCTCGGCCGGGATCCGCACCGCGTCGACCACCTGGGACGGGCTGAGCGGGCCCAGGTCACCGACGGTGAACATCCGCTCGGCGTACGTCGCCGCCTTGGCGATCTCGCCGACGAGGTTCGGCAGGCCGGCGAGCAGGCACCACAGCGGGAGGCCGTCCTGACCGCACCGGTGGACGCCCGCCAGGATCCGGCGCAGATCGTGGTCGTCGACCATGTGCGCCTCGTCGATGGCGAGCATGATGCCGAGGCCCTCCTCCCCCGCCGCCGTGGCGAGGTCGGCGATGACGTCGGCGAGCGCTTCCCGGTCGGCGCCTCGACGCGCCTTGTCGAGCTTGACGCCGGTGCCCGCGATCGTCAGCGAGACCGAGTCGATCGACCGGAACGCGCGGGCGACCCGGGGCCCGGGCTCGAGGTCGTCGAGGATCCGGCGCGACTGACGCAAGAGCGACGCAACGGTGTCGTCGCCTCCCACCGCCTCGTGCCGGATGACGCGGAACCCGACGTGCTCGGCAACCGCCGAGAGCGTCCCGAGGAGGACCGTCTTGCCGACGCCCCGCAGCCCGGTGAGCATCAGGTGCTGCGTGCTGCGCTTGGCGATCAGCCGGCGCAGGCTGATCTCGGCGCTCTCGATCAGCGCATCCCGACCGACGAGGGTCGGCGGCGGTGTGCCTGCACCCGGCGCGTACGGGTTGGCCACCGGGTCGTACTGTTCAACCGACATGCCGTCACTTTAACAAAGTTCGACAAAGTCAGTCAGAGTTGCCGCGCCAGCCGGCGTCCCCAGATCCGGACAGTCCGAATTCGTGCACCGACGTCGGCGCGTTGTTTCGTTCTGTCCGAAAAAGCGCACCGCAGTGGAGGCCGGGGCGTGACCCGGAGCGGCGCCGGCGGTTAGCGGCGGAGGCCGAGGTCGGCGATGATCTTGCGGTAGCGCTCGACGTCGATCTGGCGCACGTAGTCGAGCATCCGCCGGCGGCGGCCGACCAGCATCAGCAACCCACGGCGGCTGTGGTGGTCCTTCTTGTGGAACTTGAGATGCTCGGTGAGGTGCGTGATGCGCTCGGTGAGCAACGCGATCTGGACCTCGGGCGAACCGGTGTCGCCCTCGTGCGTCTGGTGCTTCTCGATGGTCTCGTTCTTCGGCGTCAACGCCATGCTGTCTGCCTTCCGGGGACGGAGGTCGCGCCGCTGCGTCCACGCAGCGTTCGCATCACGTCCGAGCACAATGCCCCGGGGGACACCGGCCAAGACGGACCTGGCAAGGCTAGGGCCGGTCCGCCGACGATCACAACCGGTACGATCCCGGCGTGTTCACGGGAATCGTGGAGGAGTTGGGCACCGTCCGCGAGGTTTCCCCGATCGGGGAAGGCGCCGACGCGACGGCCCGCCTGGTGATCGGCGCCACGACCGTGCTCGACGATGCCGTGATCGGCGCCTCGATCGCGGTGAACGGCTGCTGCCTCACCGTCGTCGACATCGGCGATGGGTGGTGGGCGACCGACGTCAGCCGCGAGACGCTCGCCCGCACGGTGACCGGTGGCCTCGTGGCGGGAGATGTCGTCAACCTCGAGCGGCCGATGGCGCTCGGCGACCGCCTCGGCGGACACCTCGTGCTCGGCCACGTCGACGCCGTCGGTGAGATCGTCGATCCAGCGCCCGACCTGCGCGTCCGCATCCCGATCGACCTCCACCGCTACCTCGTCGAGAAGGGATCGGTCACGGTCGACGGCATCAGCCTCACCGCCTTCGATCTCGTCGACGACACGTTTCGGGTCGCGGTGATCCCCCACACGGCGGCCGTCACGACGCTCGGCCACAAGGCGGCCGGCGCACCGGTCAACATCGAGATGGACGTGCTGGCGAAACACGTCGAGCGCCTGCTCGAGCCCCGTCTCGGAGCCGCGTGACCGCCGTCATCCGGCTCGAACACGTCGCCAAGTCGTTCGGCGATCTCGACGTGCTCGCGCCGACCGACCTCGAGGTCGGGGCGGGTGAGGTCGTCACCCTGCTCGGTCCGAGCGGCTGCGGCAAGACGACGCTGCTGCGGATGGTGGCCGGGCTCGAGCCGCCGAGCGCCGGGTCGATCACCATCGGCGACACCACCCCGAGCCGCGCCCGGGCGACGAAGATGATCGGCTTCGTCCCGCAGACCCCGGCGCTGCTGCCATGGCGCACCGTCGAGGCCAACGCCCGCCTGCTGCTCGACGTCAATCGCCGGGCCAACCCGACCCCCACCCCGGACTCCACCCGACCACCGAACCATGTCGACCTGCTCCGCCAAGTGGGCCTCGGCGACTTCCTGGAGGCCCGCCCGCACGAGCTCTCGGGCGGCATGCAGCAGCGCGTCGCGCTCGTTCGGGCGTTCGCGTTGGGGAGCCCGATCCTGCTGATGGACGAGCCGTTCGCGGCGCTCGACGAGATCACCAGGGCCGACATGCGTCACCTGCTCGGACAGCTGTGCGAGCAGACCGGCGCGGCCGTGCTGTTCGTCACCCACTCCATCGCCGAGGCGGTGTTCCTCTCCGATCGGGTCGTGGTCCTGTCGGCGCGTCCGGGTCGAGTCGTCGGCACGGTGCCGATCGATCTGCCCCGCCCGCGCCTCCCCGCGATCGAGGACGACGCCCAGTTCTTCGTCCACGAGACCAAGCTCCGGGCGCTGCTCCACGAGGGTGCCGGACGGAGTGCGACAGCGCGATGAGCACACGAAGCGCAGGCCGCCGCGGACGCGCCGAGAGCTTCCGGCTCGTCGGCGCCGGCGTCGTCGGGCTCCTCGTGTTCGTGATCGCGTGGGAGGCGCTGGTTCGGATCCTCGATGTCAGGCCGTTCGTGCTGAGAGCGCCGTCGAAGATCGTTCCCGAGCTGTTGGACGAGCCACGGTTCTTCCTCGAGCACACGCTGACGACCGGATGGCACGCGCTCATCGGGATCCTCATCGCGCTCGTGTGCGCCCTGATCGTCGGCGCCGTGCTGGCGACGTCGCGGTTCCTCGAGCACGCCAGCGCGCCGGTGCTCACGCTGATCCTGGTCACGCCATGGGTGGCCTACATCAACTCGGTGGTCCTGTGGCTCGGACGCGGCACACCACCGATCCTGTTCATGGTGGCGTTCGTGTCGTTCCCTGCGTTCACGTTCGCGACCGTCGCCGGGCTCCGATCGGCGGACCCATCGGCGCGCGAGCTCCTCGCCAGCGTCGAGGCGTCACGGTGGGAGGTGCTGTGGCGACTGCGTCTCCCGAGTGCGCTCCCGTCGCTGTTCACGGCGGCGCGCTTCAATGTCGGCCTCGGACTCGCCGCCGCATACTTCACCGAAGGCGGTTCGCTCAGCTCGGAAGGTCTCGGCTGGGTCGGCGCGCGGGCCATCAGTTTCAACAACGGCAACCTGCTGTGGGCCGCGATCCTGTGCACGGCGATGCTCGGGGTGATCGGTCTCTCGTTGGTGACACTGCTCGAGCGGACCCTGCTCGGGTGGCACGTGTCGCAGCGCTGACCCCGTCGTCGGTAGCATCGCTGACGCTCGATGTTCACGACCGGGGCGTACCTTCTTGCTCCCGCTCCGGTCGGTCGTGCGCTGGCAGATCCAACTGAACCAACCGCACCCCCAACATCAAGGAGCATCACCGTGTCCCGACACCAGCGTCCGATCTCTGCCCTTGCCGTCGTCACACTTGCGGGGCTGGCGCTCACCGTCACCTCCTGTGGAGACGATTCCGACAACGGCGGCGGCGGTGGCGACGTCCCCGACGTCGAGAGCGCAGAACCGTTCCCCGACGAACGGTGCGAGGCCAACAAGGCCGCCGGCACCATCACCTATCTGTCGAGCTTCGACTTCGCAGCCGCCGCCTCCATCGTCGAGGTCCTCGTCGCCGAAGAACGCGGCTACTTCGACGAGGTGTGCCTCGACGTCGACATCCAGGCCAGCTTCTCGACCGCCAACTACCCGCTGATCGCGGCCAACGACGCCCAGTTCTCCTCGGGCGGCTCGTTCAGCGAGATCGTCACGTTTGCGATCGCCAACGAGGCCGACTTCGTCGCCTTGGCGGTGGAAGGCCGCACGGCGATCGACGGTCTGATCGTCAAGCCGGGTGAGGCCGCGACCCTCGAGGATCTCAGCGGCACCACGATCGGTGTGAAGGGCAAGTTGCCGCCGTCGATCGCGGCGATGCTCGCCGGCGTCGGACTGGTCGAGGGCGACGACTACGACACTGTCCCGGTGGAAGGGTTCGACCCGACGGTCCACATCGCGATCCCCTCGATCGTCGGGTTCCCGGGCTACAAGAGCAACGAACCGGGCCAGCTCGAGCGGGCCGGCATCGACTTCGACCTGTTCGACCCGACCGAGTACGACGTGCCGGGGTCGTTCGGCGTGCTCTACACGAACCGGACGTTCCTCACCGAACACCCGTCGGCGGCGCAGGACTTCATGCGGGCGGCGATGGCCGGTCTGGCCGACGCCATCGCCGATCCGGCGGCGGCGAGCGCGATCGCCATCGATCTGATCAACGGCAACGGCAACCCGAACTTCCTGTCGCCGGAGGGTGAGAAGTTCCGCTGGGAGACGGAGTCGAAGCTGATCGTCGACACGACACCCGACGGCACCCCGATCGGTGTCCCCGACCCGGTGGTCCTACAGACGGAGCTCGACACGTACGCCGGCGTCGGCTTGTTCGGCGACGGTGAGACGCCACAGGCGGAGGACTCGATCGACGCGTCGATCCTCGAGTCGATCTACGCAGACGACGGATCGATCATCTTCCCCGGCCAGTGACGACCCGATGATCTCGTCGATCATCCGCCGGTCATCAGGTCGCGGGCGTGCTCGATGTCGTGTTTGAGCTGGGCCGCCAACGCGTCGATGCCGGAGAACTTGCGCTCGCTGCGCAGGAAGTGCGCGAAGCGGACCTCGGCGCGCTCGCCGTAGAGGTCGCCGTCGAAGTCGAGCAGATGCGCCTCGAGCAACGAGTGGTCGGCATGTTCGTAGAACGTCGGGCGGCGCCCCAGGTTGATCGCGCAGGGGTGGATCTCGCCGTCGGGGCGCTCGTACCAGCCGGCGTACACACCGTCGGCCGGCAAGCAGACCTGATTCGGCACCTCGACGTTCGCCGTCGGGACACCGAGCAGCCGGCCGCGCTGGTCACCCATGACGACCTTGCCGCGCACCTCGTACGGTCGGCCGAGCATGGTGGCTGCGAGCTCGACGTCGCCGCCGGCCAGCGCACGCCGGATCGCGGTGCTGCTGACGGGCTCGTCGACGCCGTCGTCGCGCTCGACCAGCTCGAGCGGCACGACCTCGAAGTCGAAGCGGTGTCCGAGGTCGCGCAACAGCGCCACGTTGCCCTCGCGATTGCGACCGAAGTGGAAGTCCTCGCCCACGACGACGGCCGTCGTCGCCAACCCGTTGACGAACACCCGCTCCACGAACTCGCTCGGCGGCTCCTCCGACTGTCGTTGATCGAACGTCAGCACGATGGTTGCCTCGATCCCGGTCTGGGCGAGGAGCTCGAGGCGCTGCTCGGGATCGGTCAGGATCTGGGGCGCCGACTCGGGCCGCACGATCGTGGCCGGGTGGCGGTCGAACGTGAGCACGGCCGAGTGCGCCCCATCGTCGGCGGCGACCTGGCGGACGTGGCGGATCACGGCCTGATGGCCGAGATGCACCCCGTCGTAGGCGCCGATCGTGATCACGGATCGTTCGCCGGGCCACACGGGCTCGGTCAGATCGGTGATGACGCGCACGGCGGCGACGCTACCCGGCAGCCAGTGTCGGGAGCACGACGGACGGCTTGGCCTCGCCCTCGCGGTACGGCTCGTAGACCGCGAGCAACGTGTCGTGGTCATCGAACACCGCCCACGGTCCGTCGCCCGGCCACGCCTCGAGCACCCGTCCGTTGGCCACCAGTTTGGCGACGTCGTCGCCGACCGTGACGCGCGCGAGTGATCGCACGGCGGTCGCGACCGGCAACAGCGCGCTCACGTCGGGAGGGGCGGCGTCGTCGATCGTGAACGCCCCGACCGCGACGCGTCGCAGGTTGCGCAGATGTGCGCCGCCGCCGAGGAGGCGACCGAGATCGGCCGCCAGCGAGCGGATGTACGTTCCCGACGAGCTCTCGACATCGATGCGCAGCACGCCGGGTGCCGACCCCTCCGCCACCTCGAAGTTGAACACCGTGACCGGGCGCGGTGCGCGTTCCACCTCGATGCCCTCACGCGCCAGTTCGTGCAGCCGCCGGCCTCCGACGCTGAGTGCCGACACCATCGGCGGCACCTGGAGGATGTCGCCGGTGAGGTGTTCCTCGACGACCCGTCTGGCGTCGTCGACGCCGACCCCGGTCATGTCGTGAACAGCGGTGACCTCGCCCGCCGCGTCGAGCGTCGACGTCTCGGTGCCGAGCACGACGTCGCCGACATAGCGCTTGCGAGAGTCGGTGACGAACCGCAACAGTCGCGTCGCCATGCCGACACCGACCACGAGCACTCCGGTCGCGTCGGGGTCGAGGGTGCCGGCGTGACCGATCTGTCGCTCACCGAACCGCCGTCGGAGCAGGCCGACGACGTCGTGGCTCGTCATCCCGGCCGGCTTGTCGACGACCGTGACACCGTGCGTCGTGGCGGGTTTGCGCCGCCCCATGGACCTGTCCCGACCTGTGCCGGCCTACGCCGACCCGGGATCCGGTCCGGTCTCGGGACCGGGATCCGACACGCCTTCGGACTCGCGGCTCTGCCGGAGGAGCTCCTCGATGCGCTCCGCCGAGCGGATCACGTCGTCGGGGCGGAAGACGAGGATCGGCGTCTTCTTGGCCCGGATCTGGCGGGCGATCGACGCCTGCAGCCGCACTCGGTGCTCACCGAGGGCGTCGATGATCGCGCCGTCGCCGTCGGGACCGGCGAGCGAGTCGTAGAACACGATCGCCCGGTTGAGCTCGTTGTCGACCTCGATCTGGGTGACGGTGACCAGCTCGAGCCGTTCGTCGTCGATCCGCACCAGTTCGTCGGCGATGATCTCACGCAACGTCTCGCTGACCCTCGCCGAGCGCGGATACCGGTGTCCGCCGCTCGGGCGTGGGCTTGACGATCGGCGTCCGCGAGCAGCCATGTCGTGGATGCGTCAGGTACGCGCGATCTCGCGCTCGTCGAACGTCTCGATGATGTCGCCCGGTTTGAGGTCCTGGAAGTCGGACAGGCCGATGCCGCACTCGAAGCCCTCGCGGACCTCCCTGGCATCTTCCTTGAAGCGCCGGAGGGACGTGATCTCGCCCTTCCAGATCACCGTGCCCTCGCGCAGGAAGCGGACCTTCGACCCACGCGTGATGACGCCCGACAGCACGTAGCAACCGGCGATCGCACCGATCCGCGGGACCCGGAAGATCTCGCGCACCTCGGCCTCGCCCGTGACGACCTCTTCGTACTCCGGCGCGAGCATGCCGACCATCGCCTGCTCGATGTCCTCGAGCAGCTTGTAGATGATCTCGTAGGTGCGGATCTCGACGCCTTCGGTGTCGGCGGCCTCCCGCGCCTTGCGGTCGGGACGGACGTTGAACCCGAGGATCGTCGCGTTGGTGGTGGCCGCCAGCGTGATGTCGTTCTCGGTGATGCCACCCACCGCGCGGTGCACGAACGTCAGGTCGACACCTTCGCGCTCGAGCTTGCGCAGGCTCTCGGTGACGGCTTCGAGCGAGCCCTGGACGTCGGCCTTGAGCACGACGTTGAGCGTGGCCGTCTCGCCCGACTGGACCTGCTTGAAGATGTCCTCGAGCCGGACACCGCTCTTCACCCGAGCGTCGCCGCGCTGGGCCTTGACCCGCTGGTGGTGCTCGCGGGCCTCGGCGACGGTGCGGGCGATCTTCTCGTCCGGAGCGGCCCGGAACTCGTCGCCAGCGCGCGGGACGCTCGACAGGCCGAGCACCTGGACCGGAGTGGACGGTCCGGCGGTCTTCACCTGATCGCCGGCCTCGTCGATCATGGCCCGCACCCGACCCCAGGCCGCGCCGGCGACGATCGCGTCGCCGACGTTGAGCTCGCCCTTGTCGACGAGCACGGTGGCCACTGGTCCGCGACCGGTGTCGAGGTTGGCCTCGAGGACGACGCCCTTGGCGCGACCCGTCGGGTTCGCGGTCAGCTCTTCGAGCTCGGCGAGCACCAGGAGCTGGTCGAGCAGATCGTCGACGCCGAAGTTCTGGAGCGCTGACATCTCGACGACGATCGTGTCGCCGCCCCACGATTCGGGGACGAGCTGGTGCTCGGCGAGCTGCGTCAGCACCCGCTGCGGATCGGCGTTGTCCTTGTCGATCTTGTTGACGGCCACGATGATCGGCACGTCGGCGGCCCGCGCGTGGTTGATGGCCTCGATCGTCTGCGGCATCACGCCGTCGTCGGCGGCGACGACCAGGACCACGATGTCGGTGACCTGCGCGCCGCGGGCGCGCATCTGCGTGAACGCGGCGTGGCCCGGGGTGTCGATGAACGTGAGCCGGTGCCCGTCGCGGTCGACCTGGTAGGCGCCGATGTGCTGGGTGATGCCGCCGGCCTCGCCCTCGACGACGTTGGCCGAGCGGATCTTGTCGAGCACCGTCGTCTTGCCGTGGTCGACGTGGCCCATGACGGTGATGACGGGCGGGCGAGGGGCTTGGGCTTCCTCGTCCTCGTCGTCGCTGTCGTCGAACATCGCCTGCAGCTCGATCTCCTGCTGCTGGCCGGGATCGACGAGCAACAGCTCGGCGCCGACCTCGAGGGCGAACAGCTCCATCTGCTCGTCGGCCAGCGACATCGTCGCCGTGACCATCTCGCCGTTGTTGAGCAGGAACCGCACGACGTCGGCCGCGGTGCGGTTCAGCTTGGGGGCGAACTCCTGGGCCGACACACCGCGTTCGATGACGATCGTGCCTTCGGGCACGGGCGCGTCGCTCGACGTGTACGTGGTGAACTGCGGCTGCAGCTCGTCCTGGTCGCGACGGCGACGGCGACGGCCACTGCGGCGCGGCGGACGCCGCTGCCCGCTCGGACGGCCACCGGGACCACCGGGACCGCTGGGGCCACCGCCCGGACCACCGGGACGACCACCAGGGGCGCCACCGGGACCGCTCGGACGACCACCGGGTCCGCCACTCGGGCCGGCGTATCCGCCAGGACGGGCGCTTCCACCCCCGGGACGGCCGGCGTATCCGCCAGTGCGTCCACCGGGGCTCGTCGTCGGGCCGCCAGGACCGCTCGAGCGTCCGCTCGTCGGACGACTGCCCGGAGCGCGCGCCTGACCAGGCGGCGGCGGAATCGGACGCCCGCTCGGCGAGAGCGGCCGGCCGGGCGGCGGCGGGACGGGGCGACCCGTCGGCGACGTCGGTCGGTCGGTGCGCGCGGCGGGCGCGCGGACATCGCCCGTCGCCCGATCGGCGCGGGCAGCAGGTCGTGGCGCCTCGCGGCTCGGAGGTGCTTCGGCGGGAGGACGGGGCGCGCCGGGTGTCGGTCGGCCGCTCGAGATCACGCCGCGCTCCGAGGCGCCGGCCGGTGCCGACCCGGCGAAGGCCGGGTCGAGCTCGCGTTCGATGATCGCCGGCTCGGGTGCTTCGGCCTCCGCCGCGGCAGCGGCCGGCTCGGCGACGACAGGCGTCGGTTGCTCGGTGGTGACGCTCGGCTCCCGGTCGGCCGGCCGCGCCGGCGCCGCCGGTGTGGGCGGAGGTGTCGCTTTCACCTTGGCCGGCGCCTGTGCAGGTGCATCGGCGGGTGCCTGTGCCGGGGCGGCGTCGTCGGTCGATTCGGCCGGCGTGGCGACCGGCGTGGCCGGCGCGGCCGCAACCGCGGCGACGTCTTCGGATGGAGCCGCTGGCGCGGGCTCGCGAGCAGGCGGCGTGTCGGACACCACGGTCTCGGTGTCGGCAACCGGGGCGACTGGAGCGGTCACGACCGGTTCGGTGTCGACCGCCTGTTCGTCGGTCGTCGACTTGGCGGCCGCCTTCTTGGCCGGCGCCTTCTTGGCCGCGGTCTTCTTCGCCGGCTTGGGCTCCTCGGGCTGTTCGGGGCGAGTGAGACCTTCGCGTATGGCGCGCCGGCGCACCATGTCGGCGTACGCCTCGTTGAGCGACGACGAGTGGCTCTTCACGGGCACACCGAGCTTGACGGAGAGCTCGACCGCCTCGGCATTGGTCATGCCGAGTTCCTTGGCGAGTTCATGTACTCGGATGTTCTTGGCCACGCTTCGGGTCAACCTTTCCTTTGTCCTGATTCTTTCATCTCGTCTCGACGCTGTCGGGACGACCGTCCATCGTTTCCATCGTTTCCAGTTCCCGCACCAGCGATTCAATCGCAAGAGGCGGGATCTGCCTCCGCCACGCCCGATCGAACGCTCGCCGGCTGATCGCCGCCGGCAGGCATTCGGGGCCGCAGAGCCACGCACCGCGCCCGGGAGCGGTCGGGCCCAGGTGGACCTTTCCGTCGACCCCGAGCACGCACCGGAACATGGCGTCGCGCTCGGACGGACGCCGGCACCCGATGCAGGTGCGGATCGGGCGATGTCGTTCAGTCGTCGTTGCCAGCACCTTTCGTCTCGGAAGCAAGTTCGGTTCGTCGACGTCAGCGTCGGCGTCATCCGTGTCCGCGGCGTCCGCGTCGGCCTCGACGGCCGGTTCGGCGTCATCGGCGGCATCCGCGTCAGCGGTTTCCGCGTCGGCCTCGACGGCCGGCTCGGCGTCCGCGGCGGCATCGCCGGCCACGTCGGCGGATTCCACTTCGGCCTCGGCCGCCGGCGCCGCGTCCGCGTCAGCAGCCGTCTCGCCCTCGGCAGCCGGCGCCGCATCGTCGCCCTCGGACTGCGCGGCCCACTCGGCCTGGCTGATCACGGACCCGTCGGCGGCGTGCCACTCCATGTCGCCGGTCTCGGCGTTGGTGACCCATTCGCCCTCGGCGTACTCGACGTCGTCGACGATGCCACCGGCCGGCACGCCTTCGGCCACCTGGGTCTCGGACCTGATGTCGACGCGCACTCCGGTGAGCCGGGCGGCGAGCCGTGCGTTCTGACCCTCGCGACCGATCGCCAGGCTGAGCTGATGATCGGGCACGATGACGTCGGCCTGGGTGCCGTCGTCGCTGATGTTGACCTGGTTCACCTTGGCGGGCGACAGCGCCTTGGCGACGAAGTCGGGGAGGTCCTCGCTGAACGGGACGATGTCGATCTTCTCACCGCGCAGTTCGTTGACGACCATGCGCACACGGGCGCCGCGGGCACCGACGCAGGCGCCGACGGGGTCGACGTTGTGATCGTTCGACCAGACCGCGATCTTCGTGCGGTGACCGGGCTCGCGGGCGCACGCCTTGATCTCGACGATGCCGTCGGCGATCTCCGGCACCTCGAGCTCGAACAGGCGCTTGATGAGGCCCGGGTGGGTGCGACTCACGACGATCTGGGGGCCCTTGGCGGTCTTGCGGACCTCGACGATGTACGCCTTCGAACGGTCGCCCGGCTGCGGCCGCTCGAACGGCACCTGCTCGGCTTGCGGCAGCAGCGCCTCGACGCGGCCGAGGTCGAGCAGCGTGTACCGGCTGTCGGTCTGCTGGATGATGCCGGTGACGATGTCGCCCTCGCGGTTGGCGTACTCCTCGAACTTGCGATCGCGCTCGACCTCGCGGATGCGCTGGCTCATCACCTGGCGGAACGTCTGGGCCGCGATGCGCCCCAGCTCCTCACGCTTGGGCGTGTCGTCGCGCTCGTTGATCCAGTTGCCGTCCTCGTCGAGGTCGTAGGCGGTGAACGTGAACTCCATCGTCTGCGGGCTGACCTCGACGACGACCTCGTCGGCCGCCCCCGGCCGCCGCTTGTAGGCGGACGCGAGCGCGTCGACGAGGACGTGCAGCAGCGCGTCCTCCGACAGACCCTTCTCCTGGGCGAGGAGCCGGATCGCTTCACTCATGTCGAGGTTGCTCACGACGACTGCTTCTCCTTGCTGGCTCTTTCTGGGCTGACTCTTCTGGGCTGGCTTGTGCTGGCTTCTTGCTCGTGCGCCCACCGGTGGGCGTCGTGTCGCGGCGCTTCGACCCGCCCGGCTTCGGCTTGGGGCCCCACACGAACACCGTCTTGGCGCGGTCGATCTGGTCGTAGGCGACGACCCGTTCGGCCGTTCCACCCGTGTCCGGATCGGCGACCTGGAGCGTCGCCGAGGAGTCGTCGGCGGCGACGAGAACTCCCTCGATGCGGCGCTGGTCGTTGCCGACATCGGTGAGGCGGACGTTGAGGGTCTTGCCCAGCTCGCGCTGGAAGTGAGCGGGCGTGCGCAGGGAGCGCTCGACACCGGGGCTCGTGACCTCGAGCGTGTAGTGACCTGGCAACGGATCGTCGTGGTCGAGGTCGCGCGAGACGAGGCGGGTGGCCAGGGCGAGCGTGTCGAGGTCGACACCACTCGTCGAGCCGGGCGGTGTGTCGAGCGTGACCCGCAGGGTGTCGCCGCGTTGCTCGACGTCGTAGAGGTCGAGGCCCAGGTCGGAGGCGATCGGAGCGACCAAATTGCGGACGCGGGAGACGACCGGGCCGTCGTCGTGGGTGACCCTCATGCCGATCCTCCTTTCTCCACAGCGGTCCTTTCACAAACAAAGGCGTGGGGCGAACCCCACGCCTTCCGGTTCCGCAAACCAAACAGCGGCCTCCGAGTATATCCGGGGCGGGGGGTATCTTGCCCGGGTGCTGCGGATGTCGACCCTGTTCCTGCGGACCCTTCGCGAGGATCCGTCCGACGCCGAGGTGCCCTCGCACCGGCTGCTGGTGCGGGCGGGCTACATCCGCCGCGCCGCGCCGGGCGGGTTCACGTGGCTGCCGCTCGGGTGGATCGTCTACCGCAATGTCGAGAACATCATCCGCGAGGAGATGGACGCCGCCGGGTTCCAGGAGGTGAACTTCCCGGCGCTCCTGCCGAGGGAGCCGTACGAGATCTCGAACCGCTGGACCGAATACGGCGACAACCTGTTCCGGCTCAAGGACCGCCGCGGCAACGACTTCCTCCTCGCCCCGACGCACGAGGAGCTCTTCACGCTGCTCGTGAAGGATCTCTACTCGTCGTACCGCGACCTGCCGCTGCACATCTACCAGATCCAGACCAAGTTCCGCGACGAGGCGCGGCCGCGCGCCGGGCTCCTGCGCGGGCGCGAGTTCGTGATGAAGGACTCGTACTCGTTCGACATCGACGACGCCGGGTTGCAGGCGTCGTACGCGTTGCACCGCGCCGCCTACATCAAGACGTTCGACCGCCTCGGCCTGCCGTACGTGATCGTCTCGGCGATGTCGGGCGCGATGGGTGGCTCGGCGAGCGAGGAGTTCCTCGCCCCGCTCGACGTCGGCGAGGACACGTTCGTCCGGTGCACCAACTGCGACTACGCGGCGAACACCGAGGCGGTGCGCATCCCGGTGCCTCCGCCGGTCCCGTACGACGGGGTGCCGGCGGCGCGCGTCGCCGACACGCCCGACACGCCGACGATCGCCACGCTCGTCGACCTCCTGAACGCGCGTGAGGACCTGCGACGGATCTCCCCTGACGGAGACGCCCGCGATTGGAACGCCGGCGACACGTTGAAGAACGTCGTCGTCAAGCTGCGCCACCCGGACGGCACCGTCGAGCCGCTCGCGGTCGGCGTTCCCGGCGACCGCGAGGTCGACCTCAAGCGGCTCGAGGCGCAGGTCGCCCCGGCCGAGGTCGAGCCGTTCACCGAGGACGACTTCGCCGCCCACCCGTCGCTGGTGAAGGGCTACATCGGGCCCGGGCGCGCTCGGCAGCGACGGCACGTCCGGGATCCGGTTCGTCGTCGACCCGCGCATCGTCGAGGGCACACGTTGGGTCACCGGCGCCAACTCGCCCGGCAACCACGTGATCGACCTCGTCTACGGACGCGACTTCACCGCCGACGGCGTGATCGACGCCACCGAGATCGTCGACGGCGACCTCTGTCCGGTCTGTGGATCGCCGCTCGAGATCGCCCGCGGCATCGAGATCGGCCACATCTTCCAGCTCGGTCGCCGCTACGCCGACAAGTTGGGACTGACGGTGCAGGACGAATCGGGCAAGCAGATCACGGTGACGATGGGGTCGTACGGCATCGGCGTGTCGCGCGCGGTGGCGGCGATCGCCGAGGCGACCTACGACGAGCTCGGCCTGTGCTGGCCACGCAACGTCGCGCCCGCCGACGTCCACATCGTCGTGGCCGGCAAGGACGGCGGCCCGCAAGGTCCGGCCGCCGAGCGGATCGCGATCGACCTGGAGGCGGCCGGGGTGCGCGTGCTGCTCGACGACCGCAGCGGCGTCTCGCCCGGCGTCAAGTTCAAGGACGCCGAGCTGATCGGTGTGCCGACCATCGTCGTCGTCGGCCGCGGCATCACGGACGATCCGGCGACGAGCACGATCGAGGTGAAGGACCGCCGCACCGGCGACCGCACCGACGTCCCCCTCGTCGACATCGTCCCCCACCTCACCGAACTGTCTGCTTGAAAGCGCGCCACGGGCAGTATGAAGCAGACAGTTCCGGAGCATCGACCGGGGTCGGCTGGCTGACCTGTTCGCGCGTCGAAGAACGCGGTTCGTCGACTCACATCCGCGGTCGGCCGAGCTCGCCGCCGAGGCTCACGAACACCTGCTCGCCGGCGTTCCGATGCCGTGGATGACGCGCTGGCCGGGCGCCTTCCCGCTGTTCGTGGCCGAGGCCAACGGGGCCCGGTTCACCGATGTCGACGGCAACGAGTACGTCGACTTCTGCCTCGGCGACACCGGTGCGATGACCGGGCACGCACTCCCGCAGGTGGCCGACGCGATCGCCCGCCAGGCCGAGCGCGGCATCACCACGATGCTGCCGACCAGCGACGCAGCCTGGGTGGCGGGCGAGCTCACGCGGCGATTTCGCCTCCCGTGCTGGCAGATGGCGATGACGGCGACCGACGCCAACCGGTTCGTGCTGCGCTTCGCCCGCCACCTCACCGGCCGCCCGAAGATCTGCGTGATGGACTGGTGCTACCACGGGACCGTGGACGAGACGCTCGCGGTGCTCGACGCGGCCGGAGACGTCATCGCCCGCCCGGGATCGATCGGGCCGCAGGTCGATCCGGCGCTGACCACCCGGGTCGTGCCGTTCAACGACCTCGACGCGCTCGACGCGGCGCTCGCCCACGGCGACGTCGCGGCCGTGCTGATGGAGCCGGCGCTGACGAACATCGGCATCGTCCTGCCCGATCCCGGCTACCTCGACGGAGTGCGCGAGACCACCCGCCGGCACGGCACGTTCCTGGTCATCGACGAGACCCACACGATCTGCGCCGGTCCCGGCGGGTGCACGGCGGCGTGGGAGCTCGAACCCGACTTCTTCGTGATCGGCAAGCCGATCGCGGGCGGGGTGCCGGCCGCGGCGTACGGGATGACCGCGTCCATCGCGGCCCGGCTGCAGGACCCCCTCAACGGTCACGAGGCCGACGTGTCTGGGGTCGGCGGCACGCTGACGGCGAGTGCCCTCGCCCTCGCCGCGACGCGAGCGACGCTGTCGAGCGCGCTGCTCGACGACGATTACGCGGTCATGATCCCGCTCGCCACCAGGTGGGCCGACGGGGTCGCCGGCGTGATCGACGACGCCGGGCTGGAGTGGACCGTGCAGCGGCTCGGGTGCCGCGCCGAGTACTGGTTCTGCCGGCCACCACGCAACGGTGCCGATGCGGCCGCCGCCGTCGACGAGGAGCTCGACGCGTTCATGCATCTGTGGGCGTTGAACCGCGGCATCCTGCTCACCCCGTTCCACAACATGGCGTTGCTGTCGCCGTTCCACACCGAGACCGCCGTCGACCGCCACACCGAGGTGTTCGGCGCGGCCGTCGCCGCCCTGCTGAATTGAGTCGGCTCACCGCACGTCGGGTCGCCGAGCGTCCGGTCGCCGACTCGGCGGTCGACTTCAGGTGTCCGCGGTCGATCCCCGTTCTCAGCGCCAGGTGACGAGCGACCGGTCGATCTCGCCGATCGTGCGGCAGCCGCTCAGCGCCATCGTCCGGATCAAGCCGTCGAGCAAGATCGCGAGCACGTGGTCGACGCCACGCTCGCCCGCCGCGCCGAGCGCGTAGAGGTAGGCCCGGCCCACCGAGCACGCGTCGGCGCCGAGCGCCAGCGCCTTCACGATGTCGCTGCCGCGCCGGATCCCCCCGTCACAGATGATCGCGATCTGCCCGCCGACCTCCTGGGCGACCGGCTCGACGAGCTCGATCGGTGTGGGCGCGTCGTCGAGCTGGCGGCCGCCGTGGTTCGACAGCGCGATCCCTGCGACGCCCGACGCGACCGCCTGCTTGGCGTCGGCGACGGTCTGGATCCCCTTGAGCACGATCGGGCCGTCCCAGATCGACCGCAGCCACTCGACGTCGTCCCACGACAACGCCGGATCGAACTGCGACTGGACCTGGCCGGCGAGCGAAACCGCCGTCCGCCCGTCGTCGACGCCCTTGCCGACGACGTTCGAGAACGTGATCGGTTCGGCACGCAGGAAGTCGAGCGTCCAGCCAGGGTGGAACGCGCCGTCGAAGATCGTCTCGAGCCCGATCTTCGGCGGCAGCGTGAAGCCCCGGCGGATGTCGCGCTCGCGTCGCCCGAGCACCGCGGTGTCGACTGTCAGCCACAGCGCTTCGTACCCGGCCGCCGCCGAGCGCTCGACGAGCTCGCGGACGAGTCCCCGGTCGCGCCAGGCGTAGACCTGGAACCACTTGGGCCCGTCGGAGACGGCTGCGACGTCCTCGATCGACCGAGTCGAAACCGTCGACAGCGAGTACGGAATGCCGGCGCGCTGGGCGGCTCGTGCCACCGCGAGCTCACCCTGCGAGTGGGCGATGCGGGTGAATCCCGTCGGGGAGAGGATCAGCGGGAACGCCAGCGGCCGGCCGAACAGCTCGGTGCTGGTGTCGATCCGGCTGACGTCGCGCAGCACGCGCGGCCGGAACTCGATCCGTCCGAACGCGCCGACGTTGCGAGCCATCGAGCGTTCGTCCTCGGCGCCACCGTCGATGTAATCGAAGACACCACGCGGGAGCCGCCGGCGGGCGATCGTACGGAGGTCGTCGACGGTCGCGACACCGCTGAGACGGCGCTTCACACGATCGAGCTCGATCGGCTTGAACCGGACCACTGAGCGGAACGTCTCGATCATGCCCACGCAGTCGACTCTAATCGCCGACCCGTTTCGAGTGCCCCTCGCCGCGCGAGACTCACGGCATGAACCGTGTGACGATCCTGTACCCCAAGACCGAGGGCGCCTCGTTCGACCTCGACTACTACTCCACCTCCCACATGCCGCTGCTCGCCGAGCGGCTCGGCGACCACTGCAAGGGCTGGGGCGTCGACAAGGTCGTGAGCGGCCCCTACGAAGCCATCGGCTGGGCGCTCGTCGACGACATGGACGGCTTCAACGGCGCGATGAAGGAGCACGGCGCCGAGATCATGGGCGACGTCGCCAACTACACGACGATCCAGCCCACGCTGGTCATCGGCGACGTCGTCGTCTGAGGCTTCTACCCGAACTTCACGAGGCCCTGGTCGATCACCAGGCGGTCGCCGACCGACGTCGTGAACACCGACTCGCCGTCACCGGTCGTCCACATCCGCACCGTCAACGCGTCGCCCGGCAGCACGGGTGACGCGAACCGGGCCTCGACGTGGTGGAACTTCGCCGGGTCGCCGTCGCACAACGAGTGGAGCAGCGCCCGACCGGTGAACCCGTAGCTGCACAAGCCGTGCAGGATCGGGCGGTCGAAGCCGCCCATCGCGGCGAACGCCGGATCGGAGTGGAGCGGGTTGCGATCGCCGCTCAACCGGTACACGAGCGCCTGGTCGGGCGACGTCTGATAGGTGACCTCGTGGTCGGGCGCCCGGTCGGGCGGCTCGTTCTGCGGACCGGACGGCCCGCGCTCGCCTCCCCAACCGCCTTCGCCCCGGATGAACACCGATGCCCGATTCGTGTAGAGCGGCTCACCCTCCATCTCGGCGGTCGTCTCGGTCACGACCACCGCCGCTTTGACCTTGTCGTGCATCGCCACGATCTTCGACCGCAGCGTCACCGTGCCGGCGACGGGGATCGGGCGATGCAGCGTGACCGCCTGCTGGCCGTGCACGAGCAGCGCCGGGTTGAACGTCCCGATCGAGCGCATCGGGCTGTCGGCACCCCACCCGATGACGACCGGGAACGTGGGGAACACGAGCTGTTCCACGTTGGCGGTGTTCTCGGTGGTGAACGGCAGCTCGTCGGTGCCGGCGCCGATCCCGACGGCGTACAGCAGGGCGTCCTTGCTGGTCCAGCTCGCCTCGCTCGGTGCACCTTCGGTCCCGACCGCATCAGGGTTCAACGGCATGTTCGCTCCTCATCTGGAATTCCGTTCTGTCTGCTTCAGATTGCCCGTGGCGTCATCTGAAGCAGACAGGTCCGGGGGTTCGGGGTTGTCGGGGTTCGGGTCGGGGGTCGGCGTTACTGCGGCTGGGGCCAGGTGCCGGGGCGGCCGTCCATGCCGGAGTTCTTGCGGGCCTTGGCGACGAGGTCGGCGACGACGGGGCCGAGCTGGGTCGGGTCGTCGAGCGGGGCGACGGTCGGCCCGCGCTGCCAGCCCTCGGCGACGGCGAGGAAGTCGCCGGACGCCTCGAACACCCGACCGGTGACGTCGGCCGACTCCTCCGACGCCAGCCACGTCACGATCGGCGCGATCCAGCGCGGCGAACGCATCTCGCGCTCCTCGTCGGTCTCGGGCGCCGGGCCGAGGCCCTCCGTCATGCGCGTCAGCGCGACCGGTGCGACCGCGTTCACGGTGACGCCGTAGCGACCCACCTCCAGGGCGGCGATGATCGTCATCGCCGCGATCCCGGCCTTGGCGGCGCCGTAGTTGGTCTGCCCGGGGTTGCAGTAGATGCCCGACACCGACGTCGTGTTGATGATCCGGCCGCTCACCGACTCACCCGACTTGGCCCGCTCACGCCAGTAGGCGGCGGCCCATCGCGACACGGCGAACGTGCCCTTGAGGTGGACGTTGATGACCGCGTCCCACTCCTCCTCGGTCATGTTGGCGAGCACCCGGTCGCGCAGGATGCCGGCGTTGTTGACGACGACGTGCAGATCGCCGAACGTCTCGACCGCGGTGTTGATGAGGCGCTGGGCTCCCTCCCAGCTGCCGACGCTGTCGCCGTTGGCGACGGCCTCGCCGCCCATCCCCTTGATCTCGTCGACGACCTGCTGGGCCGGCGACAGGTCGCCGCCGCTGCCGTCGACCGCCCCGCCGAGATCGTTGACGACGACCTTGGCACCGTGTTGGGCAAGGCTGAGCGCGTGCTCGCGACCGATGCCGCGGCCCGCTCCGGTGACGATCGCGACGCGACCTTCGCACAGTCGACTCATCCTGGTTCCTCCTGCCGCGCCGGGTTTCCCCAAGGCGTCGATCGTGGTTCGGGCGGTACGGAGCGCATCGTAGGGTCTCGACCCGCGCCCGCCGAAGGTGTGCGCATGTGAAGCCCTCCTGCGGAGCGAGGCGCGGCCTCGACGACCGGCCGTAGCCTCGGTGCCGTGCTCGCCACCGACCCCGCCACCGTCGCGATCACGTGCGACGTGGTCGTGGTCGGCGCCGGCCCGGCCGGCACGGCGGCGGCGATCGAGCTGCAGCGGGGCGGTCGCCACGTCGTGGTCGTCGACAAGGCCGTCTTCCCGCGCGACAAGTGCTGCGGCGACGGGCTCACGACGCTCGCCCTCCGAGAGCTCGAGCACCTCGGACTCGACCCGGCAACGGTCGCCGGTTGGCGCGACGTCTCGTCGGCGTGGCTGCGTTCACCGTCCGGTCGCGAGGTCGAGCTGCCACTCCCGACCGACGGGAAGTTCGCCGCCGTCGCGCCGCGGCAGGACCTCGACGACGCGCTGGTCCGCCTCGCCCGCACCGAGGGCGTCGACATCCGCGACGGCTGCACGTTCTCCGGACTGTCGCCGACACCCGGACACGCTTCGATCTAGACGAACCGTGATGTCGTCGATCTGAAGAACCGTGATGTCATCGATCTGAAGATCGACGGTGTCGGCATCGTTCGGGCCCACTACGTGATCGCCGCTGACGGCATGTGGAGCCCGGTCCGCAAGGCGCTCGGGGTCAACCAGCCCGGCTACCTCGGTGAGTGGCACGCGTTCCGTCAATACGTCGGCGACGTCACCGGACCCGCCGCCGACCGGCTGTACGTGTGGTTCGAGGCCGATCTGCTGCCGGGGTACGCGTGGTCGTTCCCGCTCCCCGGCAACCGGGCCAACATCGGCTTCGGTGTCTTGCGCGAGGAGAGCCGGCGCACCAGCGACATGAAGGACCTGTGGGCCGACCTCCTCCGGCGCCCGCACATCACGGCTGCCCTCGGGCCGGGCTTCGTGCTCGAGGACCGGCACACGGCGTGGCCGATCCCCGCCCGCATCGACGACGTGACACTCAGCCACGGCCGCACGTTGTTCGTCGGCGACGCCGCCGCGGCGACCGACGTGATGACCGGCGAAGGGATCGGACAGGCACTGCTCAGCGGCCGGCTGGCGGCCGAGGCGATCCTGGCGGCGGGGACGGACGACCCGGCGACGGCACGCGCGGCGTACGAGTCGGCGATCCGCCACCACCTGTTCGCCGACCACGCGATGTCGCGGGTGCTCGGCAAGGTGCTGCGCCGACCGTTGGGTGCGCGGGGCGCGATCCGCGTCGTCGCCATGAGCGGGCGGTGGGGGCGTCGCAACTTCGCGCGCTGGATGTTCGAGGACGAACCGCGGGCAGTCGTTCTCACACCTCGTCGCTGGCACCGCCGGTTCCTCGCCCGACCGGGCGCCTACCGCGGCTGACCGGCGTGGGTCAGCGCGAGCGACGCGCCTTCGGCGCCGGAAGCGGATCCTTGCGCTCGAGCGCGGGAGAGCTGACGTCGATGCCGTCGACGGTCAGGTCGACACCGTCTTTGTCGACGTTGTGTGGTTCCCCCGATGCCTCGACCTCGATCGGGATCTCTTCCTTGGTCGGGCCCTCGTAGATGTCGCGCAATGCGAGCATCGCGCCGGCCATCGCCGCGCCGGCCATGCCGCCCTTGCGTCGACCAGCCTCGATCGAGCTCGTGCGCGCGTCCGCGATCCGGCGTTCGCGATCGGCGATGGCCGAGGCGTCGTCCGGCCCGCCATCTGCTTCGTCGTGCGACTCACCCACGTCGGTCAGGCTACGGCGGAGGGCCGGCCGGGAAGTTCTCGCCGATGGCGTACACGCCGAGCAGGTCGCGGGCCGAGACGATGCCCGCCAGTCGACCGTTGTCCTCGACGAGGATGTGGCGGACGTACTGGGCCATCATCTGCGTGGCCACCTCGGCCACCGTGGTCGACGCGTCGCACCAGAACAACCTGGTGTGGGCGATGTCGGCCGCCGTGATCGACGCCGCGGCACCGTCGGCCACAGCTCGAACGATGTCATGTTGGGACACGATCCCCGCGGGACTGTCCTGGCTGCCGACCACGACCGCGCCGATGCTGTTGCCGATCAGCACACCCGCGACATCCCGGAGGGTGGCCGTGGGCTCGACGCACACGACGTTGTCGTTGATCAACACATCGACGCGAAATGCTCCTGGGTCACTGCTGTCCATTACGCACGCTCCTGCCTATATCCAACCGCCGATCGGCCGCGATCGGTGACTCCAGGCGACCGGATCGGGTAATCGTCGTCCGGAGTGCCCGTCCGGCGCATACGCGACTCCCGCGCTGCGGACCGCCGCACTACCGTCAGCGTCGCATGACGAGCGGACCCGAAACCCTCCCCGACGGGCACGACGCGGCGATGTCTGATTCGTCGGCTTCGCCGACGGGCGACGCACCCAACCCAACCGCGGACACCACAGGCGAAGCCATCGCCGACACCGTCGAGCGCGTGTTCTTCGAACTGCGCAAGGTGATCGTCGGGCAATCCCGGCTCCTCGAGCGGCTGCTCGTCGGGCTGCTGTCGCGCGGGCACTGCCTCATCGAGTCGGTGCCCGGTTTGGCCAAGACACTGGCCGCCGAGACGCTTGCCGACGTCGTCGGCGGGACGTTCGCGCGCATCCAGTTCACGCCCGACCTGTTGCCGTCCGACATCGTCGGTACCCGGATCTACCGCGGCAGCACCGAGCGGTTCGACGTCGAGCTCGGCCCGGTGTTCGTCAACTTCCTGCTGACCGACGAGATCAACCGCGCACCCGCCAAGGTGCAGTCGGCGTTGCTCGAGGTGATGGCCGAGCAGCAGGTGTCGATCGGCGGTGTCACGCATCTCGTGCCGCAACCGTTCCTCGTCGTCGCCACCCAGAACCCGATCGAGAGTGAGGGCGTCTACCAGCTCCCCGACGCCCAGCGCGACCGGTTCATGATGAAGATCCTCATCGACTACCCGAGCGCGGCCGAGGAGCTCGAGATCCTCGACCGGATGTCGGTCCGGGCACCGGTCGCGTCGCAGGTGATCACGCTCGAACGGCTGAAGGAGCTGCAGGACGCGGCTGACTCGGTGTTCGTCGATCGTTCGGTGGCGCACTACGCGATCGACCTCGTCCAAGCCACGCGTCACCCCGGCCGCTTCGGACTCGACGACCTGTCGGCGTCGATCGGTCTCGGCGTGAGCCCGCGCGCCACCCTGTTCCTGGTGCGCGGCGCACGAGCGATCGCGCTGCTGCGGGGCCGCACGTACGCCATCCCGCAGGACGTGTTCGACGTCGCCCCGGAGGTGCTGCGGCACCGGCTGCTGTTGACGTACGACGCCCTCGCGCGCGACATCACCGCCGACCACATCGTGCAGCGGATCCTCGCCACGGTGCCGGCGGCGATGGTGTCACCGAAGCCGGGCCCGTCCGCCGGGCAGGGCTGACGCGTGCCAGTGATCGACCCGGTGCACACGGCGTGGCCGTCTGGCCCGCCGAGCGCCTCGATGGCGGAGATGCTGCGGACGCTGGAGGTGACGATCAACCGGCGACTCGACGGCGTGCTGCACGGCAACCACCAGGGTCTGACGCCGGGACACGGCTCCGAACCGGGCGAGGCCCGCCTCTACCAACCCGGTGACGACGTACGCCGGATCGACTGGAACGTGACCGCTCGCACCCAGCACACCCACATCCGCGAGCTGATCGCCGACCGCGACCTCGAGGCGTGGCTCGTCGTCGACGCTTCGGCCGCCATGCGGTTCGGCACCGAGCACAACCAGAAGGCGCAGATCGCGTTGGCCGCCGCCGCGGCGGTCGGCTTCCTGACCGCCCGCAACCAGAACCGCCTCGGTGCGATCCTCGTCGCCGGGCCCGATCTGCACACCGTGCCGCCGCGCGGTGGGCGCACTCAGGTCCAGGCGATCCTGGCGAAGATCGCCGCGCCAGCGCCGTCGGAGGGGCGCGGCCGGGCCAACCTCGCCGGTGCGATCGACCGTGTCGGCGCGCTGTCGAAGCGGCGCGGCTTCGTCGCCGTGATCGCCGACTTCGTCGGATCGGCGTGGGTCGACCCGCTGGCCCGCCTCGGGCTGCGCCACGACCTGCTGGCGATCTCGGTGTCGGACCCACGCGAGCTCGACATCCCCCCGATCGGCCTCGTCGAGATGGTCGACCCGGCGACCGGGCTTGCGAGGGAAGTGCGCGTCACGGCCTCTGTTCAGCGCCGCTTCGCCGAGCTCGCGTCGAAACGCACCGACGAACGACGCAGCGGCCTGCGGCGCGCCGGATGTGAGCTGATCGAGTTGTCGACCGGCGACGACTGGCTCGGTGCGATCGTCTCCCACGTCCATCGCCGGCGCCGGCAGGCCGTCCGCGGGGACACGCTGCGCCGATGACGACGGACTTCCTCGAACCGGGGCGGCTGTGGCTCCTGCTCGCGATCCCCCTCCTCGCCGTCGCGTACGTGGTCGTGCTGCGCTGGCGCCGCGCTGCCCAGGTGCGGTTCACCCAGGTCGATCTGCTCGACGAGATCGCGCCGCACCGACCCGGTTGGCGGCGGCACCTCGTCGCCGTGCTGCAGCTCGCCGGGCTGGCGATCGGCATCGTCGCCATCGCCCGACCGGTCGACCGCACGACCGAGCGCGAGCGCAGCCAAGGTCGCATCCTCGTCCTGTTCGACGTGTCGCTCTCGATGATGGCGACCGACGTCGAGCCCGACCGTTTCGAGGCGGCGCAGCAGGCGGCGCGTGACTTCGTCGACGAGGTCGACCCCGATGTCGAAGTCGGCCTGATCTCGTTCAGCGGCGTCGTCAACGCCGAGGTCGCGCCGACGTTGGACCGCAACGAGATGGAGCGCGGCATCGAAAACCTGGAGCTCGCCGAGTCGACGGCGATCGGCGATGCGCTCGCGGCCGCCACGCGGTTGCTCGTGCGCGGTGCCGACGATGAGGGGGACGACCAGACGGACGACGAATCGGGCGACGAGGCGGACGGTCCGGCGCCCGGTGTGATCGTGTTGCTGAGCGACGGCGAGACGACCGTCGGTCGCGAGACCGCCGAAGGCGCCGACGAAGCGGTCGAAGCCGGCGTCCCCGTCTTCACGATCGCGTTCGGCACCGCGGAGGGCACGATCGCCGATCCCGTCACGGGCGAGGTCGTGCCGGTGCCGGTGCGACCGGCCGATCTCGCCGACGTCGCCGACCGGACCGGCGGCGCCGCGTTCGAGGCCGAGACCGGACGCGAGCTGGCCGACGCCTACGACCAGATCCGCGACTCGCTCGGCGAGACGCTCGGCGAACCGACCGAGACGATCACCGAGCTCACCTGGCGCTGGGCGTTCGTCTCCATGGGCGTGCTCACCGCCGCCTGGCTGCTCGCCCTGTGGTGGCTCCGCGGCATGGTCTGACCCCAACCCACCCGAAACCCTCCGTTCTGTCTGCTTCAGATCGCGCCCTGGGCAATCTGAAGCAGACAGAACGGGGTTTCGGGGGTTACTGGCCGTCGGGGATGGTGGTGGTCGAGGTGGTGGACGGCGGGGGCGGGACCTGGGTCTCGTCGCCGGTGAGGGCGGCGAGCTCCTCGGTCACGAGGCGCACGACGAGGTCGTCGAGCGACAGCTCTTCGTAGTCGGTGGGATCGATGTCGGTGCTGCCACCGGTTGCCGCACCGCCGGCGCCGTAGGACAGGAACACGAAGCGGGCACCTGTCGCCTGGGCGAGCTGGCGGAAGACCGCTTCGGCCTGGTCGTCGCTCTCGGACGATGCCACCGGGAAGATCTTGATGCCGCGGGACACGGCGTCGACGATCGAGTCCGGGTAGGCGTTGCCCTGCAGCTGCCGGCCGACCTGCGGAGGTGCGTCGGCGACGAGGAAGATCAGCTGGATCGTCGATGACGGGTCACGCCACGCGGGAGCGGTCAGGCTCTCGGCGAGACCCTCGTCGAGCGCTTCCGGGTAGTCGTCGCCACCGTCGGCGACGACGTTCGAGAGCGCCGCCCGGAACGCCTCGACGTCGCCCGTGAAGTCGAACGTCGATGTCACGAACGTGTCGTCGACGTCGCGGTACAGCGTCATGCCGAACCGGATGTCGGGCGCCGAGTCGAGCGACGCCAGTCGCGAAGCAACCGAGTCGATGCTGGTCTTCAGCTGGTCGATCTCGTCACCCATCGAACCGGTGGCGTCGAGGAGGAACATCACGTCGACCGCGACCGGTGCGGTCGCACCGCCGGCCGCGTCGGCGGCGAGCACGGCAGTCCCGCCCGGCTCGGCGGTGACGGTCTGCGAGCCGAGCGTGAAGTCGAAGCTGGTCGCGTCCGCTGCCCCGTACGCCGACGGATGGAACCTCGCGGTGCCGTCGGCGGTGGTGCGAACGTGGGCGACCTCGGCGCCCGCCGTGGACACGACGACCTCTGCTCCAGCGACCGGTAGGCCGGACGTACCGGTGACCGACACGACGATCCGCCCGGTCGGGTCGAAGTCGCGCAACGTGATCCCGAACGACTGGATCCGCTCGAGGTACTCGAGGAAACCGGCGAAGTCGGCGTTGTCGTCGACGCTGCCGGCCCGCAGTGGGCCTGCCTCGGGCGGCGCGATGTCGTCGACGGGCATCTCGGCGACGTCCGACGTCGCTCCACCTGGCTCCGGGACGGCAGCCGCGCGGTCCATGCCACCCTCTTCCGTCGCGCTGGCCGTGTAGACGTCGCCGTCCGCGGCCTTGCCCCCGGACGACTCGTCGAACCACTCCGGCTCACCGTCGAGCCAACCGCGCCCGGCCTCGTCCTCGGCCGGCACCGAACCAGTCGACACGGACGAACCGGTCGGCACGGTCGACGCGGTGCCGGGTGGCAGGCTGTCGGCCGCAGGTTGGTCGGACCCGTTCCCACACGCCGCGAGGGCGAGGCCGGTGATGATGGCAATGGTCGTGAGTCGGTGTCGCATGCACGTTGGACGTCGCCACGACGACATCGGTTCCCGTCGATCAGCGACGGGACCGGACCAACCGGCTCGTCGGCGACCAGACGGTCAGCGACGCAGACGTGCTGTGAGCCGACGCAATCAGACTCAGTCGATGAGCGCCCGCAGCTGCTCGATGACGCGGACCGGGTCGCCGACCGCGTTGACCTGCAGGGTCGTCACGCCCGCCTCCTTGTAGGCGGCGAGGCGTTCGCGGACGTAGCCGGGCGGCCCGACGAGGTTCGTCTTTTCGAGCAGCTCGGCCGGCAGGGCCTTGGCCGCTTCTTCCTTCTTGCCGTCGAGGTACAGGTCCTGAACCTCGATCGCCTCGTCGACGTAGCCGTACTTCTGGCAGATCGTGTTGTAGAAGTTCTTGTCGCGCGCACCCATCCCGCCGAAGTACAGCGCCATCGTCGGCCGGGCCTGGTCGAGCACCCGCGTCTGGGCCTCGCCCGTCAGCTCGTCGCCGATGGCGACCATCCCGCCGGCCGAGATCTGCAACTGACCGAGCGACGGGTCACGCTTGGCGAGCCCGGCCTTGATCTCGTCGCCCCACACGTCGTGGTACTTCTCGGGATCGAAGAACACGGGCAACCAGCCGTCGGCGTACTGCGCGGTGCTGGTGACACTGAGGCCCATCAGGCTCGCCCAGTAGATCGGGATGGTGTCGCGCACGGGGTGGTTGATGAGCTTCAACGGTTTGCCGAGCCCGGTGCCCTCTCCCTCGGGCAGCGGGATCGTCACCGTGGCGCCGTCGTACTCGACGCGTTCCCGGCGCAACGTCATCCGCACCACGTTGATGTAGTCGCGCATGCGCGGCATCGGCTTGTCGTACGGCACACCGTGGAAGCCCTCGATCACCTGCGGGCCCGATGCTCCCAGACCGAGGATGAATCGTCCGCCGCTCACGTAGTCACAGCCGGCAGCGGTCTGAGCGATGCAGGTGGCCGTCCGCGAGTACACGTTGACGATGCCGGTGCCGATCTCGACCCGCTCGGTCTTGGCGGCGAGGTACCCGATCTGGCTGATCGCGTCGAAGCTGTACGCCTCTGGGACCCAGATGACGTCGAGCCCGGCTGCTTCGAGATCGGCCACACGCTGCACACCGGCGTGGAAGTCGCCCGAGTAGTTGATCATCATCGACAGCTTCATCGCACGTGACCTTACGTCGGCCTGCGCTGGTCGCCTAGACCCCGGTGCCGAGACGTCCGGGGACTCCCGACGTGCGACGGCTCGAATCGTCTGGTTGCATGTTGGCCGTGCCCCCACACAGAACCAGCTCTCGTCGCGCGGCCCGTTCCCGGGTCGTGTCGACCGTTGTCATCGTCGCCGCCCTCTCCTCGGCGGTCGTCGGCGGTCACGCTTCGCCGGCGTCGGCGGCGCCGGTGTCATCGGCGGCGACAGCCACGAGCTCGTACGCATCGACCGGCTCATTCCGCCTCGCCGACACGCGGCTTGCCACGTGCGGCTGCACGATGCCGGACGCAACGACGATGCGGGTCGACGTCGCCGGGCGCTTTGGCATCGCCGACGACATCACCGCCGCCGTCGTCACCGTGACGGCGACGAACATCACCGCCGATTCGTTCCTGACCGCGTACCCGGCCGGTCAAGCGGTTCCGAACACGTCGATCGTCAACCCACGGCGCAACCACGACGTCGGCAACACGGCCATCGTTCCGGTCGGTGTCGACGGCGCGATCGACATTCGAAGCACCATCGCGATCGGCACCGCGGTCGACGTCGTCGTCGATGTCACCGGGTTCTTCGTCCCGGCCGGCTCGGCGACGGCGGGACGCTTCGTGCCCGCCGCGCCCGAGCGGATCCTCGACACCCGACAGCCCGGGTCGCCGACGGGTCGGCTCGCACCCGGCGGCAGTGTGGTGGTGCCCCGACCCGCCGGCGTCGCCGCCGACGCCATCGGGCTCGTCCTCAACGTCACCAGCGTCGAGGCGACCGAAGACGGCTTCTTGAACATCAGCCCGACCAACGGAGCCGTCACCGCGACGTCGTTCATGAACCCCGACGGCAGCGGCGATCCGCTCGCCGCGTTCGTGATCGCGCCCCTCACCGCCGACGGCCTGACGATTCGGGCGACCACGGGTGGTCACGTCATCGTCGACCTGATCGGGTGGTTCACCGGTCCATCAGCCACGTCGAGCTCCGATGGCCTCTTCGTCCCGACCACCCCGACCCGCCGGCTCGACACCCGGGACGACCCGAGGAACGTCGGCCCGGTCGGTGCGATCGAGGTCGCGGCGTCGAGTCTGGCACCGGCCGGCGCCGCCGCCGTGGCGACCAACGTGACGCTCGACCGCACCAATGACGCCGGCTTCGTCACGGCCTACCCCGCGGGCACGCCACTACCCGACGTGTCGGCCGTGAACGCGACACGACCGGGCGACACCATCGCCAACGCGGCGATCACGCGGCTGTCGACGCGTGGCACGGCGTACTTCTCGGACCGCGGGACCGACGTCATCGTCGACGTCACCGGGTACTTCACGGGATCGCCGGTGGCTGCCACGCTGCCGGTCCCGCCGCTCAACAACGGCCTGTCCCGTGTGCTGCTGGTCGGCGACTCCACGTTGCTCGCCGTCGGGAGCTACCACACCCTGCACGCCCTCCAGGGCTTCGACTCGGTCTACGAGGCGGCATCGTGTCGCACGCTCGGCGTGCCGTCGTGTGGCCAGAACCCGGTGCCGAACTCGGTCGCGACGATCAACGCCGTCAACGGACGCGTCGACGCGGTCGTCATCATGGCGGGCTACGACGAGTGGTGGACGACGTTCCCGGACAGCTTCGAAGCCGTCAACGACGCCGCCCGCGCCAAGGGCGCCCGTCGCATCATCTGGCTCAGCTACCGCGAAGGGGTCGGATACAAGATGCCCGGCGGCGTCAGCGCCAACGAGGCGTTCGTGAAGAACAACCAGACCCTGCGCGACAAGATCGCGTCCGGCGCCAACCCCGACGTGGTGCTCGCCGACTGGTACGCCTACACCTCGGCCACCCCGACGTGGCTCAGCCCGGACGGCATCCACCTCACGCCCACGGGCGCGTACGGCGTCGCCGACTACATCTCGCGCACCATCGCCCACATCGAGGGCCGGCCGTGCCCGCAGCCATGGATCGACGGTGGCCCGGTCGACGCTCCCTGTCCCGACCCTGACGTCCATGGTCCACCGGCCAACGTCGTGTCCTTGTACACGTGACGCCGGCGTTCGACGCGGCCGGGCTCACCCGTTGAGATTCCCCGATCGGAACCCCTCGAGGTCGAGCGTCACGTACCGGTAGCCGGCCGACTTCACGGCATCGACGATCGCGACTCGCTGGTCGACCGCCTTGGCCAACACGTCCGCGTCGAGCTCGATGCGGGCGGTGTCGCCGTAGTGGCGAACCCTGACCTGCGCGAACCCCAGGCGGTGCAACGCAGCCTCCGCCCGATCGACCCGACCGAGGATGTCGACCGACACTTCGGTGCCGTACGGGATCCGGCTGGCGAGGCACGCCGCGGCCGGTTTGTCCCACGTCCGCAACCCCATCCGCCGCGACGCCTCGCGGACGTCGGACTTCGTGAACCCGGCCACGACCAGCGGGAACTCCGCGCCGGCGATCTGGGCTGCCTGCTGCCCGGGACGATGGTCGCCGAGGTCGTCGACGTTGACGCCGAGCACGACCGTCGCGTTCGACTCCGCCGCGATCGGGCCGACGACGTCCATCAGCTCCGCCTTGCAGTGGAAGCAGCGGTCGGTGTCGTTCACCCGATACGCCGCCCGCTCCATCTCGTGGGTCACGACCGGCGTCCACGCGAGACCCCATTCCGAGGCGAGCGCCCGGCAATCGGACTCCTCGTCTCCAGCGAGCGACGGCGACACCGCAGTCACGGCGTGCGCCCGGTCGGCGCCCAACGTGCGATGCGCGACGGCCGCGAGGAACGCCGAGTCGGCGCCGCCACTGAAGGCGACGACGACGTTGCCCAAGCGGCGCAGCTCGTGCTCGAGGTCGGCGACCCGCGAGTCGAGGCGTCCGGTGTTCGCGTGCACGAGTCGAGTGTGCCACGACGAACGCGCCGCCGGTCGCATCGCGACTCGCAGGGCAGCCGGACGACCACCCGACGAGTGCTTTTCGGGAGCTGAGCACTATCGTCGGCCCGGGCAAGAGGAGGAATGCGGCGTGTCGCACCACGAGCCGGCACCCATCCCGACAGCGAACGACCGCAGGCACAGAACTCGATCCCACGTGGCCCACGCCGTCACGTTCGCGTCGATCGTGCTCGCGTCGCTCGCTCCAGGGCTGCTCACGAGCCAACCCGCGAGTGCGGCTCCGGGTACCAGCGCGTTCGTCGCCGTCGGGCCCCATCGACTGACGGACACGCGATCCGAACCGTGCGGATGCGTGCGGGTCGACGAGTTCACGCTCCGCGTGACCGTCGCCGGGCGGTTCGGCATCCCCGGCACCATCACCGCCGCGGCCGTCACGATCACGACAACGAACGTCGCCGCCGACGGGTTCATCACCGCCTACCCGGCCGGCAAGCCCGTGCCGACCACGTCGGTCGTGAACCCGCGAGCCGGCTTCGATCTCGCCAACTCGGCGATCGTCACCGTCGGCGACGGCGGCGCGATCGACCTGCGGAGCACGCTGCGGGTCGACACCGCGGTCGATCTGATCGTCGACGTCACGGGCGTGTTCGTGCCCGACGACAGCTCCCGCGCCGGAAGGTTCGTGCCGGTCGCGCCCACCCGCATCTCGGATTCGCGTACGCCGGGAGCGCCCGCCACCGGCGTCGCGCCCGGAACCAGCATCAGCCTTCCGCTACCGGCGGGTGTGGCAGCGGATGCGACGGCGATCGCGATCAACGTCACGACCGTCGGTGGCAGGCGCACCGGGTTCCTCAGCGTGCGACCGGCCGGCCTGGAATCGACGACGACGTCGTTCATGAACCCGGACGGGAGCGGACACGCCCGCGCCGCGGCCGTGATCGTCCCCGTGTCGCCCGCCGGCTTCGTCATCACCACCACCGCGGGCGGACACGTGATCGTCGACCTCGTCGGATGGTTCACCGGTCCTTCCGCCAACGACTCCGCCACCGGGCTGTTCGTGGCGACCGGCCCGACGCGACTCGTCGACTCGCGATCCGACGCGCCACGCCTGTGGCCGAACGGAACACGCGAGCTGGCGATCTCCTACCCGGCGGCTGCCATCGCCACCAACGTGACGATCGATCGGACCGACGACAGCGGGTTCGTCACCGCCTACCCCGCCGGAACGCCGTTGCCCACCGCTTCGACCATCAACGCGTTCGGCGTCAACGACACGATCGCCAACTTCGCGATCACCCCGGTCTCGAATCGCGGCAGCGCGTACTTCTCCGATCGCGGCACCGACCTGATCGTCGACGTCACCGGCTACTTCACCGGCTCACCGATGACGGCGACGCTGCCGGTTCCGCCGAACGTGCAACCGCCGGCGCGCGCCCTGCTCGTCGGTGACTCGACGCTTGCCGGTGTCCGCTGGTACGGCACCACCGAAGCGTTGCTCGGCTACCCGTACGTCCTCACCGCCGAATCGTGTCGCCGGCTCGCGACCGCGTCGTGCCGCGGGCGCGAGGGCTACACGCCGACCAACGCCGTCACCGCGATCCGCAACGCCAGCGGCACGTTCGGAACGGTCGTGATCATGGCCGGATACGACGACTGGTGGACGGTGTTCTCGAGCAGCTTCGACCAGGTCGTCGCCGCGGCCCGCGCCAAGGGCGCACGGAAGATCGTGTGGCTCACCTTCCGCGAGGGCGTCGGATACGTCAATCCGAGTGGCGCCAGCGCCAACGAGGCGTTCGTGAAGAACAACGAGATCTTGCACGCGAAGGTCGAATCGGGCCAGTTCCCCGACGTCGTCCTCGCCGATTGGAAGTCATACACCGCCGACCACGCCTGGCTGGCTGGCGAGCGACGGCATCCATCTCACGCTGGCCGGCTCCTTCGGCGCGGCCGACTACATCTCGCGCTGGCTTGCCCACCTCGAGAACCGGGCGTGTCCCATGCCATGGGTGGTCGGCGCCGCGGTCGACGTCCCGTGTCCGAATCCCGACGTCCACGGCCCCGTCGCTGACATCCTGTCGCTCTACAACTGAGCTGGATCGGCTGCACGCCTGCGCCGCAAGTGTCCAACGTCTCGCCGCTCGAGCCGGCGACCAAACGTGCCGCGCTTCGGCGTGGGGTGAGCCGGCTCAATCGTGAGAGGATCGGCGCTCGTGAGCATGCCGGCGTGGTGGGAGCAGCGTCGCTACGGCATGTTCGTCCACGCCAACCTGGCGACCGTGCCGGCCTGGTCGCCGGTCGGGCAGTACGCCGACTGGTACCGCAGCCACCTCGGCGATCCGGTGCCAGATGTGATCCTGCACCCGACGCCGTTGGTCGAGGTGCTCGCCCATCACCGCGACCGCTGGGCGCACGTCGAACGGTTCGACGACTTCTGGCCGCTGCTCTCGTTCGAGCGCTTCGAACCGGACGCCTGGACCGAGCTCGCTCGCACTGCCGGCATGGGCTACTCGGTCCTCGTCGCCAAGCACCACGACGGATTGTGCTGGTGGGACGCCCCGGGCACCGATCGCACCGTGCTGCACGACGGGCCGGGCCGCAACGTGCTCGCCGAGTACGCGGCGGCCTGCGAACGATCCGGGCTCGTGTTCGGCACGTACTACTCCCTGCTCGACTGGGGCGACCAGCGCTACCCGAGCGACGAGTACGTCGACCAGGTGCTGCATCCCCATGTGCTCGATCTCGTCGAACGCTTCGGGTCGAAGTACCTGTGGGGTGATGGCCACTGGGGACACGGCCCGGAGCACTGGCGCAGCCAGGGGCTGATCGACGCCGCGCGCGACCGCGACCCGGAGATCATCGTCAACGATCGATGGTGGCTCGACCGTCCGGACGTCGAGGTGTACGAGTACCAGACGCCCGACGGCATCGTCGACCGACCGTGGGAGCTGTGTCGAGGCATCGCCTACAGCTTCTGCCACAACCGTGCCGAACGCGCCGAGCACCACATGACCGGCTCCGAGATCGTGGCGCTCCTGACCGAGGTCGTGGCCAAGGGCGGCAACCTGCTGCTCAACGTCGGCCCCGCCGCCGACGGCACGATCCCCGAGCTCCAGGCGGCACCGTTGCGCGACGCCGGCACGTGGATCGCGGCGCACGACGACGTCATCAACAACTCTCGGCCGTGGACGGTGTGGGGTGACCAGCACACCCGGTACACGATGACGGGCGATCGCCTCAACGTCATCGACCTGTCCGGTGCGCGGACGTTCGAGGCGCTCGGCCGGGGAGCCGGTCGGATCCGCAGCATCGAGGCGTCCAACGGCGCCGCCATCGAGTGGGAACAGCTCGACGACCGTCTCCAGGTTCGCCACCTCGACCGTTCACCCGTCGACGGCCCAGCCGTCTATCACGTCGAGCTCGACGCACCTCCGGACGCACCGATCGAGTTGTTCTCGTCGCCGGTCGACGTGCCGATCGAGTTGGCGCCGCTGCTCGCCGGCGTCGTGTCGGGGTCGATCGTGCAACTCGGCGACGGCACCTACCTCGGCCCGGTACGGGTGCCGGCGGGAGTGACCCTCCGCGGGCTCGGCCCCGACCGCACGGTCATCGACGGCCGCGAGAGCACCGCCGTCGTGCTGGCGGGCGGCGCCCGGCTCGAACACGTCACCGCGCGCGGCGGTGGACCGCGGATCGCCTGGTTCCCGCGGCCGACCGTCGTCGTCGCCGAGCCGCACACCCTCGTGCTCGGCTGCCACGTCGACGGCCACATCGTCGTGCGCGCCGACGATTCCCGGGTCCGCGCCTGCTCCGCATCCGGCGTCGTGGCGAGCGGCGTCGAACGCCTCGTCGTGTCACGCAGCCGCTTCGCGGGGATGCGATGGGACGTCGGCGTCGAGATCACCGGTGGGGCCGGCCACATCGTCGAGAGCTGCGAGTTCCACCACCATCTGTGCGCGATCCGGATCAGTGACACGGTCGGCACGACCGTGCGCGGGAACACCGTCGTCGCCCGCTGGTGGGGTGTCCATCTGGTGCGGACCGAGGCGGCCAATGTGGTCGGCAATGCGTTCGCGCACACGATGCGGGCCGTCGATGTCGACGCGGGAGCGCATGCGCAGGTGACCGGCAACGCGGTGCGTGACGGGGACAGCGGGTGCATCGCCGAGCAGGGCGCATCGGGCATCGATGTCAGTGGGAACCGCTGGGAACGTTGCCGGATCGGGCTGCTCGGTTGGGGCGTGCACGGGCTCCACCACCGCGACAACGACCTGATCGACCTGCACGACCCCGAACACGCGGTGGTCGTCGGTCCGTGAGGCGGGTCGGCGGGCTCAGCCCGTCGGCACCGGCGCCGCGGCCGACGAAGATCGCCGTGCCGCGCGGACCCGGTCGAGCGGGTCGAGCTCGACCTTGCGCAAGCGGATGTGCTTGGGCGTCACCTCGATGCACTCGTCACCGGCGATGTACTCGAGCGCATGCTCGAGCGACAGGACGCGGTGCGGGGTGAGGTTCACGGTGTTGTCGGACGACGAAGCGCGCATGTTCGTGAGCTTCTTCTCACGGCAGATGTTGACGTCCATGTCGCCGGCGCGCGAGTTCTCGCCGACGATCATCCCGCAGTACACGTCGGTGCCTGGTCCGACCATCATCGTCGAGCGGTCCTGCAGGTTGACCATCGCATAGGTGGTGGTGGGGCCCGAACGATCGGCGACGAGCGAACCGGTCGCGCGGGCACGGATCTCGCCGGCCCACGGCTCGTATCCGTCGAAGATGTGGCTGAGCACACCCGTCCCGCGGGTCTCGGTGAGGAACTCGGTGCGGAACCCGATCAGGCCACGCGCCGGGACGAGATAGTCGAGCCGGACCCATCCGTGGCCGTGGTTGACCATGTCCTGCATCCGGGCCTTGCGGGTGGCCAGCAGTTGGGTGACCACTCCGAGGTGCTCCTCGGGCACGTCGATCGTCACCCGCTCGACCGGCTCGCAGACCGTGCCGTCGATCTCGCGCGTCACGACCTCGGGCTTGCCGACCGTGAGCTCGAACCCCTCGCGGCGCATCGTCTCGACGAGCACTGCCAGTTGCAGCTCGCCACGCGCCTGGACCTCCCACGCGTCGGGGCGATCGGTCGGCGACATCCGGATGCTGACGTTGCCGACCAGCTCGGCTTCGAGGCGGTTCTTCACTTGGCGGGCGGTGAGCTTCGATCCGTCGCGGCCGGCGAGGGGCGACGTGTTGATGCCGATCGTCATCGACAACGCCGGTTCGTCGACGGTGATGACGGGCAGCGGACGCGGATCGTCGGCGTCGGCGAGCGTCTCGCCGATCGTGATGTCCTCGAAGCCGGCGACGGCGACGAGGTCGCCCTGCCGCGGCTTCCTCGACCGGGACGCGCTCGAGGTGCTTGGTGAGGAACAGCTCGGCGACCTTGGCGCGCTGGATCGTGCCGTCGGCGCGACACCACGCGACCTGCTGACCCTTGCGGATCGTGCCCTCGAACACCCGGCACAACGCCAGCCGTCCGACGTACGGGTTGGCGTCGAGGTTCGTCACCCACGCCTGCAGCGGGTGGCCCTCGGTGTACTCGGGCGCCGGGATGTGCTCGATGATGACATCGCACAGCGGGGCGAGGTCGGGGCCGGGATTGGCGAGATCGAGCGTCGCCGAACCGTCGCGCCCCGAGCAGTAGACGACCGGGAAGTCGAGCTGGTGGTCCTTGGCGTCGAGGTCCATGAACAGCTCGTACACCTCGTCGAGGACGGCTGCGATACGGGCGTCGGGCCGGTCGATCTTGTTGATCACGACGATCACGGGCAGGTCGTCGGCGAGCGCCTTGCGGAGCACGAAGCGCGTCTGCGGCAGCGGCCCCTCCGAGGCGTCGACGAGCAGCATCACACCGTCGACCATCGTCAGCGCCCGCTCGACCTCGCCGCCGAAGTCGGCGTGGCCGGGCGTGTCGACGATGTTGAGCGTGATCCCGTCCCAGACCACCGACATGTTCTTGGCCAGGATCGTGATGCCCTTTTCCTTCTCGAGATCGGTCGAGTCCATCACCCGGTCGGTGAGCGCCTCGTGGACCCCGAACGCCCCCGACTGACGCAGCAGCGCGTCGACCAGGGTCGTCTTGCCGTGGTCGACGTGGGCGATGATCGCCAGGTTGCGGAGGTCGGAACGCGTGGACATGACCCGAATGACGCTAACGCGCCGATCGTGAATTCCCGCACGATCCCCCGCGCACAGCGGCGCGCCAATCCGGACAGAACGATTTGTCGCACCGACGTCGGTGCACCAAATCGGACTGTCCGAATCTCGACACGGGGGACGCGGGTTACTCGGGTGTCGAGCCAGACGGTGGCGTCGCTCGGGATCGTGTCGGTGACGGGGACGCTCGACAGGACCACCTTGCCGGCGGGGAGGTCGATGTCGGATTCACCCAGATTGACGATGCACGTGAAGCCGTCGACGCGACGGAACCCGATCACCTCTTGCCCCATGTCGAGCCACTCGAGCTCGCTCGTGGTGCCGCCGAGCACGGGATGGGAACGCCGGGTCCGCAGCGCCTCGCGGTAGAGCGACAGCATCGAGTCGGGGTCGCCGTCCTGGGCCTCCACCGACAACTCGGACCACGCGGCCGGTTGCGGGAGCCACGGCCTGGCGTCGCCGAATCCGAGCGACGGCCCCGTCGTGGCCCAGGGGATCGGGACACGGCAGCCGTCCCGCCCGCGCCGTTCGTGCCCGGAGAGCTCCCAGACCGGGTCGGCGAGGACATCCTCCGGAAGGTCCTCGACCTCCTCGAGGCCCAGCTCCTCACCCTGGTACAGGTACACGGCGCCGGGCAGGGCGAGCTCGAACAGGATCGCCGCCCGCGCCCGCCGCCGGCCGAGGCGCACATCGGGTGTGCCGACCGGATCGGAGAAGACGTCGACGGCGTCTTCGCCGCGCCGGGGTTGGACGCGTCCGTAGCGGCTGACGTGACGAAGGATGTCGTGGTTGCTGAGCACCCACGTCACCGGCGCACCGACCATCGCCGTCGACGCCAGTGACGTCGTCGCGGTCGAGACGAGCGCATCCGCCCGCCACGGCGCGCGGACCATGTCGAAGTCGAACGCGGTGTGCAGCTCGTCGGACCGGAGGTACGCGGCCAGCCGCTCGGCGGACGCCACCCAGGCCTCGGCGACGAAGATCCGTGGTGGATCGAAGCTGTCGGCCACCTCACGCCACTCGCGGTACACGTCGTGGACCCCCGGTCGGTCCCAGAACGGGTGGTCGAGACGGTCGGCGACGACCGGGATGTGGTCCTCGGGAAGGTTGAGATCTGGCAGTGCGGGATCCTTGACGAGACCGTGGGCGACATCGATCCGGAAGCCGTCGACGCCACGTTCGAACCAGAACCGGAGGATGTCGAGGAACTCGTCGCGCACCTCACGGTTGTCCCAGTTGAGGTCGGGCTGCTCGACGGCGAACAGATGGAGGTACCACTCCCCCGGCGTCCCGTCAGCTTCCGTGATCCGCTCCCAGGCCGGTCCGCCGAACGTCGCCTCCCAGTCGTTCGGCGGCAGATCGCCGTCCTCGCCGCGGCCCGGCCGGAAGATGTAGCGGGCGCGCTCGCGTGAGCCGGGACGGGCGGCCAGCGCGGCGCGGAACCACGCGTGCTGGTCGGACGTGTGGTTGGGGACGATGTCGAGGATCACCCGGATGCCGTGGGCGTGCGCATCGTCGATGAACCGTTGTCCCTCGTCGAGCGTGCCGAACGCCGGCTCGACATCGCGGTAGTCGGCGACGTCGTACCCGCCATCGGCTTGCGGCGACGGGTACCACGGATTGATCCAGACCGCGTCGACCCCGAGCTCGGCGAGGTAGGGCAACCGCGAGCGCATCCCCTCGACGTCGCCGAGGCCGTCACCGTCGGCATCGGCGAACGACCGGATGTACATCTGGTAGGTGACCGACGTACGCCACCAGTCGCTGCTCTCGACGGTTTCGGCATTGTCGGCGGTGGCGGCGGTGGTTCTCGGTTCGGTCACGGCGAGAGACTGTAGGGCGCCGTCCGGCGGATGACCCTGACGCGATCCGCCCCGCCCGACTCGAATTCGACAGGTCGACACGCGAGGATGGCAGTCAACGATGTCGGAGTTGTTCACCCTCTTCGGAAGCGACGCACCGACGGATGAACAGGTCTCGGCGCTGCTCGACAGCGCCGATCGCAAGGCGCGCATGGCCGCCTATGCGTACCTCTACGCCCATCCTGTTGCCGCCCGGATCGCCGAGCTCGTCGACGCGGTGGTCGTCGAGGACACGCGGTTCGGCCAGTACTGGGGAGTGCGGTCGGTGCGCCGGCTGGTCGAGGAGGATCCGTCCGCCCTCGACGCAGCCACGCGGCTCCGGCTCGAACACCTCGCCACGACGCTCGAGCCGGCGAGCGACGCCGCCGACGAGCTGCGCCAATTGCTCGGCGAAGCACCGCCGCGGCCCTGACCGAACCCCCGATCGACGTTACGTCGCGACGGGGACCAGCAGCCGCGTGCGCGGCAGCCGGCCGATGTCGAGGTACTGCTCCCAGACCCATCCGCACGGCCTGAGCCCACGCGACCGGGTCTCGGCGACCGCCGCGTCCTGGGCAATCGGAAGCAGCGCGTGCGCGCCGACGACGTCGATGCCCACCGCGGTGACGCCATGGATCACGACCGATCCGGAGCACGGGCCGTCGAGGTGAGCGGCGACGCGGGTCGCCATCTCGGGTACCGGGTCGAGTGGAAAGAGGGCGCTGTACGTCGACGGCCGCACATCCAGCGATCGCATCGCGTCTCGGCGGAGCCGCTGGACGAGCCGGCGGACGGTTCCGGTCAGGTCGTCCGGCGCGCACTTCGCGTCGGCGACGAGGGCGTGGACCGGCTCGACCTCGACCAACTCCGGCGTCAACGCCTGGCCGGTCGTCTCCAGCATCGCCTCGACGATGGCGAGCTGATTCTGGTGCTCGGCGAGCGCGTCCAGAACGTGCGACCGGTGGGCTTGGAGCGCCTCGGCCATCGAGATCTCGGCGTCGAGGATCCGGACGATCTCGGCCAGGGGGAGCCCGGCCGCCTTCAACTGTTCGATCTGCAGTCCGCGGGCGAGCTCGGCATCGCCGTAGTACCGGTATCCGGTGCGGCGGTCGACGTGGGAAGGCCGGAGCAGCCCGAGCGACTCGTAGTGACGCAACGCCCGCGGCGAGACGCGCAACCGGCGCGCCAGAGCGCCGATCGTCAGCGGCACGATTCAGCCGCTTCGGCGTGGCGACGGCGGAGCATTGCGAGGCGGGCGCGATCGTCGCGCTGCAACGGCACGCGCTCGATGACATCGACGACGGCACCGTCGGGATCGACGACCATGAGGTGCCGTTGACCGAGCTCGACGGTCAGCTCCACGACGATCTCGAGTCCGAGGGCTTCTGCACGGGCGGCGACCGACGTCGCATCGTCGACCTCGAACGACACGAGGATCCCGCCTGGCCGGTGACCCGCCGTCGACGGCACGGTCTCGTGGCCTGATTGCACGAACGCAACGAGCGTCGTCCCTCCGATCCCGAGCTCGGCGTACCAGCCCTGGTCGATGACGGGTTCGAGATCGAGGAGGGCCCGATACCAGGCGACCGAGGCGCCGACATCGCGAACGCACAGGTCAGCGAACGATCCGGTCACCATCGGCCAAACCCTCGCGCATGACGCGACGTCAGGGTCAAGCAGGGTCCCAACCCGCCGTCCCCGCCGTTCTGTCTGCTTCAGATGACGCCACGCGCGATCTGAAGCAGACAGGTCGGGGGTTCAGGAGACGAAACGCGTCCGGCCGACCCAGTAGGGCTCGCGGAGGTCCTTCTTCAGGATCTTCCCGCTCGGGTTGCGCGGGAGCGCGTCGATCCACTCGACGCTGGTGGGGCACTTGTACCGCGCCAGCCGCTCCCGGCAGTAGTCGATCAACGCCTGCTCGGTCAGATCGCTCGCGCCGGCGCGCACGACGAACGCCTTGCCGGTCTCACCCCACGTCTCGTGCGGCACCCCGATCAAGGCGCAATCGGCGACCTCCGGATGGCTCATCAACACGTTCTCGACCTCGGCCGGGTACACGTTCTCCCCACCCGACACGATCATGTCCTTCACGCGATCGTGGATGTACAGGTAGCCGTCGCCGTCGAGGTAGCCCACGTCGCCTGTTCGGAGCCAGCCATCGGGTGTGATCGTCTTCTCCGTCTCGTCGGGCATCTTCCAGTAGCCCTTCATGACCTGCGGCGAGCGAACCCAGATCTCGCCGACCTCCCCGGTCGGCAGATCGGTCGCGGCGTCGGCCGTCCCATCCACGGGAGTGTCCACGTCGACGATTCGCAACTCGACACCGGGCCCGGCGACGCCGCAGGAACGCAGCCGGTGCGTGTTCGGACCACTCAGGTCGTGATCCTCGGGCGGCAGGTTGACGACCGTGCCGGTCGACTCGGTCATCCCGTAGGCCTGCCAGAACTTGCACTTGAAGACCTCGATGCTCTTCCTCAGGACCGCCTCGCTGATCGGTGAGGCGCCGTACACCATGATCTGGAGGCTCGAGAAGTCGGCGTCCTCGATGCCGGGAACCATGAGCATGAACTGGAGCGCGGCCGGAACCAAGAGCGCGTGGGTGATCCCGAGGTCCCCGAACATCCCGACGAGCGCCGCCGGATCGAGCTCGCGGACGATGACGCTGGTGCAGCCCTCGTACATCCCAGCCGTCGCCCAGCCGCCCCCGGCGATGTGGAACAGCGGCATCGCGACGAGGTTGACGGCGTCCGGCGTGAGCTCCCAGATCTCCTTGGCCACCGGCAGCAATCCGAAGAAGTTGGTGTTGCTGAGCATCACCCCTTTGGGTCGACCGGTCGTGCCTGACGAGTAGAGCTGGAACGCCACGTCGTCGAGCTCGCTCGTCGCCCCCGGATCGAGCGCCGGGTAGCGGCTCACCCAGTCGGCGTATGCCTCATGCTTGTCGTGTCCACCGATCACGACGATCGTTTCCACGTTCGGCAGGTTGGCGGCGATGGTGTCGAGGACCGGCACGAAGTCCGGCCCGACCACGAACACCTTGGCGTCGGTGTCGTTCACGATGTACTCGACCTCGGGCGGGGCGAGGCGCCAGTTCACGTCGACGCACACGGCGTTGATCAACGACGCCCCGAAGAACACCTCGAAATGCTCGACCCCGTTCTTGTCGAGGAAGGCGACTCGGTCCTGCGACCCGACCCCGGCGTCGGTCAGCGCCTGCGCGACACGGCACGCGCGCTCGTACAGCTCGGCCCACGTGAGCGTGCGCTCGCCCTGGATGATCGCGGTGTGGCCCGCCCGACCGCGTCCGTGGACACGCACGATCTCAGCGACTGAGGTGATCTTCTCCGACATCGGACGTGACGGTAGTCACGATCCGTCGACGTCGGCGCCGCGGACGGCGCGCTCAGCCAGGATCGGCACCGCGCCCGCCGGCACGAGACCGGGCGCGACGGGCGACCGGCCGATGATCCGCCCCGCTCGCAACACGGTGACGGGTCCTTGCTCGCTCACCACGATCACGACCGCAGTCGGGTCGTCGAAGCTGTACCGGCGTGCCGACGTGTGCCGCGTGCCGCGAAACGCGTCGACCTCGATCTCCGATGCCGAGCTCGGAACGAGCAGCACGCCGAGTTGGCGCAGCGTGCCGGACGCGTCGAACACCGCCGCCCCGTCGACCTGGCTGAGGACGTGGCGGAGCGGGCCGAGATCGGACGGGCGGTCGATCCGCAACGGCGGCGGGGTCGCGAGCCGTCGCTCGAACGCCGGCGACTCCGGATCGGACGGCCGGTACACGACCGTCGTTCCGACACCGCGGGCGCCGAGGTCGTGCACCGCGAAGCGCAAGAACCGGTCGAGCGTCAACGTGCTCTCGAGATCGAGACCACAGGCCACCATCTTCAACCAGGCACCGATCGGCGGTTCGCGGTGCCAGCCCACGCCGTCCCACCTGACGACACCGAACGACGATCCGACGAGCCTCACCAGACCGATCGGGTGGCGCTGCACGATCGTCGCTCCCGTCGCCTCGGCGAGCACGACGAGGTCGCGCTCGGAGCCGGCCGGCCGGTCGAACACGACCAGCGCCGTGACGCCATCGAGCGTACGGATCGTCCAACTCGACACTCCGTCGGCGTACCGGCGCACATCGTCGTCGGCCCGCTCACTCGCCTCACTGACGAAGAACTCGAGTCCGGTCGGCTCGTTCCACTCGGCGATGCTCCGCGTCGGCATCACGAACGACCCGTAGCTGGGCACACGGTGCTCGTGACGCGGCGGCCGCAGCGCGTAGTCGAGCTCGTCGACGACGGCGTCGGGCGACGTGCTCGACTCGATGACGCCGAGTCGCTCGTCGACCAGCTCCTCGGTCAGTCGTCGCAGCCGCCCTTCGGTCACCACTCGCTGACTGTCCATCTCCCGGGGGAGCCTACGGGCGACGTCCGGGAGCGCGACTGTGGCGTTGGCTACCGTGCGCACGTGAAGGTCATCCCGCCGCCGGACGAACCAAATGGGACGCTGGCCCTGGCCTCGCCCGCGGGCCGGACGCTCGTCGTTGGGCTCGTCCTCGGTTCATCGGCGGCGTTCCTCTACGCGTCGGTCGTCAACGTCGCGCTCCCGGCCATCGGCGAGGATTTCGACGTCGGGCTGACCGAACTGCAGTGGGTCGTCAACGGCTATCTCGTCGCGATGGCCGCTCTGATCCTCGTCGGCGGGTCCGCCGGCGACGTGCTCGGGCGCCGACCCGTCTACGTGGCGAGCTGCGCGGTGCTCATCGGTGGCTCGGTGATCTGCTTCGTCGCGCCGAACGTCGAAGTGCTCGTCGCCGGTCGCCTGGTCCAGGGCATCGGCGCCGCCGGAGTGACCCCGATCAGCCTCGCCCTCGTCGATGCCAGCTTCGCCGAGCACGAGCGCGGGAGGGCGATCGGGTTGTGGGCGAGCGGCTCGGCGATCACGACGGCCGGTGGACCGTTCCTCGGCGGTGTCCTCGTCGACTCGCTCGGGTGGCGATGGGTGTTCGCGCTCGGGCTCCCCCTGTTGGTGGTGTCGGCGGTGATCGTCGCCCGCTTGGTTCCCGCCGCGACACACGACATCCCCTCGGAATCCGTGCGCCGGTTCGACCCTGCCGGTGGCGTCATCGGGGTCGTGGCGATCGGCGGCACGGTGATCGCGCTGACCGAGGGACTGCGCGGCGGGTGGAGTGAACCGGTCGTCATCGTGTCGGGAGTGCTCGCGCTGATCGCGATCGGCGTGTTCGTGCCGGTCGAGCGACGGCGTGACGATCCGATGGTGCCGATGCGCCTGTTCGCCTCGCGGCAGTTCTCCGGTGCCAACGTGGCAACGGCGCTCGTGTACTTCGCGATCAACGGCGGGTTCTTCTTCACCGCGGTCGCGTTCCAGACGATCGTCGGATTCAGCCCGGCGGTTGCCGGCGCGGCGCTGGTGCCGGCCAACGTGGTGATGATCCTCGGATCACCACTCGTCGGCCGCCTCTCACAGCGCGTCAACCCGCGTTGGCTGGTCGCGGCCGGCGCCGTCGCGCTCGGGCTCGGTTTCGCGCTGCTGGCCCCGGTCGACAGCGGCGCCGACTACGCGACCGAGATCCTGCCGGCCGCGATCGTGCTCGGGGTCGGCTTCGCGCTCATGGTCCCGCCGTTGACCGCGTCCGTGCTGGCAGCCACCGACGAGCGCGACGTCGGTGTCGGCGCAGCGGTCAACAACGCCGTCGCCCGGACCGCCGGACTTCTGGCGACGGCCCTGCTGCCGGGTCTGGTGGGCGCACCCGCCGACACGTCGAGTACCGAGTTCGTCGACGCCTACCAGCGGGCGCTGATCGTCGTCGCCGCGTTCTGCGTCGCCGGGGCGGCCGTGGCCGCGGCCACGATCGGCCGCTCGGTCGGCACGTACACCGCGCAGAGCCCGTCGCCGCTCGCCGGTTGCTCGCAGGTGAGCGTGCCGACCGGCGTCTCCGCCACCCAGGGTTCGGCGGCCTGACGGCGCGGTCGACGCCAGATCGTTTGGTACCAAATGAGTTACAGTCCGAGCATGCGAGGCGCACTCCGCGGAACACAGTGCGAACGAGGGTGCGGAAGGCGGCGATGACGGGGCCGCCGCCTCCGGTGGACGGGATTCTCGACCTCGGTCCCGACGACGCCGACATCGTCGACCCCGACACCTACACCGCCGGAGTCCCCCACGCCACGTTCCAGCGCCTCCGCCGCGACGACCCCGTCAGTTGGTGGGACGAGCCGCAAGGTCACGGGTTCTGGGCCGTCACCCGCCACGCCGATCTGCTCCACGTCAGCCGCAACGTCGACGGGTTCTCGTCGGCCCAGGGCGTCACGCTCGAGGAGATGGATCCGGAGGACTTCACAGCCCGCCGCAACATGCTCGAGTACGACCCGCCCGAGCACACCCGCTATCGGCGGCTCGTGTCCAAGCCGTTCAGCCGTCGTGAGGTGTACGCCTACGAGGGGGCGATCCGGTTGCTGGCTCGCGCCGTGCTCGACGAGGCACTGCCACCTGGCGGCAAGGGCGATCTGGACTTCGTCGAATCGATCGCCAAGCAACTGCCGATGCGGATGCTCGGTCGGTTGCTGGGCGTCCCCGACTCCGACGGGCCTTGGCTCGTCGAGCGCGGCGACGCGCTGCTCGGCAACTTCGACCCCGAGTTCACCGAGCACCCGGTCGGTCTGTCGGATACCGACGAGTTCAAGTCGGTCCCGTTCCGCTCCCCGGCCGCGCTGGAGTTGTACCGCTACGCCGAGGAGCAAGCGGCGCAGCGGCGGGCGAGTCCGTCCGACGACGTGATCACCGATCTGCTGGCGCCGACGATCGACGGCGACCGCCTGACCGAGCGCGAGTTCAAGAACTTCTTCGTGCTCCTCGTCGGCGCCGGCAACGACACCACGCGGTACACGATGACCGCTGGCATCAAGGCGCTCATCGAACGCCCCGATCAGCTCGACCAGCTCCGCGACGCCGTGACGCGCGGCGACGACGTGCTCGTCGACTCCGGCGTCGAGGAGATCCTCCGCTGGGCGACGGTCACGATGCACTTCCGTCGCACCGCGACCCGCGACACCGAGCTCGGTGGACGCTCGATCCGTGCCGGCGACAAGGTCGTCATCTGGTACGTGAGCGCCGACTACGACGACGCCGCCTTCGCCGACCCGTTCGTGTTCGACATCCGCCGCAGCCCCAACCCACAGGTGGCGTTCGGGCTGATGAGCCCGCATCTGTGCCTCGGCGCCCAGCTGGCGCGGATGGAGATCAAGATCCTGTTCCAGGAGCTCCTCCCGCGACTCGCCGGTGCACGCATCGCCGGGCCGGTCGAGCGCATGCGCAGTAACTTCATCGCCGGTGTCAAACGTCTTCCGGTCGAGTTCGCACTGGCATGAGCAGTCGTTTCTGCCAACTCGGGGCCCAGATCGTTTGCCCCCGAACGATTTCTCGGTGAGCTACAGTCCGCTCCGGACGCACCTGCGGTGCAGGGCGCTCCAGGACGCTTCGAAAGACATGGGGGAGACATGACCAAGAAGATCGCTCCGGTCCTGCTCGCGACCATCGCCCTGCTCGCCGCGGCGTGCGGCGACGACGACGATGCCGCCGATTCGGACGCCACCGAACCGGCGAGCACCGAATCGGCGAGCGACTGAACCGCGGGACGGAGCCGGCCGGAACGGAGCCGGCGGGAACGGAGCCGAGCGGCACGTCCGCGGCGCCCTCGGGCGACTGCTCCCTCGAGACACCGCTGAAGATCGGGTTCGCAGCCGATCTCGGCGAGCTCGGCGCGTTCTCCGACCAACCGGGATCGGAGGCCGCGCAGGTTCAGGTCGACCTCATCAACGACGCCGGCGGAGTCGGTGGTCTGCCCGTCGAATACGTCGTGAAGGACATCCAGGGCGACCCGGCGGCCACCCAGCGAGCCGCCCAGGAGCTGCTCGACGACGGCGTCAACGCCATCATCGGACCGCCGTTCGCCAACACAGGTACGCCGCTGCTCGACACGGTCGACGGCCAGGCGCCGATCATCTACATGGCGTCGACCGACCCGCAGCTCGCGGATCCGTCACGAGGTGCGTTCCTCGCCAGCTTCAGCGATCCGGTGCAGTCGGCGGCGGCCGCGGAGTTCGCGATCGCGCAGGGGCTCACGACGGCGGTCACGTTCTCGTCCGCCGACGACCCGTACTTCTTGGGCAACCCCGAGTACTTCACCGAGACGTTCGAGCAGGCGGGCGGCACGCTCGTCCAGGACTTCTCGTTCAGCCTCGCCGACGAGGACTTCTCGTCGCAGGTCAACGAGATGGCGGGTCTCGATCCGGCACCCCAGGCCCTGTACACGGCAATGGTGATGCCACAGATCGCCACGTTGCTCCAGCAGATGGATGCGGCCGGGCTCGGCGACGTGACCGTGATCGGCGCCGACGCGTTCGACGCCACCGTGGTGTGGAGTGCCGGCGAGGTCGCCGACGGCGTCTTCTTCGTCGCCCACACGTTCCCGACGGCCGACAACGACGTGCAGGCGTTCCTCGACGCCGCGTCAGCCGCTGGTGCCGAGATCGAGACGATCAGCTTCGGCGCCCTCGCTTCGGACTCGGTCCAGATCCTCGCCCATGCTGCCGAGACCGCTTGTTCGGTCGATGCCGCCACGTTGATCGCCACGATCAACGAGATCACCGATCTGCCCGTCACCACGGGCTCGGTCACCTACGCCGGGACGAACGGAGTGCCCGAGAAGGACGTCGTCATCCTCACCGTCACGGGCGGCGAACCGGCCCTCGAGACAACGCTGCGGCCGACGTTCATCCCCGAGCCGTGACGCGTGCTCGAGGTCGATGGTCTCACCACGCGCTACGGCGCGATCACGGCCCTGCACGCCGTGTCGCTCCGTGTCGACGCCGGTGAGATCGTCGCCCTCGTCGGGCCGAACGGCGCCGGTAAGACGACGCTGCTGAACACGGTCGCCGGTCTGCTGCGTCCGGCGGCCGGCACCGTGCGCCTCGACGGCGACGACGTCACCGGACGCGATCCGGCGGCGCTCGTGCGCGCTCGACTCGCGCTGGTGCCGGAACGGCGGCGGATCTTCCGCGACCTCACCGTCGAGGAGAACCTCCGGCTCGCCGGGATCACGGCGTCGAAGGCCGACCGCCGGCGACGTCTCGACGAGGTCAGGCAACTGTTCGTCGTCCTGGCCAACCGGTGGAACACGTCGGCGGGCTACCTGTCGGGTGGCGAGGCGCAACAACTGGCGGTCGCCAGGGCGTTGATGAGCGACCCTCGTCTGCTGTTGCTCGACGAGCCGACACTCGGTCTGGCACCCGGGCTCGTCGACGCCATCTTCGACCTCCTCGTCACCCTCCGCGATCAGGGACGCACCGTGTTGGTCGTCGAGCAGAACGCTCGACGGGCCCTGCAGCTCGCCGATCGTGGCTACGTGCTGCGCACGGGTCGCGTCGTGGCCGAGGGCCGCGGCGCGGATCTCGCCGAGCGCGCCGACCTCTTCGCCGCGTTCGTCGGGGTCGGCGAGTGACGACGCTGCTGCAGAACCTCGTCGACGGTCTCGGTCGTGGGAGCACGTACGCGTTGTTGGCGCTCGGCATCTCGCTGATCTTCGGCGTGATGCACCTCGTGAACTTCGCCCACGCCGAGCTCATCACCGTCGGCGCCTACGTCGCGTACGGTCTGTCGACACGTGGCTTCAACTGGTGGGTGCTCGCGCCCGCGATCGTCGTGTCGGCCATCCTCGCCTCGGTCACCATCGAGCGGGTCGCGTTCCGTTGGGTTCGCAACTCCAGTCCGTTCACGATGCTGCTCACGTCGTTCGCAATCGAGCGCTTGTCGCACGCGCTGTGGCAGATCCTCGTGTCGCCCAAGAAGAAGACGTTCCCCGGACCCGAGTGGGCGTTCGACACCTGGGAGATCGGCGGTGTCCGGTTCGAGATCATGGACCTGGTGACGATCGCCGCCACGGTCGTCGTGCTGGCGCTCACGGCCCTGGTGTTCAGGCGCACGTTGTTCGGCATCGCCGTCCGAGGTGCGGCGGAGGATTTCGACGCGGCGCGGCTGATGGGTGTGCGGGCGAACCGTGTGATCTCGGGTGCCTTCGCGTACGCCGGGTTCCTCGCCGGCGTGGCCGCCGTCCTGATCCTGATGCGCAGCCCGACCGCCGAGCCGACACTCGGCGCCGACTGGCTGCTCAAGGCGGTCGTCGCGGCGATCATCGGTGGCCTCGGCAGCTTCTCCGGCGCGGTGGTCGGAGGGCTGACGCTCGGCCTCGCCGAGGTGTTCTTGCGGTCCTACCTGCCCGACGGCACGCCACAGCGCCTCACCGACGCCTTCGTGTTCGGGCTGATCGCACTGTTGTTCATCGTCCGACCGTCCGGGTTGTTCAAGGTGACGACTGCGGAGCGCGTATGAGCGACCCGTGGTGGTTGCGGATCGGGCGGTCGGCGGCCGCGACGGCGATCCTGTCGATCGCCCTGTTCGTCGCGGCGATCGTCTACACCTCGACCGGCGGCTCCGCGAGAGAACTGCTCGTCAAGGAGTTGCTCGTCAACCTGATGCTGGTGCTCGGCCTCCAGGTGTTCATGGGCAACACCGGCATCCTCTCGTTCGGACACCTCGCGTTCGCCCAGATCGCGGCGTACGCCGTGGCAATCTGCACGATCCCGGTCGCGACCAAGGCGCAGCAGCTCCCCGACCTCCCGTTCGGGTTGGGCGACGTCCACCTCGCCGCCCTGCCGGCGACGCTCGTCGCGGTGCTCGTGGCGCTCGCACTCGGCGCGATCGTGGGCGTCGCCGTCGCGAGGACCGGCGGGTCTGGCGGCGGCGATGATCACGCTCGCGGTGCTGTTCGTGGTCGACCAGGTGGTGAAGAACTGGCAGGAGCTCACGAAGGGTGCCGGTGGGCTCTCCGGCGTGCCGACCCTGCAGGGCACCGTCTGGTTGTGGCTCGCCGCGGCCCTTGCGATGTTCGTCGCCCACTGGTTCGGCGAGACACGCGCCGGTCGCTTCGCGGTCGCGACGCGGGAGGACGAGATCGCCGCGCCGTCGCTCGGCATCGGCATGTTCGGCGCCCGGCTGACCGCCTGGACGGTCAGCATCGCCGTGATCGGGTTGGCGGGCGCGCTGCGCGTCCAGACGATCGGCAGCACGAACCCCCGCCAGTACACGCTCGACGCCGCCGTGCTGGTGCTCGCGATGCTCGTCGTCGGTGGCATGCGCACCGTCACCGGGGCCGTCGTCGGCACCGTCATCATCACGGTGGGCAATGAGACGTTCCGCCAGCTGGGCGATCCCCAACGGCTCGACATCGAGCGCTTCCCTGACCTGTTCCTCGGCGTCGTCCTGCTGCTCGTGATGTTGCTGCGGCCTGGCGGCCTGCTCGGCGACACCGATCTCGCCGGCTGGCTGCGCCGTGTCACGCACCGCTCACACGACGTCTCCGGTCGCGTCGCACCGGAACGATCGGCGGCGCTCGTCGCCGAGGGCGTCGAGGTCCGTTTCGGCGGCTTCACGGCGCTCGACGGGGCGGGGTTCCGTGTGCAACCCGGTGAGGTGGTCGGCCTGATCGGGCCGAACGGCGCCGGCAAGACGACGCTGTTCAACGTCGTCACCGGCCTCGTCGAATCCCAGGCAGGAGTGGTGCGTCTCGGCGACCGCGATCTGTCGGGGAGCCGCCCGCACGACGTCGCCCGCGCCGGCCTCGCACGGACGTTCCAGAACCTGCGCCTGTTCGGCAACTTGTCCGTGCGCGAGAACGTCACGATCGCCGCCCTCGCCGCCGGCCGCTACCGCGACGGCGAGCCCCCGGTCGACGTCGACGGTCTGATCGCCGCCGCCGGCCTGACCGAGAGTGCCGACCGCCAGGCGCGCACGCTCGACTACGGCAACCAGCGGCGGCTCGAGCTCGCCCGCGCGGCCGCGCTGTCGCCGGAGTTCCTGCTGCTCGACGAGCCGACGTCGGGCATGAGCGACGACGAGAGCGCGGCGATGGTCGCCCAGGTGCGCACGACGGCGGCATCGGTCGGCGCCGGGGTGCTCGTCATCGACCACGACCTGGCGTTCATCACGCGGATCAGCGACCACGTCGTCGTGCTCTCCGAGGGAGTCGTCATCGCCGAGGGCACGCCCGACGACGTCCGCCGCAGCCCCGCCGTCGCCACCGCCTACCTCGGCTCACACGGCTGATCCCCTCGCACCCCTCCGACCTGTCTGCTTCAGATCGCGCACCGCTACATCTGAAGCAGACAGAACGGGGAGTTGGCGGCGTTCTCAGGGTTGGCGGCCGAGGAAGGCGAGGAAGCGGGTCTGCTCGTCGGCGTCGTCGGCGACCTCCACGACCGGGCCGCACGCGCCCGACTGTCGGAGGTTGTCGCCGAGCGAGCGGCTCACCTCGAACGCTCGGCTGACCTCGTCGGGCGGCATCGCCTCGTGGCTCGTCAGGCCGGCCGCCCGGGCGAGGTCCCAGCGATGGACGAGCAGGTCGAAGCACGCGAACTGATCGATCGTCTTCTCGAACGACGTGCGGCCGAAGAAGCCGTCGTACTCGAGCCCGGCGCGTTCGGGGTCCTCGAGCACCTCCTGCACGTGATCCCGGGTCGCGGCCCACCTGGCTGCGGTGTCGGCGTCCGGCCGCGGCGGATCGGACGCCAGCCCGACGCGCTCGAGCATGCCGGTCTCGCTGTCGATCACGTGCTCCACGACATCCCGTGCGGACCATCCCTCACACGGTGAGAGGTCCTCCCACCGGTCGGGCGGGATGGCCTCGACGGTGTCGGTGAAGGCGGCCGCGAGGCGGCGGTAATGGTCGGCGATCGAGCTCATGGAGTGATCCTCGCACGAGACGCCGATGTCGATGACAAGCTGTCGTCCACGAACGTCACACCGCCCGTCAGTGAGTCGTGAACCGCCACGTGAGCGTCACCGACGGCTCGGGCGGCTCGGCTCCGGTCGACCGGTAGGTCGCCAGCGCGGCGACGTTGTCGTGATCCGTGCCGACCCACATGCCGTAACAGCCGGCGTCGACCGCGATCTCGGCGAGCGCGCTGACGAGCGCCTTTGCGATGCCCCGCCGTCGGAACGGCTCGTCGACCGCGAGCTCGTACAGGAACATCTCGGTGCCCTTGTCGGGATGCGTGGTCTCGACGCCGCTCACGAAACCGGCGACCGTCTCGTCGACGTAGGCGATCAGGAGGTGATGGCCGGGCTCGGCGAGGAACTTCGACGTCCACCCGCGATCGGGTGGTGCGTCGAACAGCACCGCGGCGTCGAGCACGAGCTGCTCGTCGCCCGGTCGGATGCGGACGATCCTCATCGCGTCACGGTACGACGCCGATCCGCCACCCCGTGACGAGGTTTGCCGCGTACCATCCGGCCATGCTCGCCCACCTCGCAATCCAGTGCGCTGACGTCGCCGCCAGCGCCGCGTTCTACGACACCGTGTTCGCCCCGCTCGGTGCCGGCCGCGTCATGGAGTACGAAGAGAACATCGGCTACGGCGTCGGCCGCCCGACGTTCTGGATCGGCCCGCTGACCACCGGCGAACCGAACCGCGAGATCCACATCGCGTTCGCGGCCACCGATCGGGCGTCGGTGCGCGCGTTCTTCGACGCCGCGATCGCCGGCGGCGCGGAGCCGCTGCACGAGCCGCGGGTGTGGCCCGAGTACCACCCGACGTACTACGGCGCCTTCGTGCGCGACCCCGACGGCAACAACGTCGAAGCCGTCTGCCACGCCCCGGAGTAGGCCGTCAGTAGTAGGGCAGGTAGGCGTCGAGCTCCCACGCCGCGATCGACTCGGGGTCCCACGTCTCACCGGCGGCTTCCCAGCGGCCGAGCTCGTAGCGGCGCAACGCGAGGTGCGCCCGCGCCACCTCCGATCCCATCGCCTCGACCATCGCCGTGTCGGCTTCGAGCGGCGTCGAGCGCCTCGGCGAGCGTGTGCGGTGTGTGGCGGTCGGTGTTCGGCTCGTTGTCTCCATCGCCGGCCTGGGGTTCCGGGCAGGCGGCCTCTCCGGCGACACCGAGGAGGGCGGCATTCAACATCGCCGCCCCGGCGAGGTAGGGGTTGGCCGTGCCGCACGGCATCCGGTTCTCGATCCGGGTCGCAGCACCCCGTTCACCCGGCACCCGGTACGTGCTGCTCCGGTTGTCGAGGCCCCAGTTCGCCCAATACCCGGCGATCAGACCTGGTTGCAGGCGCTTGTAGCTGTTGACCAGCGGCGCCGACCATCCTGCGATGGAATCGTGGTGCTCGATCAGTCCGGCGATGCTGTGACGGGCCAGGTCGCTCAGACCGTGCCGATCCGACGTGTCGAAGTAGGCGTTCGGACCGCCACCGATCGGCGTCATCGAGAGGTTCACGTGGAGTCCGCTGCCCACGATCGTCGCATCGGGCCGTCCCATGAAGCTGGCCCGGTACCCGCGCCCGTCGGCGACCTCACGGACCATCTCACGGCACACGAACGCGCGGTCGGTGGCGTCGAGGGCCGGGCCGTAGCGCAGGTTGATCTCCATCTGACCGGGGCTGAACTCCGCCATCACCCCCTCGAGGCCGAGGTCCATCGCCTCGACGAGGTCGTAGTAGGTGATCAGCAGGCCGGTCGGATCGCTGAACGGCCCGGTGCCGTACACGCGGTGCGCGGGCCCGCTCGCCGGCCGCCACCCGCCCGGCGCGTCGGCATCGGCCGTGAAGACGTAGAACTCGAGCTCGTAGCCGAGGTGCGGCTCGTAGCCGATCGCACGCCACGCGTCGACGGCGCGGACGAGCGCGTTCCGCGGGCAGATCTCGACCGGCGACTCACCGAACGTGAGCGACGCCACGGCGACATCGGTGTCGGCTTCCCAACCCGGACGGCGGGTCGCCGGGATCGCGGTGGCGTTCATGTCGGGGTACCCGACGTCGCCGCTGTACCCCTCGACGGGTTGGATCGACGCCGTCGATGCCCATCACCAGGGTGGTGATGGCGTGGTGGGTGTGCTCGTCGATCCGGTGCTCCGGGATGTACCTCCCGTGCGAGAGGCCGTTCAGGTCGCACCACAACGTCCGCACACGCCGATTCCCCATGCGCGCACGGTATATCAACCTCCCCCCATCCGTTCTGTCTGCGTCAGATGCCGCCTCCGGCAATCTGAAGCAGACAGGTCCGGGGGGTGGGTCCGGTGCGGGGTGTGGTCAGAGGGGGTGGACCGCGCCGTTGGTCACGACGGGGTCGCCGTCGAGGGTGATCGTGCAGTGGCGCATCGGGAGGTCGAAGTGGCCGACGGCGAAACGGCCGGCGACCTCGTTGGCGCCCGTGGAGTACAGGAAGTTCCCTGCGAAGGCGCGCAACTCGGTGCCGTTCGTGTCGGACTTGTCGTACATCGCCAAGCGATTCCCATCGGCACGCCTCGTTGAGTCCCCAACCGACGTGGCTGACGGCGTAGGCGTCGGCTTCGCCCCACGCCGCGAGGTACGACTCGAACAACTCGGCGTCGAACCCGTCGCCCTCGATCGACTCGATGCGATCGGCGACGACCGTGCAGCGGATCGGCGTGCGGACGTACTCCTTGAACGTCAGGTTGACGTCGCCCGGTGCGAGCACGAGCGTGCCGTTCACGGAGCCCGCCGCCGGGAACGCGAGCACCAGCCCGCCGGGCCAGTGGGCGATGTCGCCCCGATCGGTGACGGTGCCGTCGGAACCGGCGCACACCGCGCCCGCCAGCGAGATCGTCAGGTCGGTACCGGCAGGCGACGTGACGCGCATCGTGCTCGCCGCGCGGAGGCGGGCGAGGTGGGTTCGCACACGGTCGGCGAGGCCCTTGTCGGATGCGACGCGCGCGAACACCTCGGGGTGCTCGTTCGAGATCATCAACACGCGTGCACCGTCGGCGAGGATCGTCCCCAACTCCGGCGCGTGGAGCAGCCCTTCGACCGTGCAGTCGACGACGAAATCGGCACTCGCACATGCCGCGATCGCAGAACGGTGGCCGGCCACCGCGTGCGAGGCGCCCGTCGACCGCACTGGAACCGGCGAGCTCGCCGCCGGTGTCGGGACCTCGACCACCGCCGGCTGGGCGCCGAGTTGGGTCAACGCAGCGACCGCCGTGTCGACGAGCTCTCGCCGGCTCGCACGTTCGCACAGCACGACCGCGACCTCGCCGGGCGTGACCGCGCACGCCGCGAACTGTTCGGCGAACGTCGCCACGAGTTGCATGTCGGGCATCATGCGGGTGGCCCTTCGCCGACGAGGCCGAACCCACCGAGACGTTCGAGGCACACCTCGACGCTCCACGGCAGCATCGTGGCGCCGCACCGCGCGTCGCGGTAGAGCCGTTCGAGCGGCTCCGGTTTCAAGAGCGCCCGGCCGCCACCGACGCGCAGCGCCAACGACGCCATCTCGGCCGCGCCGTCCATCACCGTGACCACCGCGGCCCATGCCCGTCGAAGGTGGTCCGGCGAGGGATCGACCCCGGCCTCGTCGGCGGCCGCGTGTTGCACGGCCCGTGCCTGCTCGTACCGCAGCTGCAGCTCGGCCCACCCCTGCTGTTTGATCGGATGGCCGGCGCGACCCGAGCGCAGGAGGTACGCCTGCGTCTCGTCGAGCACTCCACGCTGCAAGCCGAGATACGTGAACGACAACGTCATGAAGAAGTGCGGCCAGCGCGTCGCCGCCTGGTCGAAGCCGCCGGGCGGCAGCCATTCGTGTTCGAGAGGGACGAAGACCCGGTCGAACTCCAACGTGCGGCTCAGCGTGGCCCGCATGCCGAGCGGATCCCACTCCCCCACGATGCTCAACCCATCGCTGCCGGCCGGCACACCGAGGAACCTGACGCGCTCGTCGCCGGGCACCCTGGCGACGATGTTGTGGATGTTCGCCGCCTCCGACAGCGAGGCGAAGATCTTGCGCCCGGTGACGAGGTAGCCGCCGTCCACCGGTTCGGCCCGGGTCGCGATGCCCTCCGTCGCGCCGGGTGCGTTGCCCTCGCTGAACGGCTGGGCGTGGAGCGTCCCGCGCATCGACGACGCCCTCGTACAACAACCGCCGGCGGGCGTCGAGCGCGGCGCGCTCCTCGGCGGTCCACGTCAGGTCGTCGGCGATCTGACCGGCGAGCAGCATCGTCACGCAGTGCATGTTGAAGGCGAGCGCGGTCGCGGGCGCGTGACGACCGAGCTCGTTGCTCACCCGGCAGTAGTCGGCGAAGCTCGCCCCGAGACCACCCCATGCGGCCGGGACGCACAAGGCGAGGAAACCGGCCTCACGGAGGTCGGCGAAGTCGTCGTAGGGGAAGCTCGCCTCGCGGTCGTGACGTTCGGCTCGCTTGGCGAACACGGCGCCGAGCTCGGCGGCCGTGGCGACGAGCGCCCGGCGGTCGGCCGCGCCACTCAACGGATCATCTCGTGGACGAAGTGATCGAACAGCACATGGTCACCCTCGCCGTTGATCTTCTCCGGATGCCACTGCACCGCGAGGACACGGCGGGACCGATCGTCGGGCTCGATCGCCTCGACGACCCCGTCGGGTGCCCAGGCCACAGCGCGGAAGCCGGGCGCCAGGCGGTCGATCGCCTGGTGGTGGATCGAGTTCACGACGCGTTCGAGCGTGCCGCCGTAGGCCTTCGCGAGGCGGCTGTCGGCGTCGACCACGATCGGATGGCGCAGGCCCATCACCTCGCTCGGCACGTCACTGATCGGCGGGTGCGTCGTACCCGGCGCGGTCATGTCCTGGTGCAGGGTGCCGCCCATGGCGACGTTGAGCACCTGGCAGCCGCGGCAGATCGCGAACAGCGGGATGTCGAGCTCGAGCGCCGCCCTCGCGAACCCCTGGTCGCTGGAGTCGGCACTCGTCGACACACCTTTGTTGACACCGAGATCGTCCTGCCCGTAGACGGACGGGTCGACATCGTCGCCACCAACGAGGATCAACCCGTCGAACCCCTCGAGCACCCGCTCCGCGTCAGCGGGATCATGGTGCGGCAGGAGCACCGGCAACCCGCCGGCGTCGATCACCGACTGCGGGTACTCGGCGCCGAGCGTGTACAGGTCGGTGCGCTCGTCGAGGAAGGTGGGCATCGTCCGCCGCCACGTCGTCATCGCGATCCGCGGCTTGCTCGCCATGCGGTCAGCGTACTGCGGGACCTTCGTTCGGCCCCGAACGAGTGTCGTCGATCGACCAGGTCGAACGGTTCAGCCAAACACGGTCGGAAAGATTTCTGCGTTGCTGTCGATTACTTCGCAGTCGGTTCGTTGTCTGAGTAGGCAAGCCCACCGCGGGCTCGCATGGAGCGAAAGCGAGCACAGCCATGAACGTCACCACCGCACTCACCACCAGCCACACCTCGCACCGTCACCTACCGCTGCACACCATCACGCTTGTCAGTGCTGCGAGTCGGCGCCCTCGCCGGCGTCGCCGCCGCGGTCGCGACGGAGCTCGTCGCCGCCGTCGCCCGCGCCAGCGACGTTTCGATGGAAGCCGGCGGTTTCGGCGCTGATACGTCCGAGCCCATCCCGGTCTTCGGCTTTGCGTTCTCGACGCTGCTCTGGACGGCCGTCGGGATCGTGATGGCTGTTGCCATGACCCGTTGGGCGAAGCGCCCGGCACACACGTTCACGGTCACCGCGGTGATCCTCACCGCCGTTTCGCTCGTCCCGCCCGCACTGGCCGGGTCCACGACCACGGGAACCAAGCTCGTCCTCGCGTTGACCCACGTCGTCGCCGCCGCCATCGTCATCCCCGCACTCCGCCGCGAGCTCGCCAAGTGGGAAACCCGCTGACGCGAGTGCGCGATCTCGAACCGTCAGGGCGCCCGACCCGCGAACGTCGCGAACGTCGGTGCGCCCGGTTCGAGGTCGACGCGCGCGGCGCGTGCGCAGAAGCTGATCGCGTGGTACCAGCCCGTGAGCATGAAGAGGTCGAGCAGCTGGGCGTCGGACAGTGCGGCGCCCAGCCGCGCGAACAGGTCGTCGTCGATGTCGCTCGTGTCGTGGAGACTGTCGACTGCCTCGATCAGGAGGCGCTCGGTGGGATCGGCCCAACAGTCGTCCGCCGGTGTGCCCGACGTGAGTGACCGGACCTGTTCCTCCGAGAGCCCGACGGCATCGGCGAAGAACGCGACATGAACGCCCCACTCGTACTCGCATCCACAGCGCGCGGTGACGCGATCGATCACGATCTCGCGCTGACGCTTGCTGAGGCTGAGCGTGCGGCCGAGCTCGTAGCCACCCCATCCGCTCATCGCCGTCGTCATCGCCATGTTGTGAGCGAACGTGCGGAACAGGCCGATCGGATCGACGCCGGGTGGCATCATCCGGGTGAGCTGCTCGTGCACGTCGGCTTCGTACGGTGGAGTGAGCGGTTCGATGCGTGCCACGTCTTCCTCCGTTTGTCTCACCCGCGCCGCACGGCTGAACGAGGGTCGTCGCTCAGCCCGGGCGGCGTGTAACCCATCCACCAGCCGGGGAAGTCCGGGTTGACGGTCGCCGGGTCGGTGTCGCCGGTCAATGCACCCACCGCAGCGAGGATGTCGGCCTCGATGTCCCAGCCGACGGAGTTCGTCTCCTCGTAATGGTCGTTGGCTTCGCCGAGGGCCTGCCCGTACTTGCAGCTGGCCGCGATCGCCTCGGCCGCCGGGCCGTAGGCCGCCAGCAACGACGGGTCCTCGGTGACGGCCTTGCACGTCGCCCCGGCGACCGCGTCGGGGAACTCGATGAGCTCCGCGGCGTGGAGGGCGGCGCAGGTGCCGGGTCCGACTAGGTCGTCGGCCACGCACATGACGCGGTAGTCGGCCAACGGAACCACGTAGCCCATCTCGTCGTTGCCAAGGCCGACGATCCAGCGGTACCGATCATGCATGCGGTTCTTGACGTATCCGACCGTCTTGTACTCGGCGCCGGAACAACGTTGCAGCGCCGGATCGTCGAGATGCCACGTCGCGGGCGAATCGAGGTACCCGGCGGGGAGACCGATCGTCGACTCGGCGCCGATCTCGGCTGGAATGAACATCGCACCAACGGGCCCGATGCGGAGGTAGGCGGCCTGCGATCTGGTGTGATCGCCGGCACGGATCGCAACGAGCAGATCGTCGGGAACGGTGCCGAAGTCGTCGGACACGCACGTGCTGTCGTCCTTGGGTCCGGTCGCAGGACACGTGTACAGCACCGCTGGGGTGTGACCGAGCGACGTGAGTCCGTCGTCGCCGGGGACGAGCAGCAGGCGGAACCCGATGTTCGACATCCGCGTGTAGAACGTCGCCACGTCGTAGTCGATCTTCGGTTTCATCACCGGTTTCGCCCGATCCAACGCGCCGAGCGCGGCCGTCGCCAGCTCGCGGCCGATGAGGTACGTGCGCCGGAAGTTGCGCTGCTCGAAATCGGCCGCGCCGAGCGGGGGTTGTGCACCGTCCGGGGGGATCAGGCCGAGCCCCAGCGGCGCGGAATCGTCGACCTCCCAGACGTTGGCGCCCAACAGGTGTGATCAGGTCACCGATGGCGCCGTTGAAGTACAGCGCCTCGCCGCCGAGCTCGTCTTCGATGATCCGGGTGGCCCAGCCCGGGAAGTCAGCCGTGAAGTAGCGGTCCTCGAACGTGCACGGCGTCAACCCGATCTGCGCGCACTCGTCGGCGATGGCGTCGGTCGGCGGCTCCCAGAACAACGTCGTCTCCGGGTGGTTGCCCCAGAACAGCAGCGTCGCGACCGTGCGACCGTTGGTCGCCGTCGCCCGCAGCACGCCCAGCGTGGGATCGAGCACCTGCGGATCGCGGGAGTCGCGCAGCCCGAAGTAGTGCTCGGTCTGGGCCACCTCCAGCCGGGCCGGCCGCATCCTGTGCAGCGCCTCGACGATCGCCGAGGCGGCCTGGTCGATCATCAGGTCGTACCACGCGTGGTTGACGTCGAAGGCGGTGTCAGGGCCGTGGTGGTTGTGGTCGGCGGAGATCGCGATCTCGAGCTGTGCTGAGCCTGAGCGTGCGGCCGAGCTCGCAGCCGCCCCATCCGTGCATCGCCGTGGTCATCGCCATGTTGCGAGCGAACGTTCGGAACAGACCGATCGGGTCGACGCCGGGTGGCATCACCCGGGTGAGCTGCTCGTGCACGTCGGCTTCGTACGGTCGAGTGAGCGGTTCGATGCGTGCCATGAGTTCCTCCACCTGGACCTGAAGCGGCCCTACGCGAACCCGACCCAACGAAGGTTCAGCTGATCTCCGGCACCGGTGCGTCGAGGAACGGCAGGATCATGGCCAGCAGCCATTCGCGCGCGATCGAGGAGCCCGGAGCCGGGCGGCACGAAGTGGGTCGTGCCAGGAAGTACCGCGAGCTGCGACCTCGGCATCTCGCCCAGGTCACCCATCACGCCACCGCCGAGCAACCCGAAGAGTTCGACGGCGTGCTCGAGCGTCACGACGTCGGAGTCTCCGAGGACGATCATGGTGGGGGCGACGATGGCGCGGATGTCGTCCGCCGGCCACGCGTACGGGGTCGTGTCGAGCCGCTTGAGCTTGTCGACCAGCTGGGGAAAATCCCCTGGATTCGGCGCGGTGCGGAGGTAGGCCTCCTCGATCGGCGAGCCGACGAACATCTCGGGTGTGATCGACGGGAACATCTCGAGCGCCACTGCGTGCATGCCGTCGCTGGTGTACGAAGCCGATGCGACCACGACCTTGCGCACCACGCCGGGATGCCGGATCGCCACCTGGAGGGCGATTCCGCCACCCATGCTGTAGCCCACGACATCGGCCTCCTCGACCCCGAGATGAACCAGCAGTGCCGCCGAATCGTCGGCCATCTGCTCGTACGTGATCGGGCGGTCGATGTCGGCGGTGTGGCCATGGCCCTGCTGCTCGACGGCGATCACCTGCCGCGACGCGGCCAGGCCCGGCAGGATCGCGTCCATGAGGTCGATCGTCATGTAGGCGCCGTGCAGCAGCAGCAACGGTGCGCCCTCGCCGTGGATCTCGTAGTACATCTCGAGACCGTTGACCGGCGCGTAGCCGGTCCGGGGATCACTGGTTGTTGACATCTCTGGAGGCTCCGATCGCTGACTGCTCCCGAATGGGCCTAGAAGAACGAGGCCGGCGGCATCCCGAGGCGCAGCTGGCCGACGTTCTCCCACGTGCGCTCGTACTGCAGCGTCACGTGGGTGCGCACCATGTTGAGGTCGCGGAAGTAGCGCTCGATCCGCTCGCCCTTGCGCGCCGCGGTCGACCCGCCGGTGCGGAACACGAGCTCGACGGCCTGGCTGCACAGTTCGATGACCTGCTGCTCGATGAGGATCAGGCGACGCTCGTTCTCGTCGCTCACCGGCACGCCGTTCGCCGCTGACTGCTCCGACTGCTGCGTCCACGAGTGGGCGACCTGCCAGAGCGCGGCCTCGGCGGTGTCGACGAGCGCGGTCGCCTGACCAAGGATCCGCTGGAACACCGTCAGGTCGGCGCGGAGCGGCGACGCCGGACCGTACTGATGGCGGGTCGTGAGGACCTCGATGTACTCATCGATCGCAGCCTGGGCGATGCCGACCGCCACCGCCGCCGGCTCCGAGATGAGCAGCGGCACGAGGGGCCCGGCCCGGTAGATCGGGTTCTCGTGCACGTTGCGACCGGGGAACTCGACGACCGGCCGCGTCGGGTTGGGCGAAGGGACCGTGTGGTGCTCGGGGATGAACAGGTCCTCGACGACGACGCGGCGCGAACCGGTGCCGCGCATCCCGAGCGTGTTCCAGTTGTCGACGATCTCGTACTGGTCGCGGCGCATGGCCACCCATCGCGTGTCGACCGGCTCGTCGCCCGACGTGGGGGCGATGACCGCACCACCGATGAAGTGCGTCGCGACATCACAGCCCGAGCTGTAGTCCCATCCGCCGCTCACGACATACCCGCCGTCGACCTTGATCGCCGGTGCGGGCAGGTTCGACAGCGGGCAGCGGAAGTCGCCGTCGCCGAACAGCTCGATCTGGCCCTGCTCGTCGAACAGCGCGGTGACGAGGTTGTGGCCGGCCATCAGCCCGTACACCCAACCGCTCGACGGGCAGCCACGCGAGAGCTCGGCCGTGATCCGCAGGAACGTGTCGAGCCCGAACTCGTAGCCACCGAAGCGCCGCGGCTGCAGCACGCGGAAGAACCCGGCGTCGACGTAGTCCTGCGCCGTGGAGTCGGGGAGCCGCCCGAGCTCCTCACACTCGTCCTGCCGGGCGCGCAACGTGTCGCGCATCGCCACCGCCCGACCGACGAGCTCGTCGGGCGTCAGGTCGGGGTCCGGGAGCTCGACACTGCTCGTGCGACGATCCTGGAGCGTCAATGGGTCTCCTTCCGTGCACCCCCCTCGGAACCGAGCGCACTCTATTAGGTTCATCTCATCCGCTCGGGCGGAGGGGCCCCATGAAGATCTTCATCAGCTACCGACGCGACGACACGGCCGGTCGCGCGGGGCGTCTGTTCGACCTCCTCGCCACGCGGTTCGGAGCGCGAAACGTGTTCCAGGACGTGACGGCGATCGAGCCCGGCACCGATTTCACCCAGCGGGTGGACGAGGCCATCGCGCAGTGCGACGCCACCCTCGTGGTGATCGGTTCCGATTGGCTCTCGATGAGCGGACCCGACGGCACGCGACGGCTCGACGAACCGGACGACTACGTGCGGCGTGAGGTGGGCGCGGCGCTGGCAGCCGGCGTGCGCGTGGTGCCGGTGCTCGTCGATCGCGCCGAGCTCCCGGCGCCCGAGGATCTGCCCGAAGCGCTGCGACCGCTTGCCCAACGCCAAGCAGTCGCGCTGCGTGACGCCACGTGGCACCAAGACGTCGACGCGCTGGTCCGCGGGCTGGAGGGCGAGGCGCTGATCGAAACACCGCGACGTCGAGGGCTGGGGCGTCGGTGGCCGCTCGTTGCGGGGGCGGCTGCCGTCCTGGTCGTGGCCGGGCTCGTCGGGTGGACATTGCTCGGAGACGACGACGACAACGACGACAACGGCGACAACGGCGCCGAATCGCTCCCTGACCGGCTGACGGAATGCCCCGTTCCGGATACCTCGTGGGCACCGATCGAGGTCCGCGACGGCGCCACGGGTGTACAACTCATGGACACGCAGACGTTTGCCTACACCGTGAAGGAGGCCGCGTACCGCGTCGAGCCATCGGGTGAGAAGTTGGTCGTCTTGCGCGCCGAGCTCGAGAACCGAACCGTCCCGGTCGAAGGCACACACGACGACGACACCGGGTTCAGCCACACCATGTTCGACAGGCTGCTGGTCGACGGCCTGTCCGTCGGTACCCCGTACTGCTTCGTGGTCGTGGTCGGCGACGAATTCCAGATCGAACCGGGCCAGCATGCGGACGCGCTCGTGGGATACCTGACGTCCGAGGTCGTCGATGGCGCCCGGCTCGTCGTCGAGACCGATGGCGACCAGGAGATCGAGTTCACCCCAGCCGGTTGACGTGGCTCAGAGCGGCGGGCGCACGGACGGGACCGCGGTGTCGAGCGCCGACGGCGTCGTGATGCCGAGTCCGACGACCAGGGACTCGAGGGCGACCGCCCAACTCTCGTAGTACGGGCGGTCAGGATCTTCGGCGACGGCGTCGATCAGGCGCTGCCGGAACGCGTCCCATGGGAGATCGAGCTGCTCGACGAGCGCGACCGCGATCGCCAGCGCGCGTCCCTCCCAGGGCGCTGCGAAAACGAGCTCACCGTTGTCGCGCGGGAGTGCGCCTACGCCGTCCATCAGCGCGACGTCATCGGGGAGTTGGGCGGTCACAGCCGCTGTACTCCGATCATCGAGTCGCGCGTCACGAGGGCCGCCAGATCCTCCTCGGTGTAGTCGTCCGTGCCGGGTGGTCGCTCGGGCAGCACGAGGTAGCGCACCTCGGCACTCGAGTCCCACACCTCGATGCTGACGTCGTCGGGCAGCACGGTGCCCATCTCGGCGAGGAGGGCACGCGGCTCGCGCACTGCACGCGAACGGTACGCGGGCGACTTGTACCACGTGGGCGGCAAGCCGAGCGTCGGCCACGGGTAGCACGAGCACAACGTGCAGACGACGAGGTTGTGCACGTCCGGCGTGTTCTCGACGACCACCATGTGATCGCCCTCCGGCCCGGCGAAGCCGAGCTCGGCGATGGCGGCCGTCGCGTCGGCGAGCAACCACGCCTTGTAGTCCGGATCGACCCATGCTTTGGCAACCACCCTGGCACCGTTGAGCGGGCCGAGGTTGTGCTCGAAGTTCGCCACGATGGCATCGAGCCGATCGGTGTCGAGCATGCCGTGCTCCACGAGCACCGACTCGATCGCGGCGACCCGAGCTTCCACCGCCGAGAGCGGCGCCGGACGGTGCGCGTGACCGTGGTCGTCATGTTCGTGGTCGCCATGTTCGTGGTCGTCGTGGTCGTGATCGTCGTGATCGTGCGTCGGATCGGCTCCGTCGCTCACCGTTCCTCCTCGAGGTAGCTCTCCCAGAGGTCGACATGAACGACCTCGCCGTCGGCGCCGCCGTCGCCCCACAGCTCACGAGCCGTGAAGCGCACCGAGTAGGTCGGCTCGTGCACGCGATCGGCGCCGTGCGCTTCGACGTCGGGCACGCTGTACGAACCGTCGAGCCGCACGACCACCCCGCGTTTGCCCTGCGTGTAGCGCGGCGCGCGGGTGTGACCCGGCGGATGCCATTCGCGTACGCGAACGCGGTCGCCGACGGCGAAGCGGGCGGTGGTTCGATCCGGCTGCGGCGACGGCGGAACCACCCCACGGTCCGGGCGCGACAGCGGGAAGCGACCGCCGGCTCGGCGGTCGAGCTCCTCGGCGGACACGAGCCCGGCCTCGACGATGAGCGTCGAGATGCCCGTCAACCAATGCTCGTAGTACGACGACGTGAGGTAGTGCCCCGGGTCCATCCGCTCGATGCTGTGACGGAACGCGCCGCCGGAGTACCGCAGCGCCGACCCGGCCGCCGCGCTGATCCGGAACGTGCGCCGCTCCCAGTCCTCGTGGAACACCGGCTCGTCGGGTTCGATCTCGACCGGACCGAACCCCTCCAGACCGCCGAGGTCGTGGATGCCATCCATCGCACCAGCCTCCCACGCGCGAGAAGGCGCGCCAGTAGGTTGTCGCCCGTGCCGTCGGCGTTGATCATCCAGCACGGAGAAAACGGTCCGGCGGGACTCGTCGCCGACCGCCTCGAGCATCACGGGTACGAGCTCCACCCCTGGTTGGTGAGCGCGGCGGACAACGGGAACCGGATCGTTCCCGACGCAACCGACTTCGAGCTCGTCGTTCCACTCGGGTCGGCGCACAGCGTCTACGACGTCGAGATGGTCGGCTCGTGGATCGACGACGAGCTCGATGTGCTGCGCGCCGCCCATGACAACGGTGTCCCGGTGTTCGGCATCTGCTTCGGGGCCCAGGCACTCTGCACGGCACTGGGCGGAGTCGTCGAACGCTCACCGGAGTACGAAGCCGGTTGGGTCGAGGTCGACACCGATGACGATGCGGTCGTGCCGCGCGGTCCCTGGTTCACGTGGCACGGCGACCGGTGCGTCGTGCCAGAGGGCGTCGACGTGCTGGCCCGCAACGCGGTCGCCGTCCAGGCGTTCCGGCACGGCACCAGCGCGGCCGTGCAGTTCCATCCCGAGGTCACACGCGACATCGTGCAGGACTGGATCGCCGAGCTCGACGCGGCGTGGTTCGCGCGCAAGGGCATCGATACCGACGCGATGCTCGACGGCTTCGCGCGCCATCGCGACACCGCGCTCGTCAACCTCCATCGCATGCTCGACCGGTTCCTCGACGACACGCGCCGCTGACGTGCCGACATGACCGGACCGGTGTCCCGCCCCGACTCAGTGCCGGGTGTCGACATCGTCTCCCACGACGTCTACGCGGCGGGCATCCCGCACGACGGATACGACCGGTTGCGCCGCGAGGCACCGGTCGCATGGGTCAACGAGACCGCTGCCAACGGTCACACCGGCGCCGGCTTCTGGGCGGTGACGCGCTGGGACGAGCTCGTCGCCGTGCACAAGGACTGGCGCACCTACTCGTCCGAGGTCGGCGGGACCGAGATCGAGGAGCTCGCCGCCGACGCCATCGAGGCCCGCAAGACGATGCTCGAGACCGACCCGCCCCGTCACACCCGGTTGCGCCAGCTCGTCAACCCGCCGTTCTCGAAGTCGATGGTCGCGACGTACGGCGACGCCGCCACCCGGCTCGTCGAGTCCGTGCTCGACGAGGCGCTCGCGCGCCCGGAGCTCGACGCCGTCGAGCACATCGCCCGGGCGCTGCCGATCCGCATGCTCACCGGCATCCTCGGGGTTCCCGACGAAGACGCCGACCAGCTCTTCGGTTGGGCCGACCAGATCGTCTACCACGCCGACCCGGACTACTCGGCGGCCGTCATCGACGCCGTCGACACCGACCCGTACCGCCTCCTGCCGTTTCGCAGCCCGGTCAGCGAGCGCGTCTTCGACTACGTCGAGCGCATCATCGCCGCCCGTGGTCACCATCCGGCCGGCGACGTCATCTCGGTGCTCGCCGACGCGGCGGTCGACGGTGAGCCGTTGTCGGCACGCGAGCGTGGCACGTTCTTCCTGCTGCTCCTGATCGCCGGGAACGAGACGACCCGGCACTCGCTCTCACACGCCCTGATCGCGTTCGCCGAATGCCCGGGCGAGCTCGAGCGGCTGCGCGCCGACCCGGCGTTGCTCGATTCTGCGGTCGAGGAGGTGCTCCGCTGGGCGAGTCCCCAGGTGCACTTCCGTCGCACCGCGATGGCCGACACGCAACTCGCCGGTGTGCCGATCGCGACCGGTGACAAGGTCGTCACCTGGTACGTGGCGGCCAACTTCGACCCGGCGCAGTTCGACGATCCGCACCGGTTCGACGTCGGACGCTCACCCAACCGTCACGTCACGTTCGGTGGCGGTGGCCCACACCTGTGCCTCGGTCAATGGATGGCACGCCTCGAGGTCCGGGTCTTCCTCGAAGCGCTCGTCAGTCGCGTCGACCATCTCGAGCTCGCCGGGCCCGTCGAGCGCGTCCGCAGCAACTTCATCAACGGGGTCAAGCGGCTCCCGATCGCCTGGCGGGCACGCTGAGCCCTGCCTCCTGATGCGCGGGTCCGCGCGCGTAGCGTGAGCGACGTGTCACCCCTGATGTCCGTGGAGGACCTCGCCGCCTGCCTCGACGACTCCGACGTCGTCGTCTGTGATGTGCGTTGGTACCTCAACGACCCGTATCGCGGGCGGCGCGAGTACGACGACGCGCACGTCCCCGGCGCCACGTTCGTCGACCTGCACAACGATCTCGCCGGCAGCGTCGGCGGCGGCCGTCATCCGCTGCCCACCACGTACGAGTTCGCCGCCCACCTGAGCCGGCTCGGCATCGGACCCGGCGACCTCGTCGTCGCCTACGACAGCGCCGGCGGTGCGGTGGCTTCACGCCTGTGGTGGATGTTGCACGCGATCGGCCACGACCGCACGGCCGTCCTCGACGGCGGCTACCAGGCCTGGGAAGCGGCCGGACGGCCGACGACCGACGTCGTCGTCGCCCGCGTGCCGACCGGGTACCCGGTCGTGAAGGGCTGGCGAGGCGTCGTCGACGCCGACGAGATCACCGACCTCGTGGAGAGCGGCACGACCCTGATCGACGCCCGCGCCGCCGAGCGGTTCCGCGGCGAGGTCGAACCGATCGATCCGCGAGCCGGTCACATCCCGGGCGCGATCAACCTGCCACACCTCGACAACCTGGGCTCGGAGGGTCGTCACCGATCGGCCGACGAGCTCGCCGGACGCTTCGCAACCGTCGGTTCGGCGCCGGTCGTCTACTGCGGTAGCGGGGTCACCGCCTGCCACGAACTGCTCGCGATGTCGATCGCGGGCATCACCGACGCCCGTCTGTATCCCGGCTCGTGGAGCGACTGGTCGTCGCAACCCGACCGCCCGGTCGCCACTGGCGACTGATCGCGCCCGTCGCTGGCTACGCGCCGGGCGGGGTGTACTGCACCGTCTGATTCGTCGCGGCGTCGATCTCCTCCGGCGTGAGCAGGACGACGGTGCGGACCGTCGCGCCACCGGACGCGCTCACGCTGAGCGCGAGGGCCGCAGCCGCCGCGTTGTCGGGCAGGTCAGCAATCGCGAAGACGTCGGTGTCGCCGAATGCGAAGTAGATCGACTCCAGGGTGCCGCCGACGCTCTCCGCCGCCGCTTGACCAGCGGCCTTGCGGGCCGAGCCTCCCTTCGAGACGACCCCCTTGACGCCGTCGAGTGTGTAGCTGACCTGGAGCAGGTACTTGGGCATCGTGCACCTCCATGTCGTTGACGGGCCAGTCGTCGAGCGGTGTCTCGACGATCTGTGACGCCCCCTCGCTGATTCGGAATCGTAGGCATCTGCGAACGCCGTCGCTCACCCGACGTCGTTCAGCGGTGGGCCAGCGACCGACAGGCGTGATAGGTGGCCCCGTCGCGGGCGAGGTCACTGCGCACGAGCACGATCTCGTCGACCCGGAACTCCGCCGCGACCGGCGTGCCCGTCGAGGTCGGCAGGTGGCGCCGCGCCGAAGGCGGGCCAGCGTGAGATGACCGTTGAAGGATCGTGGTCCGGGTGGCATGCCGACACCGGCGGTGGCAGCACCGGCGACGGCCGCGAGGTCGTGCAACCCGGCGACCGGGACGACCAGTGCGCTCGGACCGAGCCGGCGCACGACCGGCCCCAACACCGCGGTCGCGGCAGGGAGCGTCACGTCGGCGAGGCTGGCGACGACGTCCGACGGTTCGGCGTCGCCGAAGAACCGAACGGTGACATGCCAGTTCGGCGGTGGTACCCAACGCACCCCGGGCTCGTCAGGTCGGGGCAGGGAACGCAGGCGCTCCACGACCGGCGCGGGAGGCCACACGGCGAGGAACAGTCGAGCCACGCACCGAGCGTTGCACTCGGTCGCACCACCGGTCCGACTGCGGGACAACAATGTCGATGTGACCACGGCGACCGCTGTGTGGTTCGTCGCCGCGGCAGCGTTCGCCGTCGCCAACTGGTGGAGCCGGTGGTCGCACCACCGCCCGACGGAGGTGTGGAGCAAGCCGCTCACGCTCGTGGCGCTGATCGGCGCCGCGATCGCCCTCGACCCGATCGATTCCCAGGTGCGGGCGTGGTTCGTCATCGCGCTCGTGCTGTGCCTGGCCGGCGACGTGTTCCTGCTCGGCGACGACAACTGGTTCGTGCCCGGATTGGCCGCGTTCCTGGCCGGGCACCTCGCGTACGTGATCGGGTTCGTGGTCGCCGACGAGTGGAACTGGTGGTACTTCACGTGCGCGTGGATCGCGTTGATTCCGTTCGGGGTCACGCTCGGCCATCGCATCCTCGCGGCAGCGATCGCCGGCCGCCCGGCGTTGCGGATTCCCGTCACGTCCTATCTGGGCGCGATCTCGTTGATGGTCACGGCGGCCGCCGCGGCCGGCAACACCTGGGCGGTTGCGGGCGCAGTCCTGTTCTTGACGTCCGACACGATCCTCGGATGGCGACAGTTCGTCGCCCAGCGGCCGTGGATGCCGCTGACGATCATGGTCACCTACCACCTCGCGCAGGCGGCGCTGGTGATCTCGTTGATCTGAGCGGTCAGATCACGCGGTCCAACCGGCGTCGGGACGTTCGAACCACACGTGCGCCTGGCCGGTGCCGCCCGCCGACTCGTAGTCGCTGTACATCTCGCCCGCCGCCACGCACGACCGCCCACCGATCGCCCCGACCATCATCAGGTAGTGGGCGAAGAACCCCTCCGGGCTGACGCTACGGAACGCCGTCCAGCCGTCGATCACCGCGGCGTGGTCGCCGGCCAGCAAGCGGGCGAGGACCTCCTCGTCCGCGGCACGGGCGGCGGGCGTGGCGATGTTCGCCGGGTCGGCGGTCTCATGTTGACGGAACTGTCGGAGTGGCCAGAAGCGGTGCGACAACCCGCCCGACGCGAGCAGCACCACGCGTCGGTCGAGCCCGGCGACCGCGGTGGCCAGCAACTCACCGAGCAACAGCCAGTCGTCCGGCGTGCCGGTTTGGCAGATCCCGACGCTCAGCCAGCGCTCGTCGCCTTGGAGGAAACCCGAGCAGGTTGATCGTCGGGTAGTGCACCGGCAACGACGGCTCGTCGCAGGCAAGGATCCACGTGTCGTCACGATCCTCGGCGAGGGCGGCCATCGCGTGTGCCAGTTCCGGGTCGCCGGGCATGTCGTAGGGAACCTCACGCATCGCCCGCGGCAGCTCGTCCGATGTGAACAAACCTGAGCGTCGATCGTGCGCCGTGACGATGTGTTCGACGGTCGTGAACCAGTGGGTGTCGAAGACGATCACCGTGTCGGGCCGCAGCCGGTCGAGGCGTTCGGCGCGGAGGCGGCGCAATCCGGCGACCAGGCTCGTGTCGACACCGCCATAGAGCTCGATCCGCTCGGCGTCCGGCCACACGATCGGCGGGATGTGCGAGACCAGCGCGGCGCCGACGATCTCGCCCATCACATCCCCCTCGTCAAGAAAATCATTCGGTACCAAACGATCCGCGCCCGATCGTACCCCCAACCCTTGTTTGTGTCACCGATTCCGGCGACCCTCGCCGGTTGCGGTGACACAAACCGGGGTGGGAGGGGGTTGAACGGGGGTGGGAGCGGGTCAGGCGTCGGCGGCGTCGAGGGTGCGGAGCACGCGGCGGAGCAACCGCGCCAACTCGGCCCGCTCGGCGCCGCTGAGCTCCTTGGTGATGAACATCTCCTCCTCGTTGAAGCGCACGAAGATCGAGTCCAACGCCTTGCGTCCCTTGGCGGTCGCCTTGACGACGACGCGGCGGCCGTCGCTGGTGTGTGGCGCACGCTTGACGAAGCCGCGCCGTTCGAGCGTGTCGACGACTCCGGACAGCGTGCCCGGGGTGACCCCGACCTCGTCGGCCAGCTGCCTCGATTCGAGGTCGCCCCACACCCGAAGTACGAAGACGGTGACGAACGCGCTCCACGACAACCTGTGTTCCGACAACACGGTGCGTTCGAGATGTGCCCGTGCGGCAGTGGCCGCGCGGAAGATGTTGCTGACCGCGAGCAACGCCTGGAAGTCGAGCGGCAGATCGCCCAGCGCCTGTGTCACGGTTCGTTCGGCGGCGCGAAGTTCGTCGTCGTCTTGGCTTCGGAACGCACGCGGCACGACTCGGAACCTTACCCGCGCCCGCCGCTGCGCCGACCTGCGTACGCTGGCGCGATGCCGTTGAACGGACGCCAACCACACCGATCACGGTGGGCGCGATCGAGACGTGCATCCGGTGGCGTGGCGCGAAGCCGGGCCGCCTGACGGTGAGCTCGTCGTCCTGCTCCACGGTCTCGGCGGGAGCCGCATCGCGTGGGAGCCGCAGCTCGCCGCGCTCTCGGCGGCGGGGTACCTGGCCGCCGCGTGGGACATGCCGGGCTACGGCGCGAGCGCCCCGCCACGTGAGTGGACGTTCGACGCACTCGCCGCGTCGGCAGCGGCGTGGATCAGCGGGTTCGGTACAGGCGCCGCGCATGTCGTCGGACTCTCGATGGGTGGGATGGTCGCGCTCCACCTGGCGTTGGTGAGCCCGGCGCTGGTGCGGACACTCGTGCTGTGCGACACCAGCCCGGCGTTCGGGTTCGACGGGTCCACCGATGCCCCGACCTGGATCGAGTCGCGTCTCGCCCCGATCCGCTCCGGTGCGACACCGGCATCGATGGCGACCGGCGTGTTGGGCGCGATCATGGCCCCCGGTTCGGCCGGGATGGCGGAGGCCGCGGCGGCGATGGCGCGCATCGATCCCGCGGCGTTCGAGGGGGCGGTGCGGTGCCTTCCTTCGCACGACGTGCGCGAGCGGTTGGCGGAGATCGTGGCGCCCACGCTGGTCGTCGTCGGTGAGCTGGACCGCGAGACACCGCCGAGCTACGCCCGCCACCTCGCCGACGGCATCCGCGACAGCCGCTACGTCGAGATCGCCGGAGCCGGCCACATCTCCAATCTCGAACAGCCGGCCGAGTTCAACGCCGCCCTCGTCGACTTCCTCGCCGGTCGTGACGGTTCAGCCGGCGCTTGAAACGTCGCTTTAGTCAGCGCGTCGCTTCTCGCCCCAGCGGTTCCAGTGCGTCACGGCGGACGCCGGCTTGCGGGGCGCCACCCCGAACTTGCCCACCGGCCATCCGACAGGGACGAGCGCGGCGATCTCGTACCGCGCCGAGCCGTCCGGTCCCTCCGGCACGCCGAGCGCGTCGAGCACTTCGGCGGTGTGGATGCGGATCACCGTCGTGAGCGCCGTACCGAGCCCGAGTGAGCGGGCGGCGACGCAGAAGTTCTGCACCGCCGGATAGACGCTTGCGTCGAGCCGGCCGATGTCCATCACACCGTCGTCGTCGCGCGGGGTCCACGGGATGAGGGGCTGGAGGAACAGCACGATCGCAGGCGCGTCGGCGAGATGATCGGCGAGATGCCGGCTGGCGTCGCGCGTGCGTCGCCATGACGCAGCCTGCGCCTCGTCGCGGAACTCGCTCGGCTCGGGGAGCGAACGCTCGTAGCGGTCGAACGCGGCGCGGTACCACTGACCGATGGCCGCCTTCTGTGCCGGTTCGGTGAGCACGATGTACTGCTGGGGCTGCACGTTGCCGCCGCTCGGCGCTTGTTGGGCGGCGCGCAGGCACGTCGCGATGTCGTCGTCGTCGACCGGTTCGTCGCTGAAGCGGCGGATCGCCCGCGTCGTCATGATCGCTTCGATCGTGTCCATCGTCATCCGATCACCCGCTCTGATCCCGGCATCTCGATTCGTCATCGCCCTTCGAAGTGGGGCGTCCGCCGGGCGACGAAGGCGTCGACGGCCTCGGCATGGTCATTGGAGAAGAAGCAGCCGATCTCGAGCGCCGTCGACATGTCGAAGCTGGTCAACAAGGCCTGTTTGATCTGCGCGTTGACGGCGATCTTGGTGCCCTGCACCGCGAGCGGTGCGCCGGCCGCAAGGCGATCCGCCCACGCCCGCGCTCGGGTCGCCACGTCGGCCGCCGGGCAGGATTCGACTGCCACGCCGAGCCGAACCGCCTCGGCCGCGGTGAGCGGATCGCCCAACATGAGGTGGCGCTTGGCGGCGAGCGGACCGAGGAGCAGCGGCCAGATCGCGGCGCCGCCGTCGCCGGCGACGAGACCGACGAGCACGTGCGGGTCGATGATCTTGGCGTCGTCGGCCATCACGATCACGTCGCAGAGCAGGGCGATCGACGCGCCGAGCCCGACGGCCGAGCCGTTCAAGCCACACACGATCGGCACCTCCACATCGAGCTGGTCCCAGATCAGCTGCTTGCCCTCGCGCCGCAGCGCGTGCGTGGCCTCCGCCGTGCGCAGCTCCGGGAACCACGACATGTCGCCGCCCGCCGAGAACGCCTTACCGGTGGCCGTGAGCACGACGGCGCGAGCGGTCGACTCCTGCTTCAGCGTGCGGAACAGCTCGCCGAGCTCGCGGTGGAGACGGGCATCGACGGCATTCAGCGCCGAATCGGGATGATCGATGGTCACGGTCAACACGTCGCCGTCGCGCACCAGCCCGATGGTCTCCATCGCCGGCGACGGTACTCGCCGCGCCGCGTCGCCCACTCGACCGTGCGCGTAGGGTTCGCCGTCGTGCGTCTGACCGTCGTGCTCGGGGAATGGCTCGACGCGCCGATCGAAGCCGACCTCGCGGTTGCCGTCGAAGCCGATCGCCTCGGCTACGAGCAGGTCTGGATCGGCGAAGCGGCCAAGCTCGACGCGCCGGCGCTGGCGTCGACGATCGTGGCCCGCACGACGCAGATCGAGCCGGTGCTCGGTCCGCTCGCGGTCACGGTGAGGTCGGCGGTTCAGATCGCGTTGGCAGCGTCGACAGTGGCCGCTGCCGGGCGGACGACGCACGTCGCGCTCGGCACGTCGAGCGACGTCGTCGCCAGGTGGCACGGCCGGGCTCGGGCGGGCGCGGCAGCGATGCTCGAGCAGAGCACGCGGGACGTGCGGATCCTGATCGACGGCGGACGCGTCAACGGGTTCCGGCTCCGTGAACCGCTCGCCGGCACCACGCTGACGGTTGCCGCGTTCGGGCCCAAGGCCGCGGCAGTCGCGGCGGCCGCCGACCGCATGGTGCTCAACATGGTCACGGCCGCGACCGCGGCGCGACTCGCCGCCCTGCATCCGGCGACGGCCGTGTGGCTGGCGGCCGCGATCGACCCGACCGACAAGGAACGGCAATGGCTCTCGCGCGGCTACGTCGGGTACCTCCCGGCCCCCGGCTACGGCGAGATGTTCGCCGAGGCCGGGTTCGGTGACCTGGTCGAGTTCGCGCGGTCGCGTCCACATCCGAAGGCACTGGCGGAGCGCATCCCCGACGACCTCGTCGACGCAGTGGCGCTGATCGGAGACGAGACGACCGTGCTGCGGCGGATCGGCGAATACGCCGCGGCGGGGATCACCGAGATCGGCGTCGTCGTCCCGTCGTTGGACCAACCCAGCGGGCGCCGGACGCTCGAGGCGCTGGCGCCGGGACAGGGCCGCGCGCGGTACGCGTAAGGTGACGCGCATGGCCGGATCGACCGACCGCATGAAGTTCGGATTCGTCGTCCCCTGGGCCGACGCCGGTGAGGTCGGGGAGCTGGCCGCGGCCGCCGAGGGCGCCGGCTGGGACGGACTGTTCGTCTGGGAGCCGGTCTGGGGCGTCGACGCGTGGATCTCGCTCGGCGTCGCGGCCGCCCGCACGTCGACGATCCGCCTCGGCACGATGCTCACACCGCCATCGCGACGCCGCCCATGGGAGCTCGCCAGCCAGGTTGCGACCGTCGATCGGCTGAGCGCCGGACGGGTGATCCTCTCCGTCGGGCTCGGCGCCGTCGACTCGGGGTTCGAGGCGTTCGGCGAGGAATGCGACCGGCGCACGCGAGCCGAACTGATGGACGAGTGCCTCGAGATCGTCACCGGCCTGTGGGACGGCCAACCGTTCGAGTACGACGGCGCCCACTTCCACGTCAAGCCGACCGATTTCCCCACGATCGGCAACACCGTGCAGCAGCCGCGTGTGCCGATCTGGTGCGTCGGTGCGATCGGGCGCCGGCAGTCGATGGAGCGGGCGCTGCGCTGGGACGGTCTCATCCCGCAGGTCGTCGGCGACGGTGACGTGCGCCAGGCAACGCTCGACGAGGTTGCCGGCGTTCGGGCACTCGTCGGCGACAGGCCGTACGACATCGTGATCGAGGGTGTCGGCTCCGAGCACTCCCCCGCCGCGTGGCACGACGCTGGCGCCACATGGTGGATCGAGTCGATGTGGGACGCGATGCGGGAGGACTCGGCGGCGACAGCGGCGCTCGACCGGCTGCGAGAAGGACCCCTGACAACCTGACCCGGTACCGTCAGGCGGGTGACCGACAAGGGTTGGAACTTCGCCGACGCGTGGGAGCGCGTCGCCGAACGCGTCCCGGATGCTCTCGCCCAGCGCCAGGGTGACCGCGAGTACACGTGGGCCGAGTTCGACCGGCGCGCCGACGGCATCGCCGCCACGTTGCTCGCGGCCGGCGTCGTCGAGCAGGACAAGGTCGCCCACTACCTCTACAACTGCCCGGAGTACCTCGAGAGCAGCTACGGGGCGTTCAAGGCGGGACTGGCGATCGCCAACACCAACTACCGCTACGCGGCCGACGAGCTCGTCTACCTGTGGACCAACGCCGATGCGGTGGCGGTCATCTTCCACGGCACGTTCGCCGCGCAGTGCGAAGCGGTCCGCGATCGCGTGCCGGGGGTGCGCCTGTGGATCTGGGTCGACGACGGGTCGGGTCCGTGCCCCGAGTGGGCCGTCCCGTACGAACGGGCCGCCGCCTCGGCAACCGGCCGCGTCGTGGCGCCGTGGGGTCGCTCGGGCGATCACCTGTTGCTGCTGTACACGGGCGGTACCACCGGCATGCCGAAGGGAGTGATGTGGCGCCAGGACGACCTGTTCGGCGCCCTCGATGCGAACAACCGGCACCGGATGCCACCGGAACAAGACCTCGATGCGCTCGGCGGACGGGTCGCGTCGGCCGGCCCCCGCAACCTGCCCGCGGCACCGCTGATGCACGGCACCGGCTTCTTCAACGCCGTCAGCAATCTGATGCTCGGCGGCAGCGTCACGACGATGGAGGGCCGTCGCTTCGACGCCGTCGAGCTGCTCGACACGGTCGAACGGTTCTCGATCAACTCGATGTCGATCGTCGGTGACGCGTTCGCCAAGCCGATCCTGCGCGCCCTCGACGCCGATCCCGAGCGCTGGGACATCTCGAGCCTGCGGGTCATCGTGTCGTCCGGTGTGATCTGGTCGCAACAGACCAAGGACGGGTTGTTGCGCCACAACGACCGGCTGATCATGGTCGATGCCCTCGGGTCGAGCGAGGCGATCGGGATGGCGACCAACACGACGCGGGCCGGCGAGGGCGCCGGAACGGCGCGGTTCAGCCTCGGCCCGAACACCCGGGTCGTCACCGAGGACGGACGCGACGTCGAGCCCGGGTCCGGTGAACGCGGACATGTCGCGCTCAGGGGGTTCACGCCGGTCGGCTACTACAAGGATCCGGAGAAGTCGGCGGCGACGTTCCGGGTGATCGACGGCGTGCGCTACTCGATCCCCGGCGACTGGGCCGAGGTCGAGTCCGACGGCACCGTCAAGCTGCTCGGGCGCGGCAGCCAGTGCATCAACACCGGGGGCGAGAAGGTGTACCCGGAAGAGGTCGAGGAGGCGCTCAAGCTGCACCCGTCGGTTCACGACGCGGCCGTCGTCGGTGTGCCCGACGAGCGCTTCGGCGAGGCGATCACCGCCCTCGTCGAGCCCAACCCGGGCGCGACCGCCGACGAGGCCGAGTTGATCGCCCACGTCAAGGACAAGCTCGCCGCGTTCAAGGCGCCCAAGCGCGTGTTGTCGGTCAGCACTGTCGCGCGGGCCGCCAACGGCAAGCTCGACTACAAGCAGTTGCAGTCCGAAGCGCTCGAGCGCCTCGGACTGAACTGATGCTCGGCATCTGAGCACGGCGGCGGGTCGCCTCTACACTCGACCGCGATGTCCCCCCGGATCGACTGGGCCAACTACGACGCCGTGCTGTTCGACCTCGACGGCGTGATCACGCCGACCGCCGACGTTCACGAACGGGCGTGGGCCGAGTTGTTCGACGACTTCGACTACACACCCGACGACTACCTGGCCCACATCGACGGCCGGCCGCGCTACGACGGCGTCAGGGCGTTCCTCCACTCACGCGGCATCGAGTTGCCCGACGGGCTGCCGACCGACCCGCCGGGGGGCCACACGATCTGCGCGATGGGGAACCGCAAGAACGTCGTCTTCAACGAGGTGCTGGATTCCGAGGGGATCGCCCCGTATCCGGGATCGATGGCGGTGATGGACCTCCTCGACGCGGCCGGCGTGCCGCAGGCCGTGGTGTCGTCGTCGAAGAACGCTCGCCGCGTGCTGGAGGCGGCCGGGCTCGGCGACCGGTTCGGCGTCGTGGTCGATGGGATCACCGCGACCGCCGAGGGACTCGCCGGCAAGCCGGCACCCGACACGTTCCTCCGGGCGGCCGAGTTGCTCGGCGTCGCACCGGAACGCTCGATCGTCGTCGAGGACGCCGTCACGGGCATCGCCGCCGGCAAGGACGGCGGATTCGGCTTCGTGCTGGGCATCGACCGCGGCGACAACGCAGCGGCCCTCAAGGCCCACGGCGCGGATGCGATCGTGACCGACCTCGCCGACACGATCGAGCCACAGCAGTCATGAAGCACCGCAATGTTCCGAGCAGCCTCGACACGTTCCGATTCCCGGTCGACCCGTGGCGACTCGTCGAGCGCGAGTACCACGCCGAAGATCTCGGAGTGACCGAGTCGCTGTTCGCGATCGGCAACGGCTACATCGGAATGCGCGCCAACGCCACCGAGGGTCGCGAGGCGCACAGCCACGGCACGTACCTCAACGGCTTCCACGAGACGTGGGACATCAAGCACGCCGAGGACGCGTTCGCGTTCGCCAAGACCGGTCAGACGGCCGTCAACGTCCCCGACGCCAAGCTGATGAAGCTGTACGTCGACGACGAGCCGCTGCTCCTCGCGACCGCCGATCTCGATCAGTACGAGCGCGTTCTCGACTTCCGTAACGGTGTCTCGTATCGGGATGTCGTGTGGCGCACCCCAGGGGGCAAGCGGATCCAGGTCCGGTCGGAGCGTCTGGTCAGCTTCCATCACCGCCACCTGGCGATGATGCTGCTCGAGTTCACGATGCTCGACGCCGGGGCACCCGTGGTCGTGTCGTCGCAGCTGCTGAACCGCCAGGACGGCGAGGACGAGTACCACGTGCGGACGGCCGCCCTCGGCGAGGGTCGTGACCCGCGTCAGGCGCGCCGGTTCCAGCACCGCGTGTTGCTGCCGCGGCTGCAGCGGCGCCACGACGATCCCGAGACGGGTGGCGAGGTGCTGCTCGGCTACCAGTGCGCGAACAGCGGGATGACGCTCGCGTGCGGTTACCAGCACCTGCTCCAGACGTCGAGCTCGCACACGATCGAGACCACTGTCGGGGCCGACCTGGCGAAGACCGTCTTCACCATCGACGCGGTCCCCGGCGAGACGGTGCGCATCGTCAAGCTCGTGGCGTACCACTCGTCGACCGGTGTGCCGGCCGAGGAGCTCGCCGACCGGTGCCATCGGACGCTGGCGCGGGCACGGACGGAAGGGCCCGATCAGATCGTCGCCCAGCAGCGGGCGTGGCTCGACGAGTACTGGTTCAACAGCGATGTCGAGGTACGTGGCGACGAGTCCGCCCAGCAAGCGGTGCGCTGGAACCTGTTCCAGCTCGCCCAGGCCTCGGCCCGCACGCAGGAGCAGGGCATCGCCGCCAAGGGCGTGACAGGCGGCGGGTACGACGGCCACTACTTCTGGGACACCGAGGTCTACGTCATCCCGTTCCTCGCCTACACGAGCCCCGACATCGCCCGCAAGTTGCTGCGGTTCAGATGGCGGATGCTGCCGGCCGCGCGGCGGCGCGCGGCCGAGCTCAGCCAAGTCGGCGCGCTGTATCCGTGGCGCACCATCAACGGCGAGGAGGCGTCGGCGTACTACGCCGCGGGCACCGCCCAGTACCACATCAACGCGGCGGTGGCGTACGCGTTGGAGCGCTATCTCAACGCCACCGGCGACGTCGACTTCCTCATCGACGAGGGCGCCGAGATGATGGTCGAGACGGCACGCCTCTGGGAGGACCTCGGCTTCTACGCGACGGACCGTGACGGTCTGTTCCACATCCACAGCGTCACGGGACCCGACGAGTACACGACCGTCGTCAACGACAACACGTACACGAACATGATGGCCCGCTTCAACCTGTCCTTCGCGGCCAAGGCCGTGGAGTTCATCGCCGACTGGGAGACGGCCTCGTACGACCGGCTCCGGCGGCGCACCGGGCTCGACCGCACCGAGATCGAGAAGTGGCGTCGTGCCGCCGAGTCGATGTTCATCCCCTACGACGAGACCCTCGGCATCCACCCCCAGGACACCAGCTTCCTCGAGCGCGAGCGGTGGGACTTCGAGCACACGCCGCCCGACCACTATCCCTTGCTGCTCCACTACCACCCGCTCGTGATCTACCGCTTCCAGGTGCTGAAGCAGGCCGACGTGGTGCTCGCGATGTACCTGCGCTCCGAGCGCTTCACGCGTGAGGAGAAGCGCCGCGACTTCGACTACTACGACCCGATCACGACCAACGACTCGTCGCTCTCGGCGTGCGTGCAGGCGATCGTCGCCGCCGAGGTCGGGCACGACTCGCTGGCGTTCGACTACTTCCGTCACGCGCTGTTCCTCGACCTCTGCAACCTCCATGGCAACACGCCCGACGGTGTCCACATCGCATCGTGCGGTGGTGTCTGGGCGGGGTTGGTGCACGGATTCGCCGGCATGGTCGACAACGGCGAATGGCTGAGATTCGAACCCCGGCTGCCGGCCAGCTGGGACGGGATCACGTTCCGACTGCTCCGGCACGGCGCACAGTTGCGCGTCGACGTCGACAAGGACGCGTGCACCATCACGGTCGAGACGGCGCCGGGCGTGCCGATCCAGACGCCCGAGGGCGTCGTACGAATCGACGCCGGCGAGCAGGTTCGGATCCCGCGTGCCCGGGAACGATCCGACGAATGAGCAACGTCGAATGAGCAACGTCGAATGAGCACGTCGAGGCGTACCAGGCGTCGGCCCGATCCTGGATCGCCGAGCATCGCCGCTACGCACCGGCCGACTACGGCGCGATCTGCCCGCCCGACCTCGTCGACCACGCCGTCGCTTGGCAGCGCCGGATCCACGACGCCGGGTACGCCGGCATCCACTGGCCCGAGATCCACGGAGGACAGGGGCTCACGATCGACCACACCGCGGCGTGGCAGTTCGAGTGCGCCTCGGCGGGCGTGCCGTCGGCGTTCAACATGGTCGGCCACGTGCTCGCCGGGGGCGCGATCCTGCAGTTCGGTACGCCCGAGCAACAGGCGGCCCATCTGCGCCCGACGCTCTCCGCCGATCGGCTGTGGTGCCAGCTGTTCAGCGAGCCCGGTGCCGGCAGCGACCTCGGCTCGCTCACGACGCGTGCCGACCTCGACGGCGACCACTACGTCGTCAACGGTCAGAAGGTGTGGTGCTCGGGCGGTCGGTACAGCGACTGGGGCATCCTGATGGCCCGCACGAACCGTCCGGATCGAGGGGCAGCGCAAGCACGACGGCGTCAGCTTCTTCCTGTTCCCGATGGACCTGCCGGCGTCGAGGTCCGTCCGCTGCGCCAGATGACAGGCGAGGCGGAGTTCGACGAGGTGTTCCTCACCGATGTCGAACTGCCTGCCGAACACCTCCTCGGTCCACTGCACGGCGGGTGGGGTGTCGGGATGGCCGTGCTCACGAACGAGCGGGGTCACATCGGAACCGCCGTGATCGGGCTCGAGCGCCGCCTCGAGCAACTGGCGGCGATCGCCGAGACCGACAGTCACGGCCACGGCCGCGGCGGCCTCGAGCCGATCGCCCGTCAACAGCTCGCCGGGCTCCTGGCCCGCGGCCACGCCTACAAGGCGATGGGCCTGCGCCAGGGTGCGGCCGCATCGACTGCGGCGTCGTTGATGAAACTCGGGATCACCGAGTTGATGTTCGACGCGGCGATGCTGCGCGGCGGCCTCGGCGGCGCCGGCCAGTACCGTCGACGGCCCAGGGGCATCTGGCATGCTGGCGGCACCCGGTGGGAGGATCGCCGGCGGCACGAGCCAGATTCAGCGCAACATCATCGGCGAACGTCTCCTCGGTCTGCCGAGAGAGCCCAAACCGTGATCAAGAGCAGCGGGATCGACGGCGAGCGGGATCCACGGCAGCAGAGTCAGCGAAGCACAGTGATCGGGAGGTACGGATCGTGAACATGCCTGTCGACGACGACGAAGCGGCAGAGTGGTTCGAGCGGTCCGCCGATCAAGTTGATCGCGCTCGTCGTGGTCGCCGCCCTCGCCGTCATCTTCGTGTTCCAGAACCGCGAGCGCCATCAGGTCGACTTCTTGTTCTTCGAGCTCAACACCCGCACCTGGACGGCGTTGGCGACGGCGTTCGTGCTCGGCGTGGTCTGCGACCGGCTGTTCAGCAGCTGGTGGCGGCGGGCGCGGAGCCGTCGCAACGAGCGCTGACCGGTCGATTCATGATGAGGCGGGTCGAGTCGAGCGACGGCGTCTCCGTCGCGGTCCACGATCTCGGCGGCCGCGGGCCGGCGCTGCTGATCTCGCACGCCACCGGGTTCAACGCCCACACCTACCTCCCGATGGCAGAAGCGCTGGCCGATCGGTTCCACACGTTCGGGCTCGACTTCCGGGGACACGGCGACACGCCGGCGCCGCCCGGGTGGGTCGTCGACTGGCAACGGTACGGCGACGACGCGTTGGCCGTCGCCCGCGCGATCGCCACTGAGGGCGGGCTGATCGGGTTCGGCCACTCGATGGGCGGGTCGGCGCTGTTGATGGCGGCCGAGCGCGATCCGTCGCTGTTCGACCTGATCGTCGCCTTCGAGCCGATCGGCTCGCCGCCGCTCGCTCCGATCGACGACGACGGTGCACCGCCCGTGTTGCTCACGACGATGGTCGAGGCCGCCCGCCGGCGCCGCCGTTCGTTCAACTCCTACGCGGACGCGATCGACAACTACCGCTCGAAGCCACCGATGGCGGCCTTCACGCCGGAGGCGCTGCGCAACTACGTGGAACACGGCTTCGCTCCGTCGGCGGAAGGTGTCACCCTGCGGTGCGATCCCGAGCTCGAGGCCCAGACCTTCCTGAACGGCCGGCACAACGGAGTGTGGGACCTGCTGCCCGCGGTGAACACACCCGTGTTGCTGGCGATCGGTGAGGAGGAGGAGATCGGCCCGGCCGCAATGGGTGGGGAGATGGCGCGGCGGCTCCCGAACGGGACGTTTCGCAGCTATCCCGACCTCGACCACATGGCGCCGTTCACGCATCCGAACGAGATGGCCGACGTGGTCGCCGCAGCCGCCGACGCCGCCAACCGGGTCGCCCCCGACTAGTCGTCTCGGTACGACAGACTCGTTGCTGCACGCAAACCGCTCAGGAGGCAACCATGGTGATCGTTGGCGGATCGTTCGAGCTCGAACCGGGCGACCGAGACGAGTTCCTCGCCAGTCGTGTCGACATGATGCGCGCGTCGAGAGCGGAGCCCGGGTGCATCGAGTACACGTTCAGCGCTGACCCACTCGACCCGCGCCGCGTCGTGTTGTTCGAGCGCTGGGAAAGCCAAGATGCACTGGATGCTCACCTCGCCAACCTTGGCGCTCGAGCGGACTCACCACGCGGCGTAGCGCCTCTCACGTCCTCGATCGCGATCTACGACGTCGTTGGGGAACGGCGGCTCGGTCGCTGACGAGAGACACATCTCGGATGAGCGACATGGGTGATCGGGCGACGCCCCTCTTGGGGAGCCTGCTGTTCGTCGTGGTCGTCCCGGGCACGGTGGCTGTACTGATCCCTGCGGCGATCACGCAGTGGACGCTGGCGGCGTGGGGGCCTTGGCCGTTGGTAGTGGCCGTCGCAGCTTGTCTCATCACCGCAGGCGCTGGTGTCCTGCTTCATGCCGTCTGGCGTTTCGCTGTCGAGGGTCGTGGTACGCCGTCGCCGACGGCGCCGACCGAACGGCTCGTCGTCAGCGGCGCGTACCGCCACGTGCGCAACCCCATGTACGTCGCGGTTGCGTCGCTGATCGGCGGTCAGGCATTGCTGTGTCCCAGCCTCGGGATCGTGCTGTACCTCGTGCTGTTCGCTGTCGCTGTGACGGCCTTCGTTCGCTTCTACGAGGAGCCCACGTTGCGGGCTGCGTACGGTGAGTCGTATCAGCGCTACCAGCAGGCGGTCCCACGATGGGTGCCGAGGCTCCGGCCCTGGCCAGGGCCGACCGGGTGACGGTGGTGTTCGAACAGCCACCGGCGACGTGAACCGCGCACGGCTGCGCGAGCTGGGCTTCGAGCTCGGCGCTCGCGCCGAGGCCGGCGTGTCCGACGAGGGTGCGTGGTTCGCGACGGCGCCGGACGGCGCGCCGGTGGTGCTCAAGTGGTTCCCGGACGAGACCGTCGCCGACCGTTACGCGGTGCTGCTCCCCGCCCTCGACGAGCTCCGATCGCGCGGCGTCCCGGTGCCCGAGTACCCACACGTCCTTGCCGTCCGACGGCTGGACGCTGTCGGCGCAGCAGGTCCTGCCGGGTGCGTCGGTGCGCAACCCGTCACCGGCGATGGTGGAGCAGGTGGTCGAGTGTGTCGCCGCCATGGCCGGTGTCGCGTGTCCGCTGCCGGCGCCCGACCTGCGTCCCTGGGGTGCGTCCGTCGTGCACACGCTCACCGTCGGCGTGGACGGGTGGGCGATGCACGAGCCGCTGCGCACCGGGGGTCGACGCAGCGCGGCGGTGCTCGACCGCGTGGAGGCCGTCGGCGCCGACGCCGACCCGAGCTGGTTCCCGACCGACGGACTCGTGCACCTGGACCTCCACACCGACAACGTCCTCGCCGGCGACGACGGCACGCTCACCGGGATCATCGACTGGGAGGGCGCCTGCGCCGGCGATCCCCGCTTCGATCTCGTCAGGTTCGCGTACGACCTCGACGGGCACGATCAACCGGTCTGGGACGTCGTCGAGGCCACCGGCATCGAGCCGCGCGTGCTTCGGGCGTACGTCGCCCACCACGCGCTGCGGTGCACGTCCTGGCAGATCCACCACCACACCGACGACGTGCCGCGCCAGCTCGACCGCGCCGAGCGCGTCCTCGATCGGTACGAGGCCTAGGCGGTAGCCCCTGGCAGAAGCAGGGAATCGTCGAGGGTCTCCCAGGATCGTCACACCCCCGTGCGTACCATGGGGACATGTTCGACGTGCCGGTCCGCCTGTCACCCTCCCGGGTCGAGGCGTTCACGTCGTGCCCGATGGCGTTCCGATTCGCGAGCATCGAGAAACTGCCCGAGCCGCCCGGCATCCACATGACACGCGGATCGCTGGTGCACCGCGCGCTCGAGCTGTTCTTCATGCTGCCCGCCGGCGACCGCACCCCGGCACGGCTCGACACCGCGCTCGAGTCGGCGTTGGCCGAGTACCGCAGCGATCCTGAGTTCACGTTTCTCGGGCTCGGCACCGACGAGATCATCGAGTTCGAGCGCGAGTGTCACGAGCTGATCGGCAACTACCTCCGCATGGAGGACCCCACCGCCGTTCGCGAGATCGGGCTCGAGTTGCGCCTCTCGGCACAGGTCGACGCGTTGACGCTGAACGGCATCATCGATCGCTTGGAGCTCGACGCCGATGGCGAGCTGATCGTCACCGACTACAAGACGGGCCGCGCACCTTCGGTGAACTACGAGCAGAAGAGCCTGGCCGGCGTGCACTTCTACTCGTTCCTGTGCGAGAGCGTGTTCGGCCGGCGCCCCCGGGCGATCCGCTTGATGTACCTACGCTCGGGGGAGACGATCACCGCCACGCCGTCGGCGCAGTCGGTCAAGTTCATCACCACCCGCACGCAGGCCGTGTGGAAGGCCGTCGAGCGCGCCTGCCAGACGGGCGACTTCCGGCCGCGGCCCGGCCCGCTCTGCAGCGGGTGCGCGTTCCAGGAGTGGTGCCCGGCGTTCGGTGGCGACCCCGAACGGGCCGCCGTCGAGGCCACGGCGCGCTACGCGCTGCTGGCGCCCGCGTGACGGCCGCGCAGGCGCCCGGCCAGGGCAGTCTCGGCCCCGCCGTCGAACGCTTCGACCAGCGCGCCGACGAGCTGCTCGAGGTCGTCCGCGGCAATCCGATCATCGACGGCGTGTTCACCACCGCCAGCCGTGTCGGCGACTTCAGCCTGATCTGGCACGTCGTCAGTGTCACGCGCGGCGTCCGCACTCGGCGACCCGATCAGGTCGTCGCGCTCGCGGTGGCACTGGGCGCCGAGAGCCTGATCGTCAACCAGGGCATCAAGCGCATCTTCCGGCGCGCCCGCCCGACCACCACGGGCGACGCGCGATTCCACGTGCGCCGACCCAGCACGTCCGCGTTTCCCAGCGGACACGCCAGCTCGGCGGCCTTCGCGGCGACGATTCTCAGTGCCTGGAGCCGACCACGAACCCGCCCGCTGTGGTGGACGCTCGCCGCGATCGTCGGGACGAGCCGTGCGTACGTGCGCATTCACCACGCCTCCGACGTGATCGGCGGTGCGGTCGTCGGTGCCGGCCTCGGAGCGATCGCCGTACGCATCCTCCGCCGGTTGGGAATGAGCTGACAGCGCGGCTGGTTGAATGAGGCAATGACCCCCTCCTTCGCGATCACGTACGACTACCGCTGTCCATACGCCCGAATCGCGAGCGACCACGTCGTCACCGCGTTGCGGGGTGGCGCCGACTGGGACGTCAGGTTCCTCCCGTTCTCCCTGAGCCAGAATCACGTCGAAGACGGTGAAACGAGCGTGTGGGAACAGCCCGACAAGGATTCGGGCATCGAAGCCATGCAGGTGTCGATCGCGATCCGCGACACGCAACCCGAGCGCTTCCTCGACGCCCACCATGCCCTGTTCGAGCACCGTCATGCGGCCGCCGGCGACCTGCGTTCGCGCGAGGTGCTCACTGACGTGCTGGCCGCGGTCGGCGTCGACACCGACGCGGCGTGGGCCGAGGTCGACTCAGGCCGATCCCTGGCGACGTTCGAGAAGGAGCACGCCGGGTTCGTCGAGAGCCATGAGGTGTGGGGGGTTCCCACGTTCATCGTCGGCGATCGGGCGGTGTTCGTGCGCCTCCTCGAGGGGCCGAACGGCGACGTGGCGGCCGCGACGAGCACGATCGAACGCGTGCTCGACCTCCTCGGGTGGGCGAACCTCAACGAGTTCAAGCACACGAGCATCCCGCGCTAACGGGAAGCCGCTTTCGCCAGCAGCCATTTCACCCGCGTCGGTCCGGGCCGGGCGGCACCCCATCGACCTGCGGAGTCGCATGCCCTAACGTGCTGACGATGTCTGAGCTCTACTTCGACCGGAAGATGAGCGACGTCGAGGGACTGATGTGGCGCCTCGAGAAGGACCCGTACCTCACGTCGACGTTCGGCAACGTGACGATCCTCGACCGCAAGCCCGACGTCGATCGGATGCGGCGGCGGTTCGAACGGGCGAGCATCGCGATCCCCCGGCTGCGCCAGCGCGTGCAGCCGGCGCCCGGCAACGTGTCGGCGCCCTCGTGGGTCGAGGATCCCGACTTCGCGATCGACAACCACGTGCGGCACGTCGCGTTGCCACGGCCCGGATCGCTGCGCCAGTTGCTCGACCTGGCGACCCTGATCGTCGCCGATCCGTTCGAGCGCACACGTCCGCTGTGGCAGTACGTGGTCGTCGACGGGCTCCGCGGCGGCAAGTCGGCGCTCATCCAGAAGATGCACCACACGGTCACCGACGGTGAGCGGGGCGTCCAACTCTCGTTGCAGTACCTCGACTTCGAACGCGACGCGCCCGACCCACCTCCGCTGCCGCCCCCCGAGGAGCGCGCCGACGAACCCACCGAACCGTCTGGGAGCGATGGCGTTCGAACGTTCATCGCCGGCAGCCTCCGGCTCCCCATCGGCATCGTTCGCCAGGTGCTCGAACTGCTCGCCGACCCAACTGGCCTGCCGTCAGCCGGCAACGCGGCCGCCAACACGTTGCGGGGCATCGTGTCGCAACTCTCCGACACCGACAAGGCCCGTTCACCGTTGTGGACGGCCCGGTCGCTGCGGCGGCGGATCGAGGTCACCCGGGCCCCGTTCCGCGAGACGAAGGATGCCGCGGCGCGCCTCGGTGGCACGCTCAACACGGCGTTCATGACGGCCGCCGCCGACGCCGCCTCGAAGTACCACGTCAAGATGGGGAGCCCGACCGAAGCGCTCCGGGCGTCGATGGCCGTCAGCACGCGCACCGAGTCGTCGGGCGCCAACGCCTTCTCGGTGATCCGGATGCTCGTGCCGACCGCCGAGATGCCGATCGCCGAACGGTTCGCGGCCATCCACGAAGCGACCGCAGTCGCCAAGGAGCAGAGCAAGTCGGCCGGGCTCGACACGCTGGCCGCGGTCGCTTCCGCGTTGCCGACGAGCGTCGTCACCCGACTCGCCCGGCAGCAGACGCAGACGGTCGACTTCGCCACGTCGAACGTGCGAGGCGCGCCGATGGAGATGTACATCGCCGGCGCCCAGATGCTCGAGAACTACCCCGTCGGTCCGCTGGCGGGCGTCGCGTTCAACGTCACGATGCTGTCGTACCTCGGCAGCCTCGACATGGGGCTCAACATCGATGCCGCCGCGGTCGAGGACCCGGACCTGTTGAAGCACTGCCTCGAGCGCTCACTCGCCGAGCTGTTGGACGTCTGACGGGGCTGGCGCGCGCCGATGCGCGCGGCCACCCGATGCGAACTAGACGGGCTCGACTGGCTTGGCGGTGAGCAGCGTTCTCACGTCGAGGAGGACGTCGGCAACCTCGCCGGACGACATCAACTCGCGGGACATGATCTGGCCGAGGGCCTGGTCGATCACGCTCAACGCTTCGCGGACGACAGCGTCGCTCGCGGCCAGGGAATCACCTACGCCGGGAACGGCAGGCGCGGGGTTCGGGAGTGGATCGAACTCCGTGGTCAGCCCCTGGTCGGTCATCCCCGAACACGGTATCCCCCTTTTCTCGATCGCGCGCGCACCTACGATGGCCCGCATGGAGCTCGACGGGAAACACGTGGTGGTGACGGGTGCGGCCCGGGGCATCGGCGCCGCCCTCGCCAGACGATTCCACCAGGCCGGGGCCCACGTGGTGGTCGCCGATCGCGAGGGTCTGACGGCGATCCTCGACGAGTTGCCCGGCGCGGTCGGTGTGACCAAGGACATCGGCACCGAGGCCGGAAACGTCGACCTCATCAACACTGCCGAAGAGGCGTTCGGGCCGATCGATCTGTTCTTCGCCAACGCGGGCGTCGGCACGGGTGGCGATCCGATGACGCCCGACGACGTGTGGGACACCGCGTTCGCGATCAACGTGCATGCGCACCGCTGGGCGGCACGGCACCTCCTGCCCGGATGGCTCGCCCGCGGCGAGGGCTACTTCTGCTCCACCGCCTCCGCCGCCGGCCTCCTCGCCCAGATCGGGTCAGCGCCGTACAGCCTCAGCAAGCACGCCGCCGTGGCGTTCGCCGAATGGATGAGCATCACCTACGGCGACCAGGGAATTCGCGTCAGCTGTCTGTGCCCGCAAGGCGTCAACACGGCCATGCTGAACGGCACCGACGACGAGAGGGCGGCGGGCGGCGGGATCGGGAGAAACCTCGGCGGCGACATCGTGCGGCTCGCCAGTGTCGTGCTCGAACCCGACGACGTGGCCGAGGTCGTTCACGAAGCGATCCGCGCCGAGCGGTTCCTGATCCTCCCCCACCCGGAGGTGGCCGAGTACATGCGCCGCAAGGCCGCCGACCCCGACCGCTGGCTGGCCGGCATGCGCAAGTTGCAGCGCCGGGGCCTCGCTCAGTGATCCGGCGACCAACTCCGACATGACCGACCCCGACCTGCTTCATCGTCTCGGCCTGCGCCCCGGCGAGGCGATCCGGTTCCGTCGCGGGGAACGCGGCCGTTGGATCGTCGGACGCGTGGCGGGCATCGCCGCCGACGGCAGCATCACGCTCCACGACCCGGACGGGTCGGCGCGGTCGATGCGCCCCGAACGGGTCGAGGTCCGCCGCCCCGGGGCCAAGGGCCGGCTCAGCTGGCGCCTCGTGACCGAAGTCGCCACGACCTGGGAACAACTCGAACTGTTCTGAACACCCCTCAACCCTCGTTCTGTCTGCTTCAGATTGCCCGTGGCGTCATCTGAAGCAGACAGAACGGCGGGTTCGGGGCGTGGTCGGGATCAGCGGCCGCCGGAGCAGTTGACGATCGCGCCGTTCACGTAGGGGGCCTCGTCGGAGGCGAGCCACATGATCGTCGCCGCGACCTCACCGGCGGTACCGACACGCCGCATCGGGACGGTCGCCGACAGACGCGTCGCCCGACCGGGCTCACCCGAGCTGGCGTGGATCTCGGTGTCGATGAGCCCGGGGCGTACGGCGTTGACACGGATGCCTTCGGCGCCGACCTCTTTGGCGAGACCGATCGTCAACGTGTCGATCGCACCCTTGCTCGCCGCGTAGTCGATGTACTCGTCAGGGCTGCCCAGGTAGGAAGCCGCTGACGAGACGTTGACGATCGAACCACCCTGTCCGCCGTAACGCGTCGACATCCGTTGCACGGCTTCGCGGGCACACATGAACGCACCGATCACGTTGACGTCGAACACCGCCCGCAAGCGCCCGTACGGGTAGGAGTCGAGGCGGGCCTGGGGCTGGACGATCCCGGCGTTGTTGACGAGGATGGTCGGCGTCCCGAGCGCGTCGACGGTCGTGTCGAACATCCGTTGCACGTCGGCCTCGACGGCGACGTCGGCCTGCACCGAGATCGCCCGGACCCCGGACGCCCGGCAGTCCCCCACCACGGCCTCGGCGGCGTCGGCATTGGTGACGTAGTTGACCGCCACGTCGATGCCCCTCGTCGCGGCGAGGCGCGCCGTCGCCGCACCGATTCCGCGGCTCGCTCCGGTGATCAGGGCGACGCCGGGCATGGGGCGATTGTTGCATCCCGGACGCGTCTGCCCTGAACGGTCATTTCCGGCTGATCTCGACGATTCCGTCCTGAGAGTTCGGGATAGCTTCGCAGGGTGGACCACACCGAGATTGCCGAGCGACTGCTCGATGGACGCACCGCCGCCGGGGCGCCGGCGTTGTCCCCCGACGGAACGCGGATCGCGTTCGTCGTGGGGTCCATCGACCTCAAGAAGAACGTCAGCACCACACGGGTATGGCTCGACGGTGCCCCGGTCACGGCCGGCCCGCACGACGGCAACCCCGAGTGGTCGCCCGACGGCAGGTTTCTGGCGTTCACGTCGAGACGCGGCGAGAAGAAGGGCGACTCGACATTGCACATCCTCCCGGTCGCCGGACCCGGTGAGACGCGGACCGTGTGCACGATGCCCGACGGCCTCGGTGATCTCGAGTGGTCGCCCGACGGCCGCTGGATCGCGTTCACCAGTCGCACCCGGGACGAGCGCTACGAAGCCGAGGACGTCAGCTGGCAGGCGCCGCGCAAGGTCGAACGCTTCTTCTCGAGACTCAACGGCGAGGACTGGATCTTCGACCGCCCCCAGCACATCTACGTCGTCGCCGCCGACAGCACGGGCACGCCGCGCAACTTGACCCCGGGGGCGTACCAGCACAACGGGATCACCTGGCTGCCCGACTCGTCGGGGATCGTGACGAGCAGCCAACGCCACGAGACCTGGGATCGCGACCTCGCCACCGATCTCTATCTGGTCCCGCTCGACGGCGACGGAGAGATCCGGGCACTGACGAAGCACACCGGCCAGTACTCATCCCCATCCGTGTCTCCGGATGGGCGGCTCGTCGCGTTTCTGGGCGACGACGACCCGGCCACGTATCCGCAGAACACGAAGGTCGGCGTGATCAGCATCGACGGTGGCGAACACCGATGGATCAGCACCGCGCTCGACCGCACGTTCGGGCCGACCGGGGGCTATCCGCCTCCCGTCTGGATCGACGACGATTCCCTCTACGCGCTCGCCGAGGATCGTGGCGACACGCATCTGTACCGCCTCCACGTCGACGGCCGCGACCCCGAACAGATCACCTCCGGTGCGATCACGGTGCACGGGTTCGACGCCGCGGCCGGCAATGTCGCCTATGCGAGGGCGACCGTGGAGCGGCCGGCCGAGATCCACACGCTCGACGGTCCGGTCACCGCCATCACCAAACGCTTCCTCGGCTGGGAGAAGTTCGCCGCGCCGTGCGCCGACGGTTCCGACGAGATCGACGCGTGGATCATGCGGCCGGCCGACTTCGACCCGTCGAAGTCCTACCCGGTGCTGCTCAACGTCCACGGCGGGCCGTTCACGCAGTACGGCGAGATGTTCTTCGACGAGGCGCAGATGCAGGCGGCCGCCGGGTTCGTGGTGCTGATGTCGAACCCGCGGGGCGGGAGCGGTCGCCACACCGCATGGGGGCAGTCGATCCTCGGACCGAAGCACCCTCACGTCCCCGGCACCGGCTGGGGTTCGGTCGACGTGGAGGACGTGCTCGCCGTCCTCGACACGGCGCTCGAGCGCTACCCGTTCTGCGATGCCGATCGGGTCGGGATGATCGGCGGCAGCTACGGCGGCTACATGGCGACGCTGCTCGCGGCGCGGCACGGCAGTCGCTTCAAGGCGATCTGCTCCGAACGCGCGGTCAACAACCTGCTGACCGAGGAGTGGTCGAGCGACATCGGCACCGTGTTCCGTGTCGAGCACGGACCGAACCCGATCGAGGATCCCGAGGAGTACCTGCGCATGTCGCCGGCGATGTGGGTCCGCGACATCGAGGTGCCGATGCTGATCATCCACTCCGAGGAGGACTACCGCTGTCCGATCAGCCAGGCCGAGGAACTGTGGGTCGCGCTGCGCTTGCTCGGCCGGGACGTGACGTTCTACCGCTTCCCCGGCGAGAACCACGAGCTGTCGCGGTCGGGATCGCCGGTTCACCGCCGGATGCGCGCCGAGATCATCCTCGACTTCTTCGCCGAGCGTCTCGGGCGGGACACTGCGTGACGATCGTGGGATCGCGCCGAACGCGCCAGCGGTCCCATTCCATTCGATTCGTTCGTGCCGGATTCGTTCGGGCCGGATTCGTGATCGCCGTCGGCGGGCTCGTCGCCGCGTCGCTGATGTCCGTGTCTCCGACGTTCGCGAGTCCGGTCACCTCCACCACTCCCGACCCGGTCGACGACTCGCTCGAAGGGATCGAGCTTCCCGCCATCGAGCCCGACATCTGGCATCTCGAGCGACTCGTCGAAGACGTGACGGTCGAGATCGTCAACGCGTCGGATGACGACGGGGCCGCGGCGCGCCGTGCCGTCGAGTCCGCCGGCGGAACAGTGGTCGACACGGCGCCGAGCGGGGTGATGCTGGCGCGGGTGCCGGCCATCACGATCGGCCAGCTCAGCAGTGAGCTCGGCGCTCGGGTCCGTCGGCCGGTCCACCTCGATGTGCGGCCCGAACAGGAGACCCCGGAGGCCTTCGGACCCACGGCGGGATCGGAGGTCGGCATCACCAACGCCGACGACTGGCACGCCGCGGCGTTCACGGGTTCCGGTGTCAAGGTCGGCGTCATCGATTTCTTCGACGTCCCGGCGTTCTGGAACCTCGGCCAGATGGGACCGGCGCCCGTCGCCAACGTCACGGCCCGCTGCATCGCGGAGGGCGCCGACTGCTCGGGCGAGTTCTTCGACGGGATCGACGGCGGTGGCGAGAACCACGGTCCGGCGGTGGTCGAGATCGTGAAGGACATGGCCCCCGACGCGCAGATCTACATCGGGCGCGCCTCGACGGAGAGCGACTACTACGCGCTCGTCGACTGGTTCTCCGCCCAGGGCGTGCGGATCATCAGCCGGTCGCTCGGCAGCCGCTACGACGGCCCGGGCGACGGGCGCGGCGCGCTCGACAGCGTGGCCGATCACGCCGTCGATCTCGGGATCATGTGGGTCAACTCGGGCGGCAACAACGCGATCAACCGCTACTACCGGACCCCGGTGCGATTGATCGGTTCCTCGGTGGCGTTCGGTGCCGCCGGCAGCGACACCTGGCTGCGCTTCAACGGCTGCATCGCGCCCGGTGGCGTGCGCTGGGCCAACGATTGGGATGCCCCACCGGGCCAGCGCACCGACTACGACGTCTTCCTGTATCACTCGCCGATCGGCAACCCGTCCACCGACGACCTCCTCGAGTCGGCGCTCGCCGACCAGGGGTCCGGCGCTCCGCCGCTCGAGATCATCCAGGGCAGCGCCTGCCCGGCTCCGGGCAGGGCGTTCTACCTGCGGATCGAGCACATCTCGGGCGATCCCACCGGTGACGTGATCGAGATCCTCGACTACGGCGACGGCATGGAGAAGTTCGTCCAGGCCCAGTTCTCGGCGGCCACGTCGATCGTCGACTCCCGCAACGCAGGAGTGGTCGCGGTGGGCGCGGTCGATCCTCCGGGCAACGGGTCGCTCGGCCCCTACAGCTCGCAGGGTCCCACCAACGACGGCCGGGTCAAGCCCGACGTGTCGGCCGCCTCCGGGTTCGACAGCGCGACGTTCGGTGCCAAGTTCTCCGGCACCAGCGCGGCGGCGCCAGTGGTCGCCGGCGGTGCCGCGCTGCTCCTCGGCGCCAACTTGGCCGTCGGCGCGCGCGAGCTCGGCGACCTGGTGCGCAACATGGTCGTCGATCGCGGGCCGGCCGGCCCCGACAACTTCTTCGGCACCGGCGAGTTCCAGCTCCCGCCTCCTCCGGCGACGGCCGTCTCGAACCAGCCGTCGAGGTACGTGCCGCTCGCCTCCCCGACACGGATTCTCGACACCCGTCCGTCAGGGCCGATCGGGCCATCGAATCTGGTCGGCACGCTCTGGCCGGGTGAGATCCTCAACGTCCCGATCACCGGGTCGGCCGGCGTCCCGGCGGGCGCCACGGCGGTCGCGATCAACCTCACGCTCGTCGGCGCCGCCCGCCCCGGATACGGCCAGGCACTCCCGACGCTCGCCGCACCGGTCGGCGCCTTCTCGAGCTTCAACCTCGATGCCGCCCCGCAGACACGGCCCAACTTCGCGATCGTCCCGCTCGGCCAGGGCGGCTCGATCAGCGTCTACTCGAACACCGGCGGCAACACGATCATCGACGTGCTCGGGTACTTCACGGCAGCCGGCGGCACCGCGACCGATGGCCGGTTCGTCGGTCTCGACACGTCGCAGCGCGTGCTCGACACGCGTCGCGACGGCACACACCAGCCATTGAGGACCAACGCCACCGTGACGTTCGGGCTCCCGACCGGCGTGCCGCCCGACGAGATCGAAGCGCTCGTCGTCAACATCACCGGCACGGGCACGATCGGCGAGGGCTTCGTGCAGGCGTTCCCGGGGGGCAGCACCAGCGACATCTACAAGACGTCGACCCTCAACCTGACGGCAGGCAGCACGGCGGCCAACACGGTCATCGTGCCCGTCACGTCCACCGGCGTCAGCCTGTTCGCCGATCTCGGTCCGGGTGGGAGCGCCCATGTGATCGCCGACGTCACCGGCTACATCACGTCCTCGGGCGCCGCATCGTCGTCAACCGGGCTGTTCGTTCCCGTCGCGCCGGCGCGCGCCTACGACTCGCGCATCCTCGGGCCGGCGATCCAAGACGGCGCTCATTTCGACGTCTCGGCGAACAGCGCGCCGGGGGTGTCCGTTCCAGCCGGCGCCTCGGGAGTGGTGTGGAACTTCACGGGAAGCGGCACCACCCGCTACGGCTTCCTGAAGGCCTGGGCCACCGGCAGTGGCGAGCCACAGACGTCCGCGCTCAACTGGCCGAACGCCGCCATGACGGTGGCCAACGCCGGCATCACGCGGCCCGACGGCTCGGCGCAGGTGACGCTCAGCCCGACCGACGAGAACAGCGCCACCAACGGACCGCTCACCCACGTGATCGCCGACGTGTTCGGGTACTTCACGTAGCGCGTGCAACAGGTCGACGACGTGAGCCGGCGCCCATGACCCGACTGTTGACCGTGTGCGGGAGCCTCCAGGCCGTGTCGATGAACCGCGCCGCGCTGACCGTGGCCCACGCCCAGGCCCGCACCTTCGAAGACGTGAGCATCGACGACTTCGACCGGCTCGCCGACCTGCCCGCGCTCAATCCGGATCTGATCGACGAGCCCGGACCGCACGTCGACGACTGGCGCCGCCGCGTCGGAGCCGCCGATGTGGTGCTGATCGCATCGCCCGAATACGCGGGTTCACTCGCCGGTTCGCTCAAGAACGCGCTCGACTGGATCGTCGGCTCCGGCGAGCTGTACGCGAAGCCGGTTGCCGTGCTGAGCGCCGGGACGAGCGGGGGCCACTACGCCCGCCAAGCGCTCGTCCAGACACTCACCTGGCAAGGCGCCCACGTCGTCGCCGACCTCGGGATCGCCGCCCCGCGCACCAAATCCGATGCCGAAGGGCAGCTCACCGACGAACCGACGATCGCCGCCATCCGCGAGCTCACCGCGGTCCTCGTCGGCGCACCGCAACTCGCTCCCGAGGAACGGCTGGCGCTCGTCACCGCGATCGTCGACGCAGCCGGTGTCGACGTGCGACACATCGCGCCGGTCGTTTGACCGGTCAGGCCTCGGCGAGCCAGCCGTCGATGAGCTTGCGGGCGATGGAGATGCCGGGCGGGATCATCGGCAGGTCGTCGCGCCGGTACCAGTTGGCCTCGGCGATCTCGGTCGGATCGCACGTGATCTCACCGGACTCGTAGTCGGCACGGAACCCGATCATCAGGCTGTGCGGGAACGGCCACGGCTGGCTGCCCTGGTAGCGCGGATTGGCCACGGTCACGCCGACTTCCTCCATGACCTCGCGGACCACCGCCGATTCGAGCGACTCGCCGGGCTCGACGAACCCCGCCAGGCACGAGAACATCGGCACCGTCCACTGCACGCCACGGGCGAGGAGCGCTTCCTGGTCGGGCCCAGGTTCACCGCGCGTGACGAGCGTGATCATCGCCGGCGCCAGACGGGGGAACGCCATCAGTGAGCACGCAGGACATCGCATCGCCCGCTCGTTGCGTGCGAGCTCGGTCGGCTCGCCGCAACGCCCGCAGAAACGGTGCGTACGCGCCCACTCGACGATCTGCACCGCCCGTCCCGCCGCCAGCCACTCGTTCTCGGACGCGCGGCCGAAGTACGAGCGCAGGTCGAGGGCCGCTCCGTCACTCGGATCGTGATCGTCGGGCACGTCGACGGCCCACCACGCCTGCCCACCCACGATGCCGACGAGATGGGCGGTCCAGCCAGGGTCGGCGACGGCCGCCTCGAGCCACACCGACGAGCCGATGACGTGGACGTACAACGCGCTTCCGGAGTGGTCGGGCGGCAACACGACGAGCGGGACGAACGAGGTCACGCCCGATCTCTACCACGACGAGCCTGGTGGTCCCGCAGCGCCAAATCCAACTGTTGGACTTCGAACGCAACTGGTGGTGAGTTCGCGTGAACTGTTCGACTTGGATCGACACCCGCCGACGAGCCTGGTGATCGTCGGGCCGGTGCGCTTCGCGGTGGCTGCTACCGTTTGTCCGGACAAGGGGAACGGGCATGCTGTTCAACCAGTACTACCTGGAGTGTCTCTCGCACGCGTCGTACCTGATCGGCGACGAGACGACCGGGCGAGCGGTCGTGGTCGACCCGCAACGCGACATCCACGAGTACGTCGCCGATGCCGAGGCCGGCGGCGTGACGATCGAGCTGGTGATCGAGACCCACTTCCACGCCGACTTCCTGTCGGGTCACCTCGAGCTGGCCGCCGCCACCGGCGCGACGATCGCCTACTCGGCGATCGCCGAGCCCGAGTTCGAGCACCGCAAGATGTCCGACGGCGAACGCCACGCGCTCGGCGAGATCGTGCTCGAGTTCCGTCACACGCCCGGCCACACACCCGAGTCGATGAGCATCGTGATCTGGGAGCACGCCGGCGACGACATCCCGTACGGCGTGCTGACGGGCGACACGTTGTTCATCGGCGACGTCGGACGGCCCGATCTGCTCTCGTCGGTCGGGTGCACGCGCGAGGAGCTCGCCGAGCAGCTCTACGACAGCCTCCGCACGAAGCTGCTCACGCTGCCCGACGCGACCCGCGTGTATCCGGCGCACGGTGCCGGATCCTCCTGCGGCAAGAACCTGTCGACCGATCTGTGGTCGACGATCGGCGAGCAACGCCGCACGAACTACGCGGTCAAGGCCGCCGACCGTGACACGTTCATCCGCCTCGTGACCGAAGGACAACCGCCGGCGCCCGGCTACTTCGGATACGACGCGATGCTGAACCGTCAGGAGCGGGAGCTGCTCGACGAGGACACCCCTCCCGCGCCGATGACGTACGACGAGATGGTTGCCGCCGTCGCCGCCGGCGCAGTGCTCATCGACGGCCGCGATCCTGAGGAGTTCGCACGCGGCCACCTCCGCGACGCGATCAACATCGGCCTCGCCGGGCGCTACGCCGAGTTCGCCGGGTCGGTGGTGCAGCCCGATGTCGACATCGTGCTGATGGTCGAGCGTGGCGATGAGCTGCAGAGCAAGAACCGTCTCGCCCGCATCGGTTTCGATCGGGTGATCGGGTGCCTCGACGACGCGTACAAGGCGATGTTCGTGCACCGCGACGAGGTGCGGGTCGCCTCGCGTCTCACCGCGGCGTCGTTCGAGGAACGTCGCAAGGACATCGCCGACCTCCAGATCGTCGACGTGCGCAACCCGGGCGAGGTCGCCGACGGAAGCATCGCGGGCGCGATCCCCATCCCGGTCGGCCAGCTCCCGTCACGCGCGTCCGAGCTCGACCCGCATCGCCCGACCGTCGTCTACTGCGCCGGCGGGTACCGATCGTCGGTCGCCGCGAGCGTGCTGCGCCGGCGCGGCTTCACCGACGTCTCCGACATCATCGGCGGCTACCACGCCTACGCGGCAGACCTCGAGACGGTCCATTGACTTCACATACCGTCGGTATTACAATACCGATGGTATGGCAACGCGTCGGAACCGGGCTGAGATCAGCGGCCAGAACCGCCGCGAGGTGCTCGACGCCGCTCACCGCACGTTCCTCGCCAAGGGCTATCACGGCGCCTCGCTCGACGCGATCGCGCTGGCCGCCGGCTTCTCGAAGGGGGTCGTGTACTCGCAGTTCGGCAGCAAGGACGACCTCTTCCTCGCCCTCCTCGAAGAGCGCATCGCCGAACGCCGCCGCAACAGCGCCCGGTTCGCCGAGGCCGTCGCCGGACCAGAAGGTTTCGTCGAGGTCGCGCGCGACGCGATTGGCGTCTCTGCCGAAACCGTCGCCTGGCAGGCCCTGCTGCTCGAGTTCCGCGCCCATGCGGCGCGCAACCCCACCACCCTCGCTCGCTACACCGAGCTCCACGAGATCGCCATCGCCGGCACCGCCGAGATCCTCGGCGGCATCTTCGAACGTGCCGGCACACCGCCACCACTTCCACCGCGCACCCTCGCCGTCACCTTCCTCGCCGTCGGCACCGGGCTCGCCGCCGAGCTCCTCATCGACCCCGAACTCGACGTCCGCGACATCGCCGGACACATCGCGGAAGGCCTTGTCGCCCGCGCCGTCGAGCTCAGCTGACGCCGGCAGCCGCCCGCGGTCAACCACCGATCTACCACCGATCAACCGTGGAGGACGCACCATGTCTCGAGCCGTCGCGCCCGTCGACCCGTTTGCACCAGCCCGTCAGGCCTTCCTCGACCGCCTCCCCGGGCATTTCCAGCGACTCGGATGGACGACCGATGAGGTCGTCACCCATCAGACCGCTGCGTTGCGTCGGCTGCTGCGAACCGCGATCGATCGCTCGTCGTTCCACTCCCGTCGACTCGGCGGACACGTCGGCGACATCGACGCGTTCGAACTGACCGACCTCGGCCGACTTCCGGTGATGACGAAGGCGGAGATGATGGAGCAATTCGACGATCTGACGACGGACCGGCGACTCACGCGGGCCGCGGTGGACGCCTTCGTCGCCCGAGCAGGCGACGAACCCGAGGCGTTGTTCGGCGAGTATCTGGTCCTCGCTTCGGGCGGCAGCTCCGGCGTTCGGGGCGTGTTCACATGGCACCTCGACCACGTGCCCGACTACCTCTCGACCATCCTGCGGACCGGCCTCGCGCGGGCCGGCGGCGGCAAGGTGCCAGCGCGGGCTGCGCATCGCCCTCGTCGCCGCCAGCTCGGCGATTCACGCCACCCGCTCCACCGCCCACATCGCCGACGGCGCGGTCGGCCAGATCACGTACGCCCCAGCCACGCTGCCGATCGAGGAGATCGTCGCCCGCCTCCAAGCCGCGCAACCCGTCCTCCTGGCCGGATACGCCGGCGCAGTGAAGCGAGTTGCCCAGGAGCAGCTCGCCGGTCGGCTCTCGATCAGTCCGGCGATGGTGCTCTCGACCAGCGAACAGCTCACTCCCGAGGCCTCGGCGACGATCGCCGAGGCGTTCGGATCGCCGCCGGCCAACGCGTTCGGATCGTCCGAGGGGCTGAACGGTACGGCCATGCCCGGCGACCCGGTTTTCACCTTCGCCAGCGACATGACCTACGTCGAGTTCGTCGACGAGCACGACTGTCCGGTTCCGATCGGAACGCCCGCGCCATCACGTCCTGGTCACGAACCTGTTGAACACCACGCAGCCGCTCATCCGCTACCGGCTCGACGACAGCATGACGCAGCAGCCCTCGCTCCCCGGCAACGGTCACCAACGCGCCACCGTGGAAGGCCGCGCCGATGAGGTCGTCCGCTTCGGTCATCGTCAGATTCATCCGATCGCGATCCGATCGGTGCTCACCCACCACGCCGCGGCCACCGAGTACCAGGTCCACACGACCCCCAACTCGATGCACGTGGCTGTGGCCGCGTCGGGTCCGCTGGACATCGCCCGGATCGTCGACGAGCTCACGTGTTCCGTCGCCGCCGCGGGCGCGGCCGGCGTCACCGTCACGGTCACGCCGACCGGGCAACTGTGTCGCGACCCGCGTACGGGCAAGCTCCCCCGCTTCGTCGCCCGCGACAGTTGACTCGCGCCGGCTACTGCGGTGGTGCGAGTTCGATGATGTCGCCGTAGAGACGTGTCACGTGAAGGCGCATGACCACCCGCTGCTCGGCGACCTGCTCGGCGAGGAACGCTGCCTCCGCGGTGGCGTCGGCCTGGGGGAAGATTGCGAGCAACTCGCGTCCGGTCGCGTCGCCGGGTTCGGTGGAGATCGGTGACACCTCGACGTCGCCCTCGGCGACCACGAAGGACCACCTGTCGGGACCTTCGACGAACAGCGCGGCATGAGGATCGCGCGCCGCGTTCTTGGCCTTCCGCGGTGCGCCCGGGTGCTGATGCGGATCAGCCTGGCGTCGGGATCCCACGCGTAGATCACGGTCGACAGCTGCGGGTATCCATCAGCGTTGACGGTCGCCAGCACGCCGCTGTCTCGTGCCGCCAGATGAGCCAGGCGCTCGTCCTCGCCGAGTGACCGCAGGGGCGGCCGCTGCTCGAAGACGGCCGCATCCTTCTCGCTGATGGCGGTGGGTGCCGGTGTGTGAGCCGGAGTCGGTGCTCATGGTCGTGCTCCTTGTCGGTGTTCGGGTCGGTGGTATATTCGGAGGGTGCCTCCGCAATATACGGAGGGACTCTCCGCTTTGCAACCACACCGTCTCAACCGCTTGCCGATGTCTCCTTCCGCCGCTCCGTCCCGCCCCTTGCGAACCGACGCCCGACGCAACCGTGAGCGGCTACTGGAGGTCGCCCACGAGGCGTTCGAGGCGCACGGCGTCGACGCGTCGCTCGACGAGATCGCCCGCCGTGCCGGGGTCGGCATCGGCACCCTGTACCGGCATTTCCCGACCCGCGAGGCGCTCATCGAGGCGCTCATCTCCGCCGACATCGAGCGGCTGGTCACATTGGCCGACCAGGTCATCGCGGACGACGCCCCCGACAGCGTGGAACGTTGGATGGGCGCCCTCGCCCGTCACGGCATCACCTACCGTGGTCTCGCCGAGTCGCTCGTCGCCGCCGCCGGAGCCGCCACCAGCCTCGGCGAGTTGTGCGACCGGGTCCACGCCGCCGGCGCGGCGGTCGTTCGACACGCCCAGCAACGGGGAGCGCTGCGCACCGATGTCGAACCGAACGACGCGGCCGACCTGGCGACCGCGATCGCGTGGCTCTCCGAACGTGATCCGGATGACCGGCGACGCCGCCGCCTCCTGCGGATCGCGGTCGATGGCCTGCACACGGTGAGGTGAGGTTCCCACTCCTCGACTTCGTCCGTTCGTCCGTACATTTGCCCAGGGGCGGCTATGGTCGCCGCCGGGATCCGACGACATGACACGGCTCGGCTTCGTGCTCGCGAGTGACAGCTGCATCGGATGCCACGCGTGCACGGTCGCCTGTAAGAGCGAGCACGACGTGCCGCTCGGCGTCAACCGGACGTGGGTGAAGTACATCGAGACCGGTGAGTTCCCCGACACCACTCGCACGTTCACCGTGATGCGCTGCAACCAGTGCGACGACGCGCCGTGCATCTCGATCTGTCCGACCCGGGCGCTGTACCGAGCCCCGAACGGCGTGGTCGACTTCGACGACAGCCGGTGCATCGGGTGCAAGGCGTGCATGAACGCCTGCCCGTACGACGCGATCTACATCAACCCCGAGACGAACACCGCACACAAGTGCAACTTCTGCAACCACCGCGTCGAGGTCGGGTTGGAACCGGCGTGCGTGACCGTGTGCCCGACACACGCGATCATCACCGGCGACCTCGACGATCCGACATCGGAGATCAGCCGGATCGTGGCCAGCGGTCCGGTCGCGGTGCGGGCACCCGAGCAGGGCACCCGCCCGAAGGTCTTCTACCGCGGCGCGTCGCAGGCCACGCTCGACCCGACGCGGACGATGATCCGGCCGGACGGGATGATCTGGGCCGACACGACGGCCGGCCACTCGACGATCACGGCGACGATGGCCGACCACTCCACGGAGGAGGTCGCGGCCCGTACGACCTACACGACCGCGCACCCGGCGACGTGGGGCACGAAGGTGTCGGCCTACCTCGTGACGAAGGCGATCGCCGCGGGAACGATGCTCGTCGCCGCGCTGCTCGTCGCGCGCGGCCACGCCGGCGAGCGCGCCGCGGTCGGGGTCGTCCCGGCTGTGGTCGCCGGCATGTTCACCGCGATCACCGGCGTGCTGCTCGTCGCCGATCTCAAGCAGCCAACGCGATTCTGGTTCCTCATCACCAAGCCCAACACGTCGTCGTGGCTGGTGCGCGGCGCCTGGATCCTCGGCGGGTTCGCCGCCGTGATCGGGTTGTGGGGGTTGGCGGGAGTCGTCGACGCGCCGACCGCGCTCGAGGTGCTGGCGTTGCCAGCGGCGTTGCTCGCGGCCGGCACGGCGGGCTACACCGCGTTCTTGTTCGGGCAGTGCGAAGGACGCGACCTGTGGCAGACGCCGCTGCTCCTCCCGATCCTCCTCGCCCAGGCGATCGCCGCGGGTGGCGCGACGTACTCGATCCTCGACGTGGTGATGGACGTCCCCGATGTGCGCGCGATCCGCATCGCCACGCTGGCGGCGCTGGCCACACTCGCCGTCCTGACGGCCGCCGAGCTGTGGCTGACCGCCCACCGGTCGACGGCGAGCCGCAACGCCGAACTGGCGATCGCCGAGATGACGAAGGGACAGCACGCGCTTCGGTTCTGGGGTGGCGGGATCGGCGTCGGCATCGTCACCCCCGCGCTGTTGTTCGCCGTCGCGCTCGGCATGGGGAGCGGTGCCGCGCTGCCCGCCATCGCCGGCGTGCTGATCGTCAAAGGGCTGTTCTGGTACGAGGACGCGTTCGTGCGCGCCGGCCAAGCGGTGCCACTGAGCTGATTCGCACGCCTCATGGAACTCGCCAACAACCCCCCGCACGACCAGTGGCACGACTGGACCGAGCTCGACGCCAAGGCGTGGCCGGATCGGGTCGAACGCCACTACACGCTCGTGCCGACGACGTGTTTCAACTGCGAAGCGGCGTGCGGTCTCACCGCCTACGTCGATCGCGACACCGGTGAGATCACCAAGTTCGAGGGCAACCCTGAACACCCGGCGAGTCGCGGCCGCAACTGCGCCAAGGGACCGGCGACGCTCAACCAGGTCCACGACCCCGAGCGGGTGCTGCATCCGCTGAAGCGCGCGGGCGAGCGAGGAGCGGGCAGCTGGGAACGCGTCACGTGGGACCAGGCACTCGACGAGATCGGTGCCCGCATCCGTCGGGCATTCGAGGAGGGCCGTCGCAACGAGGTGATGTACCACGTCGGCCGCCCCGGCGAGGACGGCTACACCGACCGCGTGTTGAAGGCGTGGAACGTCGACGGCCACAACAGCCACACCAACATCTGCTCATCGAACGCGCGAATCGGCTACCAGTCGTGGATGGGTCACGACCGCCCGTCGTCGGACTTCGCCAACGCCGAGGTGATCTTCCTCATCTCGTCGCACCTCGAGGCCGGTCACTACTTCAACCCGCACGCCCAGCGGATCATGGAAGCCAAGGCCAAGGGCGCGACCGTGATCTGCGTCGATCCCGCGGCTGTCGAACACCGGCGCCAAGGCCGACTTCTGGTTGGCGCCGTGGCCGGGCACCGAGCCGGTGATGCTGCTCGCGATCGCCCGCCTGCTGATCGAAGACGGCACATGGCAGCGCGAGTTCGTGCGCCGCTGGGTCAACTGGGAGACGTTCCTCGCCGAGGTCCGACCCGACCTGCCGCACGTGTTCGAGTCGGTCGAGCAGGCCCTGCTCGACCACTACGCCGAGTTCACGATCGAGCGGGCCGAGCGCGTCTGCGGCGTCTCCGGCGACACGCTCCGCACGATCGCCGGGATCATCGGCCGCCATCCCACCAAGCTCGCGTCGCACACGTGGCGCGCCGCCGGCGCCGGCAACCTCGGCGGATGGCAGGTCGCGCGGTGCCTGTTCTTCCTCAACGTGCTCACCGGATCGGTTGGCACGGAGGGCGGCACGAACGGCAACGGTTGGAACAAGTTCGTCGCCGATCCGTTCAAGCCTGCTCCTCCCGTCGACAGCTGGAACGAGCTGACCTGGCCGATCGAATATCCGCTCGCGTACCACGAGATGTCGATGCTGCTCCCCCACTTCCTCCTCGACGGCCGGGGCAAGCTCGACACCTACTTCAGTCGCGTCTACAACCCGGTGTGGACGAACCCCGACGGGTTCAGCTGGCTGGAGGCGTTGAAGGACGAGACCCGCATCGAGTGTCACGTGGCGCTCACGCCCACGTGGTCGGAGACGGCGTGGTTCGCCGACTACGTGTTGCCGATGGGCGTCGGCGCCGAGCGCCACGACATCGCCAGCTTCGAGACCCACGCCGGACGGTGGATCGGCTTTCGCCAGCCGGTGCTGCGCCGCTACGCCGAGCTCAACGGCGAAGCAGTCGGCCCGGAGCGGCGCACGCACGAGTTCAACCCCGGCGAGGTGTGGGAGGAGAACGAGTTCTGGATCGACCTGTCGTGGCGCATCGATCCCGACGGCTCGCTCGGCATCCGGCAGTGGTTCGAGAGCGACGACCACCCCGGCACTCCCGTCGGTGTCGACGAGTACTACGGGCGGGTCTTCACCGACGGCGTCCCCGGGCTCGCCGAGGCGGCGGCGGCCGCCGGGGTGACACCCCTCGAGTTCATGCGCGACCGCGGCGCCTACGCCGTGCCGGGCGACACGTATCTGCCGTACGAGCGGATCGTCGCCGCGGCCGATGTCGCTGACTGCGCGCCTGACGAAGCCGGCGTGTACCGCCGAGCCGGCACCGCAGGCGCGTGGGATCACCGTGCCGAAGCCCTCGCCACGACGAAGCTCGACGGTCTTGGCGACGGGTCGCCGGCGGTCGACGTCGACGGCGAGGCGAGAGTCGGCTTCCCGACACCGTCGAAGAAGCTCGAGCTGTACTCGACGACGTTGCGCGACTGGGGCTGGCCCGAGCACGCGACGCCGGGGTGGATCCCATCGCACGTGCACTGGGAGGACCTCGACCTGGCGGGTGACGAGCGGATCCTGCTGCCCACGTTCCGGATCCCGACGCTGGTCCACACCCGCTCGGCGAACAGCAAGTGGCTGAACGAGATCAGCCACCGGCATCCGCTGTGGATCCATCCGTCCGACGCCGAAGCGCTCGGCATCGAGGAGAACGGCCTGGTGCGCATCACGACGCGGATCGGGCATTTCGTGATCGAGGCGTGGCGCACCGAGGGGATCCGGCCGGGCGTCGTCGCCGCGTCCCACCACATGGGTCGCTGGCGTCTCGACGACACCGCCCGGTCGTGGAACACGGGCAGTGCCCGCCTCACGACCGACGGGACGCGGTGGTCGCTGCGGCGGACGAACGGCGACATGGCGTACGCCAGCGACGACGCCGACACGGCCCGGATCTGGTGGCACGACACCGGTGTCCACCAGAACCTCACGTTCGCGGTGCAGCCCGACCCGATCTCGGGCATGCACTGCTGGCACCAGCGGGTGCGCGTCACGCCCGCACTCGCCGACGACGAGTACGGCGATGTCGTCGTCGACACGGCCAGCTCGCGGGCCGCCTACCGCGAGTGGCTCGCCAAGACCCGGCCCGGGCCGGGGCCCGGCAACCTGCGCCGCCCGTTGTGGTTCGCCCGGCCGATGAAGCCGGCGGCGGCCGCCTACCTGTACGCAAATCCCGACCCAGCTAGTGTGGAATTGTGACGAGCGAGTTCCGCGACGGCGCCCGGACGATCGACCGGACGAGCCCGCTCCCGCTGTGGGCCCAGCTCGAGGCCGAGCTGCGCCGCCGCCTGGAAGTGGGGCACTTCGAGCACCGCTTCCCGACCGACCGCGAGCTGATCGAGATCTACGAGGTGAGCCGTCACACCGCCCGTCATGCCGTCGCCAAGCTCGGCTCCGACGGGATCGTCAAGCGCGAGCGCGGCATCGGCACGTCGATCGACCGTCGCCAGTTCGAGCAGTCGCTCGGGTCGCTGTACAGCCTGTTCCAGCTCGTCGAGAGCAGCGGCGTCGAACAACGCAGCCGTGTCCTCGAGCTCGAACGCACCACATACGCCGAGGCCGCCGCCCAACTCGGGCTCGCCGCCGACGCACCACTGCTCCACCTCAGCCGGCTGCGTCTCGCCGACGACGAGCCGCTGGCGATCGACCGGTTGTGGTTGCCGTTCGAGATCGGCGAGCCACTGCTCGACGTCGACTTCTCCCACACCGCCCTCTACGACGAGCTCGAGCGCTCGGTCGGGCGCCGGCCGACCAGTGGATGGGAGCGCATCCGCCCCGTCGTGCCACGGGACGAGGATCGCGACTTGCTCGGCCTCGACGGTCTCGAAGCGGTGTTCTCGCTCCAACGACTCGGCCTGCTCGACAACCATCCGATCGAGTGGAGGATCACGCTCATCCGCGGCGACCGGTTCAGCTTCATGGCCGACTGGTCGGCGGGGCAACGCTCCGGGCTGCGCCTGGCCCGAGCCGGGTGAAGGAACGTCATGTCGCCGCCACTCCACCCCGACGTCCAGATCCTCGCCCCCTTGCTCGGCACGTGGGAGGGCACGGGGAATGGCGAGTATCCGACGATCGAGCCGTTCGGTTACGTCGAGACGATCACGTTCGGCCACGTCGGCAAGCCGTTCCTCGCCTACACGCAGCGCACGCGCGCCAGCGACGACGGCCGCCCGCTCCATGCCGAGTCGGGTTACTGGCGGGTCCCGGCGCTTGGCCGCGTCGAGTTCCTCGTCGCCCATCCGACGGGGATCACCGAACTGTCCGAGGGCACGCTCGTCGTCGACGGCGACCTGATCGCGATCGAGCTGGAGGCGACCGTCATCGGGCGCACCGGTTCGGCGAAAGAGGTGACCGCGGTGTCGCGCTCGTTCCGGATCGACGGCGACGCGATCGATTACACGGTGCGTATGGCGGCCGTTGGCCAACCATTGCAGCACCACCTCGCGGCCTCGCTGCGACGGTCGCCGTCGCCGTAGGCTCGGCCGCATGTCGAGCTCGAACGTCGTGATCGTCGACGCCGTGCGCACGCCGATCGGGCGGCGCGGCGGCGGCCTGTCCAGCATGCACCCGGCCGATCTGCTCGGTCACGTGCAGTCGGCGCTCGTCGAACGCGTCGGCATCGATCCGGCCGAGATCGGTCAGGTCGTCGGCGGCTGTGTCAGCCAGGTCGGCGAACAGAGCTTCAACGTCACACGCACGGCGTGGCTGGCGGCCGGCCTCCCGCTCACGACCGCGGCGACGACCATCGACACGCAATGTGGATCGAGCCAGCAGGCGACCAACCTCGCCACGTCGCTCGTCGGCAGTGGGGTGGTCGACGTCGCCGTTGCGTGTGGCGTCGAGCTGATGAGCCGGATCCCGATCGGGATCAACAGCTCCAAGAAGCTCGGCCTCGGCATCCCGATCCCGAAGCCGTACTTCGCGCGCTACGAGATGACCTCGCAGTTCGAGGGCGCCGAGCGGATCGCCGACAAATGGGGCATCACGCGCGCCGACACCGATGTCTTCGGATTCGCGTCGCAGGAGCGCGCCGCCCGGGCGTGGAACGAAGGTCGCTTCGACGGGCAATGGATCCCCGTCGAGGCACCCGATGTCGACGACGACGGCAACCCGACCGACACCACGCACACCGTCAAGCGCGACGAAGGCATCCGCGAGTCGTCACTCGAGAAGCTGGCGACGCTCAAGCCGGTCGGCCGCGAAGACGGCGTGCACACCGCCGGCAACTCGTCGCAGATCTCCGACGGCGCGGCCGCCGTGCTCATCATGACCGAGGACAAGGCGTCGGCGCTCGGTCTCACGCCACGTGCTCGCATCGTCGACACGTGCCTCGTCGGTGTCGACCCGGTCCTGATGCTCACCGGACCGATCGATGCGACGCAGCGGTTGCTCGCCCGGTCGGGCCTGTCGATCGACGACATCGACACGTTCGAGATCAACGAGGCGTTCGCGTCGGTCGTGCTGGCATGGGCGAAGGAGACCGGCGCCGACCTCGAGAAGACCAACCCGAACGGCGGCGCGATCGCGCTCGGTCACCCGCTGGGCGCGACGGGGGCGTTCTTGATGACGAAGGCGCTCAACGAGCTCGAGCGGATCGGCGGCCGCTACGGCTTGGTGTCGATGTGCTGTGGTGGCGGTCTCGGCACCGGCACCCTCATCGAACGGCTCTAGGCATCGAACGGCTCTCGGCATCGAACGGCTCTCGGCATCGAACGGCTCGGGTTGTCATGTCGCCACCGCGGTTCGACCGACTGCACGAGCTCATGGCCCGCCACGTCGAGACGGGCAAGATGCCGGGGCTCATCACGCTCGTCGCCCGGCACGACGGTGCCCAGAACGACGTGCACGTCGACGTCATCGGCACCAAGGCAATCGACGACCACGAACCGCTCCAGCGGGACGCGATCTTCCGGATCGCCTCGTTGAGCAAGCCGATCGCGGCCGCCGCGGCCATGATCCTCGTCGAGGACGGGGTGCTCGAGTTGAGCGGTGCGGTCGACGAGTTCCTCCCCGAGCTCGCCGATCGACACGTGCTCCGAAGTCTCGACGGACCCCTCGACGACACCGTGCCGGCCAAGCGGGCGATCACCGTCGACGACCTGCTCACGTTCCGCCTGGGGTTCGGCACCATCATGGCGCCGCCCGACACGTACCCCATCCAGACCGCCGAGCGGGAACTGCAACTCGGCACGCTCGGCCCGCCGTGGCCACCGCCGCCACACACCCCGGACGAGTGGATCCGCCATTTCGCATCGCTCCCGCTGATGCATCAGCCGGGCGAGCAGTGGATGTACAACACCGGGTCGACGCTGCTCGGCATCCTGCTGGAACGCGCCGCCGGCCAGCCCCTCGAAGCGTTCCTGCGCCAACGGCTGTTCGAGCCGCTGGGCATGCGCGACACCGGGTTCAGCATCTCGCCCGACCAACGCAGCCGCTTGACCACTGCGTACGCACCCGACCCCGCAACCGACACGCTCAGCGTCGTCGACGGCGTCGAGGACAGCTACTGGAACCAACCACCTGCGTTGCCCAACGCGGCGGGATGGCTGGTGTCGACGATCGACGACTTCTGGGCGTTCGTCGCGATGCTCCTCGCCGACGGCACACACGACGGCGAGCGGATCCTGAGCGATCGCTCGGTCGAGCTGATGACCACCGATCACCTGACGCCCGAGCAACGCGCCTCGGCGGGTGTGTTCCTCCGCGAGCAGGACGGCTGGGGTCTCGGGATGCTCGTCCCCGCGGCCGACGCGCCGGCCTCATCCAGCAGGTCATCCATCCCCCGCGGCTTCGGGTGGGACGGCGGTACGGGCACGACGTGGCGCTCCGATCGGACACCGCGGTCTCACCGGCATCCTGTTCACCCAACGGGCCATGACGTCGCCCGAACCGCCTGCCGTGTTCAACGACTTCTGGATCGGCGCCTACGGCTCGATCGCCGACTGACGTCAGCCCTCGCCGCGGTAGTCGATCATCCAGGGGCTCGGAACGATGTCGCGTCCGAGCAGGCGGCGTCCGGCCAGTTCGTAGTTGACCTCCTGCGTGCCGATGTGCTGGACCGCCGTGCGGGCGTCTCGCAGGCAACGATCAAGGGCGCACCGGCTGTACACGCTGCTCGCTCCCGCGGCCGTGTACAACAACTCGACGGCCTCGAGGGCACTGTGCGCGGCGTGGGTCGCGGCGAGCCACAGGGGGCCACGGTCCGACATCGTGGGTGCATGGCCGGCCTGGACCTCCGACCAGAGATCGGCGAGCGTGGTCGTCAGGTAGCGGCGACCGGAATCGACGAGCGCCTGTGCTCGGCCGAGCCGGTCCTGCGCGATCGGCTTGTCGGCCAACGTGTCGGTCGACAGCATCACCGGCTTGGCGCCGGCCAGCGTCACGAACTCCTCGATCGCATGCCTGGCGATGCCCAGCGACACGGCGCTGATGAACGTGACGAACATCGCGATGGGCGGCATGCGGTACAGCGCTCGGTCGATCGTGGGCGGTTCCTGGAACCACATCGTGCGCGACGCCGGCACGAACACGTCGGACACGGCATAGTCGTGACTGGCTGTACCCCGGAGGCCGGTCGAGTCCCAGGTGTCGATGATCTCGGTGACCGAAGCAGGGAAGAAGACCTCTCGCATCAGCGGAGCACCGGTCGGGCCGATGACCGGTGCGCCGTCCCGCACGATGACGCAGCCCGCGACGTACCAGTTGGCGTGGCTCGATCCGCTTGCCAATGACCACCGTCCGCTGACGCAGAACCCGCCGTCGACCTCGACGGCCACGCCCTCGGGACGGAAGGCACCTGCGGAAATGGTCTCGGCATCGCCGTAGATCTCGCGTGCGCCATCACGGGGGAGCAATCCCGCGAAGGTGGCGTAGCAGCCGCCGATCATGACGCACCATCCGACCGAGCCGTCGGCGAACGACGCCGCCTCCACGACGTCCAGGAACGTCGTCGGGTCGACCTCACGACCGCCGACCTCGACGGGCGCCATCAGCCGGAACACCTCCGCGGCTTGCAGCGCGGCGATGACGTCCGGCGGCACGCGTCGCGTCGTATCGATGTCGGAGCATTCTGCACGTATGAGCGCAGTCAACTCCTGGACGGCGGCGACAGGATCGACGACCGTCGCCGCCTCGGTCGCGTTCGACTCACTGCGGGAAGCAGTCGCTTGCATCGTTGCCATGGGCCGACGCTACGCATCGCGGCGACCGGCCCGCATCGGGCGAATTATGCAGATTGGTGTCAGCCGCGGCGGATACGGCCGCGCAGCGCGGCGAAGCACATCGACATGCTGACCGCGCCGACGATCACGATCGCCACAACTGCCTTGGCGAGCTCATCCCACTCCCAGCCGTCGACGATCAGCGACCGCAGTCCCTCGAGCAGGTAGGTGACCGGGTTGAACTTCGCCACGGTCTCGAGCCAGCCGGACAGTTGGTCCTGCGGCACGTACGACGAGGTCAGGAACAGGAACGGGAAGAACAGCAGGAAGCTCGAGTTCACCGCGCCCGGGTTGCCGGTCTTCAGGGCGATCGCATATCCGAACCCCGAGAACGCGAGGCTCCACATCGCCCCCAGCAGGATGAAGGCGACGATCCCGAGCGGCCCGGTCTCGAACCGGACACCGACGATGAACCCGACGATGAGGATCGGGACGATCAGCACGCAGGCGACGGTGACGTCGGCCACCAGGTGCCCGAGCAGGATCGCCAGCCGTCGCACAGGTGTGAGCAACAGGCGGTCGAAGTAGCCGTTCTGCACGTCGAGGACGAGTGCCGGCGCACGTGACACTCCGGTGACTCCCAGCAGGATCGCCGTCGGCAGCTGGAAGGCGGTGAAGTCGAACCCCTCGATCTGGCCCTCGGTGAGATCGGACAGGGTGCCGATGTTGACGAGGAAGAAGAACAGGGCGATGAAGATCGGCGGGATCACCGTTTCGAGGTCGCGAGGAATGGCTCGCAGCGCTCGTCCGGCGATCGTCGCCGTGTCGGCGAAGAACCCGGCGGCGCGCGGTTCGACGGCCGCCGCCTGGTGGCGGAGTGTTGCAGTTGAAACGGTCATGACCCGACCCCCTGGGGCTCGTCGTTCTCGAATCGGTTGCCGGTGAGCTCGAGGAAGACGTCGTCGAGCGATGTCGTGCGCAACGTCAGGTCGCGCACGGTCACGTCGCACGAGCTCAAGGCGACGGCGACCGGACTCACGGTGGCCGAACCGTCGGCTGTGGACACGATCAGCTCGGTCCCGCGTGCTTCGACCGAGATCACGCCGGGCACCTGCTCGAGCGCCGCGCAGACGGTGGACGCGTCGCGATCGAGTCGAGCGACGATGACGTCGGTCCCGACCGACCGTTTGAGGTCGGCCGGTGTGCCTTCGGCGACGAGACGACCGGCGTCGATGATGCCGACGCGGTCGGCGAGCACGTCGGCCTCTTCGAGGTATTGCGTGGTGAGGAAGATCGTCATGCCCAGTTCGACGTTGAGTCGACGAACCTCCTCCCACACCGCGGCGCGACTGACCGGGTCGAGGCCCGTCGTGGGCTCGTCGAGGAACAGGATCTGGGGGTTGTGGACGAGCGCCGCGGCCAGGTCGAGCCGGCGCCGCATCCCGCCCGAATAGGTGCTGATGCGTCGATCGAGGGCGTCACCGATGTCGATCAGTTCGCTCAGCTCGGCGACGCGGCGGAGGGCGTCGGCTCGCGGCAGTCCGTAGAGCAGGCCCTGGAGGCGGAGCAACTCCGAACCCGTCTGGCGCGGATCGAGCGCCGCGTCCTGCAGCGCCACGCCGATCCGCAGGCGCACGCTCGCCGGGTCCTTGACCACGTCGAACCCGGCAACCGTCGCCGAACCGCTGGTGGGACCGATCAACGTGCACAACATCCGCACCATCGTCGACTTGCCGGCCCCGTTGGGCCCGAGGAAGCCGTAGATCTCACCGGAGGCGACGTCGAGGTCGACACCGTTGACCGCGGTCACCTCGCCGTATTCGCGCACCAGCGCCGTCGACTTGATCGCAGAGTCCATCTTGGTCTCCCCCGTGGTTTCGTTGCGGTTCCGGTGTGCTGACGCCCGAACTGCAAAGTCGGTCGATGTCATCGTGTCTCCTCTAGGGGGTTGATCGTCGGGAGGGTGGGGGTGTGGGACGAAAGGTCGGTCAACAGGTCAGACGGCGGGCCTGTCCGGAACTCATCGGTCTGACGGCCGCGATTCCGACGGGCCGGGCGCGTCGGGCTGGTCGCGCCGGTAGAACAGACGCCGTGGGGCGGCTGTGGCGATGGATCCCCGTCGGGGTGCTCGGCGCCTGCGCCAACGCGGCTGCCGAGCCCACGTCGAGCACCGCTTCCGATCCCGTCACGCCACCGAACGCCGTCGTCGAGCTCGTCGTCGACGGCGACACGATCGATGTCACGATCGACGGTGACGACGAGCGAGTCCGCCTGATCGGCATCGATACTCCCGAAACGAAGCGGCCAGACACGCCGGTCGAGTGCTTCGGACCGGAGGCGACGGCGTTCACGCAGACGCTTCTCGCCCCAGGCACGCCCGTGCGTCTCGAACGCGATGTCGTCGGCCGTGACGACTACGGACGCCTCCTCGCCTACGTGTACCGCGCGAGCGACGGCATCCTCGTGAACTACGAGATCATCCGGCAGGGATACGCGAGGCCCCTGACGATCGCTCCGAACGACTCCTATGCGGAGCTGTTCGTCGAAGCCGCCGGCGAGGCGCAACGCGCCGCGGCCGGCCTCTGGTCGGGCTGCCGAGGCTGACGGGATCATCGGGATCATCCCGCTGCCGGCTCCCACGGCTGCATCCACGGCGACGCCGGCCAGCCTTCGACGGCGGCCATCAGCGGGTACATGGTGGCGCCGTCGATCGACTCGCGCACGATGTCGGCGTGACCGGCGTGCCGAGCGGTCTCCTGGATCAGGTGGAACAGGACCCATCGCACCGACCACGCCTCGACATCGTCGGGATACCACGGCACGCCCTGCGGCACCGGCACCGCTTGGCCGAGATCGTCGATGCCGGCAACCGCCGCCTCGGTCTTCGCGGCCACGACCGCGTACGCGTCGAGTGCCCCGGCGAGCGTTTCGTCCGGGCCGAGCACGAAGTTCGATTCGTAGTCGCCCTGCGACGCCTCGAAGTCGTCGCCACCTCCCGCGCCGGGCCGGCCGAGCATCGTGTCGATCCAGCCGCTTTCCACGAACGCGACGTGCTTGATCAGGCCCCCGACGCTCAGCGTGCCGGCGGTCGGCGTGGCCCGCGCCTGCTCGTCGGTCAAGCCGTATGCGGCGAACCGGAACGCGTCTCGCTGCTGGGCGAGGTAGGCGAGGAGACCCTCGCGCTCGTCGGCGATCGGGGCTACGAGTCCTGGCATGGCGACGCTGCTTTCTGTTGGCTGACGAAGAGACCCACCGTCTCACCACCATCATCTCGTCTAAACCGGTCACGGAACGTCCGGTTTGCGACATTGGTCGGAGCCCGGCCGGCACCAGTAGGTTCGATGCCATGTCTGAAGTCGCGATGTCCCAGGTCACGGCGTCCGCCCGCACGGAGTCCGGCGAGGTGGACTCGGCAGTCGCCGTGGACGTGCGGCACCGATTCCCCGGCCTGGCGAACGGCTGGGCTCGCTTCGACGGGCCGGCGGGCACCCAGGTCGTCGACACCGCGATCGACGCCTCCGCCGAGTGGCAGCGCAGCGGCAACAACGCCAACAGCCACGGTGCGTTTGCCGCTGCCGAGGCGTGCGATGCGCTCGCCGAACGAGCCCAGGCCACGATGGGCGAGTTGCTCGGTGCCGATCCAGCCGGATTCGTGTTCGGGCCGTCGACCACCAACAACGTGTTCTCGATCACGCGGGCGATCGGCCGCGAGCTGGGTCCGGGCGACGAGATCGTGTGCACGCGGCTCGATCACGATTCGAACATCTCGCCGTGGTTGCTGATCGGGGCCGACTCCGGCGCGACCGTCCGTATGGCCGACTTCGACACAACGACGGGCCGGCTCGAGGCCGCCGCGGTGACGGCCTTGTTCAACGAACGGACTCGGTGGGTGGCGGTGACCGGTGCTTCGAACGCGATCGGCACGATGCCCGACATCACCGCGATCACAGCCGCCGCCCACGAGATCGGGGCCAGGGTCGTCGTCGACGGCGTCCACCTCACACCGCACGCTCGGGTCGACCTCGCCACCGTCGGCTGCGACGTGTACTCGACGTCGTCGTACAAGTGGTACGGCCCACACGCCGGCATCACGTGGGTCGAGCCCGAGCTGCTCGACCGGCTCCCGGTCTACAAGGTGCGCCCGTCGCCGGCCACCGGCCCCGGGCGGTTGCAACTCGGCACGCCGGCCTACGAATCGTTGGCCGCGATCGAGGCCGCCGCCCGGTTCCTGCTCGGCGAAGGCCTGACACGGCTCGCCGCGCACGAACGGGCACTGTTCACCGCGCTGCTCGACGGCCTGCTGGCGATGCCGAACGTCCGAGTCCTCGGACCGCACGACGCGGCCGACCGGGCCCCGACACTCGCGTTCCTCGTCGACGGCCACACCCCGAACGAGGTCGCCCGCGCCCTGGCCGCCCGCGAGATCGCCGTGTGGGACGGCAACTACTACGCCGTCGAGTTGATGGACAGCTACGGCCTCGACGTCGACAGCGGCGCCGTCCGCGCCGGAATCGCCGCCTACACCGACGAGTCCGACGTGGCGCGCCTGCTCGACGCGGTCGCCGCGCTCTGAACCAAGCCGCGACCCACCACGGCGCGCGACGTCAAAGCGCCTTGCTCGAGGCTGTCGGCGCACTCTGACGTTCTGGGCTGCCACACAAAGCGGCACCCGCAGGTGTCGGCAGCCCAGAACGGATCAAGACCGACGAGCGCGCCGTCGAAACGCCTTGCTCGACGCCGGCGCCGCGCTCGACGAGCCTCTCGAGGGATCCGGCCGGCTACGGTGACCACCCGTCCGGACCGAGCTCGAAGCCGGCGAACTCGAAGCCGGGCGCGACGACGCAGCTCACGAGCGTCCACTCGCCGAGCGGCGTCGCCGACTGCCACGTACCGGCCGGCACGACCATCTGCGGGCGTTCGCCCTCCGAGATCGAGCTCCCGAGGACGTGCCGCGCGACATCCGCACCGGCCGATGCGGCGACGTCGATCGCCAGCGGGTCACCGGCATGGAACAGCCACACCTCGTCGGCGTCGACGCGGTGCCAGTGCGATCGCTCCCCCGCCACGAGGAGGAAGTAGATCGCGCTCGCCGTCGCCCGACCGCCGATGTCGGGTCCGCGCCACGTCTCGACGTAGCGGCCGCCCTCGGGGTGGCGCTGCATCCCGAGCGTCTCGGCCAGCTCATCCGCGGTCACCATGGGATCCTCGCGCGCAGATAGCGTCGGGGCCGTGGCCAGCCTCGTCGAACGCCTCGGGTACGCGCCCGACGCCAAGCTCGTGATCATCTCGTGCGACGACCTCGGTTCGTGTCACGCCTCGAATGTCGGCGTCTACAAGGCGATCCGCGACGGCATCGCGACGTGCACGTCGATCATGGTGCCGGCGCCATGGGCCCGCCACGCAGCCGACAACGCGCAGCCCACCGACGACATCGGCGTGCACCTCACGCTCAACGCCGAGCACGCCGCATACCGCTGGGGCCCGATCACGCAGGCCCCCTCGTTGCTGTCGGGCGAGGGTGGGTTCCCGCGCAACCCGGCCGACCTCTGGGAGCACGCCGATCCGGCCGAAGTGCTCCGCGAGCTGCGCGCCCAGATCGAGCGCACGATCGCATGGGGCATCGACCCGACCCATCTCGCCCCCCACCTCACGGCGATCACGCTGCGGCCGGAGTTCTTCGACGTGTACCTCGAGCTGGCCTGTGAGTTCCGGCTGCCCATCCGGTTGCCTTCGACCGTCACCGCCGAGGAGGCGGGATTCCCGTTCCGCAAGCTCGCCGCCGACGAGGGCGTGGTGTTCCCCGATCATTTCGACCACGACTGGCGAGCCGGGTCGCGGGTTCGTGCCTACGCCGCGGTCGCCAACCTGGAACCGGGCGTCACGGAGATCCACGTCCAGCCCGTGATCGACACGCCCGAGGTGCACGCGCTGTCCACCACGGCGCACGAGTGGATCGACGATCTCGCGCTGGTGACCGACGACGAGCGCCTGCCGGCCCTGCTCGCCGAACAGGGTGCGACGTTGATCGGGTACCGATCGCTCAGGGACGCGATGCGAGCTGGCTGAGCCGGCTCGTCGCGTCGCCCGACTTCAGCAGCTCCATCAGCCGGCCGGTGTGACCCGCCGCCTTCACGCGCCCGCGCATGAACTCCACGGTCGCGTCGAAACCCTCCGCGGTCACCACGTCGAGCGGTGCGGTCACGACGACGTCGGCGTCGTCGGGTCCCTCGATCCGCTCGTCCTTCTTGCCGAAGACGACCCGGTACTGCACGCTCACGTCAGAACCTCCGCTGAGATGCCGGCGAACAGGTCGCGCTCGCCGTCGTCCTCGGGGATCGGACCGACGAACGACCGAGCAAGGATCCAGTCCTCCCAGGCGTACGTCTCGACGAGCTCGTCGTCGGTCAGCCCGAACCAGAACCCGGCGTTGGGATCGACCTGCGTCGCATGGGCGAGCAACGCGCCGGTGCGGGCCCAGAAGAACCCGGACACGTCGATCCTCGTCGTGATGCGGTGGTCGACGTCGGGTCGCTTGAACCAGTCCTCGTCGAACGGCGACTCACCGCGTAGCCGGAGGAGCGCCTCGTGGACCGCGATCATGCGCGCCCGCGACCAGGCCGAGTAGTACAGCTTCGACGGCTGGAACGGCTCGCCGGCGTCGGGATACCACGCCGCGTCGCCGGCTCGCTCGAACGCCAACACCGAGATGTCGTGGACACGCAGGTGGTCGGGATGCGGGTAGCCACGCTGATCGTCGCCGTAGGTGATCACGACCTGTGGCTTCGTCCGGCGGATGATCGCGACGAGCCGTCCCGTCGCCTCGTCGAGGTCGGCCTGATGGAACGAATCCGGGTGGTGGTTCGCCTCGGAATCCGGCATCCCCGAGTCGCGATACCCGAGCATCACGACCTCGTCGAAGCCGATGACCTCCGCCGACGCCGCCAGCTCGGCCGGACGCATCGCCGTGACCCTCGCCTTCTCCTCCTCGGGGCTCAACCCGTACAGCGGCTGGCCCTCCTCGCGCAGCGCGGGATTCTGCAGCTCGCCCTCCTCGCCCCCGGTGCAGCAGACCAGCACGGCGTGGACACCAGCGGCGTGGTACTTGGCGACCGTCGGCGCGCCCTTCGACGCCTCGTCGTCCGGATGGGCGTGTACGGACAGCAATGTGAGGCGCTCGGACACCGGGCTGAGGCTATCGGTACGCTCCTCGACGATGCGTAGGCCCCTCCGGTATGTGACCACCGCCATTCTCGCCGTCGGCGGACTGGGCGCGACCTCGTTGATCGCGGCCTGCGACACCGGCGACGGGCGTGAACTGTCGCCTCCCGTGTTCCCGCCACCGACGTCGACGATCGCCCCGACGATCGACTCCGTCTTGCCCGTCGAGGCGACGGCGACCACGGTCGCGGTCGCACCGTTCATGATGGTGGCGCCATGGCAGGACGGCGCCGAGATCCCCGTCCTCAACACGTGCGACGGCGACGACGTCTCCCCTGCATTGAGCTGGACCGGCGTCCCGGACGGCGCCGTCGAGATGGCGCTGGTGGTGACCGACGACAACGCCGACGGTTTCTTCCACTGGGTCGTGACGAACTTCGATCCCGCGATCGGATCGATCCTCGAGGGGCAGGTTCCGCAGGGTGCGGTGCAATGGCCGAACTCGTTCGGTGATCGGATATGGAACGGTCCGTGCCCGCCGGACGGGTCGTCGCACACCTACCGCTTCGTGCTGCACGCGCTCAACCAGAAGGTCGACGAGGTGACCGACGACACGCCAGTCGACGAGCTCCTCGCGGTGATCGACGCCTTCACGCTCGGTGCGACGACGGTCACCGGCACGTACACGCGGTGACGTGGACGTGATCGTCGACGCCGCGGGCGTGCGGACGGGTCAGTTGTTGATCGAGAGCGCGTCGAGGTGCTCGGCGAACTTGTCCAACGCTGCGGCACGCCGCGTCGGGACGTGCTCGGTGGGTGGGTCGGCGGCCCGATAGCCCTTGAGAACCTGGCGGGCGACGGTGACCTTGTGCACCTCGTCCGGACCGTCGTAGATGCGCGCCGCACACGCCGCGCGGTACATGCTCTCGAGTGGCAGATCGGTCGTGTAGCCGAGGCTGCCGTGGATCTGGATCGCGCGGTCGATCACGTTGTAGAGCACCTTGGCGCCCCAGAACTTGATCACGCCGATCTCGATGCGAGCATCGCTGTAGTGGCCGCCGGACGCGTGGAGCTGATCCATCCGCCACGCCGCGTGCAACGTGAGCAGGCGGGCCGCCTGACGTTCGGCGTAGCTCTCGGCGACCCAGTCCTGGATCATCTGCTTCTCGGCCAGCAGCGAACCGTGCGTGTACCTCGACAGCGCCCGCTCGCACAACATGTCGAACGCGCGGCGCGACTGACCGAGCCAGCGCATGGCGTGGTGGATCCGACCCGGACCGAGCCGCTTCTGCGCGAGTGCGAAGCCTTGGCCGAGCCCTTCGGCGCCACCGACGATGTTCTCGAACGGGATGCGCACGTTGTCGTAGATGATCTCGGCATGGCCGCCCGGCTCACCCGTGCGATGGTCGGGCTCTCCCATCGTCGGCACGTCGCGGAGGATGTTCACGCCCGGCGTGTCGGTCGGCACGATGAACATCGAGAACGACTTGTAGGCAGCGGTCTCCTGGTCACCGGTCCGCGCCATCACCACGAGGAAGTCGCTGATCGAGGCGTTCGACGAGAACCACTTGTGGCCGTTGATCAACCACTCGTCGCCGTCACGGGTCGCGGTCGTCTTCAACAGCGTCGGATCGGCGCCGGCCGTCGGCTCCGTCATCGAGAAGCAGGAGCGCATCTTGCCGTCGAGGAGCGGCTGCATCCAGCGCTCCCTCTGATCCTCGGTGCCGCCGACCGCGATCAGTTCGGCGTTGCCGGAATCCGGCGCCTGGTTGCCGAAGATCGCCGGGGCGTACACGCACTGTCCGAGGATCTCGTGCATCAGCCCGAGCTTCACCTGGCCGAAGCCGAGGCCGCCCATGTCGGGCGGCAGGTGGGCGGCCCACAACTCCTGCTTGCGGACCTCGTCCTTGAGCGGGTCGGTGATCCGTCGAAACGTCGCCCGACCCTCCGGGCTGCGCCACTCCTCGGCGAGCGTCTCGAGCGGGATGATCTCGTCTCTGACGAACGACTCCATCCAGTCGAGCTTCGCCTGGAACTCGGGTTCGGTTTCGAAATCCCATGCCATGCAACCGACTGTAGGAGCATCGCGGCGACCGCACCACACCCGGACGTGACGTCCGACCCGTGCCTCGTCGTCGGGCCTCGGACTGAATACCCTTGCGCCAGCCATGTCGACTCTCCCCCCACCGCCTCCCGGCCAGGCCAACGTCGAGACGAACCAACCCGGGATGTGCTTCCGGCATCCCCGTCGCGAAGCCGGCCGGCGCTGCACACGTTGTGGCCGGTGGGCCTGCACGGAATGCCTGGTGCAGGCGAACGTCGGGAGCCACTGCGTCGAATGTGCAAAGGCGGCCAAGCCCGACGTCGCGACCCGCGCCAAGTATTGGAGCGCGCGCCAGCCGACCCTGGTCACGTACGCGATCATGGCCATCAACGCGGTGGTGTTCCTGTACGTCGCCGTGCTCGATCCCGAGAGCATCCTCAGCCGCAGCATCACCAAGGGCCAGCTCGAGCTCGGCCTGTCGGCCGACGTCATCAACAACGGGATCGCCGGACGTCTCAGCGACGGGAGCTTCTACACCGCCGACGCGGGCCAGTGGTACCGCGTCGTGACGTCGGGGTTCCTGCACTTCGGCATCATCCACCTCGCGTTCAACATGTACCTGCTGTACATGCTCGGCCAGATGCTCGAACCGGCGATCGGACGGATCCGCTTCGGTCTGGTGTACCTCGCCTCACTGCTCGGAGGGTCGGCCGGGGCGATGCTGATCCAGCCCAACGGATTTCACGGCGGCGCCTCGGGAGCGGTGTTCGGGCTGATGGCGGCGGGGTTCGTCGGCTACATGCTGCGCGGCGTCAATCCGCTCACCACCGGCATCGGCACGACACTGCTCCTCAACGTCGTCATCACGTTCTCGATTCCGGGGATCTCGCGGGGCGGGCACATCGGCGGTGCGGTCGCGGGAGCGCTGTGCGGACTGGTCGTCCTCGCCCCCGGCTACAAGCGATACCCCGAGTGGATGTCGTATGCCGTGCCGGTGGCCGTCTCGTTGATCAGCCTGGGCATCACCGTCTACGCCATCCAGAACTGACGGATTTCGACTGCGGCGGACGCGCATCAGCCCTGCTCAGGCCGTGTGTCACACCCCCTGAGCAAGATGGTGGCATGACCGAGAACGAGACCCCTCAGCAGCTCACCTTGCTGCCCTCGACCAAGCCCTCGACCAACGTCCCGTTGCAGTTCCGCCTCGACGAGGCGACCCGCCGCCGGGGCCTTCAGCACGTCGCCGAGCTCCGTCAGCTGCTCGCCAACCGTCAGGCCGCGAAGGCTTCTACGCCGCCGTCGGGGCGAGCGACCGGACCGCTTCCCAATGTGAGAGCTCGGGATCGAGCGGCATGATGGCGAGCGAGCTGGTCGTCACACCGTTGTCGAAGTACCGCTGGATGTGGTCCCGGCACGCCGCCGGACTGCCGTGCACGATCAGTTCGTCCACCACCTCGTCGGGAATTGCTGCCAGCGCGGCCTTGCGGTCGCCCGACTTCCAGGCGTCCCACATCGGCCCGAACACCTCGCCCCGGCCGAGCCACTGGTGGAACGCGGCGTATACGGGCACGTTGATGTAGGCCGCGATCGCATACCGCGCGGCGTCGCGCACCACATCGGCACGGTCGCTCGGGCACACGAAGATGCGCGCCACCAGTTCACGTTCGGCGCCGCCCGCCGCATCGTCGACGACGTCGGCCACGCGCCGCACGTCGGCGGCCGAGAGCCAGTTGATGATCGCCCCGTCCGCCTCGCGACCGGCAAGGCGGAGCATGCCCTCGCGTAGACCGGCCACGAGGATCGGTGGTGCATGCTCGGGCCGCACGCCGAGGCGGAAGCCCTGGATCTCGAACGTGTCGTACGTCTTCGAGACCTTCTCCCCGCTCAGCGCGTCGCGAAGGAACCGGACCACGTCGCGAACGCGCTTGTAGGGCTCGACGAACGGCACGCCGTTCCAGCGTTCGACGATGACATTGCTCGACGAGCCGACACCGAACGCGAAGCGCCCGGGAGCCGCGTCGGCGAGCGACGCCACGCACTGGGCGAGACAGGCGGGCGACCGCGTGAAGGCCGGGATGATCGCCGTGCCGAGTCGCAGGCGGGGCTCCCACGCCGCGGCCAGGGTCAACGGCGTGAACCCGTCGGCGCTGTCGGACTCGGCCGACCAGATGTCGGTGTACCCGAGGTCGGCGAGCTCGGCGAGCTTCTCACGGTGGCTGTGCAGTGGTCCCGGGAGCGGCACGGTCATGCCGGGACGAACGGTGAGCGTCATCGCGCCGACTGTATCGATGGGCTCCGTGCCCGACGGCTACCGTCGGCCGCCATGGGGATCGACACGTGGCAGGGCGACGCATGTTCACTCGTGGAGGCGTTCCGCCGTGGTGAGCGTTCGCCGGTCGAGGAGCTGGCGGCGACGTACGACGCGATCGACACGAGCGACCTGAACGCGTTCTGCCACCTCGACCGCGACAACGCCGAGCAGGCCGCAGCACGCGCCGACGTGAGCCTGCCGTTCGGCGGGGTGCCGGTCGGCGTGAAGGAGCTCGACGCCGTCGCCGGCTGGCCGTTCACCGACGCATCGGTCCCGTTCAAGGACCGCGTCGCCGGCCACACGAGCCTCAACGCCGAACGCATTCGGGACCGCGGCGGCGCGGTGCTCGTCGGCCAGACCACGGCGTCGGAGTTCGGCGGCGTCAACGTCACGCGGACCGTCCTGCACGGCACGACGCACAACCCGTGGCGGCACGGGCACACCCCCGGCGGATCGTCGGGCGGCACGGCGGCCGCGGTCGCCGGCGGCATCGTCACGCTGGCCACCGGCGGCGACGGCGGCGGATCGATCCGGATCCCGGCCGGCTTCTGCGGTCTCGTCGGCCTCAAGAGCACGTTCGGCCGCATCCCCCTGTCGCCGATGGCGTCGTACGGCAACCTGACGGTCGTCGTCGGATGCGTCTCGCGGTCGGTCAGGGACACGGCTCGTTGGTTCGACGTGTGCAACGGACACGATGCGCGCGATCCGCTCAGCCTCGCCCGCGTCGACGGATGGGAGGATGGCCTCGGAACCCATCTCGACGAGCTCCGCGGACTGCGGGTCGCCGTCGTGGCCGATTGGGGTGGCGCGACGGTCTCACCGATCGTCTGGGAGCTGTTGGAGGAAGCTGCCAGCCAATTGATCGCCGACTGCGGCTTGGTGCGCGTCGACGGAGTCGACACGAAGCTGCCGCGCATGGGCGCGGCGTGGTCGATCAGCGGGATGATCGCGATCGGATCCGAGCTCGGCGAGCTCTGGCCGGGATGTGCCGACGAGCTGACGCCCGAGATCCGCGCCGGTCTCGAACGTACCCAAGGGCTGTACTCGGCCGATGCGCGGGCGCGGATCGAACGCCGCCGCACCGAGCTCAACGAGGCGATGGCGCGCATCTTCGACGTCACCAGCGGCGGAGTCGACCTCGTGATCACGGCCAGCAACCCCGACATCGCGTTCGCCGCCGACGGTCCCCTGCCGTCGACGTTCGGCGGAATCGAAGCCGGGGCGAAGAACAACGGCCTGCTCACGTTCCCCGCCAACCTGCACGGCAACCCGGCGATCTCGATCCCGGCCGGGTTCGTCGACGGGTTGCCGATCGGACTCCAGGTCATCGGCCGCCACTTCACCGAGCCGTTGCTGCTCGACGCCGCCCTCAGCGTCGAGCGTGAGCGGCCCTGGCCACTCACCTCCCTCGTGTCGACGCCGACCGAATAGCGTTCGCCCCATGAAGGTTGCGCTCACCGTCAACGACTTCCTCCGCCGGGCCGAGCTGCTCTACCCCGACCGCACCGCAATCGTCGACGAGGTCGACCAGCCCGCCGAGTCGTGGGGCTCGATCACGTACCGCGACATGGCCGAGCGCGCCCGCGGTTTCGCAGCCGGCCTCGACGCGCTCGGGATCGCGCAGGGCGAACGGGTCGCGATGGTGTCGCACAACTCGGCCCGCCTGCTCACCGCGCTGTTCGGTGTGTCCGGGTCGGGGCGCATCCTCGTGCCGATCAACTTCCGGCTCGTCGCCGAAGAGGTCAAGTACATCGTCGAGCACTCCGGCGCGCGGCTCCTGCTCGTCGATCCGGAGCTCGCCGAATCGCTCGCCGGCGTCGAGTGTGAGCGGACGATGGTGATCGGCGCCGAGAGCGACGAAGTGGTGATGAAGTTCGGCGTCGAACCGCAACCGTGGAAGGGCGACGAGGACGCGACCGCCACGATCAACTACACGTCCGGCACGACCGCGCGGCCGAAGGGCGTTCAGCTCACCCATCGCAACATCTGGCTCAACGCCGCGGTGTTCGGGTGGCAGATGGGCGTGAGCGATCGCGACACGTACCTCCACACGCTCCCCCAGTTCCATTGCAACGGCTGGGGGATGCTGTACGCCGTCACCGGGATGGGTGGCAAGCACGTGATCCTGCGCAAGGTCGACGGCGCCGAGATCCTGCGCCGCGTCGATGCGCACGGTGTCACGTTGATGTGCGGCGCGCCGGCGGTGCTCAACATGGTCCTCGACGCCGCGGCCGACTGGTCGGGCCCGATCCCCGGCGCCGGGACGACCCGGATCACGGTCGCCGGCGCACCGCCGCCGACGCGCACGATCGAGCGCTGCGAGACCGAGCTCGGTTGGGAGTTCGTGCAGATCTACGGCCTCACCGAGACCACACCGCTGCTCACGATGAACCGCACCCGCGCCGAGTACGACGACCTGTCCCCTGCCGACCGGGCCGTGATGCTCAACCGCGCCGGCGGACCGGCGCTCGGCTGCGAGATGGCGGTCGACGCCAGTGGCGAGCTCCTCGCCCGCGGCAACATGGTCATGGAGGGCTACTGGAATCAGCCCGAGGCAACTGCGACGGCGATCGTCGACGGCTGGTTCCGCACCGGTGACGGCGGCTCGATCGATCACACCAACTACGTCACGATCCTCGACCGCAAGAAAGACGTCATCATCTCCGGCGGTGAGAACGTGTCGTCGATCGAGGTCGAGGATGCGATCTTCCAGCACCCCGACGTCACCGAGGTGGCCGTGATCGGGATCCCCGACGAGAAGTGGGGCGAGGCGGTGACCGCCCTCGTCGTGAAGTCGCCCGAGAGCGCGCTCACCGAGGACGAGGTCGTCGCCTGGTGCCGCACCAAGCTCGCCGGCTACAAGTGCCCCAAGCGCGTCGAGTTCCGCACCGAACTGGCGCGCACGGCCACCGGCAAGCTCCAGAAGTTCAAGCTCCGCGAGCCCTTCTGGGAAGGCCTCGAACGCCAGGTCCACTGATCCTCAGGGCGATTTCAGTCGAAGGCGACGTCGAGGGCGTGATCGACGATCGCCTTGAGGTCGCTGGTGTTGGCCGGGTATTCGCCGTTGACCATCAGCGCCCACGTGATGCGATCCGGGCGGCTGACCACCATCGCGTGTGTGCTCTCGATCGTGCCGGTGTGCCCGAACGACCCATCCGGGTAGTTGAAGAGACCGAGCCCGTATGCCGCGGACACGCCCGAGATGCTGTACCGACCGCGGCGCATGCGGATCCCCATCTCGTCGCTCAACGGCTTCCACCCCGTTCCGCCCGGGTTGAGTGAGTCGACGATCCGGGCGATGTCGGACGGTGTCGCGAGCCACGAACCGGCTCCGCCGAGCGTCTCCATGTACGTGCGACCCGGCTCGGACTCGTGGAGCACCTCGTCGGGGCCGACATCGAACGTCGACGCCAGCCGCATCCCCGTGATGCCGAGCGGTGTGAGCAACCGTTCGTACACCGCTTGCTCGTACGGCACGCCGGTGACCGCTTCGATCAGCATGCCGAGCACACAGAAGTTCATGTTGCTGTAGTGGTAACCGCCGGCACTCGTGCCGCTCGTGAGACCTTGTCGTGCCGCGTCCGGGCACGACGTGGCGCCGCCCTGGAAGAACGTCGCGTAGAACGTCCCGAAGCCCGACGTGTGGCTGAGCAGTTGCTCCACGGTGATCTGGGCGGCCGCCGCGGTCGGCGTCACGCCGAGGTACGACGCCACGCGCTCACCGACCGGCTCGTCGATGGCCAGGAGTCCGTCTTCGACGAGTTGCAGCGTCACCGTCGCGGTGATCACCTTCGACACGCTGGCGATGCGGAAACGGTCGACCGGCTCGGTCGGATCGAACGTGCCGGCGACGCGCACGCCGAACCCGGACGCGTGCACAAGGTCGCCTTCGATCATCACCGCCACCGACGCCGACGTGTCGCCGTGCACGAGCAGGTCGTAGCCGACCATCTCGTCGAACCCGGCCCATCCCGTCGGGTGCGGCAGCGTCGAGGTCGTCGTGGTCGACGATGTCAGTGTCGATGTCAGGGTCGATGTCGTGGCATCCGGGATCGAACCGGCGGATGGTTCCGGGCGCAGCACAGTGCTCGAGGTCGGGTCGACCGGACGAACGGTCGTCGTCGTGCTGGCATCGGCGCGTTCCGCGGCGACCATCGATGGATCAGGCGGTCTGGCCGCCCGCGCCGGTGCGCATGACGCGCAACACAGGATCCCGACGGTCAGGACCGCCCGGCGCAAGGGGCTCACGGGTCCATGATGACAACTGACCCGTCCGATCACACGTCATGCCGACGCGGATCAACGGAGCAACCCAGGGCGCCGGCACTCGCCGGCGCCCTCGATGCGGACGAACGTCAGCAGTTCACGACGATGTAGAACGCAATGTCGAACGCGGTTCCAGCGTCGTTGTAGATCGTCACCAACATGGCGTTCGGCTCGGGCTGACGAACGCTGAAGTTGGCGTCGCGCGGCAACTCGACGTCGGCCCGGTTGACGGTCGGCACGCAATTCGTGACGTCGCGGTCGAAGTTCACCTGGTAGACGCCAGTCGAGCGAGGACCACCATCGAGCCCCGAGATCGACACGACGCCACGCTGCTGACCGACGGTTCCGTCGCTGCCGACGCGTGCGAAGACCGTGTTGGCAATACCAGCCGGACCCTGCGGACCCTGCGGACCCTCGGACCTTGGGCACCCGGTGCACCCGGGGCTCCTGCGACGCCCGGCGCGCCCTGCACGCCAGGTGCACCCTGGACCCCCGGCTCGCCCTGCACACCCTGGACGCCCGGCTCACCTTGGACGCCCGGCTCGCCCTGCACACCGGGAGCACCCTGGGCCCCCGTCTCGCCGGCCGCGCCTTGCGGTCCCTGCGGTCCTTGCGCACCGGGAGCACCCGGCGCACCCGGCGCACCCGTCTCGCCCGTCGGACCCTGATCACCGGTCGGACCCTTGTCACCCGTCGGGCCCTTGTCACCGGTCGGACCCTTGTCGCCGGTCCCACCGCCCGGATCGCCCGTCGGGCCCTTGTCACCCGTCGGGCCCTTGTCGCCGGTCTCACCGGTGGGACCTTGATCGCCGGTCGGGCCCTTGTCACCCGTCGCACCCGTCTCGCCCGGAGCACCCTGATCGCCGTTCGGGCCCTTGTCACCCGTCGCGCCGGTCTCGCCCGGAGCACCCTGGTCGCCGGTCGGGCCCTTGTCACCCGTCGCACCCGGCGCGCCCGGAGCCCCTGGCTCACCAGCCGGGCCCTGGTCACCGAGCCGGGACCCTGGTCACCAGTCGGGCCCTTGTCACCGGTCGGGCCCTTGTCGCCGGTCGGGCCCTTGTCGCCCGCTTCTCCGCCGCCGGAACGGAACCACGACAGCGACCGCTCCCAGCTGCGGCAATACGATCCGGTGCGACCGTCGAGGATCCGCACCGCGCCCGAGTCCCTGTTGTAACAGGCATGGATCTCGTCGTCGGACCCCCAGTGCGCGGACGCGATGCTCCCCGCCGCGAACACGAGCGCCAACATCCCAAAGGCCGTGCCTGGGACCGATGGACCCACGCGCCGACGCCAGCCACTACCCACCATGATTGCCCCCGTATCCCGCTTATCCTTCGGTTCTGACGCCGCCACTCTCGCAGACCAACCGGCGTTCGATCAAGTTCCGGGCAAGGCGCCGTCACGGAGAGCGGTCAGACGGCCGGGATCGACTGGACGACCGACAGCACGCCGTCGAACAGATCACCATGCGCCTCGACCCGTTCGAGGACGTCGTCGGCGGTGAACCGCAGTTCGACATCGCCGGCCGCGCACGCTTCGATCTCGTCCCACGTCACCGGCGTCGACACTGTCGGGTCTGGACGGGCGCGGAGCGAGTACGGGGCGATCGTCGTCTTGTGGAACGCGTTCTGACTCCAGTCGACGAAGATCTTGCCCGGTCGTTCGACCTTCGCCATCACGGTCGTGACACGGCGCGGCATCTGCTGCTCGAGCACCTGCCCGACGGCGAGCGCGAAGTCGGCGGCGCCTTGGTGCGTGACGCCACCGGTGTTGATCGGCACGTACATCTGCAACCCCTTCGATCCGGAGGTCTTGCACCACCCCACGAGATCGACCGCCGCGAGCACCTCGCGTGCGGCGATCGCGATCTCGCAGCACTCGACGATCGTCGCCGGCGCGCCGGGATCGAAGTCGAACACGATCGCGCGTGGCACGTCGAGCGCTTCCGCCAACGCCATCGGAGCGTGGAGCTCCAGCGCGGCCAGGTTGGCCGCCCACACCAACGCCGCCCGCTCCTCGATCTTGCAGTAGTCGACACCTCCCCGCCGGTCGCCGGGTCCCGTGGCCACGTCGACCCAGTCGGGCCGGTGTGACGGACATCGCTTCTCGAAGAACCCGGTCGTGTCAGACCCGTTCGGGTACCGGCGAAACGTCAAGCATCGCCCGCGGAGGTGCGGGATCATGGTCGGCGCGATGCGCGCGTAGTAATCGATCACCTGTGCCTTCGTGAATCCCGACGGGTACAGCACCTTGTCGAGATTGGAGAGCGTCAAGCGACGTCCTTCGACGTCGGTCTCGACGCCTGCACTCACGCAGACTTCTTCTTCCTCGCCACCGACTTCGTCGCGGCAACCGCCGGATGACGACCGCGGGCCTGCTTGGCCGCCTTCACGCTCGCTTCGAGGGCCGCCATCAGGTCGACCACCTTGGGCTTCTCGGCGACGACCTCTGGCACCTCGAACTCCTCGCCGGCCGCCTTCATGCGGATCAGGTCGAGCACCTGCTCGCGGTATTCGTCGCGGTACTTGGCGGGCTCGAAATCGGCGCTCAGCGACTCGACGAGCGCCTCGGCCATCTTCACTTCCTTGGCGCTCACGTCGATCTCGTCGAGCCCCTCGAGCTCCTCGATCGTCGCCGGATCGGTCACCTCATCGGCGTACGCGAGCGTCGACATGACGAGCCGGCCGTCCTGGGCGCGGATGGCGGCGGTGTACTGCTTGTTGCGCATCACGAACCGGCCAATGGCAACCTTGCCACTCTCCTCCATCGCCCGCGCCAGCAACACGTACGGCTTCGGGTTGGTGCCCGGGGCGACGAAGTACGGCGTGTCGAAGTACACCGGATCGATGTCGGCGAGATCGACGAACTCCTCGAGATCGACGGTCTTGGTGGCCGACGGAATGAACGGCTCCAGATCGTCGGGATCGACCACGACGTAGCGGTCCTTCGACACCTCGTAGCCCTTGACGATGTGCTCGTCGGGGACCTCTTCGCCGTCGCTGGCGGACACCTTCTTGTACTTGATGCGCGACATCGAGCGGTCGTCGAGTTGATTGAACGAAACACTCTTGCGCTGCACCGCGTGGAAGAGCTTCACGGGGATCGCGATGAGCCCGAACGAGATCGTCCCAGTCCAAACCGGTCGTGGCATGCCGCATAGTCTGCCCCAACGAGGGCAGTGATCAACCGTCGAGCACGGCGCGGGCGATCAGGTCGGTGCCGAACCCCGTGAGGATCGCCAGATAGAGCAGTCCGGTCGCAGCCATCACCGCCGAGTACTCGCGCTCGCGCAGCGCGGCCCGGGTGACGAAGACGAGCACGATCGTCGTCACCGCGCATGCCACCCAGATCCATCCGAGCATGCCGCCCCAACCGTCGTCGACGGCGCCCGACAAGACGCTGAGCATCCCCGTTGGCAGCAGGAGCGCGATCACCTCGATCGGCCACACCCAGGCCACCGCGGTGACGATCTCGTTGAGGAGACGGCGGGGTAGGCCGGGCTGCACGAGGTACCAATGGCCGAGCAGCATCGCGTCGGTGATGGCGCCGAGGAACGCCGCCCCGGCAAGCGTCCGCAGGAGCGACACGGCTGAGTTGCCACCCGCGTCGAGCGCCGCCGCGACGAGACCCACCGTGCCGACGGCAACGGGCACCAGATCGAGTACCGGCGGGAACTCGCGCCCGACGCGTTCGTTCACGTCGCCCTGGTCGCGCTCGATCCCGGTCATCGCCGCCACCCGCGCGGTGCGCCGGTCGTGCTCCACGCGCTGTCCGCGAACTCCTGCGTGACGGAGGGCGACAGACACCACGAGCACGACGGCGCAGGTGAACGCGAACCCGATCGAAGCCGCTTCCCGGACGGCCACCGTCGTGAACCGGAGCCCGACGACCGCCGCACTGGCGCCGAGCGCCAGGTACGTGGCGCGCAGCAGCCATCCGTAGCCGAGACCAACCTCCCGCCGGCGCGTCGTGAACCAGCAGAACAACATCCCCCCGACCGCCCACTGCAGCAACACCGTGGCAGCGTCGAGACGAATCACAGGCGCGGAGGGTAACGGCCTACGCTGGCGGCGCCATGCCCGCCAAGCACCCCCCTGCCGTTGCCTTGGCCGTCCGCATGGCTGCCATCACGGTCGCCGGCGCGCTCCTGCTCACCGCGTGTGTGACCGGCGAGCGGCCGTCGTTCGTCGACGAAGATGCGGCCGCGGGCACACCAGTCGGTGACGCCTCCGTCGATGCCGTTCTGAGCCGGCTCGAGAACCCGACGACGACGCCCTTCACCGCCGACTACACGATCCTCACCAAGGCCACGGGGGCCACATCCAACGCCACCGTGGCCGTCGACGTCGACCGCAGATCGATCACGATCTCCAACATCCGGTTCCTCATCGAGGGCTCACGTACCGGCACGTGCAACACGAACTCCGGGCGCTGCACCAACTCGATCGACGATGGCCGGGTCAGCGACATCCAGGTGACCCATCAGTTCTACGGCGACGCCGCAGCACGCCGCCTGCGCACCGACGCGGCCCGGAAGATCGGCGCCACGGCGCCGTCGGCGACGGCGATTGCCGGGTTGACCGCCACGTGCGTGTCCGTGCCGGTATCGGCGGACGGTGCCGCAAACTACTGCGCGCTCGACAACGGCCTGCTGGCCCGCATGGACAACGGCGATGTCCAGATCGAAATGACGGCGTTCCGCGACGGCGTCGACGAACGGGACTTCCTGGCGATCAGCGATTGAGCTAGCGAGTCGGATCAGCCAGGTCCTCACACGGTGGCGCCGGCCAACGGCCGATCTTTGGCCCGCTCCAGAACGCGGACCCGGCCGGCGATCGGATCGACTTCGACGAGGTCACCGTCGCCGATCGCCGTCATCGCCTCGCGACAGCCGATGACCGAGGGGATCGACAGCTCGCGCGCCATCACCGCGGCGTGACAGAGCAAACCGCCCTCCTGGACGACGACACCACCGGCGATCGAGAAGACGGCGTTGTACGACGGTGCGGTCCACGCCGCGACGAGCACGTCGCCCGGTTCCATCTCCTGGAGCACCCGGTCGGGATCGGTGGCCACGCGCGCGATCCGCGGTGAACGCGATCGCCGATCCCGAGCCCGGCGAGCGAGTCGCGCTGCACTGTGGGATCGACTTCGAGCATCGAGACGGCCGACACGACGATGTTCATCACCCTGCGCAACCCTGGTGGGAACACCGCCAGGTCGGGCGGATCCATCGGCGGGCCGAGCAGTGCCGGTGCATCCTGCTCCGCTTCCCACGCGCGGTGTGCCGCTCGCGCCGCGCAGTCGGCAGCCGAGGGCTCGGCGACGCCGCGTAGCACCGCCGCCAGTTCGACGCCGTCGAGCTCGAAGGCGTGTTGCGGTTGCTCCAGCCGGTGGCTTGCCGCGAGGCGACGGCCGGCTTCGAGGTAGGCCCGCCGGATGAGTCCCATCGGCCACTCGGCAGTGAGCGGGCCGTTGTCGTCGCGCAGGCCGTACGCGCGGCGTGCGCCGTCGAGGAGCTCGTCGAACAACGGCCGGTGCTCGGCGTCGACCAGGGCCCGGATCTCGGTCGGGTCCGGCAGTTCATCGCTGTCCGACCTGTCCTTGCCCACGTCAGCCGACCGGATCAGCGTGCAGATCGCGGCCGGGAGCTCGCTCGTCGTCAGACCCTCGATGTCGTACGAGCTCACGACTCTCCAGCCGAACCGGCCGAGGTAGTCGTCGAGCGCCGCCGACGCCGCTGGCACCGCCTCGACCTGATCGAGCGAGCGGATCGTCAGCGGGTCGACACCTGCCGCGCGCAGCGCGTCGGCGATCCGCCGCCCGCACTCCGCGCCTTCGGTCGTTGCCGGCGACGCGCCCTCGAGCAACTGCATGACCTTGGTCGGATCGAGGCCCCACGCATTCGTATGGGCGAGCAGGTCACCGATCGGCCCGGCGTCGCTGCCATGCAACTCGTGATGTCGGATCCAGCCGGCCATGTTGTGACGGTCGACGTCGGCGACGTGGTCGGCGAGCCCGAGGTCGTCGAGGCCGGCGAAGTCGACCGACTGGAGCGCTCGGTTCTTGGCGATCCACTCCTCCCGCTCGGTCTTCCAGTGGTCGACGGCGTCGAGGTAGTTCCGCTCGGTGAGCGCCTTGCGCGCCAGCTTCTCGCGGCGGCGGAACGCCGGATGCAACCGCGTCGCCAGCCAGAGCACCGGCTTGGGCGGTGTCGGACCGGTCTTGTCGCCACCGATCAACGGGATCAGCCGGCGGTACATCCTGCCGTGAACGAACGTCACGCCGAAGCCCAGCAACGGCGCCCCGTACTGCTCGAACACCGTGCGGTAGGCGGTCTCCATCGATTGCGACGCGACGCGGCGGAACAACAGCGTCGGCGACGGTGGGCAGTGCGAGCGGTCGTACTCCCACGACCCGGGCCCCGGCACTTCGAATGTGGCGGGCGGGGACTCGGGCGTCTTCGTGCCGAACACGGTGCCGTCGGGGTTGGACGTGCCCGCCGGTGTGGATGTCGTCGTCATGGTGTGCTTCTTTCTGCGGCGCCGACTTCGCTGTCGACGAGGAGGTGGACGAGCCGGGTGGCCATCGCGGCCGCCTCGGCGGGAGTGTGACCGAAGCGCTCGACGAGCTCGAAGAACATCGACGAGGAAGCGAGCGCGGCGATGAGGTCGACCAGGTCGCCGCGCCGGTCGGCGGGAATCGCGTCGGGCAGCCCGGCGTCGATCGTCTGGCGGGTCGACTCGGTACGGCGGGCGCGGAACTCACGACCACCTGCGCTCGTGTGCTGGACCCGGACCGCGGCGACGTTCTCCGAAAAGGCCGTCCAGACGTTCTCGAGGTAGACGCCGAGGGCATCGAGGCCGACCATCCGGTCGCCGATCATCTTCTGCGCGCGCGCCGAGAACCACTCGTTGGCGCCGGCGAGCAGGGCGTCCTTGTTGGGGAAGTAGCGATACAGCGTGCGGACCGACACTCCGGCCCGGGCGGCGACGTCGGGCATCGAAACCGTGAGCGGGCTCTCGTCATCGAGCAGTTCGAGGAACGCCTCGAGGATGACGCGGCGGGTGTCGTCGCGATGGGCCGTCCGCAGATCCACGATCTCGGCGTGCTCGGCGGTCATGACATGATTCATGTCATAATGTCATGGATCGTGTCAAGCGTTTTCTCGTGTGCGGGCCGTCACGGTGTCGGTGTCGCGTCCGGAGCGCAGCACGCGGCCGGGGCGCGCGTCGAGCAACGTCTCCCCCTCGACGCACGGCACACCGTTGACCACCAGGTGTTCGATGCCGACCGCGCCGCCGTACACCCGGCCGGCGCCGCCGGGAAGGTCGAAGCGCATCGCCACCGGACCCGGGCCGATGGTCGCCGGATCGAACACGACGACGTCGGCCGCGAGCCCCTCGGCGAGCCGGCCACGATCGCGCAACCCGTACAGCGCGGCCGGTCGCGCGGTGAGGTGGTGCACCGCCTCTTCGACCGGCATCAGCTCGTGCTCGCGGACCGCCTTGGCGATCAGTGTCGTCGAGAAGCTGAAGCTGTCGATCATGTCGAGGTGGGCGCCCGCGTCGGAGGCGCCGACGATGGCGCGCGGATCGCGCCACACCTCGACGCGGCGCTTCCACGTCGCGTCGTCCTGGCCGCGGTCCTGGTTGGCGAACACCGTGCGCAGACCGTCGGCGACCGCCACATCGGCGATCGTGTCCCACGCCGACTTGCCGAGCTCCGTCGCGACGTCGCCGACGATGCGACCCTCGAACGGCTTGGTCTCGGCGCTGAACGTCTCGAGAAGCACGTAGCCGGCCCAGTTGCCGATCGCTCGTACCGAGCCTTCCGTCGATTGGGCGAGCCGATCCCACTCGGCACGCGTCGCCGGGTCGCGCAGCTGCCGCAGCTTCTCGTCGACCGGGAGCGCCATCAACTTGTCCCAGCCGTTCAGGATGTCGAACACGAAGCCACTCGTGAAGTTGATGCGGAGGCGGAACGAGTCGGGCAGCGTCAACGCGAGCACGCGCCCGCCCCGCTCGGCGGCGATGTCTCCGCCCGTGAGTTGGTGCTGCACGTTGTCCCAGTTCTGCGTGTACACCTGCAACAGGTTCCAGTTGAGCGGCCGGTCGGCAGCGGCACTCATGTCGCTCATCAGCTCGAAGGTCTCGCGCGTGAACTCGCCCACCTGCGGAATGAACTCCAGCGTCGTGCCGGGAAACTCACCGACGACGCGGCACAACTCGACGAGCTCGTCGCGTGACGCGTGCCGCGACGGGACGGGGACGCCCGTGTGGTCGTTGTGCGACGACGACCACGTCGACGAGAACCCCATGCCACCCGCCGCGAGCCCGAGGCGCAACAGATCGCTTCATCTCGTCGAGCTCGGCGGGTGTCGACTCGCGCGCTGTCGCGTCGTCGTGCATCACGACGCGGCGCAGCGCCGAATGGCCGACGAGGAAGCCGGCGTTCGGCATCAGCGTGCCGTCGAGCCGATCGAGGTACTGCTCGGTCGAGGTCCAGTCCCACGGCACGCCTTGCTGGAGCGACTCCAACGGCATGCCCTCGACGCGGGCCAGCATCCGCATCAGGTAGTCGGCATCCGCCGGGTCGACGGGCCCGTCACCCGCGGTGAGCGGCGCGATCGTGAACCCGCAGTTGCCACCCATCACGGTTGTCACTCCGTGCAGCGGCGAAGGGCTCAGCGTCGTGTCCCAGAACGCCTGGGCGTCGTAGTGGGTGTGGATGTCGATGAACCCGGGTGCGACGACCAGATCGGTGGCGTCGATCGTCCGCGCCGCGGTGGCGTCGTCGATCGTGCCGATCGAGGTGATACGACCGTCGTCGACGGCCACGTCGGCCCGCCGCGGGACGGAACCCGTGCCGTCGACCACGGTGCCGCCGCGAATGACCAGATCGTGTGCTGCGTTCATGAACGCAGCTTCGCGCTAGACGGACACGAGGCGATGGTCGGACACGTTGACCGCTCGTGGTCCGTCGGGAGTGGCGACCACGATGTCCTCGAGGCGCATGCCCCACCGGCCAGGGATGTAGATGCCCGGTTCGATGCTGAACGCGTGGCCGGCCGTGATCGGGCGTGCGTTGCCCTCGACGATGTAGGGGTCCTCGTGTTCCTCCATCCCGATGCCGTGCCCGGTGCGATGCACGAAGTACTCGCCATAGCCGGCGTCGGTGATGATCCGTCTCGCCGTGCGGTCGACCTCCTCGCACGGCGTGCCGATCGTGGCGGCGGCGACGGCCGCCTGTTGGGCGGCGTGCAGCACGTCGTAGGCCTCGGCGACGTCGGGGGCGATGTCGCCGGTGTACACGCAACGCGTCGTGTCGGAGCAGTAGCCGGCCATCGTGCCGCCGAAGTCGAACAAGACGATCTCGCCCTCACGGATCACCCGCGAGCTGGCGTGATGGTGCGAACTGGCGGCGTTCTCGCCGGCCGCGACGATCGCGAAGTTGACCTTGTCGTGACCGCCGGCGACGATGCGCGCTCCGAGCTCGGCCGAGACTTCGGCCTCGGTGCGCCCCACGAGCGGAATCTCACCCGCTTGCAGCTGAGCCGCGATGACGTCGACGGACGCGCCCGCCGCGGCAAGGGCGTCGACTTCGGCCGGGTCCTTCACCATCCGCAACGGACCGACGACGTCGACCGCGCGCTGGAACGCGGCGCCGGGGAGCTGCGGGAGCAACTCGACGAGGAAACGCGCCCACATCTGGTCACCGATCGCGACACTGCGAGCAGTACCGACGAGCCCGGCGACGATCGCCGTCGGATCCTCCGTCTCTTCCCAGGGACGCAGGTCGAACACACCCGGTTGCTCCTCGACACGCGGCACCTCGAGCCGCGGGATGACCATCGTCGCGTCTCCGTCGCGGGGGACCACGAGCATCGTCAATCGTTCGAGTGGCATCGCGTAGTAGCCGGTCAGGTACGGCAGGTCATGGCCGACCGACAGGAGCAGCACGTCGACACCGAGGTCGGCCATCGCCGTGCGGACTCGCGCCAGCCGGTCGAGGTAGATCGAGCTCATCGCGCAAGTCAATCAGCTGCGCACGAGCCGTGCGGCGTCAGCCCCCAGGGGCAACCGTCGTGGGCACCGTGTTCGCCTCCGTGTTCGGCTTCGACTCGGCCATCGCCGAGCACAGCGTCTCGCCGCCCTCGCCCTCCATGCACGCCTCGGCGCTGCCGTGCATGTCGTACCACGACTCCGGATAGATCGGTCCCGGGTCGGGCTCGCACGGTGCGCCGGCGAGGGCCAGGTCTTGGCAGATCACTCCCCGCGAGATCCGCCACGAACCGTCGATCAGGTGGGCCGTTCCGTAGCGCTGACTGAAGTAGCTCTCGCCGGTGTTGATCGCGTACCGGAACCAGGCCTCGGTGGGGCTGGTGAAGACGAAGTCCTCGATCGTGTACTCCGCCGTCGCCACCGCGTCGGCGTAGTCGCCGTTCCTCGCCACCTCGATGGCTGCGGCGACGCCGGTGTCGTCGTCGAGCAGCCCGGCGGGCTGGTCCTCGAACGGGGTCGTCGAGCCGAACAGCGTGGTGAAGACGTCGCGCACGGCGGCCTCGGCGGCCGGCGCGTCGGCCGGCTGCTCGCCGGCTGCGGGCAGTGCCGGCGGCGGCGGTTCGCACGCCTCGCGCCATTCGGGCGAGTTGGACGGGTTCAGCTCGGACTCGGTCAGGGTGCGGGCACCGGCCGCGTCGGTGATCTCGACGGTGTAGCCGCCGGCGTACGGGTCGACGCCAGGCAACAACAGGACGGCCACGCCGCCGGTCGGCGCGACGCGGTCGGTCACCTCGCCCGACGTCGCGGCGACGTCCGTGACGCCGTCGGCGACCTGCACGGCGAGGACAGTCATCGGCTGTCCATCGGCCCAGCCGGCGTGTGTGGGGCTCACGGCGACCTGGGTGTGCAGCTCGCTGTACCACGTGGCGCTCGTGACGTCGATCAGGTTCGGGCCGGCGAGACCGATTCGCAACTCGGCGTCGCCGAAGCACCACCGCGCCGGGCTCCACCCATTGGTGTCGGGGGCCATCATGTCGTCCGAGTACCAGGACTCGCCGCGCAACGCCCGGATCGTGATGCCGCTGTCGGTCACCCGTTCGGCGACGAGCTCGTACTCCGGCATCCCGTCGGCGCCGACCTTGAAGTCGCCGCTCATCGTGCCCGGCGAACCGAGCGGCGGAGCGGGCACGGGTACGGCGGCGGCCTCCGCGGTGGCGTTGGCCGGGTCGGCCCCGCCTTCCGCTTCGGCGGCGCCGATCGTCGTGGTGGTCGCGTCCTCTTCGTCGGTGGTGCCCGACCCGGCCGGCGCGACCACCCGGTCGTCGGAACGGCCGGCCCCGCGTCCCAGCCCGAACCCGACGCCTCCCGCGCCGGCGACCAGCATCGCCGCCGCGACACCGGTCACGACCCGCCTGCGACCGCGCACTCGCCGCGAACCGAGCTCGACCTCGGCGAGATCGGGGGTCGCGCTCGCCCGTCCGGCCGCCCGGGCCAGGTGTTCGGTGAGTTGACGTTCGATGTCCATGCGTGCTCCAACGAAGTGTGAAAGGGCCGTGGGGAGAGCGGAAAGTGCCTTCTAGGGGGTATGACGCCCGACCGCCGCCGATCCATGCATCGCGCGGGGCAATCGATCGGCTCAAGCGAGCGCGACGCGCATGCGCTCGAGCGCCCGTTGGACCATCGGACCGACCGAGCCGGGTCGGCAGCCGAGCGCCTCGGCGATCTCACGCTCGGTGCGACCCTCGTAGAACTTCATCACGAGCGCGGCGCGTTGGCGGTGCGGCAGTCGCTCGAGCGCCGCCAGCGTGTGGTCGACGGCGAGGTCGACCGATGGTTCGCCGGCGGCGGTCCGGCCGCGACGGCGGCGCTCCCAGCGGTGGTGCGAGCGACACCCGTTGACGACGCTCCGACGGACGTACACGGCGGGATCGCGGACGCCCGGCCACTTGACGTGGAGCTTCACGAACGCCTCCTGCACGACGTCGCGGGCGATCTCGACCCGGCCGGTCATCAGCGTGGCGAGTCGGACGAGCGGTTGGAACTCCCACGCGTAGAGCTCGGTGAACGTCACCGACGATGCCGACGACGCCTCGACCTCGAGCTCCACCTCGTTCGCCGCGTCATTCTGGATGTCGCGCGCCACCGCCCCCTCCGTCACCATCGCATTGTTGACGCCCGAACCCGCCGGATCCATGCCTCCCCTCGAGGTTTGTGTCACCGCAACCGGGCTCGATCGCCGCAATCGGTGACACAAACAGGAAGTCAGCCGACGCTGACGCTGACGGGGGTGGCGTGATCGGCGGCGGCCTTGGCGTGGTAGCTCGACCGCGTGAGTGGACTGGCCTCGACGTGGCCGATGCCCAGCTCCTCGCCGATGCCCTTCCACCGGACGAACTCCGGCGGTTCGACCCACCGCGCGACCGGGAGGTGGTGTGACGTCGGCCGGAGGTACTGACCGATCGTGACGATGTCGACACCGATCCCGGCGAGATCGGCAAGACAGCCGATGACCTCCTCGTCGGTCTCGCCCATACCGACGATCAGGCTCGACTTGGTCACGAGCCCGGCGGCCTTCGCTCGGGCCAGCACCGACAGGCTGCGGGCGTAGCCGGCCGAGGGACGCACGGCCCGCTGGAGCCTGGCGACCGTCTCGATGTTGTGGTTGAGGACGTCGGGACGCACCGCGAACAACACGTCGAGCGCGGCGGGATCACCCTTCACGTCGGAGATCAGCGTCTCGACACGTGCCGACGGGCGGCGGAGCCGGATCGCCTCGACACATGCCGCGACGTGGGCCATCCCACCGTCGTCGAGATCGTCGCGCGCCACCATCGTGAGCACGGCGTGGTCGAGGCCCATCCGGTCGACGGCTTCGGCCACCCGAGACGGTTCGCCGGCGTCAGGCGCCACGGGCTTCCGTGTGTCGACGAGGCAGAACCCGCACGCCCGGGTGCAGCGGTCGCCCAGCACCATGAACGTGGCCGTGCCGTCGGCCCAACACTCCGACAGGTTCGGGCAGCCGGCGTCTTCGCACACGGTGACGAGATCGAGCTCGCGCAACGTGCGTCGGAGCGTCAACACCTCCGGGCCGTGCTTCACCATCGGCCGCAGCCACTCGGGCTTGCGACTCTCGATCGACAAACCCTCGGCCACGCCCGCAGCGGCGAGTCGCGACACCAGGCGAACCGGCTCGCCGGGTCCCATGCCGCGAGAGAACCGGCTGAGATCCTCGGGACGGTGCCTCCACGCGACGTCCTGGCGCTCGCCGGCACCATCCGCCCAGCGCGCCACGGCGAGCCGGGCGACGACATCGGCGACGCGCTCCATCGACACGTCGATGCCCTCCTCGGCGAGCGACGTGACGGGCCGGTCGCCGATGCCGCACGGCACGATGTGCTCGCGCATGTACGTGAGGTCGGTGGCGACGTTGAGCGCGAAGCCGTGCATCGTGCGACCGCGGGCGAGGCGGACACCGATCGCCGCGATCTTGCGCGGGGCGGGTCCATCAGCGTCGACCCACACACCGGGATACTCGGCGAGGCGGCCGACCCGCGGGAGGCCGAGCTCGTGGAGCGCATCGATGAGCAACTGCTCGACGCCGTGCACGTGCTCTGCCGCGCCGAGCGCGTTGTCGACCGAGAGGATCGGGTACCCGACGAGCTGACCCGGCCCGTGGTAGGTGATGTCACCGCCGCGCTTGACGGCGACGAAGTCGGCGCCGACCGCGGCCGGATCGCACCTCAGGTTGGCCTGGAGATCGGACCGCCGGCCGTACGTGAAGACGTGGGTGTGCTCGAGCAGCAACAGGTGTTGTTCCCTGCCGTGCTCGAACAGCGCCGTCTGGACCGCCAGCGCTTCGAGGTATGGCACCCTCCCCAGCCACCGGACCCGGAGGGGTGATACGACCTCCGCCGTCGGCACTGTCAGACCTCGGCGTCCCAGTCGCGCGTCTCGAGGATCTCCTTGACCCGCTTCAGGAATCCGGCCGCGTACGCGCCGTCGAACGCCCGATGGTCCCAGCTCATCGCCAGGTTGCCGACCGGATGGATGGCGATCGCCTCGCCGCCGTCCGGGAGCGTCGACCGCCACCGGCTTGCGAACGATCGCGTCGGTCGAGACGATCGCGACCTGCGGCTGGTTGATGATCGGCATCGTCAGCACCGACCCGGCCGAGCCGTTGTTGGAGATCGTGAACGTTCCGCCCTGGATCTCGTCGGGGCTCAGCTTGCGGGTGCGGGCACGGTCGGCGAGGTCGTAGATCTCACGGGCGAGAGCGCGCAGTCGCTTGGTCTCCGCGTTGCGGATGACGGGTGCGAGCAGACCCTCGTACTGGAGGTCGACGGCGATGCCGAGATCGATGTAGTTGTGCACGACGAGTGAGTCGTCGACGACGCTGGCGTTGAGGTGCGGGAACTCACCGAGGCCATCGATGAGCGCCCTGGCGATGAACGGAAGGTAGGTGAGGCTGAAGCCCTCGCTCGCCTTCCACTCCCCCTTCAGCTTCGACCGGGTCGCGTCGACCGTGGCGAAGTCGACCTCGACCACGCTGAACGCGTGCGGGCTGGTCGCCTTGCTCATCACCATGTGGTCGCCGGTCAGACGGCGGATCTTCGACAACTTGACCGACGTGTCGCGCTCGCCGCTCGCGCCCTGCGGAGCGGGCGCCGCCGGAGCGGGGGTCGGACGCGCGGGGGCCGGACGCGCGGCAGCCGCGGGCGCGCCGGTGCAGCCGGTGCTGATTCGACTCGGGCGGCGGGCGCCGGCGGGGCGCTCGACGCCGCGGCAGGCGCGGTCGCCTCGGCCCGGCTCCCGTTGGCGTCGATGTAGTCGAGCACGTCCTCGCGCGTGATCCGTCCACCCGGACCGGTTCCTTCGATCTTGCCGGGGTCGATGCCGTGCTCGTTCACGAGACGCCGCACGACCGGCGACAACAACCGTCCGTCCGCGGGTGCGGGGGGCTCGCCACCTGTCGCCGGTGCCGGCGCTGGTTCCGGGCGCGCCGCTGCGTCTGGCGCGGGCGCGGCGGCGCGCTGTCGGCGGCGGGCGGGGCCGCCTCGGCAGCCGGCGCGGCGGCGGGAGCGGGCGGGGCCGCCGGCGTCGGGGCCGCCTCCGCTGCTGGCGCGTCCTCGGTCGACGGTGCCGCATCGGCAGCCGGCGGAGGCGGCGCTGGAGCCGCCTCGGGCGCTGGCGCCGCCGGTGCGGCGTCGGCGGGGGCGGCGCCCTGGTCGCCGATCACGGCGATCACCGTGCCGACGTCGACCGTCTCGCCTTCGGGGACGCGGATCTCGGTCACCACGCCGGCGATCGGCGAGGGCACCTCGGTGTCGACCTTGTCCGTGGAGACCTCGAACAACGGCTCATCGGCGGCGACCGTGTCGCCGACCTGCTTGAACCACTGCGTGATCGTGCCCTCGGTGACGGTCTCACCGAGTTGTGGGAGCGTGACGTCAGCCATGTGTGTGTCTGGTGCCTTTCGGATCAGCCGTTGAAGTCGCGGCCTGTGAGCGAGAGCATCGTTTCACCGAACAACTCGGACAGGCTCGGATGGGGTTGGATGAACTCGGCGACCTCGGCGACGGTCGCCTCCCAGTTCACCGCCAAGTAGCCGCCGACCAACTGCTCGGTCACCCACGGCCCGACCATGTGGACGCCGAGAATCTGGCCCGGCGTACCGTCGGGGTTCTTCTTGGCGACGACTTTGACCATGCCCTCGGTCTCACCGACGATCTGCGCCCGGCTGTTGAACTTGTACGGGTGCTTGCCGACGACGACGTCGAGGCCGGCCGCCGCCGCGGCGTCCTCACCAGGACCCGCCCATGCGACCTCGGGGTGGCAGTAGATGGCCCACGGCACACGGTCGTACATCACCGGCATCGGGTTCTCACCGAGCAGGTGCTTGATCACCATGATCGCCTCGGCATAGCCGACGTGCGCCAGCTGCGGGGTGTTGATCAGGTCGCCGACGGCGTAGACCCCGGCCTCTCCCGTGCGGCAGTACTCGTCGACGACGACGAAGCCGCGCTCGTCGACCGCGACTGCCGTGCCGTCGAGCCCGAGTTGGTCGGCGAAGGGGCGGCGGCCGACCGACACGACGACGGCGTCGACGACGACCGACTCACCGTCACCGAACTGCACGGCCGTGCCTCCGTTGCCGTCCGACGTGTGACCGGTGACGTTGACGCCGGTACGGATGTCGATCTTCTTCTTCTTGAAGCTCCGCACGACGATGTTGGCGACGTCGGCGTCGAGTCCGGGCAGGATCTTGGGCAGGCCTTCGAGGATCGTGACCTGCGAGCCGAGATCGGCGAACGTCGACGCGAACTCACAACCGATCGCGCCGCCGCCGATCACCGCGACGCGCGCCGGAAGCACATCGAGATCGAGCACCTCGTCGCTGGTCATGATCGCGCCGCCACGTTCGAAGTTCGGGATCAACCGCGGCACCGAGCCGGTGGCGAGGATCACGTGCCGGCCCCTGATCGCGGTCGCCGTTCCGTCCGGCGCGGTGACCGTCACCGTCTTGTCGGGGCCGAGCGAGCCGACGCCGTTGAACACCTCGACCTTGCGCCCCTTGCACATCGCCGCGATGCCCTTGACCAGGCCATCGACGATGCGCTGCTTGCGCTGTTGGGTGACCGCGAAGTTGACCGACGGTGCGCTGGACTCGATGCCGAACTCGGCCGCGTGCTCGACGTGACGATGCACGGCAGCCGTCTCGAGAAACGCCTTGGCGGGGATGCAGCCTCGGTTCAGGCAGGTCCCGCCCAACGCATCCTTTTCGATCAGCGCCATCTTGAGACCGGCCGATGCCCCATAGAGCGCGGCGCAGTAACCGCCCGGCCCACCTCCGATGACGACGACGTCGAACTGATCACTCATCGCCATTCACCGTATCGCCCCACCCAACTCACCGTCCTGGCATCACGGTTCCTGGCGTCAGCGGTCACCGGCATCATCTCAACCCCGCACGTCCCAGCGCGCCTGGTCGTCGCCGCGCCGATATCGCAGCACCCGCGACTCTCCGTCGGCGGTCGACACGTCGAACACGAGCGTGCACGGCCGTACCTCGACCGCCGTGGCGCCGCACGTCGAAGGGTCGCCGGGTGGGAGCGGCCGGCCCGACGCGATCAGCTCGAAACCTGCCGCACCGTCGGGGTCGTCGACCCCGCCGAGGACCAACTCGACGGTGAGCGTGTCCGCCGTGGTTTGTTCAGCCGCGGAGAGCACGGTCACCCGCATGTCGCCGATCGACGATTCGACGCCGAGCGCGACCGGTGGCTCCGGATCGTCCTGGCCGGCGAGCTTGACGAGCAGTACGCCGCCTGCGAGAAGGATCGCCAGACCGCACCCGAGGGCCAACAGCAACAGCGTCCGGGTCTTCATCCGCGGCCGAGGATACGGGCGCCGATGCCGACCGCCGCGGGGAACAGGACCCGGCGCGTCGGTACCATCCCGAAGCGTGGCATCGCGGCGGTCGACTGTGCGGTTGAACCGTGGTCGCCCGGTGCTGCTGATCGGACTGCTGATCGCAAGCGCGTGCGGATCGAACACCGCATCCGACACGCAACAGACGGCCGCGCCACCCGCCGTGGCGACGACGACCACGCCACTCGGCTCACCGGCACCGGACGTCCCGGAGGCCTTGCGGTTCCGGGCGCCCCTCGTTGGCGGCGGCGAGATCGACGCGTCGACGCTGGCCGGCAAGCCGGTGGTCTTGTGGTTCTGGGCGCCGTATTGAACGACGTGCAACCGGGAAGCCCCCTCGGTCGAGGAGGCAGCGCAGCGTTGGGCGGGCCAAGCGCAGTTCGTGGGCGTCGCCTGGACGGGCTCTGATTCCGAGTTCCAGTCGTTCATCGACCGGCACGGGCTGACGTTCGCGCAGGTCAGCGACGACGCCGGCGCGGTCTATGACCGCTTCTCGATCCCGTATCAGCCAGCGGTGGTCGTGGTACAGCCTGGTGGCAACGTCGAGACGCTGTTCGGCGCGGTGGACGAAGCACGGCTCGACCAACTCGTGCGCGACGCCCTCGTCTGACACGTGCTCCTTGGAGCGGGGACAGACAGGCTCAGCCGTACGAGCACGTGGCGACGCGCTCGTCGTACTCCGGATCGTCGAACACTCGGTACCAGTTGCGACCCTCGTAGCACTCGGGCTTCGTGTACACGATCGGCAGGTCGAACTCCTGCACCTCGCCGGACTCGACGAGGGCGAGGAAGCACGGACGGGCAGCGTCGATCAGCTCGAAGAACGCCTCGTCGGTCAGGTCGAAGTTGGTCCAGTAGGCCTCGGCGACGCCGCACTCCGGGTGCAGCATCTCGAGCGGTGCCGCCAGCGAATCGACCTCACCTGCGTTCACGACCTCCTGGAAGCACGCACTTGCCTCGGCGGCATCGACGATCTGCCAACACCGATCGAGCGGCGACTCGACGATCGTGCCGTCCGGCACCGTGTCGTCGAAGACCGTGTCGTCGGTGATCGAGTCGTCAGTGATCGTGTCGTCGGGGAAGGTGTCGGCCGGTGTGGTGTCCATCGGAACCGTGTCGTCGACGAACAGATCGTCGGAGAACGGATCGTCGAGGAACGGCTCGTCCAGGTCGAAGTCCGACCCGCCGAAGATGTCCTCGAAGAACGCGTCGGCTGCCGGTGGGACCGCTTCGATGATCGCGTCGAGCTCGGACCGGTCGAGCGCCCGGCTGAACGCCAGTACCTGGTCGAAGTACGTGCCGATCGGGCTGACGTACCACGCGCCGTCGGTTTCCACGACGGTCAGGCCCGGCTGGTCGTAGTCGGCGAACGCCTCGGTGAGCACGTCGACGAGGTCGCGCACGGGACCCTCCGCCATCAGGTCCTCGTACGGCTCGAACTCCTCGCCGGTGAGCTGTTCGTCGACGTCGCAGGAGTTGACCTCCTCGCCCTCGGCGGCCACCGTCACGCAACCGTCGGCGTACTCCATGTCGACCGTGATGCCATCGGCCGAGACTTCGGCGACCAGCAGGTCGATCGAGGCGTGGCGACGCGACCCGTCGCCGGTGACGGTGTACTCGGCTTGCTTGAAGTCGAGCTCGATCGGCGCTTCGTCGAGCATCGACTGTGCATCGTCGACGAACAGCGGCGCGTATCGCTGCAGGGCGGCTGCCTCACCCGGGTTGAGGGCCGCGATCAGGGCGGTGAGGTCGAGCTGCTCGAGGGCGTCGAACATCTCGTCGAGCGCGTCCTCCGGCTGTTCGCCGCCCGACGGCTCGATCCCGTTCTCGGGGATGTCCGGCGGCTGGTCGGCGCTCAACCGCGCCTGCTCGGCGGCGGTGAAGAACACGCTGAGATACCAGCGGCCGTCGACCTCGACGGCCGTCAGCGGGATGTCGAGCTCGGAGCTGGTGCTGTCGTCGAGCTCGGAGACGTCGACGTCGTCGGGTGCGACGTCGAGGAGCAGGTTGCCGATCGGCAACTCATCGCCGTTGACCGTGGCGTTGATCTGGCCGGTCAGCGCGAGGTTCGTGATGTCGGTCGCGTTCGTTTCTGTGGCCTGCACCGTGCCGCCCGTGATCGCGAAATCGACGCCTTCGATCTTGGCCAGGTCGGCGGCCGGGCTGAGCACCTCGAGCCGTGACAGCTCCGACACGAAGTCGATCGCCGGCTGCTTGAACACTTCGCGCTCGCCCGGCAACAGCAGGTCGAGCACGCCGAGCACGTCCTCGTTCTCGATCGCGGCGAGAACCTCCTCGCCGACCTCCTGCGCAGTCGCTGCTCCCCCGGCGTTGCTCCCCGCCATCTGTGTCGCAGCGAACGTGGCGGCGCCGCCGACCGCGAGCACGGTCACGACCGCGGCGATGAGAACGCCCTTGCGGCGTCGCGACGGTGGTTGGGACTCGGTTTCGAACGGCGGCGTGCTCGGCGGGGGTCCTGCCGGCACCGACATCGACGGTGGGCTGGCGACGACCGGCTCGTTCGGCGGTGGCAGGTATGGGCCCGACGGGACCGGAGGGGGTGGTGGTGGCGGTGGCGGCGGGGGCGGGGGCGGCGACGCTCCACCGGAGGATGGCGTCGCAGGCGGGGGCGGCGTGTCTGCGGGTGACATCCAGTCGGAATCGTCGCTCATGCCGAGCGAAGGCTACCGACCGCATGTCTGCGAGCAGCCGCACGCCCGGGAGTTCTGCAACATGTCAAGGCGTTAGCGTCATCCCTGGTGCGTGTCGCGATCACGGGTTCGAGCGGTCTGATCGGCAGCGCGTTGCGGACGCGGCTCCTCCGCCAGGGCCACGACGTCGTTCCCGTCGTTCGACGGGTCGCGAACGCGGGCGAGATCAGCTGGGATCCGGACCACGGCACGCTCGACGCGACCGACCTCCGTGGCGTGGATGCCGTCGTGAACCTCGCCGGTGCCGGTATCGCCGGCCACCGATGGACCGACTCGTACAAGCGTCAGATCCTCGACAGCCGGACTCGCGCGACCACACTGATCTCCGAGACGATGGCCCGCGCCGACGCCGGCCCACGCGTGCTGTTGTCGGGATCGGGCATCGACTTCTACGGCGACCAGGGCGACACGCCCGTCGACGAGACGTCGCCCGCCGGCTCCGGCTTCCTCGCCGAGGTCTGCACCGCATGGGAGGCGAGCACGGCCGCCGCCGCAGCAGCCGGCGTGCGCGTCGCCCATCTGCGCACGAGCATGGTGCTCGCGACACAGGGCGGCGCACTCCGCAAGATGCTGCCGCTCTACAAGCTCGGCCTCGGCGGCCGGACCGGCAATGGCAGGCAATGGGTGAGTTGGATCTCGATCGACGACGAGGTCGGCGCGATCGAGCACCTGCTGAACGACGAGGTGTCCGGACCGGTCAACCTCGCCTCGCCCAACCCGGTGACGAACGGTGAGTTCGCGCGGACGCTCGGCCACGTGCTGAAGCGTCCGGCGTTCGTGCCGCTGCCGTCATTCGCGCCGAAGCTGGTGCTCGGGAGCGAGCTCGTCGACACGTTGCTGCTCGAGGGCAAGCGCGTCATGCCGCGCGTGCTCGAGGCCGACGGCTACGCGTTCACGCACCCCACGCTCGAGTCAGCGCTGCGATCCGTGCTCGACCGCTGATCAGTTGCGAACACAACTTTTGTGGCGATGCATTATTGCGGTCCGTCGGCTATCCTCGATGTCATGCGCAGCGCGAATGCGACCACCGTCCGCTGGCTCGACGACTCCGAGATGCGCGCCTGGCGCACCTACGTGGAGACCGTGGGCAACCTGTCGACTGCGATCGAGAACGATCTCGCCCCGACCGGGCTGACGCTCGGCGACTACCAGTTGCTCGTCTACCTGTCGGAAGCACCCGATCGACGGATGCGGATGTGCGACCTCGCGGTGGCGCTGCAGTTGTCCCCGAGCGGGTTGACGCGCCGGCTCGACGGCCTCGTCAGGAACGGGTTCGTCAGGCGCATCGGCTCCGATGACGACCGGCGGGTGATGCTCGCCGTGCTCACCGGCAGCGGCTTCGAGGCGCTCGAGGCGGCGGCGCCGATCCACGTCGAGAGCGTCCGGCGGCGGATCCTCGACCATCTCGAACCCGATCAGATCAAAGCGATGGGCGACGTGTTCGAGGCGATCCGCGCCGCGCTCGACGACCAGCCCTACTGAGCCGGTCCTGCGATGACCGTGTTGCCGGCGGGCTTCAGCTGTTTCGTCACGAACGTCGGGATCAAGGACGACACCGACGACTTCGTGGTCGTCGCCGCCGACACGACCGGCGCGGCCGACGGCGTGTTCACCAAGAGCCGCTTCGCGGGACCGAGCGTGCACGTCAGCCGCGAACACCTCGCCGACGGGCGGGCCAGAGCGATCGTCATCGTCTCCAAGAACGCCAACGTCGCGACCGGGTCGGCCGGGCTCGCCGACGCACGCGAGCTCGTGGCCGGCGTCGCCGACCGCCTCGGCTGCGACGCGACCGACATCGTGGTCGCCTCCACCGGCGTGATCGGCCGTCCCTACCCGATGGACCGCATCCGCGCCGGCATCGCCTCGATCCCGAGCGCGCTGCCGTCGCGCACTGCCGACGACGCGGCCCGCGGGATCATGACCACCGACACCGTCGCCAAGGTCGCCGAGGCGACGATCGGCACGAGCGGCGCCCGCGTCGTCGGCATCGCCAAGGGCGTCGGGATGATCGAGCCCGACATGGGAACGATGATCACGGCGATGTTCACCGACGCCGAGATCGAACCAACCGTGCTCTCCGCCGTCTTCCGGCGCGTGATCGACCGCACGTTCAACTGCGTGAGCATCGACACCGACACGTCGACGAGCGACACCGCGGTCGTGCTCACCAGCGGCCTCGCCGGCCGTGTCGACACCGCCGAGTTCGAGACCGCGCTGCACGACGTGGCCCTCTCGCTGACCAAGCAGGTCGCGCGCGACGGCGAAGGCGCCGAGAAGCTGATCGAGGTCCACGTCGACCGGGCCCGCGACGGCGCCCAGGCGAAGCGGGTCGCGAAGGCGATCGTCAACTCGCCGCTCGTCAAGACCGCCGTCCACGGCGCCGACCCCAACTGGGGCCGGGTCGCGATGGCCGTCGGCAAGTGCAGCGACGACACCGACATCGACCAGGAGCGAGTCGTCATCCGCTTCGGCGACACCGAGGTGTACCCACGCCTCCTCGACGACGCCGAGCTGACCCAGCTGTCGGCGTACATGACGGGCCGCACGTCGGAGGGCACGGTGCGGATCCACGTCAGCCTCGCCACTGGCGACGCCGAGGCGACGGTGTGGGGCTGCGACCTGACGGCCGGCTACGTCCGCATCAACGCCGACTACACGACCTGACCGCAGCCGCACACCCGGACAGCCGAACCCCGGACACCCGGACACCGCATCCGAATTCGTGCACCGACGTCGGCAGCGCGAAGATCGTTCTGTCCGGAGATCGCTGCACGCGAATCCAGGCACATGAGCCCGGACGCGCAAGATCACCCACGACCCGCCGCGTGGGTGACCCTGTCCCGCTCTGACCGAGCAGTGAGTCTGAGGACCACCGGATATACCCCCCGCCCGCTTCTCTCGTGGTGCTCCGGTGGTCCTCAGCGCTCTTCTCGACCGCCAAGGATCACTATAAGGCAATGTCAAGCGAGTGTCAAATCATTTCTCTGTAGGACAACTTTATGTGTGTTCAGCCCGTGTTTGTGTGTGTTCACAGCGCGAAGTGTCAACTACTCAGCGCGTTGGGCTGGCTCACGTGTCAAGTCGCCCGGGGTTCGTCAGCCAGCTACTTGGGGGGCATCCGGATGCCGCCGTCGACCCGGATCGTCTCGGCGTTCATGTAGCTGTTGGTCACGAGCTCGAGCACCATCGACGCCAACTCCTCCGGCGACCCGAGGCGTTGCGGGAACAGCACACCCTTTTGCAGGTTGGCCTTGAACGCCTCGCTGCCCTCACCCTCGCCGTAGATGGGCGTGTCGATCAGCCCCGGGGCGACCGTGTTCACGCGCACCCCGATGGCGGCGAGGTCGCGGGCGACCGGCAGGGTCATGCCGACGATGCCGCCCTTCGACGCCGAATACGACGCTTGACCGATCTGGCCGTCGAAGGCGGCGACCGACGCCACGTTCACGATCGCACCGCGCTCACCCGACTCGAGCGGTTCGGTCTGGCTCATCGCCGTCGCCGCCAGGCGGATGCAGTCGAACGACCCGATCAGGTTGATCGCGATCACCTTCTTGAAGGCGTCGAGGTTGGCCGCCGACTCGTAGGAGCCGTCCTTGCCCACGGTTCGCTGCGCCCACCCGATGCCGGCCGAGTTGACGAGGACGCGCAGCGGTCCCATCGACTTCGCCATCTCCACGGCGTTGATGATGTCGTCGGTGTTGGTGACGTCGACGTGGCAGAACGCACCGCCGATCTCATCGGCGAGCGCCGACCCCTTGTCCTCCTGCAGGTCGGCGACGACGACCTTGGCACCCTTGGCGGACAGGCCTCGAGCCGCCGCCGCACCGATCCCCGATGCCCCACCCGTGACGATTGCGCTCGCGCCTGTGATGTCCATGCCCGCCGACGATAGGCGCCCCCCTTCCGTTCTGTCTGCTTCAGACGACGCCACGGGCAATCTGAAGCAGACAGGTCGGGGTGGGGTGAGGTCAGAGCGGGCTGAACTGGCCGCTGCGGGTGTCGACGAAGCGGCGGGGGGCGCGGCCCTCGAAGCCGGACGTGAACCAGCCGTTGATGTCGACGAGCACGTGGGACGCCGCGTACGTCCAGATGCACACCTCGCCCGTCGAGTCGACCGGAACGAGCACCGAGTTCGGCTCCACGGCACCGGCCCTGACGAAGTTCACGCTCGACGCATCCGGCGGCATCGGCGAACCGCACGGCCACACCGTGAAGAACCCCCAACCCGTCGGCTCGACGGCCGTCACGTTCAACGCCACCGCGGTGACGCCGCTGGCCGGCACGTCGCCGACGCCCGACACGGGCACGCGCAGCGTCTGACCCGCGCCGAGTCGTCCGGTCGGTGCACCCTGGCCGCTGCGCGTGTCGACGATGCGATCAGGTGCCCGGCCTTCGAATGATCCGGGCTCGAACCACCCGTTGACGTCGACCAGCACGTGGGACGCCTCGTACGTCCAGATGCAGATGTCACCGGTCGAGTCGACCGGTACCAGCACCGAGTTCGGCTCCACGGCGCCGGCGCTGATGAAGTTCACGTGCGACGCATCCGGCGGCATCGGCGAACCGCACGGCCACACCGTGAAGAACCCCCAACCCGTCGGCTCGACGGCCGTCACGTTCAACGCCACCGCCGACACACCCGTCGTCGGCACCCCACCATTGCCGGAGACGTGGACCCGGAGCGTCTGCCCGGCCGGCAATCGACCGAGCGGCGCGCCCTGGCCGCCGCGCGTGTCGACGATGCGGGCCGGGGCGCGGCCTCGAAACCCAGATGTGAACCAGCCGTTGACGTCGACCAGCACGTGCGAAGCGGCGTATGTCCAGACACACACGTCTCCCGAAGCGTCGACTTGGGCGAGGACCGAGTTCGGCTCCACTGCGCCGGGCGCCAGGAAGTTGACGTGCGATGCGTCGGGCGGCATCGGCGATCCGCACGGCCACACCGTGAAGAACCCCCAGCCCGACGGGTCGACGGCGGTGACGTTCAGTGCGACGGCCGAGACGCCGGTGGACGGCACGTCGCCGACGCCCGGGATCTTCACCCGCAGGAAGCGGCCGGCGCCGAGCTTGCCGGGGCCGGCGGTCGCCAGCGCGAGCGCCTGACTGCGCAACCACAGCGCGAACTCCGACTGCCCGGTGCTGGTGAGATGGACGCTGTCGGCGTACCAGCGGTCGCGGTCGGCTCCGCTGCTGGCTTGGTTCCAGTCGAGCACGACGAGCTCGGGCCAGCGCGCCCGCGCCGCGTTCAATGCCTGGTTGGCGGCGGCGAACACCGCTGCCGACGAGGCCCGGCGCTCCGACATCGTGACCCAACCGACGCGGGTCACGCCCTTGCTGCGGAGGACGGTCATGACCTGGTCGATCTTTCCCGCGAAGCTGCTCGGGTCGTTGTAGCCGAGCTCGACGATCGCGATCTCGGTTCCGCTGGCGATCGCCTGCGCCGCCTGGACCCCGGTGGTGCCGGTGCAGTTCGGCGCCGACGTGCAACGCCCGCCGACGGCGTCGAACACGGTCGACGCGAACACGCCGTCGAGGAGAGCGGGCAGCTCGGCCGTGTCGGAATCGCTGATGCTGAACCCGACCGAGTCGCCGATGAAGGCGAAGTCCTGCGGGGTGACCATCTCGCGGGTGATGGCGCGGATCGAGATGCCGTGGGACGGCAAGCCGTAGGAGCCCCGGAAGCTGAGCGCGCTCATCACCGTCGACCCGGCGGTGCCCTGGAGCTGGACCCGGTTGCCCCACTGACCATCCCACGTCGTGGCGGGGTCGCGCTCGGTGAACGCCGCCGTCAACGTGCCCAGGTCGAACTTGGCGGCGAGTGCGCCGGCGTCGATGACACGGGTCCACCGGTGCAGCGGATTGGCCGGCTCGCTGTCGGCCGGATCGTCGACCGCCGGGAACGAACCGCCAGCGGTGCGCGGGCCGTTGGACGCCGAGAACTCGGTCGACACGATCGCGCCGGAGGCCATGCGAACCTTGCCGGCCGTCGCCGCGATCGCCGCGTCGGTGAGCTCGTGCTCGCGTGACGTCGCGGTCGTCGACGACGCCGAGACCCGCCAGCCGGCCCCGCCGTAGACCTGGCACGCCGAGCTGTCGCAGGTCTTCGCATACGAGTACCGGGACTGCGTCAACGCGTACGACCGGGCGGCGACCGACTGTGCCCGGAGTGCATTGGCGCCGGCCCCGCCACCGGCGGCTCCCCAGCTGGCCGGACTCTCACGCGGCACGACACCGCGCAGGTACGACTCGATGAGCACGGAGTTGACGGTGCGATTCTCGCCAGCGGTCCCGTTGGCGGCGTAGATGGTCCCGCGGTAGTGATCGACGATGCCGCCGGCGCCGCAGACCCCGAGCACGTCGCCAGGCGCGGCGCCTGGGTCGTCACCGGCGGGCGTCGTGAACGTGGCGCCCGGAGCGCCGGTGTGCGGTGCACCGGTCTGGCCGAGCAGCACCCACTCCGCCGGCAGCGCCACCTCGGCAGGAGGCGGGCAACTCGTGCCGGGAGTGGACGAGCCGTAGACCTGGTACTGGCTGCCGACCTCTCGGGCGACGAGCGCGTAGTAGTTGCCGGACCCGCCCGTCCAGTTGGCCGTTCCGGTGGCGGAGATCACGGCCGTCTGCTGGTCGTCGAGGGCGAGCAGACGCACGGTGATGCGATCGTTGGCAACATCGCCCATCGTGGTGCCGCCGTAGTAGTGGTCGAGGATCTGCGTCCAGTCCCAGCCGTAGTTCACCGCCCAGCCGTACGAGCCCCACTGGCTGAGACCCCGGCCGTGACCGTTGCCGACACCGTCGACGACCACGGCGACGATCTCGTTCGCGTCACCAGGCGCGGCGCCGACCTCACGAGAGGTGAGTACGGGAGTGGTCGCGGCGACGGCGGCCGCGACCACGAGGAGGCGCGCCGCCGACCTGATCACGACTGTCCAGGGTAGCCATCCGCAACGCGATCGTAACGTCACAGGGGTCAGACGCTGGAGGGACGCGGCGCGCCCGCCGCACGCGTCAACGGGAGATGGCGGCCACCGCGAGGCGGTCGACGAGGTCGTTGAGACGGTCGCCGCTGTGCCCCTTCACCCAGGCCCACTCGACGTTGCCGGCCCGCTCGAACTCGACGAGCGGCTTCCACAGGTCGGCGTTGGCGACCGGCTGCTTCTTGGTGTTGCGCCAGCCGTTCCGCTCCCACTTCACCTACCACTTGTCGAGTGAAGCACTTCACGACGTACAGCGAGTCGGAGACGACCGTGATCGTCTCACCCCTCGGCGCGAGCGTCCGCAGCGCCTCGAGGGCGGCGCGCAGCTCCATCCGCTGGTTCGTCGTCGTGGGCTCGCCACCCGACGCGTTCGGCTCGCCGTCGGGCGCCACCGCCCACGCCCAGCCGCCGGGCCCCGGGTTCCCCGAGCACGCACCGTCGGTGTAGACGGTGATCACGTGCCACCGTCATCGGCATCGTGCGACGGGCGTCAGTGCGGCGCGCACCAGTTGCTCACCGAGGAACTCGTCGGCGATCCGCAGCGAGGCTTCTGGCGACCAGTGCACGCCGTCGGGGCGTGCCGCCTCGTCGACGTCGAGGCCGCGCTCGGCGAGCCACGCCGGGAGATCAACGACCACAACACGACCTCCGCCCGACTCGGCCGCGGCCGCCATCGCGGCGTAGATCTCGGCGTGCCGCGCCGGATCCTCCTGTGTCTGCCCGGAGCTCCACCAGTACACGTTCGGGATCGGTTCGCGCACCCACACGACCTTCTGCGATCCGGCGACGGCGAGACGATTCGAGACGTCGGCGATGTCGCGCACGATCCGTTCGCGGTACGACGGATCGCTCGGCACCACTTCGCCGGTCTCCGGCCAGCGCCGGTCGAGCACGTCCCACGACGTCGTCATCATCATCACCACGTCTGGCGCGAGCGCCTCGACGCGCGCCGGCAGGGTCTCGTCGAGCCATTCGTCGCAGCGTCGCTCCACCTTGACCCAGTCGTCCAGCTTCACCTCGCCGCCGCGCACGAAGCCGCATCCGAGCTCGGCGACGATCTCGACCTGGGCGAGGTCCGGGTTGGCCGCCGCCCACGCGACCAGCCCGCCACCCGTGGCGACGGCCGTCGAGTCGCCGGCGACGACGATCCGCACCGGCCGGCTGAGCTCGGGGATCGGCGGGAGCGTCGTCGGTCCGGCGTCGAGCACCGTGTCGGCGGGCGCGGTGTCGACCGCAACGGTGTCGGCCGGGTCAGTGTCGACCGGCGCGGTGGCGGCTGGTGTCGTGGCGGCTGACGCGGTGTCCGCCGGTCCGGCGCCCGTCGTGTTCGTCGGTGGGGCGACGACGGGCGCCAGCGGTTCACTGCTCGGCTCGATCGAGGCGGCTTGCGCGTCGGCGTCGGATCCCTCCCAGTAGTCAGCGGCGGACGCGGGGAGCACGGCCAATCCGACGACCGCGACTGCCGCGGTGACGCCGGCGGCGGCGGCGAACGTGGTCGAGAGGCGCACCGTTCGACCGCGGCGGATCGGGAGCTCGACGAGCATGTACGACGCCTGGGCGATCGCCAGCGTGGTGACCAGGCGCAGGATCATCAGCGGCGCGCCGTCGAGGTCGGTGCGGCGCTCGGCGACGATGACGTACACCGGCCAGTGATAGAGGTACACGCCGTAGCTGATCTTCCCCAGCCACACCAGCGGGCCGATCGACAACGCCGTGCGCACGGGCCCGTCCACCTGCAACCCGAGCAACAACGCGGCACTGCCGACGGCGACGAGCGGGAGCGCGCCCGAGTACGCGGGACCGCCCGCCGTCGGGAACGTCGCGACCGCGACCGCGAGCGCGAGGAACGCCACTGGTGCGGCGATCGACCATCGCCCCGACAACACCCGCCCGTGCACCACCAATGCCAGGACGCCACCGATCAGGATCTCGGCGGCGCGCGCCGGCGTGGCCCAGTACGCGGCATCGCCACCCCACACCGCGGCGATCACGGGTGAGGAGACCGCGAACACCGCGGTGACCGCGCCGAGCAACAGGATCTGCGCGCGGCGGGTCCGCGCGATGCGCGTGAGGGCGATGAACGAGATCGGCCACAACCAGTAGAACTGCTCCTCGATCGCCAGCGACCAGTAGTGCTCGAGCGGCGAGGCCGTTCCCGCGGCCTGCTGGAACAACTGTTGGTAGGAGCCGTCGCCGAACAGGAACACCCAGTTCGCGACCTGCAACAACGAGCCGACGACGTGGGCGCGCAGATCGGCGACACCGGCGAACAGATCCGTCACCGCGGCGAGCACGACGATCAGCGCGACACACAGCACGCTGGCCGGCAGCAGCCGGCGCGCGCGGCGGGCGTAGAACGCGCCGGCTGACACGCGGCCGGTGCTCTCCGCCTCGCTCACCAACAGCGTGGTGATCAGGAACCCCGAAAGGGTGAAGAACACCGAGACACCCAGGTATCCGCCCGAAAAGCCTGGTACCTCGGCATGGAATGCGAGCACCGCGAGCACCGCCACGGCGCGCACCCCATCGAGCGCCGGCTGGTACGTGATCGTCGGGCGACTCCCCATCCTCGTCGGAGTGTACGGACGCGGCCCACCGCTACCCTGCGTCCGATGCGACGACTCCCGCGCCTCGCGACCGCGCTCGTGGGTGCGATCACCGTCTCACTCGCGGTCGTGATCGGACCTGCCAATCCAGCGCACGCCGCGCCGGTCGAGATCTACGATGCGCGGTCGGGGCCGCTCGGGCCGGTGACGGTCATCGGCGACTCGATCCTGATGGGCGCCGGGTTGTACGCCCCGACGCTCACCTCGCGGTTGGTCGAACAAGGATGGGGACCCGTCCGCCTGCGCGCCGGCGAGGGCTACTCGACCGGCCAGTTCGCGGTGGAGCAATCGTTCCGGTCGAGCTACTGGATCACGCTGTGGCGTTCGCAGGGTTGGGATGCACCGAACGTGATCGTCAACCTCGGCGCCAACGACTCCGGATTCTGCGACGTCGATCTCGCCTGCGCGCGGGCCGCGATCATGCATCTCGTCGACACGATCGGACCCGGCCACAAGATCTGGTGGCCGCAGATCACGCGCCTGTACACCCATCGCGGACAGCAGGACAACTGGAACCTGGCGCTGCAACAGATCGCCGACGAACGCGCCGACTTCTACACGTGGGACTGGCCGACGGTGATGGAAACGGGTCCGTTCCCGTCGAGCGACGGCACGCATCTGGCACCCGAGGGCTACCGGCGGCGCTCGCAACTGATGGCCGAGGTGTTCACCGACGACATCGCCGTCGCGACCCACACCGGCGGCGACGCGCCGCTCCCCCAGCCGCTCGGGGTACGGAGCGAATACGTGCCGCTGGCCCCGAAGCGGGTGGTCGACACCCGCACCGATGCGCCGGGGCGACTCGCGGCAGGCGGCACGCTCACGGTCGAGCTCGCCGACGACGTCCCGCCGGGTGCAACCGCGGTCGCCGTCAACCTGACGGCGACACAACCCGGCGCCGCCGGGTTCCTCACCGCCCACCCGTGCGATCGTCAGCGGCGCGACGTGTCGAGCGTCAACTACCCCGTCGGGGGCGACCGCGGCGCGATGGCCGTGATCCCACTCCCGACCGACGGAAAGCTGTGCGTCTACTCCGACGCCGCCAGCCATGTGCTCGTCGATCTCCAAGGTGCGTTCGTGCCCGCCCCGGGTACGGCATCGTCGACCGAGTTCCAGCCGCTCGCCACGCCGGCCCGGCTCGCCGACACGCGCAACACCGGTCGAGTGCAGATCCTCACGATCCCGGTGCCGGCCGGCGCCGACGCGGTCGCCGTCAACTTGACCGCCACCGCAGCCGACACGTGGGGGTTCCTCAGCGCCTACCCGTGCGGCGCGACCGTCCCGAACGTCTCCAACGTGAACTTCGGGCCGACGGAACCGGTGGCGGGCAGTGCCTTCGTCCCGACGAGCGCTCAGGACACGATCTGCGTGTTCGCGTCGACCTCGGTCGACGTCATCGTCGACATCACAGGTTCGTTCGTGACGGGTGACGGGCTCGAGTTCGTGCCGGCGGAGCCGTCACGGATGATCGACACCCGGAGCAGCATCGGCGGTTGGGGGCCGATCCAGGGTCGCGGGCAGACGATCGACAGTCGCGTCGCGCCACCGGACGCCGAGGCGGTGACGGGCACGCTGACGATCGTGTCGCCAGTGACCGGCGCGTTCCTGACCGCGTACGGATGCGGCACACCGCCCGAGACGTCGAGCGTCAACGCGGACGCACGGCTCGTGCTCGCCAACGCGCTGACGGTCGGCGTCAGCGCCGACGGCCGGTTGTGCGTCAAGGCGTCGGCCGTGACCCACTCGCTGTTCGACACCACTGGCTGGTGGGTGGCGTGATGGTGGGGACGTGATGTGGGTGGCGTGATGGTCGAGATCGTGAGCGGTGCGTGATCGGCGCCCGCCGTGCGTTCGCGTTCGCGATCGCACTCACCGCCGGAACGGCGACTCTCGGCGTCACCGGTTCGGCGACCGCAGAACCCGGAGTCCCGGAATCGGTGCCCGTCGACAAGCGGGTGTACGTGGTCGCGGATTCCGTCGGGCTCGGCGCCAAGACCGCGCTCCCGAACGCGTTCCCGGCCGACTGGCAGGTCGTGCTCGACGGCACTCCGGCGTTGTTCGTCGAGCAGCTCGAATCGAAGTACGTGCGCGCCGTGCCCCAGTCGCTGCTCGGCGACTACGGCGTGGTCGCCGGTGGCTACAACTACCCCTACTGGGATCCCGCCCGGTTCGACCGCTCGATCGACTCGATCATCCAGGCCTTCGAGGACCGCGGTGTGAAGCACGTGTTCTGGGTGACACTGCGCGACGTGAAGCCGCAGTACATCACGGCGGGCGCCTGGCGCGACGTCCAGCCGTACTACTGGTACTTCCCGACCGTGAACGAGCACCTCGAGCGGGCGCTCGAACGGCATCCGAACCTGACCCTCATCGACTGGGCGGCGGCCGCCGACCGGCCCGGGATCACGTACGACGCGATCCACCTCAACACCACCGGAGCCCAGCTCTACAGCTCGCTCGTGCGTGAGGCCGTCGACGCCGTGACGCATCGCGTCGCGGCCGGCTCGGTCACCCGGATCGCGGTGCCGAACGCCACCGGCACCGCCGCGGTCGCGCTCAACCTCACCACCACGTCGCCACGGACGACTGGGTTCCTGACGGCGTTTGCGTGCGACTCGACGACTCCCGTCGTCAGCAACCACAACCATGTCCGCGATCAGATCGTGGCCTCGGCGGCGATCGTGCCAGTGAGCTCTTCGGGTGAGGTGTGCGTGTACTCGTTCACCGACACCAATCTCATCGTCGACATCACGGGTCGCTTCCCGACCGGCACCGGTGTCGTGCCGGCTCATCCACAACGTCTCGCCGACACGCGCAACGCGGGCGCGACGGCGCGCCAGCCCGCAGGTGTTCCGCTGCGCGTCACGATCCCGGCGGTCGCCGGCGCCACGACGACTGCCGCGGTCGCGCTCGACCTGACCGCCGTCGGTGCCGGCGCACCCGGCTTCGCCACTGTCTACCCGTGCGACGAGCCGGTGCCCGAGACGTCGAACGTCAACTACGGCACCGCCGCCGCGACCCCGAACCTGGCCATCGTGCGACCGGGCGCCACCGGCGAGGTGTGCGTCGTCGCGTCGAGCGACGTGCACCTGCTCGTCGACCTGCTCGCCGTGTTCGACGCGACGGCCGAGCTCACGCTCGCGACACCCGTGCGCGTTCTCGACACGCGCCGTCCGGGCAGTGCGCAGGTCGGCGCCGGGTCGACAAGCGTGATCGATGTCGCGGCGGCCGGCATCGCGGCGGACGCCGGCGGGGTGCTCGCCAACATCACCGCCACCCAACCGGGCAGCGACGGGTTCCTGACGGTGTACCCGTGCGCCGCCGGCCTTCCCGTCGCCTCCAACCTCAACGTCACTGCCGGGCGCGACGTCGCCAACTTCGTGCTCGTCGCACCAGACGCCGCCGGCCACGTGTGCGTGTTCTCCAGCACCGCCACCCACGTGATCGTCGACATCGTCGGCTCGCTGGGCGACACGTTCAGCGGCCAGACGCCGCAACGCCTGCTCGACACCCGCGCCTGATTCAGACGGTGGCGGCAAGTCGGTCGAGGAGCCGCCGAGTCTCGGGATCCGGCTCGACGCGTGCGTCGGCGAGCACGTCGCCGACCTTCCGGGCCACGGCGCACGCCGCCGACATCGAGCCGACCGCGAGATGGCATTTGATCGCGAGCCGGCCGGCCCGTTCCGACAGCTGATCGACCTGCTGCGCGGCGGCCGCCAGCGCGAGCGCGATCTCGGGCTCACCCCGAGCGAGCACGAGCTCACCACGGCGACAGAGAGCTCCGTGAGCGACGGAACGCAATCGCGTCCGTTCGTTCACGATCGATTCCTGTTCCATGCCGGGGAGGAACTCGCCGTGGTACAGGTCGCACGCCTCCTCGTAGGACAGGAGCGCCTGCGACGGTGAGCCGCGCCGCTCGGCGGCGAGCGCCTCGGCGATCCGGGCATCGAAGAGGTCGGTGTCGATCGTGACGTCGTCGGCGCTCAAACGCAGGTCGGTGGCCATCTGCTGCACGTACCCCGGCGGCGCGTCAGGGGCGCGGTTCGGCTCGAGCACCTGTTGCAAGTGGTGGAGGTTCACGCGCAAGTTGTTGGCGGCCTTCTCCGGCGCCAGGTCGGGCCACATCGCGGCGGCCAGTTCGACGCGGCCGACCGAGCGGCGCACGACGAGCTCGGCGAGCAGGTGACGCACGCGTTCGCGCCGGTCCCAGTCCTGGACCTCGAGGCCGGGTGGGCACTCCACGCAGAATCGCCCGAGGGTGATGATCCGCATCGGCTCGTCGGGTCGCGCGGGGTGCGCCTTGGCGGCGATCGTGGCGGCGCGCCGCACCGTTGGGCTGGGGTGCCCGGCGTAGCGCCTGACCCAACGCGAGCAGTGCGGCACCACCTCCAGCGCGGCTGCCGCGGCCGGCACGTGCATGCCGGCAGCGAGCGCCAACTCGCACAGCATCGGGACCGGCACGTGGACGCGCAGCAGGTCGATCTGCTCCCAGGGCAGCGTCGTCGCCGCCCCTGGATCGCCGGTGCGGCGCAGCTCGGCGACCGCCCGGCCGGCGTCGATCGCAACGCGCAGCGACGGCCCGACGTCGAGCCCGTCGAGCTGCTCGCCATCGGGCAGCAGGGCGCGGATCGGCGCCAACGCCGACAGGTACGCCCACGCGGGCCACGGCAACAGCGGGACCTCGGCGAACAGCTTGTCGAAACGAGCCGCGAACTCGGCCTCGCCGTGCTCGACGAGGGCGACGAGCGCGTCGGCGACGCCGGCGAACCCCGCGTTGGGGGTCATCGTCCGCGGCGCCGTCGCGATCGCCAGATCGGCGAACCGGCGCGCGTCGGCGACGTGGCCGGCGGCCAGGGCGACGGTGGCGACGACGCTGTCGAGGGCGACCTGGACGGCGGCCACGCGGCGGTCGGCGTAGGTGTTGTGGAGCTCGACAGCGACGGTCCACGCCAGCTCCGGCGGGACCTCGCCGCGCCACCAGAGCGCCTGCGCGTCGAACACGTCGGCCGACCCGCCGCCGAGCACGGCGTCGGCGGCGGCCGGGATCATCTCCGGCCGGCCGAGCGCCAGCAGGCGGCCACGCAGCGCGCCCTGGTACTGCACGGGGTCGCTGCGGTCGAAGCCCGCGGTCTCGGCAAGCGCGGCGCGGGCGTCCCCACGCTGCTGGGCGGCCACCGACCGCGCCAGCGCGACCGCCGACCGGGCGAGCGGCCACCCTTCGTCGGCCAGGGCGACGAGGCGCGGGTCGAGGTTGTCCGGCGCCTGCATCCGGTGACTCTCGAACTCCGCGACGCGCCACCACGCCGTGGCTTCCAGCGAGCGGTCGCCGTCGCTGGCGGCAGCCGCGCCGTACCCGTTCGAACGCCAGCAATGCCTCGCGCTCGTCGGAGGCAAACAACGTCGCCGCGTTGAGGTACTGACCGATCGGCCCGGCCCGCAGATCGGGCGGCAACAACTGGTGGAGCAACGCCACGTGCGACGTGCTCATGCCGGCACCGAGCGGTTGGGTTGCGAACCGACGGACGACCTCGACCAACCCCTCCGTGTCGCCACATGCGGCGTACGCCTCGGCGGCGCGCAGGTGCTGGCCCCGCCCGAGCAACATCGCCACGCCGTCGCGCAGGCATCCGCGCCGTTGCACCGGCGACAGGATGCGGTCGAGCGCTGCACCCCACAGGTCGTGGAGCCGGTACGAACCCGCACCGTCACTTTCGATCAGCGGCAAGCCGGCGACGAGGCTCGCCGCGCTCCACGCGGAGCCGGGCACCACAGCCTCGAGCAACTCGTCGTCGGCGACGGTGAACGGCGCGACGGCGGCGAGCGCCCGCCGGCGATCGTCCGGCATGGCCGCCAGGATCTGCTCCCAGAGGTACTCGATCGACGCTTCCTCGCCCACTCGGCTCGTCAACACCGCCATCGCCGGCCAGCGGGAGAGGCGACCGACGACATCCGTCGGCACGTCGAGGCGGTCGGCCAGCGCGCCGAGCTCGTCGTCGCTGAACGCCAGGTCGGCTTCGCGCAGCACCAACGCCGCGCCCTCGGACTGCATCCGGCCGAGCGGGATCGGGGGCAGCGTCCGGCAACTCAGGACGAGATGCCCGTTCCGGGGCAGGTCGTTCAGCACGGCGGTGAGGATCGCGACGCTCTCACCGCCGTCGCCGAGGAGGTGCACGTCGTCGAGCACGAGCGCGATCGGTTCCGGTGCCCGGGCCCAGATCAGGTCGAGCACGTCTTCGATCGTGCCAACGCGCCGCATCGGCGCCGGTGATCGAACGAGCGAGGCCACCCACGAAGTGGCCGGCCACCCGATCGCGGTCCACCACCCGCAGCCACACGTCGGTGCCGAGATTCTCCAGCCGGTTGTCGAGCAACGACTGGGCGAGCACGGTGGTCTTGCCGAACCCCGGTCCGCCGACCAGCACCGTCAGCGCCCGGTCGAACCTGCTCCGTAGCGCCTCGAGCAGACGGGTGCGCGGCACGAGCCACGGCGCGGACGCCGGCGGATCGTGCCGGAAGGCATGACCACCGAGGGACGACGACGGGGAGGACACTCGCCACGAAGGCTACGCGAGCCGGTCTTGGCCCGATCCCCGAAATCCCCACGGCCGAGTCCGAGGTCGACAGCCCGGGTGCCGAGACGCCGGTCCGGCACCGTTAATGCGCGGTTACGGGAGGTGGGGGACCCTGAGGCCATGTCGCAATGTCGCGCTCGCCGCAAGGTCAACTACTCGTTGTTCTGGCTCATCGTTCTGGGCTGCGAACCCCACCCGCCGCACTGACCCTCGCTCTGCCGTTCTGGGCTGCCAGCGCCGTCGACAGTCGATTGGAATGGCAGCCCAGAACGGATTTGGCTTCCGCTCACACCACGGAGGCGCACCCAGGGTGGTGTGAACCTCGGGAAGCTCGACGAATGGGCGCGGTCACACCACGGCGTCGTGACAAGACGCCGGGCGATCGATCTCGGCTGGACCGAGGCCGCGTGGTACCGGGCAATCCGACGGGGCCAGTTGCACCTGGTGCACCCCGAAGTAGCCCGCCTCCACGGCACGCCGAACACGCCCGTGCAGCGAATCCACGCGGCGGTGCTCGCAGCAGGATCGACCGCGGTCGCGTCGCACCGTTCGGCCGCGGTGTTGTGGGGGATCGACCGGCCCGACGACGACCCGGTCGACGTGATCGTCCACCGCTGCGTCACGCGCTTGGACCTCGAACGGCGTCGTCGTCCACCGACCCCGCGACCGCATCGACATGGGGACCGTCGTCAGGTCTCGCACCCCTTCGACGAACCTGCTCCGCACCCTGATCGACCTGGGCGCGGTCACCGGCGACGTCGAGGCGGCGGTGTCGTCGGCGATCACGTCGGGCGCCGTGACGCCGGCCGTGCTCGAGTACCTCCTCGCCCGCCACGCCCGCCGCGGCCGCAACGGCACCACCGCCCTCCGTCGAGCGCTCCGCGCCTGGCCCCTGCACGGCAAACCCGCCGACAGCGAGCTCGAGCTGCGCATGGCGAGGCTGCTCGCCGACCACGACCTGCCACCGGCGACGTTCCACGTCCGCCTCGCCGGCTTCGAGGTCGACTTCCTCGTGGACGGCACACCCGTGGTCCTCGAGTGCGACGGCTGGGACCACCACGGCCGCACGCGTGAGCAGTTCGAGCGGGACCGCGAGCGCGACGTGATCCTCGGCGCCGCCGGGTACGTGGTGTTCCACTTCACGTGGCGCCAGATCACCCGCCGCGCCGGATGGACCGCCGAGCGCATCCGCCAGCTCGTCGAGCGCTGGTCCTGACGACGCTCGGAGACTCTGGGCTGCCGGAATTTTCGGCACTCGCAAGCGCTGGCAGCCCAGAACCGTGTGCGGACGAGGACGGCGGTGCAACGTGGGCCGGGGCCGGTAGGTACTCGGCGGGAACGGTGCGAGAATGGCCGCATGATCTTCGACGGCTACGTGCACCAGCTGCCCGACACCGATCCGGTCGAGACCAGCGAATGGCTCGACTCGCTCGACGCCGTGATCGACACGCATGGCAAGACGCGAGCCCGCTTCATCCTGACGCGGCTCCTCGAACGGGCCCGCGAGAGCCAGGTCAGCTTCCCGGCCACCGTGAGCACGCCGTACATCAACACGATCCCGCGCGAGCAGGAGCCGTGGTTCCCCGGCGACGAGCACATCGAGCGCCGGATCCGGGCGTTCGTGCGGTGGAACGCGGCGATGATGGTGATCAAGGCGAACAAGCACGCCGACGGCATCGGTGGCCACCTGTCGACGTACGCCAGCTCGGCGTCGCTGTACGAGATCGGCTTCAACCACTTCTTCCGCGGCAAGGACGACGGCAAGCCCGGCGATCACGTCTACTTCCAGGGCCACGCCGCGCCCGGCATCTACGCCAGGGCGTTCATCGAGGGTCGCCTCACGGCCGACGACCTCGACCACTTCCGCCAGGAGATCGGGCGCGGTGGCCGCGGGCTGTCGAGCTACCCGCACCCGCGGCTGATGCCCGACTTCTGGGAGTTCCCGACGGTGTCGATGGGCCTCGGGCCGATCACCGCGCTCTACCACGCCCGGTTCAACCGGTACCTGATGAACCGCGAGCTCGACGACACGAGCGACAGCCGCGTCTGGGCGTTCCTCGGCGACGGCGAGTGCGACGAGCCCGAGACGCTCGGCGCGATCTCGCTTGGCGTCACGTGAGGAGCTCGACAACCTGATCTTCGTCGTCAACTGCAACCTGCAGCGCCTCGACGGGCCGGTGCGCGGCAACGGCAAGATCATCCAGGAGCTCGAGGCCGTGTTCCGCGGCGCCGGTTGGAACGTGATCAAGGTCATCTGGGGATCGAAGTGGGACGAGCTGCTCTCGCTCGACAAGGACGGTGTGCTCGTCAACCAGATGAACAACACCCTCGACGGGCAGTTCCAGCGCTACTCGGTCGAGAGCGGTGAGTACATCCGCGACCACTTCTTCGGACCCGACCCACGCCTGCGCGAGGTCGTCTCCCATCTCTCTGACGATGAACTTCGCAACCCTGCCCCGCGGCGGCCACGACTACCGCAAGCTGTACGCCGCCTACAAGGCCGCCACCGAGAACCTCGGCAGCGGCCGGCCGACGGTGATCCTCGCCAAGACGATCAAGGGCTGGACGCTCGGCCCGGGCTTCGAGGGCCGCAACTCGACCCACCAGATCAAGAAGATGACCAAGGAACAGCTCGTCGCCCTGCGCGACCGCCTGTACCTCCACGACGAGATCCCCGAATCGGCGATCGAGGCCGACGACCCGCCGTACTTCCGCCCCAGCCAGGACTCGATCGAGTACCAGTACATGATGGAGCGCCGCAAGGCGCTCGACGGCTCGCTCCCGAAGCGTTCCACCAGCACGCGCCGCCCGATCTCGCTGCCGAGCGACAAGCCGTTCGAGGAGATGCGAGCGGGGTCCGGCAAGCAGGAGGTGAGCACCACGATGGGGTTCACCCGCCTGCTGCGCAACCTGTGCCGCGACGAGTCGATCGGCCCGCGGATCGTGCCGATCATCCCCGACGAGGCCCGCACGTTCGGCATGGACGCCCTGTTCCGCGAGCTGAACATCTACGCCGCGCAGGGGCAGAAGTACGAATCCGTCGATCACGACCTGCTGCTCAGCTACAGCGAGTCGAAGAAGGGTCAGATCCTCGAAGAGGGCATCACCGAAGCCGGGTCGATGTCGAGCTTCATCGCCGCCGCCACGAGCTACGCGACGCGCGGTGTCCCGATGGTGCCGTTCTACACGTTCTATTCGATGTTCGGTTTCCAGCGTGTCGGCGACCTCATCTGGCAGGCCGCCGACTCCCGGGCGCGCGGGTTCCTGCTCGGCGCCACGGCCGGCCGCACGACGCTGCACGGCGAGGGCCTGCAGCACCAGGACGGCCATTCGTTGCTCCTCGCCAGCACGGTGCCGGCGGTCCAGGCCTACGACCCGGCGTTCGCGTACGAGGTCGGCGCGATCGTGCAAGCCGGGCTCGAGCGGATGTACGGACCCAACACCGCCGACGAGGACCGCGACGTCTTCTACTACCTGACGCTCTACAACGAGAACTACGTCATGCCACCGGTGCCGGCCGACCCGGCGGTCGCCGACGGCATCATGCGTGGGCTCTACCGCTGGGCGCCCGGTCCGCCGGAACCGGAGAAGCGGGCGACGATCCTGTTCTCCGGATCGGCGCAGGGGATCGCCCGCGACGCCGCCGCCGACCTCGCCGAGCACTACAACACGTCGGTCGAGCTGTGGTCGGCGACGAGCTACAAGCGCCTCCGCGAGGAGGCCCTCGGGGTCGAACGCTGGAACCGCCTGCACCCGACCGAGACACCGCGGGTTCCGATCGTCACCCAACTGCTCGACACGGCAGCCGGGCCGATCACGGCGGTCACCGACTTCATGAAGGCGGTGCCCGACCAGATCTCCAGGTTCGTGCCGCGCGACCGGCCGTTCAACATCCTCGGCACCGACGGGATGGGCCGGTCCGACACACGCGAGGCGTTGCGCCGGCATTTCGAGATCGACGCCGGCCACGTCGTCGTCGCCGCCCTGACCGGGCTGGTGCAGGCCGGGCTCGCCGACGCCTCGACGGTGGCGGACGCGATCGCGCGTTACGACATCGACCCCGAGGCGGTCGATCCCATCTACGCGTGACAGGCTGGTCGCATGCCAGGCACGCTCTACATCACCGGTGACACGACCGCCGACGGGTTGTTGAACACCCACGGCACCGCACTCCTCCTCGGCATGCTGCTCGACCAGCAGGTGCCGATGGAGTGGGCGTTCGCCGGTCCGGCCAAGCTCTACCAACGCCTCGGCCACCTCGATGCGACGCTGATCGCGGCGACCCCCGTCGACGAGTTCGTGGCGGTCTGCACCGCCAAGCCGGCGATCCACCGGTTCCCGGCCGCGATGGGCCGCCGCATCCACGAGGTGTGCACCGTGCTCGCGGCCGAGTACGGCGGGGTCGCCGAGAACCTCTGGCGCGACGTCCCCGACGGCGCCACGCTCTACTCGCGACTGCATGCGTTGCCTGGCTTCGGCGACGAGAAGTCGAAGATCTTCATCGCCGTGCTCGCCAAGACACAGGGCGTGCGGCCCGAAGGATGGCAGGATGCCGCCGGAAAGTTCGGCGACGAGGTGCCGCGTTCGGTGGCCGACATCGACGGACCCGAGTCGTTGGCGAAGGTTCGCGAGTGGAAGCAAGCACAGAAGGCCGCGAAGAAGGACAAGCAGGACCGCCTGGTCGGCTGACACCCGACGATCTGGCGCGCACACGGCCGCCGAGCTCATCGGGGCGATCGCGGTCGCCCTGTGGCTGTCACGGTCGTTCTGGTTCCCTGGTCGCTACGTCGTCGCCTTCGACACGGTGACCTACGGCGGGCCGAACTTCCAGCTCACGATGGACTCGTGGCGGGCGCGCCGGCTCCCGCTGTGGAACGAGTACATCTTCGGCGGGGTCACCCACCTCGGTAACCCACCGTCCGGCGCGCTCTACCCGCCGAAGGTGATCGGCCTGTTCTTCGACACCAACCGGGCGATGGGCGTGCTGGTCGCCGCCCATCTCGTGCTCCTTGCCGTCGGGATGGTGCTGCTCGTCCGGCGGCTCGGCTGCCGGCCGCCGGCCCGCTTCGCGGCCGCCGTCGTGGTGTGCGCCAACGGAGCGGTGCTGACGCGTGCGACGCAGTTCGAGCAGATTCTCGTGTTCGCATGGCTGCCGCTCCTGCTCCTCGGGGTCACCGTGATCCTGACTGCCGACGCACGGCCGTGGGTGCCGATGGCAGGCACCGCCGTGGTGACGACGTTGGTGCTGCTCGCCGGGCATCCCCAGACCGTCTACCAACTCGTGTTCGTCGCCATCCTGTGGACCGCCGCGTTGGTGTTCCTCCATCGGTCGTGGCGACGGGTGGCCGATCTGGCGATCGCGGTGGGGATCGGCGCCGCCGTTGCGGCACCGCAGCTGCTGGCATCGATCGCCGCGAAGCGCGACAGCTCGCTCGGCTTCGGCAGGACGCTCGAGCAGCTGGAGTCGCCGACGCTGTCGGCCCAGCCCGGCCGCATCGCGCAGATCCTGCTCGGATCGTTCCGTCACGTCGACGAAGCCGTCTTCGCCGGTGGGTTCGAGTCGATCGGTCATGTCGGCGTGGCCGCGGGTCTGCTCGCCGTGTTCGGAATCGGGATCGCGCTGTGCGATCCGCGCCGGCGACCGCTGGCGATCGCGATGGGCGTGATCGCCGTCATCGGCGTGGTGTGGGCACTCGGGCCGCGCACGCCGGTGTTCACGGTCGCCTACACTGGCTCCCCGGCTTCGACCTCGCACGCGGCTCGGCCCGATGGTTGGACGTGACCGTCTTCAGCGTCGCGTTGGGTGTGGCGTGGGGCGTGGACGCGCTCACCACGATGTCGCGGACGTCGACGACGAGGTGGTGGCTGCTGTCGGTTGTCGCCGGCGTCGGTCTCCTCGCGCTCGCCCTCGGGCTCGGCGCGGCCGGGGCCAGCGACCTCCCCGATCGCTGGACCGTGGCGTCGTGGCTGGCCGTGGCGGCCATCGTGATCGTCGCCATCCTCCTCGCCCGGCGGGTCGCCGTTCCCACCTCTGTGTCGCTGCTCGTCGTCGCAGTGCTCACGGTCGAACTGTTGGCGCTCGGCTCGCTTCTCGGTGATCGACACGTCGACGACGTCGACGGCGTTCGACGACTACCCGCCGGGGATCGGCGCCGAACTGCACGATCGGCCGGGTCTGACGGTGGCGTTCACGAACGACGAGTTCGGCGACATCGGCTATCTCATCGCCGGGTTCCGACCGAACACGAACGTGCTCGCCGAGGTCCGATCGCTCGACGGCTACGACGGAGGCGTCCAGGTCACCGATCGGTTCGTGGCGCTCGAGGCCAGCCAGACATCGGTCGTCGACCCGACGCTCCCGCTGCGCAACCACCTGCCGCAGTCGTGGCGACCGGAGGACGCGGCGGAGTTGGGCGTGCGTTGGGTCCTCATCGATCCGAACCGCGACGTCGCGACACAGCTCCCCGGCTGGTGGCCGACCGACCTCGTCGGCGGCGGCTTCGAAGTGTGGGAGAACCCGGCCTGGATCGGCGACGCGGTGGGGCAGCTCGCCGACGGTACCGAGATCGGGTTCGAGCTCGATCGACGCTCGCCCACCGAGCTCGTGGTGGACGTGACCGACCCGTCACCCATGCGGGTGATCGTGCACAGCCAGATCGCGCCGGGCTGGACCGTGCGCGTCGACGGAGCAGTCGGCCGACGTCATCGATGCCGACGGATTCTTTCTCGCCGTCGACGTCCCGGCTGGTACCCGCACGGTGGAGTTCTCCTACGAACCGAAGTGGCTCACACCGTCGCTCGTCCTGTCCGTCGTCGGGATGGCGGCCATCGTCGGGCTCGTCGTCGCAGACGGGCTCCGACGCTCCAAGCTCAAGGCGGGCCGGTAAGGTGCCGATGGGTGGACTGAGCAGTCCAGCATCGAGCCGGCGCGTCTTCGCGCCGGCCTGCAAGGAGTCCACGAATGCCCTCGCCATCGCCGCCGTGCCGCACATCTGATCGTCGGGGCGCTTGCCGCCTCGTCGATCCTGACCGTCGGCACGCCTCGGCTCGTCGCCGGTCAGCGCCGCCGTCACCGTCATCGACGCCGGCGGCGTCGTCGGGCACATCGGAGTCGACTCCGGGCACCGGGCCAATACGCCTCGGTGTTCCGCTGGGGGACGTCTGGTCAGATCGAGCCGCGGCTGCGACGCGCCGCCGTGCACGTGCCGGTGGAGCGCGGTCCGCTACGAGTTCTACCCGCACACGGTTCCGAACTGCGTACGACCGGGTGGGACGTCAACACCGGTGGCGTCCACATCGAGTCGGCCGGCGGCAACCTGTTCAACCTCGGCACCGTCACGCTGCCGCAGGTCGGCGTGAACTTCGGCAGGTCACATCGGCGGAACGTTTCGACGGCGACATCCTGTCGTCGACGCGCGGTCACCGACGGGCGCGTCGCCGTCAACGCCTTCCAGATCGAGACGGTGTATCCCGATCCGCCGCGCCCGATTCCGGGCAACGGCAGCGTCAAGTTCGGCTCGTTCGCCGTCGACGACGAGCCGTGGCAGCCGGTGGACGGCCGGCGTGGGCTGGCCCGGCCGCTACATCCTGTTCGTCACCGACAACGACCACGGGCCGGGAGATCCAGGCGTACCAGGACCTCGGGTTCGGCGCCGACGCCGACGATCGACCTCGACGCGATCTGCTTCGGGTTCGACAACTGCGCAGTACCTCCAGGGCGGGCCGGTCACGACGTCGGGCACGTTCCACCCGACCCCGCCGACGCGCATCCTCGACACGCGCTTCGGCGTCGGCATCACGAACGGAGCCGATCCGCAGTGGCGGCGGTCGCATCAACACGCCACGACCCCAACACCCGGCGCGACGAGACCGCCAACCACGAGCTCAAGGTCACCGGCGTCGGCGGCGTTCCCGAGGCGGGGGTTTCCGCGGTGCTGCTCAACGTCACGGCCGTCGTTCCCCCTGGCCCCGGCTACGTCGCGGTGACGCCGAAGGCGGCCGCCTGCTGTGGCGGCCTGGCGATCTTCGACGACCAGGCGTCGGTCCCGGTCGGCGAGCCGGCCACGTCGAACCTCAACGTCGCCGGCGGCGACATCGTGCCGAACCTCGTGCTCGCCCGCGTCGGTGCCGGCGGGAAGATCCGCATCTACAACTGGTTGGGGCCCGACCCACATGGTCGCCGACGTCGCCGGCTGGATCGACACCGGCGGTGCTCAACGCCAACGGCTCGGGATTCACCGGCGTCACGCCCGCCCGCGTGCTTCGACAGCCGCAACAACATCGGCACCACGCGGGCGTCGTTCGCCGCGGACGAGACCCGATCGGTGCAGGTCGCGCGGCCGGGCCGGCGTTCCGACGAACGCGACGTCGGTCGTCGTCAACATCACCGTCACCCAGCCGCAGGGCTCCGGATTCGCGACCGCGTTCCCGACCGGCGTGGCGCTCCCGGTGGCCTCCAACCTCAACTACGTCGCCGGCACGACGCGCGCCAACCTCGCCGTCGTCAAGGTCGGCACCGGCGGGCAGATCTCGCTGAACGCGGCCGAGACATCGGCGCACCTGATCGTCGACGTGATGGGCTACTTCGGTCCGAGTACGGCCGGCTGGATCGAGGCGATCGAGCCAGTGCGGCTCGTCGACTCCAGATCCGGACTGCGGACGCCACAGGGCCCGATGGTGGTCGACGTCCTGCAGGTACATCCAGGTCAGCGGACAGGCCGGCGTACCGAGACGACGCGACCGCGGTGATCTTGAACGTCACCGCTGCCAACGCCCACGGCTACGGGTTCTTCACGCATCTGGCCGACCGGTGTCGCCGAGCCGAACTCGTCGAACGTGAACTTCGACGCCGGTCAGTACGGTGCCGAACATGGTGATGGTCAAGCTCGGACCCAACGGCACAGATCACCGTCAAGGACAGCGTCAACCGCGCCGACCTGCTCATCGACGTCTTCGGATACGTGACGCTGATCCGGGCGCGGATCCGGGTGGCGAGGACCCGGACGAGCGTCTCGACCCGGACGTCGTGGCGATCACGGCGTCGCGATCGGCCGGCGCCGCGATTGGCGATCGCGTCTCTCGGCGACCACCAGCGCCTCGGCAACGGCGCCGACCGCGGTCGGCGGGTAGTACCGCCCGCCCGCCGAGCCGGCGAGGCGTTCGCGGTCGTCCTCCGCCGCAGTCCACGCCGCGAGCCGCTCGGTGTCGACGAGTGACGCAGGATCGGCGCGGGCGACGATGTACGCGAACAGCGTGGTCTCCGGGTCGGCGTCGGTCAGCGCCGCCGTCGGCGGCCATCACCGCCTCGCACCGCTCCGTCGATCTCGTCCTGCGAGCGCCCCTGGATCGCGTCGTTGTGGGTCAGGAGCAGGTAGGCGATCCCGCCGCCCAGCCGGGCGTGATGTTCGATCCGTGAAGTAGCGCTCGATCGTCGGCACGATGAGCTCGGAGTGGACGGCTTCGGTCGGATCGCCGACGAGCATCGTCGGCATGTGCGGATAGCGCATGATCCTGTCGGAGCTCGGGTGCGAGCTCGAGGTTGGTCGCCCACGCGTGCTCCCACTGCACGGCGGTGTACTGGTTGCGGTGCGGGCCGACGTAGTCCCACGAGACGAACACGCCGTCGGGCGCGAGCAGCTCGCAGATCCGCCGAGTCACCCGATCGACGTAGGCGACGTGGTGCATCGCGGCGTGGTTGACGACGAGGTCGAAGTCCTCGTCGGGGAAGTCGGCGGCGATTCGTGTCGAGCTGGACGTAGCGCAGCGGCAGGTCCGCCGCGGCCGCCTCCCGGCGAGCCTGATCGAGCAGCTCATCGGACACGTCGACGCCGACCGCCGAGCGACCACGACCCTTTGCCGACGAGGTCGCGCTCGACCCAGCCGTTGCCGCAGTTCAGCACGAGCGCGTGGCGGAACGGGCCGTAGTTGTCGCGCAGGTGCTCCGACCACGATCAGGTCGGGATCGCCCGTCGCCCGCTCGTTGAGCGTGCGCACCACGCGGTCGAGGTCGTTCCAGTACCGGCCGCGGTAGTACTCGAACCCTTCCCCCGGCACCACCGGTGCCGTGTTGGCCCCGCGGTCCTCGGTCACCGACATGGCGAGCACGCTAGTGGGCGAGGGTCGAGCGAAGGCGGAGCCGAGTCGGTGACAGCGGTCGACGGTCCGGCAGCTGCTCAGACGCGACGGACTCAGGCGATTTCGGTGCCGTCGGGTCGGTAGGTGTGCCAGTTGCCGTTGTCGTCGCGGCGGGTGCGGAAGCCCCGGTTCTTCCAGCGGTTGTGTCGCCCGCACAGCGGGGTGCCGTTGTCGGGCCGCGTTTGGCCGTGGTGTGCCACCCACTCGTCGGAATGATCGACTTGGCAACGCCCGGACGGCAAACAGCATCCGGGCCAGATACATCGCTTCGACTGCAACCGCACCGCCTCTCGGGCGGCACCGGTGAACAGGCGCCGCTTGCGGCCCATGTCGATCACGACGCCCGCCGAGTCGAACACCACCCGACGGACGTGACCCGCCAACGCGGCCGCGATCACATCGTCAGGATCCAACAGGATCCCGCCCGTGGTCTCACAACGCCGATCGACGACCGCGATGTCGGGCAGATCGGCGGGCATCGGGATCAGGCGGCGTCGCGCCAGGTGGGTCTCGAAGGTGACCTGGTCGACGACGATGTTGACCACCGGCTCGGGGACCTGCCCGTCGACCGGCGCCACCGCGGCCGCTTCGAAGATCGCCAACAGCGCGTCGAAGCGGCGTTGCGCATCAGATCGTGGCATCAGACCGCGTGGGCGCGTTGTCGCCGAAGCGTTCGCGCACCCACGCCCAATCGGTGGCGAACTCGGCGTCGCAGAACCGCTGAAAGATCTCGACCATCGACGCCGCATGCACCGCCCCACCACGCGCGTCGAGATGCAACACACCGTCGAACTCGACCACCGTCGCCGTGCGCCGCTCGACCGCCGCCTCGGCGTCACGATGGGCGCCGTCGACATCGGCCAACAACTCCCACCGCCGCACACACAACCGGAAATCCTCGAACGACATCGTGGCGGCATGATCCAACAACGTCTTCGCCGCCTCCCCCACCAACTCGGTCGCCACAGCGCGGGTTGGCATGCGCCCGCGCCAACTCCTGCACCTGCGCCACACCGACCTCACCCGCGTGCAACCGGGCACCCACCGCCCGATCGGCCGCCACCAGCCGCGCCGTCTGCAACCGACGCTGACACTCCTGGTTCGACCACCGCACCGTCGCCTTCAACCACCCCCGCATCGACACATGCCCATCGGGCACGATACACCGACCGCCCCTCCAACTCGGCGACCACCACCGCCAACTCGGCCTCCTGCCGACGAGCCGAACGCTCCAACTCACGGAACCGCTCGACCAGCGCATCATCGGTCAGCGCCGCCACCTCGCCGACCACCACATCGAAGTCGACTGCCAGATCGAACATGTGTCCAGTATCGCAAGGGGTGTCACAGTCCCCGGCAGCCGGACTCCGTCCCGAGCCGGACCTCACTGACAGTCGCGGTCGACGAAATCCGAGGAGCTCGCGGGTGAACCGGGCGGCCGAGAACTCGTCGGTCCTTCGGCGGGCCGCCTCGCCGCGGGCCCGCAATGCCTCGGGGTCGTGCATCAGGCCGCGTCGTGATCGCGATCAGCTCGGAGCGGGCCCGCCAGTGGTCGCCGTCGACACCGTCGCGGACGATCTCGGCCGGTCCGGCAGCGCCGTAGACGACGGGTGCGGCGCCGGCGGCCATCGCCTCGACCAGCGCGATGCCGAAGTGCTCGAAGCGATCCGGGTGCCGACGCGGATCCTCGCCGAACCCGGCAGCGTGCCAGTAGATCGACGCCTCGCCCAGCAACTGCTCGACCAGCGCGCCCGGCGCGTTGATGTGGACCTCGACGCGATGTCCGATGGCCGCCCGCTTGCACGGCGAGCGCGTACTCGCGGTCGGCGGGCCCGCCTCCTCCGACGAGCGCCAGCTCCCAACCGTCGGCCGCGCCCGAGCGCTCCATCTCGACGAACGCGTCGAGGAGGTCGAGCTGCTTCTTGCTGTGTCCGTGGACGGGGTCGAAGAACCGACCCAGGCTGAGCACGAGGTTGCGCTTCTCCCCCGGCTGCACCGACGCTCGGACCGGTGGGTACAGCACGTCAGCGACGACTCCCCACAGGCGCTCGACCCACTCGGCGGTGAAGCTCGAGTTGGCGAGGAAGCGCCGGTAGCTGGGGATGAAGTGCGTCCGCGCGATGCGCCGGTCGAACCCGGCCTGGGCCTCGCGCAGACGCAGCGGGAGCTCACGCTTCGACAGCGACCCGAGCCCCTTGACGGCGCCGATGTACGACCCGGTTGCGCATTCGATCGACCCGGCGGTAGCGGCACCTGCGGGAAGTGGACGTAGTAGTAGCCGAGCTCGGCGTGGTTGACGGCACGGCTCAGGTAGGTGCCGTTGACGAACACGTCGAAGTCGGCGCTGGCGGCCGATGCCGCGTCGTCGTCGTGCACGGCGCGGTGGTCACAGCCCGACAGGTCGACGCCGAGGCGTTCCCGCGTGCGCTCGACGTCGGGCGGTCGCGGTCCGAGCAGCGTCACGTCGTGCCCGGCTTCGGCGAGCACCTGGGCGATCGTGCCGTCGACCTGCTCGCCGCCGCCGAGCGTCGCCCAGTAGAGGTCGTACACGCCGACCCGGAGCGCCCTCACTTCGTGACCCGCCCGCTCCGACCCTGCCATTGTCGCCTTGGTCACCGTCGACGGGCTGTGAGGCCGAATTTGGTGACCAAAGCGCGAGGGCGGTCGACGGTCACTTCGTGACCATCCACGACAACAGGGACGCCACGATCCACCGACGGGCGGGCCGATCGGCGGGCCCGCATCATCGCCGGCAGCTTGCCGACGTAGCTGCGCACGACACGCCACTGGTGGGCCGCTTCGGCGCGCACGGGAAGGCGGAGCACGAAGGGGCGCAGCACGACCTGGCGGAGGAACGTGACCACCAGCCGCTCGATCGGCGCCGAGGATCGCCCGCACGGCCAGCCGCGCGGGCGCGTTCTTGGCGAGCACGAGCATCCGGTTGCGTTCGGTGTAGAAGCGGAACGTCGGCGACCAGAGCGCCGGACGACTGGGCGTGACGGTGACGGATCACCGATGCTCGGCACGTACTGGTACCGCCACCCGCGCAGCCGTCCACGCCAGGAGAGGTCGGTGTCCTCGTAGTAGAGGAACAGCTCCTCGTCGAACATCCCGACGTCGTCGAGGTACTCGCGTCGGAGGAGCACCGCGCCGCCGCACCATGCGAACACCTCGGCCGGTTCCTCGTACTGTCCGATGTCGCGTTCGAGGAAGCCGCGGTCGCCGCCGAACCCGTAGCGGTAGAGGTTGGAACCGACGTTGTTGATGACGTCGAACACGGTCGGGTCGACGTCGATCGTCGATCCATGATCGGGGTCGTGCCGATCGCGGCCTCGACGACGAGTCGAGCCCGACTGCATCCGGAGCGTCCGCGGTGCAAGCGACGAGATCCGCAACGCCACTCGCGTGACCGGTCCGTCGGCGACGCGTAGGCGGATCAGCCCGCGCTCCGATCGACCACCTCGCGATCTCCTCGTCGTCGGGGAGATGCGGCGGCTCGGGCAGGTGGAAGCCCTCGTCGAACTCGACTCGTTCGTCGTCACGCTCGCCGTCGAAGCGGACGCCGGTCACTCGGATCCCGAGCTCGCGCTCGTCGCTGCCGATCGGGCCGGCATCCGGCACCTCGACGAGGATCTCCTGGAACTGACCGGAGAACAGGATCTTCGGGCACGCCGCGCCGAGGTGCTCGTCGGTGGCGAGCGCGTCGACGAGCGGCCGCAGCCAGTCGGGCGCGACCGTCGCATCGTTGTTGACGAGCGCGACGAGGTCGAACTCGCCGGGCGCTCGGATCCCGAGGTTGCAGCCGCCCGCGAACCCCGTGTTGGCGAGCGGCTCGATGACCCGCACGGACGGGAGCTCGACCGCGACACGTTCGACGACGTCGTCGAGCGAGCCGTTGTCGACCATCACGATCTCGAGCCGGTCGGCCGGATAGTCGGTCGCCAACAGCGATTCGAGGCAGTCGATCGTCATCTGCCCGCCGTCGTAGTTGATGACGACGACGCGCACGAACGGGTTCGACGGGTTCCATCAGGGGCCGGATGGTACGCCGGTCGGCGACCAGACAATCAACATGGCGACACGGAGTGAGCCGACCTAGTCAAGCCCGGTTCGATCCGGTCCGACCACGGTGAGGCCGGACGACGCCGCCGCACCGACGCTCAGCCACCACTGCAACGCTTCGGCGACGTCGTCGTACGACCACGACGCAGCTCGATCCGCGGCGCCGGCGGCCTGCCTCCGCCACTCGTCGTCGTCGAGCAGTGGCGCCAGCGCGGCGCTGAGCTGCGCGGCCGTGCAGTCGGACGCGAGGACGGTCAGCCCGAGACCTCCCGGGCCGGCTGACGGCAGCGTCGTGACCACCGGGATCCCCCGCGACTGGAAGTCGGCGATCACCGCCGACATCTCACCATGGTGGTCGGCGCGCAGCACGAGACCAGCCCGTGCCGACGCGATCCGATGCTCGTACTCGTCGCGTTCGAGGTGCCCGGTGATCTCGACCTGATCCGCCACACCGAGCTCCTCGGCATACCGACGTACCTCGATGGCGAGGTCGGCGGGGGCATGGCCGGCGAAGACGAGGCGGGCGACGCCCGACCGGTTGAGGGCGCTGACGGTCTCGACGGCGAGCAACGGTTGCTTGCTCGGCGCCAGCCAGCCGGCGACGACGATGTCGGCACCGGGCGGCGGTGGAACCGCGCGCACCCGATCGAACGCGAGGGGGAGCACCAGCATCGGTGCGTTCACGTCGGCGCTCTCGCGCACGAGGGTGGCCGCGATCTCGCTGCTCACGATGATCGAACTGGGCGCGCTCGAGCGCACGCTCGAGGAACCGCACGCCGACCGCGTGCAGTCGGTCGGCGTCGATCAGAGCATCGGCCTCGGCGAGATGGGCGTCGTGCAACCGCTGCCGATCACGTGGGCCGAGCCAATCCCTTGACGTGGCGCACGGCCCATTCGCGCGAACCGCCCAGATGCGCCGGACCGACGACGGCACCGACGAGAGTGGCCTCGTGCAGCCAGACGTGGGCGTCGTGGGTGACGGCGACCTGCAGCGAGTCGGCATGGAAGTGTGAGCTCCCGAGCACCACGACGACGTCGTCGAACTGTGACGTCTTGACCGTTGTGCCGAACGTCGACGCCGGAACACGATCGGCGGCGACGGGGACCGGATCGGGGCGCCCGACGAGATCGACCGCGTGCAGGACCGCATCGGCGCCGAGTGAGCGACGCATGGCGGCGACCACACGAACGTCGTACGTGCCGATTCCGGACGTCACCGCGTCGTCCGGTCCGACCACCGCGAGGCGCGGCTGGGGTGCGCGCGCGATCCCGGTTCGGGGCGCGATGTGGTCGAGCGCCGACACCACGGCGCGGGCGACGGCCGGCCAGCGCCACTTGGTTGCCGCGCGGTCCGACGCCTCCTGCAGGACCGCTCGGTGACCGGTGTCGGTCAGGCCACGTTCGATCGCGGTTGCGATCGCCGACGGATCCATCGGATCGAAGAGCGCGGCCGGCTCGGCGATCACCTCCGGCAGCGACGAGACGGCGGAGCAGATCGCCGGGCACCCGCATGCCGCCGCCTCGGCAACCGGCAGGCCGAATCCTTCGTCGATCGACGGCATCACCGACAGCGCCGCCGTCTGGAGCAGACGCACCATCCGCTCGTCGTCGATGCCGCCGGTGAACTCCACCGTGTCGTCACACCCCGCGTCGACTGCCCACCCCAGCCACTGCTCGCGCACGCTCGGAGGAACTTCGGCCACCACGGACAGCCGGTGACGTCGGCGGAGATCGACCGGAAGTCTCCCCCACGCGTCGATCAGACGACGGGTGTTCTTCCGTTCGTCGGCGCCCGTGACGGCGACGACGCCAGTCCTCGCGCTCGGGTGCTCCGGTGGGACGAACCGTGCCGACACGCCGGTGCCGATCGTGGCGACCCGCGCCCGGTCGAGGCGCAGCTCCTCGATCGCCGTCGTCGACGAGAACTCCGAGATCGCCAGCACGGCGTCGAGCGACCGCGCCAACGACGCCCGCAACCGGAGCCGGCGACGCACAGCCTCATCGTTCTGGTAGCGCTCGGGGTGCCGGAACGGGATGACGTCGAACATGACCCCGGCGACCGGAAGACGGGATTCGGTGACGATGCGTGGCACCGGGTCGAACGACGTCGGTGAGAGGAACAGCCCGGTCGCCAGGTACCACGGACGGTCGTCGATGTGCCGAGCGAGCGAACCGGGACGGAGAACGTCGACATCGAGGGCGGGATGCGCCCGTTGCAGTGTCCGCGCCTCCACCCGATCGGCCACGAATGCCGTTGTCGCGATCTGCTCGGCGGCCAACCCCTCGATCAGCCCGGACACGTACCGCGCCATGCCGCGGCCACGGGCGTCGGGGTGCTCGATCGTGCGGGCGTCGAGCAGGATCCTGGCGACGCGCGTCACCCCTCGTTCGCGTCGTGAGGGGTTCCCGCCGCGACCAGCCGCTCGACCTGCTGTTCGATCGCGGCGAGCTGCCGGTCGATCAACTCGGTGACGCCGATCATCGTGTCGGCGTCGGTGCGGAACCGCTGGGCGTAGCCGAGGAACAGGGGGAGGACGTCCTCCGAGCCGGCCCGCACGTCATGGTTGAGCGTCGACAGGATGCGATGGCTCTCGACGACGTGATGGTTGGTCGTCTCGACGATCTCCCGCAGTGCCGCGACCTCGGCCCGCAACGCCGCGATGTCGTCGCCGCGCAGGCGCCCGATGAGTCCGCGAACAACTGCCATGGCGGCGAACGCTACCCGTCGGCGACCAGACGCCCAACGAATCGACGTGGAGTGAGCCGACGAAATCAGACACGGTGGAGACCGAGCGCGTCGATGCACCGCTCGGTCGCGGCGGGGTCGTCGGAACGGGCGGCGACGGCTGCACCATGACTCGCCGCGAGCGGCGGCAGCGTCGTGGATGCGGTGTCCTCGTCGACGACCGCCACGATGCCATCCAGATCGTTGGGCTTGATGTAGCGACCGAGCGCAGTGGCGAGGAACGTGCCGTCGACGAACGGGACCCGCGTCGCCGGACCGACGGGATCGAGTCCGATGGTCACCTCGGCGTCGGGCGCACGGGCGCGAATCTCGGCGACCATCGGCGCCGCGGCGGCGAGATCCTCGGCGAGCACTGCGTACCGCCGGCGGGGCGACCGCGTCCTGCGGAGTGGGGTTGTCGAGGCCATCGCCGAGACGACATCGCGGGCGACGCGACGCCAGGTCCACCGTTCCAGCGCATCGCCCGCGGCCGAGGTGAGGACGGCGCGCAGCGCTTCATCCGTGAGCGCGCGGTCGATGACCCGCGCCATGTCGGACGCATCGTTCGGGTCGAAATGGGCGCGCGGCTCTGGCAGCACCTCCGGCAGCGACGAGACCCCCGAGCACACCACGGGAGCGCCACACGCCGCGCCCTCCAGCACGGGGAGCCCGAAACCCTCCTCGAGCGACGGCACCACGACGAGCTCGGCGGCCTGCAGCATGGCGACCACCTGATCGTCGTCGGCATCGACCGCGAAGCGCACCTCACCGGTGATCCCCAGCTCGGCGGCTGAACGTATCCATCGCCGCAGCACATCGTCGGAAGCGCCGGCGATCACGACCAGGGTGCGAGCGGTTCGCGTCGCTCGCGGCAGGAGAGCCCATGCGTTCAGCAGCCCGTCGGTGTTCTTGCGGTCGTCGCCGCCGGTGATCGCGGCGACGATCGACTGATGGGCGCCGGCGAGGTACGGCCGGGCCACCGAACGCGCGGCTGCGCGGCCGCCGGGTCGGAACCGGGCCGCGACCCCGCAACCGGTCACGTGGAGCCGGGCCGGGTCGAGGCCGAGCACTTCGACCGCGGTGCGGCTCACGAACTCGAGTTCGTGCCGAACACGTCGACCGTCCGGCTGAGCACCGCCCGCAGGCGAGCCTGACGGAGCGGGTCGTCCTCGGCGAGATATTGCTCCGGATAGCGGTACGGGATCACGTCGTACAGCAGCGCCGCGACCGGCAATCCGGCCTCGGTCACCGACTGCGGGATCGGGTCGAGCGAGATCGGATGCAGGAACATCGACGTTGCGAGGATACCACGTCCCCGGACCGACGGCGCGCCTGATCGCCGGCCGACCGAGCACGTCGACGTCGATGCCGGCCACGACGGCCGGATCGAGTGCGGCCCGCTCGCGTTCGCTCCCGACGAGTGCGGTGACCGGCGTGTCACCTTCGGCGAGGCCTTCCAGCAATGCCGGCGACGTGGTTGCCGACGCCGCGGCCGCCGGCCGTGGGATGCGACGAACGGCCGGGCGTCGACGAGGAGCCGGCGGACGGGCTGGTGCTCGGTCGCGCTCATCTCTTCCGTAACCGTGTGCGGAGGGCAGCCGGATCATCGAGCACCCCGAGCGTGAACGCCTTCATCCGATCGCCGGTGACGGAGCTGTCACCGATCCGCGGTATGGTACTTCACCGGCACCTGGACGAACAGCATCCGCCGCCGGCTCAACACGTGCAGCATCATCTCGAAGCCGAACGACGTGTCGTTGCGCTCGGAACTACGGCTGGAGTTGGTCGACGGCGTCGCGCGAGAGCACGCGGAACGTGCAGCCGACGTCGGACAGGTGGACGGAGTTGAACAGCACCATGGCGAGCTTGGCGACCGCCCAGTTCCCCCACCGGAGGAAGGCGCCCATGTTGGCGCCGTGGAGGATGAACGTCTGAACCGTCCGCGACCCGAACACGACGTCGACGTCGACGGTGTACGGCAGCAGCTTCAGCAGGTCGGCCGGATCGAACGTCCCGTCCGGTTCGCAGATGCAGACGAGGTCGGCCGTCGATGTCTCGGCCAGCCCGCGCCGGATCGCCGCTCCGTATCCCTGGACGCGCCTCGTGCACCTCGCGTGCACTGGTGTCGGCGCGACCGCCGGTGACGTGTCGGGATGGGCGTTGTTGTTGACCACCACGATGTCGTCGACGATGCCGAGCGAGTCGAAGCCGCGATGCACTCGGCGATGCTGCCGGCCTCGTTGTAGGTCGGCAGCACCACCGCCAGCGTCTTGTCCGTGCCACATCGGGCTGAATCCTGTCAGTCCCGAGGCCGTCGGGATGTAGAGCACGGTGTCGCCGATCTGCGTCCGCTCGTAGTCCTCGACCGGACCCCGGAGCGCTCCGGGATCCTCGTCGGACGTCTGGAACACGAACGCGACGTCCTCCGGTGCCGCCGCTTCGACGGCACGCTGGCGGTTCGAGAAGCGAACCGGGTGACCGGGGCTCACACCGCCCACGATGGTGTTGTCGGCGACGAACTCGACCGGATGGACGCGCCAGAAGCTGCCGGAGACGAACTCGATCCCCGATCGTTGGAGGAGGTCGACGACCTCTTCGGTGTCGGCGTTGGGGTTGCCGTCCGTCTCGTCGAGCGCCAGTTCGAGGTGGGGTGCGAGGTATCCGCCGACCCAGATGAGCACGGCGACCACTGGCACGGCCACGGCACCGACACGTGGGATCCGGCGGGCCAGCTCGTCGATCGCGATCCCGACGCTGAGGGCGAGGAAGGGAAAGGCGATGATGCCGTATCGACCGTCCAGCGAGTAGATGAGCGGAGAGAACAGGCCCATCAGCGGCAGGACGGCGACCACCACGACCGGCAGCAACACCCGGCTCGGTCGACGGGAATGGCGGTACTGGACGACGAGCCCGACCACGACCGCGGCGAGGAAGAGGCAGTAGAGCGTGATGCCGAGCGCCGGACCCAGCATCCATTCGAGCTGGCTGTCGCGCAGACCGAGCGAGCGCGGCAGGAGGTCGGTGACGAACGTCCGCAGCCGGTCGGTGTACGACCCGGCCGCCTCCGGCCGATCGTCGAGCGACGGCCAGCCGTTGCGGGCGTTCCACAGCAGAAACGGCGCACAACCCACGACACCGCCGACGGCGATGCCGGTCCACACCACCAGACGCCGGCGGTGGACCCACAGCACGACCGACAGCATCGGCACGAGCGTCGTCAGGTACATCGGGTGCATCCAGAACCCGAGCCCGGCGACGATGCCGACGGCGGCCGGGCCGCGCCACGACGGTGCCGGCCCGTCACACAGACGCCGGCTGAGGTAGAACGCCACAACCGTCGTGGCCATGCCTGATCCGTAACTCTCGTACGCGTTGGTGGACACCGTGAGCAACGCCCCGGGCGTGATCCAGACGAGCGCGGCGGCGATGGCACCCGCCCGACGGCCGGCGAGCTCCGACCCGATCGCCAGCACCACGAGCGCCGCGATCGCCCAGAAGGCGACCGCGACGAGCTTGAGGTGCAGGATGTGGGCGCCGAACAGTGCCGCGATCGGCGCGTACACGTACGACTCGACCACCGCGGTGTAGACCGTGCCGCCAATGACCACCGGCAAGTGTCCGTCGAGGATCTCGAACGCCTGCACCCCGGTGTAGGCCTCGTCGGCGTTCAGCGCGCCGAGTGACGACCGCAGGATCAGCCACCGCGCGACGACACCGGCCAACGCGACCGCCACCACGACGCCTGCCACGACCACGGCGCGCCATCGCCGCCGGCCGTCATCGGCGATGTCGTGCAACTCGGTGAGGTGTGGCGAACGGTCCGCGAGTGCCCGCTCGACGTCGCCGGTGATCACCTCGACCCCGGCGTTCCGCGCCGCGACCACATCGAGTCCGTCGGCCTCCCCGGTGATGAACGTCACTCGGTCACGCGGCGACGACGTGGCGAGATCGACCGCCTCACGCAGACCGACGACGCGCCGCTCGGCGACGACCGAGCCGTCGGCCACGAACGCGATCCGTCGCGTGCACGTGCGGTCTCGATTGCGGATCGCCTCGTGGTCGGTCGAAGGGCGCGACGGTTGCCGTGCGAGACGCTCGCTCCACAGCGCGCGGAACGTCTGTTGCGAGACCGCCGCGACCCCATGACCGCGGCCGGCCCCACCCATTCCGTGGTGGTGCACGACCGGCCGGCCGGCGACGAGCCGGCTCACCTGTCCGCCGTGTTCGACGCGCAGGGCGTAGTCGACGTCCTCGAAGAACGCTGGGTGGTACCGAAGGTCGAACCCACCGCGCTGGAGGTGCTCATCGCGGCGCACGAGCCAGCAGGCGGCCGAGGCGTAGTCGACGTCGCGGCTGAACGCCTGCGTCTCGTCGCCACTGAGCACCTCGCGGACCGCCGATCGCGGCCGTGCCCCCGTCGTCGTACAGCAGTTGACCCGCCTCCTGGAGCGAGCCATCGGGATCGATGAGCACCGGCGCGGCGACGCCGACCCGCTCGTCGTCGAGCGCGGCGACCAGCGGTTCGAGCCAGCCCGGCCCGACGATCGCGTCGGGGTTCAAGAAGCAGATGTACGTGCCCCTGGCGTGCTCGACGCCGAGCTCGTTGCCGCCGGCGAACCCGAGGTTCTCGTCGGATGCGACCAACGTGACGCCGCGACTCTCCGGCGCGCAAGAGCGCCACGCTCGGGTCATCTTCAGGTGACGCCGGCGGGTTGGCGACGACGATCACCTCGTACGGGATCACGGTGTTGGCGGCGATCGCGGTCGAGACAGTCGAGCACGATCGGGCCGGTGCCATAGGTGACGACGACGATCGACACGAGCGGTTCGTCGTGATGCCGAACCTCGACCGCGTTGACGGATCCCCCCGCCGTCCGCTCGGCCATCGATCAGTCCTGGACGGTCGCCGCCGCCGGGAACCCCCACGTCACCGGCATGTGGAACAGCCCCGCATCGTTGGTGCCGAACTGGCGCACCTCGAAGCGGACCCGGCGCTCCCAGTGGTCGTAGGCGTGGTGCTCCGTGTGATCGGTGATCGACACGGAGAGGTCGTAGACGCCCTCGAGCAACGGGAGCGCGTCGACGCCGAGCTCGACCGCGCCGCGGCCCTCGGCGAGCCCGATCGTCTTGCGCGCCGAGCCGCGTGCTCGTTCCCCAGACGAGGTGGCCGTGGACGGTGTCGATGCGGAACCCGACGACGATGTCCTGGAGCGGTTGGTGGGCGTCGTACTCGACGCGCAACCGGGCCGGCTCGAGCGTCGTGAGCAGCGCGACGGGCTCGCCATCGGGGCCGACGAAGCCAGCCATGGTGACCTCGGCTTCGTGGCTGCCCCACCTCGCGCCCAGCTCGCCGGGGACGCGCTCGGCGTCGTGGCTCTCGCCGCGGTACTTGGTGATGATGTCGGCCGCCGGGCCGACGTCGGCGAGCTCGCCGTGGTCGATCCAGGCCACGCGCTCACAGAGCTGCTCGACCTGACCGAGCCCGTGGCTCACGAACACGATGGTGCGGCCGTCGGTTCGGAACTGCTCGATCTTCTCGGCGCACTGGCGCTGGAAGCTCTCGTCACCGACCGACAGCACCTCGTCGATCAGCAGCACCTCCGGTTCGACGTGGGCGGCGACGGCGAAGCCGAGCCGGACGAACATCCCGGACGAGTAGTTCTTCACCGGCGTGTCGATGAACTCCTCGAGGCCGGCAAACGCGACGATGTCGTCGAAGCGCAGCTCGACCTCGCGCTTCGTCAACCCGAGGATGGCACCGTTCAGGAACACGTTCTCGCGGCCGGTGAGCTCCATGTGGAAGCCGGCCCCGAGCTCGAGCAGGGCCGAGACCCGACCGTGCACCGTGGCCCGGCCCTTCTCGGGTCGGAGGATGCCGGCCATGCACTTCAACAGGGTGCTCTTGCCCGAACCGTTCGGGCCGATGACGCCGAACGTCTGGCCCGACGGCACCTCGAACTCGACGCCCTTGAGCGCCCAGAACTCTCGGTACTTGGCGCGCCGTCCCTTGAGGATGGTGGCCTTCAGGTACTGGTTCTTCTCCTGGTAGAGACGAAAGCTCTTCCAGAGCTCGTCGACGACCACCGCGTGCTTGTCGGACATGACGGGCATCAGTCTGTCGGATCGGGCCCGGGTTTCCGACCATCGTGGCGGACGACGCCGACGGACGATGCCAGTGGACCGCGCGAGGCCCCCGATAGCCTGCGACGGCCCGATATGAAAGCCGTCCTGCGCGTCGTTGCCGCGCGTGAGCTCCTCTGGAATTTCACGCTTCGTGAGCTCCGCACCAAGTACCGCCGATCAGTTCCTCGGATGGTCCTGGTCGATGCTCAACCCGTTGGCGACGGTCGCCATCTACGGGTTCGTGTTCGGCGTGTTGTTCGACGCCACCCCGCCGAAGGGCGACCCGAGCGACCTCGAGAACTTCGCCCTGTTCATGCTCTGTGGACTGATCCCGTGGAACTTCTTCTCGCTCATGAACAACCTCGGCATGGGCGCGATCTCGGCCAACGCCGGCCTCGTGCGCCGGGTCGCGTTCCCGCGCGAGATCCTCGTGTTCGCCAACGTGCTGCACGCCGGCGTGCAGTTCCTCATCGAGCTCGGACTGCTGTGTGTCGTGTTGCTGATCGCCGGCAGCCCGCTGCTGCCATGGATCCCGCTGACCCTGTTCGTCGGCGTTCTCCTGGCGCTGTTCGGTTCGGGTTTCGCGCTGGCGCTGAGCGCGCTCTCGGTGTACTTCCGCGACATGCCCTACCTGTGGGGCATCGCGCTCCAGGTGTGGTTCTTCGCGACTCCCATCGTGTATCCCCCCGAGTTGATCGAGGGCGAGGTTCCCGAGTGGACCGAAACGATCCTGAAGGCCAACCCGATGGCCGGGTTCGTTCGCGTCTTCCGCCGGATGCTGTACGACGGCGGCGCGCCCGGCTTCCTCACCCTGCTCGGACTGGCGGCGACATCACTCGTCGCGCTGACGCTCGGTTGGATGATCTTCACCCGCCTCGAGCCACGCTTCGCCGAAGAGGTCTGAGCCATCACACTGCGCCACGCGCGACATTCAGCAGAAGCGGGCGAGGATCGTACGAACCACGCGCGCCGAAGCGTCGTCGCCGCCGTAGCGGACGAAAGGCTGCGCCGGTGCGGCGGCCGACCGCACCGCCTCGACGATGCGCTCCATCGCGGTGCCGACGACGACGTTCCAGCCGTCCTCGACCGTTTCGACCCATTCCGTCTGCTCTCGGATCGTCACACACGGCACGCCAAGCCACGCCGCTTCCTTCTGTAATCCTCCCGAGTCGGTGACCACGGCCGACGCCCCCGCGGTCAGGGCGACCATGTCGCGGTACCCGAGCGGCTCGATCGTGTTGACGCCTCGCTCGCGCCATACCCGCCGACGAGCTCGGTTGCGCGCTGGATGTACCGGGAAGACCACCGGCTGCCCGCCGGCAGCGAGCCGGCGCAGGGCCTCGATCACCGCACCGGCGCGCGCCGGATCGTCGGTGTTGGACGCCCGGTGCATCGTCGCGACCACGTACGGTTCCGTCTCGAGCCCCAGCCGTTCGGCCACCGGATTACGGCCACCCAGCGAGTCACGGGTTCGGATCAGCACACCGTGCATCACGTCGCCGGTGAACTCGACTCTTGCCGTGATCCCCTCAGCCCGCAAGTTCTCGATCGCCTGACCGCTCGGGCAGAGCAACACGTCGCTCATATGGTCGGTGAGCACCCGGTTGATCTCCTCGGGCATCCTCCGGTCGTAGCTGCGAAGCCCGGCCTCGACATGGGCGACCGGGACGTGCAGCTTGGCGGCAACCAGGGCGCCCGCGAGCGTCGAGTTCGCGTCGCCGTACACGAGCACGAGATCGGGTGCCTCGTCGAGCACGAGTGGCTCGAGCAGCTGCATCATCAGTCCCGTCTGCTCACCGTGGTTCGACGACCCGACCCCCAGATGATGACCGGGGCTCGGGATGACGAGCTCGTCGAAGAACACGTCGGACATGAAGGGGTCGTAGTGCTGCCCGGTGTGCACCAGCACCTCATCAATGTCCGCCCCGTGCGCACGCGACAGCGGCGACTCCAACGAGACCGCCGCGGCCTTGACGAACTGGGGTCGCGCGCCGACGACGGTCAGGATCTTCATGGAACGCCGGGCGCGCTCCGGGCCGAAGGACCATCTCCCACCGCACCCGGCGGGGCGATGTCACCGTCCGTTGCCGGTCTGCGCCGGACCGAGGCGTAGAGCATGAAACCCAAGTGTCGATCGAACCAGGAGCGGGCGAATCCCGGGATTCGGAACGGCAGGCTGCGAATCGGGAAATAGTGCAGGTATGTCTCCTCGATCTCGAACCACGGCTCGAGCAGCATCCGAAACTGCTGTTTCGTGAAGCACTTTCCGATCGGGTTCTCGGCGCCGTCGTACATGCGGACGATTTCGTCAGGATCGCGTTCGAGGAAGATCCGTTCGCGTCCGCGCCCCTTGAGACCACCGCCTCGTCGTGCGAGCCACGTCCCGACCCATCCGAGGTACGGCCAGACTCGAAGGATCGGAGTGCGGTAGTACACCGAGACGCTCGCCGTTCCCTCGCTTCGAAGCACGCGGGCAATCTCGGCGATTGCCCGTGCTGTATCCGGCGTGTGGTGGACGACGCCCTGGCAATTCACGTGGTCAAAGGTGGCGTCGGCGAAAGTGAGCGACTCGGCGTTCTCGAGGCGCAATTCTGCGGCTCCGCCTGTCGCCGTCAGTCGCCTCCGAGTCAGTGCGAGGGCCTGTTCGGTGAGATCGGCAGCAACCAGGCGTTGGAGCCCCCGCATTGCGAACTCTGCCGTCCAGAAGCCGTTCCCGCAGCCAAGGTCGAGCACCCTGATCTCTTGGCCGTTTTGGCGTGGGGGTGGAAGGAAACGCTCATCGAATTGGCCGCCGAAGCACTCGTCGAGGTACACGCGGCGATGTTCCGCGAAGAACTCGTCGCTCCCGACCGGGTACGTCGACTCGCCGCTCCAGAGCGGATGACGCTCCCAGAAGGTTCGGACGCGGTCGATGTCACTCATCCACGGACAGTGTTACTCACGGACTGCGACGTGATCTGACTCCGATTGAGCGATCAGCCACGGCACTCAGCAGTAGGGACGGCGACCTGGAAGTTCCGATTCTCGTGGACGATCTCGAAGCACGACGAATCACGCCGGTTGCGATTCGATCGAACACGTAGTAGTCGACATCGAGTTGGTTCACCCGAGCTGAACGACCGAGCGGTCGTTCAATTGGTTGAATCGGTGCGATGAGCTCGTTGACGAGCACGCCACCCACCCCCAATTCGGGATGCTCGTGCAGCCAATCGTCGACGTCGATTCCGAGCAGCTCGGCGTGCCTCGTTCCTTCAGCCAGGACGGTCTGATCACGGGAGTAGAGGAAGGCGTAGTGCAGCCACTCGCGCGGCTTGCCGGCCGACGGACGCTCGGAGAACAGCCTCCAACCGAAGCCGTCATCGTCGAACGGAAGCAGGAAGGTCGCATCCTGTGCAGTGTTGGCTCGGGCCCATGTGGCGGTATCGATCAGGTCAGATCGCGACTCGAGCCTAGTGCCAGTCACAGCATTCGGGTTGACCAGCGCCGAAGTCCCAATGACCAGGACGACGGGTATCACTGCGAGGGCAGTCGTGCCTGCGCGAGACGGAATTGGAGCGTGTCGTTCGGCTGCCGCCGATCTCGATCAGCGCCAACACCACGATGATGCCGAGTGCGATCATCGTTGCCGGGTGGCGCGTGATCGTCCGTAGGAGCTCACCCCATCCACCTTCGACTTCGACTGCGGTGAGCGTGAAGTAGGTGGCCGGGATCGCAAACACACCAGCCAGCGCCGACAGGACGAGGCCGGAGCGGTCGTGCCGTTGACGAAGCTCAGTAACGATCCACAGTGCAGCCAAACCGAGCAGCAGCAACCCGAAGGTGAGGTGCTGATGAGCATCGTGCGCCATGCACCACACGATCAAGCAGATAGGCAGCGACAGACGATGGCTTCGTCTCGTCTCATCAAGGAACAGGGGTAGCGCGAACGACAACAGCAGCAGGTTGACGAACACCGAAGATCGGTGAACTTCCATCAAAACAACGTGACATTGGGCGAGTCGAGGTTCGAGTGTGCCCACCCGAGCAGGCAGAGCCCAGCCGTCGTCACCAACGTGATCGCAAGGCGACTCGATAGCGCCCGGTGACCGAGCCTCCGTGCGGTGAGCGCCGCCGCAAACGTCACCACGACAGCGATCGACCACGCTCCGATGTCCTCCGCAAAGGGGCGAAGGAACCACGAGTTGAACTCGAAGAACAGGTGGGATTGAAAGGCACGCAGCCGAGCGATGTACGCGTCGTATCAAGTCGTGCCGACGAAAGCTGCACGTCTCCGCGTCCGAACCACAGGTACATGCCACCGATGACCGCAGCGACAGCCACCGGCACGAGACGTATTTCGAACCTGCGCCGTTTCAGATCGAGCGCGATGAGCGGGAGGACAACCAACCCGACGAGCACGGCAATCACGAAGTGCACCGTGACGAGCGCGCTGATTGCGATGGCCGCCGGCGTCCACCGCCGCCGGAGTGCGAAGGCGATCGCGACACATGCAATACCGTTCGCGAATCCGTAGTTCCAACGAAAGAAGAACCCAAAATTCGCAAGGTTGTTGCCCGCCAGCGTGTAACCCAGCGTGCCCACCGTCGCAGCGACGGCCCACAGTTCCCGGGACACCGAGGGCTGGATGACTGGGGTCGCCCAGGCGATCCCAACGAAGAGAAAAATGACTTCGATCGCGACCATGACGAACGTCGCACGGATCGGACTGATCCCGAGTGCACCGAATGCGGCGTACAGCCGAAGCGGGAGGCTGACCGCGGTCAGCTCGGAGCCCGAAGGAAAGCCGAGATCGTCCAGCATGGGGTTGTGCCGGGAGGCGATCTGTGCCGCCGGCGACAGAACGTCGACGAGAAACTCCGACAGGCCGCGTGAGGTTCGCAGCAGGTTGACAATGACTGACACGAGAGCCAGGAGTGAAGGAACCGCACGAGAAGACCAGTTCCGCGTGCATCCGGAGGGCCGCATATCCTCTGTTGTCGTGGGATCCGAACGGTCGTGGTCGTCCTCGCCCACCTCGCCTTCGTCGGCATCCGACATCATTGGAGCGCCTGGGACATGCTCATCTCGACGATGCGATCGACATCCCGGGACCGGGCGGTCACCGGAAAGTTGACAAGGTGACGACTCGCAAGCAACGAATTCTCGAACCCGGCGACGTTCGGGCCGTGGTACGACGACAGGTGCGGGATGCTGTACTGGATCAGTTCGCCGAGCTGCACCCCCGATTTGCGCCACCGAGCGATCGTCGCCTCGCGATCGGGGACCCGCACGACGAGTGGGAATACGTTGCCTCGTCCCGCAGCGGGCCCTTCACGGCCTCCGATCCAATTCGCAGTCGCTAACGTGCACGTGGCTGCGTCGCCGCGTCGGTTGGCGATGACCCGGTCGTATCGGTCGAGCTGAGCGACTCCGACGTCGCGCCGATGCGCCCATCGTCTGTTCATAGTCGGGGGGAAAGTGCACGCGATCGTCGAGGTGATAGCGGTCGCCCAGCGATCAAGAACCGTGTACGGGCGAGAAGCGGCAGTGTCAATGTCACGCCGGTCCAGAGAGCGCCGCTGTCGCGGCAAGGCCGTACACGCGCCGCGGACCTCTGAAGCATCCCCGACGAGGACAGCATTCGTTCGGTCCAACGGCGAACTCGAGCGGCGAGGGCCGCATCGTTGAACGTCAGGCATCCCGCCGAAGATCGAACTGATGATCTTGCTCACGTTCAGACCGAAAGCGGACGTCCCCCAGCCGTGGCCACGAGATCGCCGCCCGACGTCGCACCGAAAGCGTGCGCGCAAGCTTGGATCAACCAGATCTTGTGGCCGAATCGATTCTCAGCGGCGGTGACAACGGCGCGGAGGCTGTCGGCGTCCTGGGGATAGCCCAACGTGTTCGTCGCGATCGACGGCGTGGGTCTCGCGATGTGATCGTGTCCGGAATCCGTTCCGGGCGTCGGGTCGTAGTCGTCGAGCGAGATGTCGACGAACACAGGAGTGTTACCGCTCAGCGTGACTGCGTGCGCGACGATGGAACAGGTGTACCCAGGATCACGACCTCGGCGTTGTGAACGCCGACTGCCTGGAGGAACGCCCATTGGGCGGTGCGCCCGTACGCGACACAATCGCATCCGAAGCGCCGAACTTTGCGGCGAAGCTCCGCTCGAAGTCCGCAACCACATGTCGTGCGGGAGCGCCAAGGCACTGAGCTCCTTCGCCCCGAACGGAACGCTAAACCTCGGGATCATCGCGGCAATTCGTCCTGCAGTTGCCAGTACCCCTGGCTGGCCATGTGAATGGCAGTGAACGGGCCACTGGACTGGCGCCGTGTGACCACGCCCGCTGGTTCGGCGGTGTCGTGGATGGTGAGGTGCTCGCCGAGCTCGATCACGCGTACATTGCGGACGGTCCAACGCTTCGGGCCGGTGATCAGCAGGCTCACCAATCGGCGCTTGAAGAACCGTGAGCCGTCTGATCCGTAGGAAGGTGACGGCACCGACCCGCAGCGCAGCGAATTGCCAGGGCTTGGGCACATCGGTCACCATCGCCCGAAGCTGCGTGCGCACGGTCAGTCGGGACTGATCCAGTCCCAGACCGCCTCGTCATCGAAGAACTGCGTGGACGCGACTCGTCCAGCACGCTCGTAGATCGCGCCACAATCGACCATCGCTTCGCGACTGTCGACATAGTGCTGGACGACGCCGCCCTTTTCGTCGAGACGACCGTGTAGTGGTTTGGTCCTCCGTCGAACATCAGTCCGGCCCCGGGAAACGTGATTCGCGTCGGTAGCGGTCGCTCGGCTGGGAGCGTGCGACTCGCTACCACCTCTACCGGTGTGACTGCAGCCAGACAGTAGGAATTGAACATCGGTGGAGTGTTCGGAGCGTCGAGCGACGACAAGGTGACCACCGTCTTCGCGCTCACACTGGTTGCCATCCGTACCGCGATCGCTGCAGCAGTCGGCGACATCGGGGCGAGCAGGTGGAAGCCGCCCGGAACGTAGAAGCGGGGTTTCGGCTGCCGTAGTAACCACCGAACGATCCGTCTGGATGGACGCAGTGGCTCACGAACTCGACCGAGCGTTCGAGCGATTCGCCGAGCCCTGGGACGTTCGAGCGGGTCGTGATGCTGCGAGGTAGTACGTCGCCAGGGATTGATAGCCGGCATCGAATCCCTGATACTCGAGGTACCAGCCTTCGGAATGCTGGCGAGACAGGATCCTGTCGATGAGAGAGGTCGCCGCTCGCCGACTGGCTTCACAGTTGGTCAACACAGACCATCGGTCGAGCGCTGCGGCTCCTGTCGCGAGGTGGTTCGAAATGAAGGCGTGCGTCTCGTCGTTTCGTCGGATGTGCGTCGCAAGCGGCTCGATCCAAGCGGTCCATCGATCGAGCTGGTCTGCCTCGACATGGTGAGCCATCAGTTCGATTGCAGCGAGAGCATCGAACGCGACGAGCGCCGTCACGCACCATGACCCCTCGTTGGGAAATGCTTCGCACAACGACCCGTCGGCTGAGACGCAGGAGCCGATCCCCTGGATGACGGAGTCGAGCCGATCGATGAACTGGGCTGGATCTGTCGCGTACGGCCACAGCCCATATGCCCACAAGCGAGCCATGCCGTGCACCGCGCCCTGGAACGTCGCGTTCGGGAAGTCGAGGACGCCCCACGCCCAGTACAGGCGGTCGCCGACGCCGAACGTCGGCGAGGCCCGGTTTCGGTCGAACCCGCCGAGCAGTCGGGGAAGAGCGGCAACCGCCTCCTCCAAGTAGGGGCTCGTCGGTCCGACGTCGGCAACCATCAGTGGGCCCTCCTTCGATGGACAAACGAAACGATGAGGTTGACGTCGATCATTCGAATCGGTCGAATCGGCCACACCCGCGTGTGCACCCGCTCGAACTCGCCGTCGAGGTCGCGCAACACGTCGTCGGCAAAGTTGGGATGCTCCCAGCAGATCAACTTGTCAGGGTCGATCGACGTGTTCCGACGCAACCATCGTCTCGATGTGAGCAGCCGGCCGAGCCCCCAGGCCAGACCGCCCTCGGTCGGAATCGCCCCGATCAGGATGCCGTCCGGGGCCAGGACGGAGAGAATTCGCGGAGTTGGGTGACCAAGGGAAAGATGTGCTCGAGCGAGTAGAACGCGACCACAACGTCGACCGACGAGTCTCCAGTGGAGTCGCTGGCCCGTGTCGACGACGTGCACGGTGTGATCGACGCCGAGGCCTCGCAGCGCCGAAGCCCCACGCTCCACCATGCGCTCGTCGACGTCTACGAGGTGAACGTGCTGGGGAATCCCGCGCCAGTACTTCGTGTGCCGGATCGATCCCGGACCGATCTCGAGCACCCTGCGACCGTCGAGATCGATCCGGCGCATGACCTTGTAACCAGCATCGTTCACCAGCTCGACCGATTCCTTGCTTCTGAGTCTGTTCGTAGAACTGGCCGGACATGTCACACCACTCCAGCCACGTCGAATCCGTTGGGTCCGGAACGGGACCCCAACGAACTCGCTCCCCCCAGAGCGCGCCGCTCATCCAGCGTGGGACGACCTTCCGGAACAGAAGTCGAGGTGATTCGAGACTCACGGGGGCGTCACCGCCTCGATCAATTCGGCAAATCCTCGCTGCCATCCGTAGTCACGGTCCAACGTGTGAGGATGCCAGAGGAACTCAGCTGTCCCCCCTACGGCACGACACTCGTCGACCAGTGTGCGCGGCGCAGCGATGAGCGACCTGCCCGCGAGGTCGGAGTAGTCGTACTGATGCGAATCCATGAAGCAACTCGACGCCGCGCGAATCTCGTGGGCCGAGCCGGTCAGTGTGTTCCAGGGGTACCACTCAATCGCTGCCGAGTTGCGGAAACCCGACCGGTCGTTGAACATCAGGGTGGCGTCGCACGTGAGGCCTGCTGCTGCCTGCGCTGCCCATGTCCGCTCCCAGGAGAATCGAAGCCAGTGCTGCCGTACCCGCCTGACCGGCTGCCCGACGTGCTGCTCGAGGTGTTCACGCTGCTCGCCGATCAGATCAGCGTTGCGCCACGAATCGAAGGACGGGTGCAGCCCGATTTCGGACCCGGATCTCAGGAGCGTGTCGACCAATCGGACGCCCTTACTTCGGTCGAGATTGTAGCCGGGGTCCAGTAGCCATCGGCGCGGCGAACGTCGCCGTGGATCGGCGAACACGTTGAACGTGGCGACGACGCCGGCCTGATCCTCCAGTCGGAGCACGTCGTCGATGTGCCACCAGTCGCTACGCCGCGAGATGAATGCCGATCGCGCCGCCGATCGAGGCCGTCTCACCGGTCCGTCGTCGTATGGCGGCGACGGTCCGGAAGGCGCCTTGCTTGATTCGGATCGGGATTGTCTTCGAAATCGCGTCGACGTCGTGAGACACTCGCACCGCCGCCGCATGCTGGACGGGCTCGATCCCTGCCCACATGGCCAGAAACCTCCCGATGCGATTCACCCAGGCTCGCTGCCAAGCACGTCGTCCCAACCCCTCAATCGGAACACGTACGAATGGATGGGGCCATGTGCTCGCTCCCATGCTCGCTCATGCCAACCTTCGAGCATCATGAACGCCGCCGTCCACCAGTCAGTTCGTTGCCACGACCCGTCCCCGATTGCCTCTCTTGGGACGAGCAGTCGACCGTCGACAGCGGCCGACGAGGCCCAGTCCGGAAGCGTGATCTCAGCGAGACGCAGCGGTCCGCTGATCGGCCCAGCATTGCACGGCTCGATCGGGAGCTCGGCCACTCGGCCAGAAAGGCCCGGCCAGTACTGCCCAATGATTCGAGCACATGTGACCGGCGAGCACCCATGTCCGGCAGCGGGAGATCGGCGTCATTCATGCAAGGTAGGTGCGATTCCAAAGTTGGAGCGACAACAGACCCCAGAGCTGCCTGGTCGTGAAACGTCGGTCGCTCAAGAGTTGTTCTACTGCGGTTTGGTCGACGAGCGACCGGGTGGAACCCGTCGACCCGAGAATCGCATCATGCGCGAAATCGAACACCTCACGCTCCTGCATCCATTCCATCAGCGGGACCGGAAACCCATCTTGTCGCTCCGGCGATGATCGCCGGAGGGAGGATGTCGCGGCGTCGCGAGCTTGAGTGCGTGTTTACCGATCCCGGCGTTGAACTTGATACGCGGAGCGATTCGTCCAAGGAGATCGACGAGTCGAGTGTCGAGCAATGGGACTGTGGACTTCGAGCGAGGCACCCATACTCATTCGGTCCTCGACCTGGAGCAAGGCGGGAAGGAGCGTCGCCATGTCGAAAGCCAGCATCTTGTTGATGTACGACTTGGTGTCTGGACGGTCGAACAGTTCGCGGAACTCTTCAAACACGTCGCTCGAAGTCCATCGCCTCCCGCAACTCCGGGTGAAGCAGTTCGACCACACCACGGCTGCGGTCGATCAGGCGCGAAATACCGTCGATCCATGCTGTCGAAGAGTCCATCGCTCCAGAATTCACGCATCAGCGGGAAGTACGACTTCAACATCCGCAACTGAGGGATCACGTTGTCGAGTGTCACGACATGTTGGCCCTCTTCCCGCGTTTCGGTGATCGCCCCCTTCGGGCCTGCTCGAGGTACGCGATCAGGTATCTGGCATAACCCCCGAAGATCTCGTCGCCGCCCTGGCCACCGAGGACGACCTTGACTTCCTCGGAGCCAGTCTGCTGACCATGTACTGGGGGAACGCTCCGGGGCCGGCTACTGGCTCGTCGAGCAATCGAATCGTCTCCGGCATCAGGTCGATGAAGTCGCGCCAAGAGGGGGTCACCACATGCATCTCTGCCCCGAATTCCCTCGCGAGGAGGTTCGCGTAGTGGGACTCGTCGTAGCCGGCGCCCTCGGCGAAGCGTCCGTGGAACACCTTCAGCCGCTGATCGGTGTGGCGCGCTGCAAGGGCGCAGACGACGCTCGAGTCGAGACCGCCCGAGAGGTAACCACCGAGTGGAACATCGGAACGCAGTTGAATTCTCACGCTGTCGTCGAGAACCTGCCGCACGAGTCCGCCACGTCTTCCTCGTCCTCGATGTCGATGCTCGTGTTGGGGGTCCAGTAACGGTGCTTCCCGATGATCGCATCGCCTCGTCCTTCGACGTAGGTCGCGGGGGGGACTCGCTCGATTCCGTCGAACATCGTTCGGTTACCGAGTGTGAACTGAAACACCACATACTGCGCAAGCGAGCGGAGGTCGAGTTCGGCGTGCACGTACGGGTTCGCCAGGATCGCCTTCGCCTCGGACAGCGGAACATCACGACGTCTCTCGTCGTGAGAGATACAGCGGTTTGATACCAAACGGATCCGAGCAGCGATCCAATGGTTTGTCGGCTCGGTCGTGGAACACGAACGCGAACATTCCGACCAGCGATTCGATTGCCGCGACGCCATCGGCCGCGAGCAGGTTCAACAGAACCTCGGTGTCCGAGGTTGTCGAGAATTGGATCCCCCGTCTCATGAGGGTCTCACGGAGTTCGACGTAGTTGTAGATCGCACCGTTGAAGACCAACGAGTAACGGCCATCGGGAGTGCACATCGGCTGATGTCCTCCAGCCGGGTCGATGATCGCCAATCGCAGGTGGCCGAGCACGAGTTGCCCTGGGACGACGTGGCGACCCCGTCCGTCGGGGCCCCGGTACGCGATGGTCTCGAGCATCGCGTCGAGCGAAGCAGAGTGATCGTCGAGCGATCCTCCGGACGAATGGATGGAAACGAATCCGCACATTGGCTCAGACGACCGGATCGGTCGGTGAGCTTTGTCCCCCGGATCGCCGACGACTCGTTGCCCTCCACCCACCCCACGGCCAGTGGTACAGCACCGCCATCGTGAAGTACCCAAACGTCGTCACGCTCGTCACCATCTTGCTCTCACCGACCTTGTTGTCGTAGCGGAGCACGAACGGCTCCTCGCCGAAACGAGCACCCAACAACTTCAACTTGACCAGTTTTTCGAGCGTGCACGTGAAACCGAGGCCCTTCAGCTGTACGAAGTTGTTGCCATAGGTCGCGATCGCTCGATGAAGGATCTCGGCCCGATACACCCGAAAGCCCGACGTGTACTCGTTCAGCCCATCGATACGAAAGAGCGTTCGCATGAAGAGCGTCGCAACCCGGCTCACGAACCTGCGGTAGGCGTTGACTCCGACTTGACCGCCGCCTTCGGCGAATCGCGAAGCAATGACCACGTCGTACCCGCTGCGGGCGCGTTCGATCATCGTCGCGATGTACTGGGGCTCGTGAGTGTCATCACAATCCATGCGCACGATGAAGTCGCCTGGGACCGTCACCTCGACGGCGTACTCGATCAGATCGCGTACCGATTCCCCGAGCCCTCGGTTGTAGCGGTGTGTGATCACGTCGAGGGGGTACAACTCCCGGAACTGTTTGAGCACATCGGCAGTTCCGTCGATGCTCCCGTCGTCGCAGACGACGATCCGCAACTCGTCACCGAGGGCTTGGCGCGCGCCCATGAGTTTGGGTACGAGACGGGGCAGCGCTTCGACCTCGTTGTACGCAGGGAGCATGACGACGATCATGTGATGGTCGCCGGTCCACGGCTGGCGTGGCCTCGTGACGGTTGTCCGAGCGTGCCAACCCTCCGTACCGGCCGACAACCGGTCGGGCCTCGACTCCGATCGGGTTCGGACGAACGCATTTGCACGACGATGAGTATCACATGAGTTGGGAAGAACTGAGCAGACACCGCGCCGCGCGAATGAGAGGTGGCAGCCGTGGCACGGCGTCCGCGTGCAGCTGCCGTCGCCCCTGCCACGAAGCGCGAGTCTTGCAATGAGCACGTGCGATACGCCTTGGTACCTTCAGGACAGGAATGCTGATCGAACCCGCCAAGCCCGCCGACGTCGCATCGATCGTGGCGATCCATTGCGATGCGCTTCACGATGACGTCCTACCCAGCCTCGGCCCGGTGTTTCTGAACGACTTCTACTCGTGGGCGATGACCGGACTCGACCAACACCTGGCGGTCGCTCGTTGTGATGACCGCGTCGAGGGATTCTGTCTCTTGTCCTTGCGTCCGATATCCGCTACCCAAGTGTTGCGACCGAAGCATCTGGCGACTGTTGCCAGAGTCGGGATCGTGCATCCCCGCCGTGTCGTCTCCGCCATCGTCCAGATGACGAAACCAACGGTTTCGGACTGGGACGATGCCGCCGAAATCGCGTTCATCGCTGTCGATCCCGGGATGACCGGTCAAGGGATCGGCCGGGTTCTGATGGATGAGGCAGCTTCCGTGGCACGTGAGAAGGGACGTCACCAGATGGCCACGAAGACGGCCAACACTCGTCTCGCTCAATACTATGTTCAGGCCTTTGGTGCGAGGATCAGGAGAACTTTCCGGGCTGGCGGACGCACCTATTCAGTGCTCGAGTGGAGCGCGTAAGCCGTCACGCCCATGATGCTGGCGAGCGACAATCCCGTTGCTTTGAGAGTCGGTCGAGACCGTTCATTAACGGTGTTGGACCATCTAGCCCGGATCTTTCGTAGCGGAGCCTGAGGATCACACGAAAATGCCCTCCGACCTGGGATGATTGCTGTTGCGACACAAGCATTCAACCCGAAGGTTCGGAGGGCGTTTCCATGGGTCAAGGTAGCAGCCTGATTCGACCGCGGACGGTGACCGGCGACGGTGCGGGCCTGGTCTCTCACGCCGGGATCGCCTGGCTCGCGGAGACCGCCGATCTGGCCGGGCTCACCGTCGGGATGACCGCGGCGATGGCAGCGATGCCGCAACGTCGTCACGATCCGGGTCGCACGCTCGCGAGATGATCCTGGCCCTCGCGGACGGCGCAACCTGTCTCAGCGATCTGGCAGCGCTGCGTTCCCAGCAGTTGATGTTCGGGCCGGTCGCGTCGGGGGCAACCGTGTGGCGCACCTTCGACCACATCGGCCCGGTCGAGCTGCGTGGCATCGCCACGGCGCGAGCGGCCGCTCGTCAGCGGTCGTGGTCGGCGGGTGCAGGCCCGGCCGGCGACGAGCTGATCATCGATTTCGACGCCACGTTGATCACCACGAAGGCCGACAAGCAAGATGCCCGCCCGAACTACAAGCGCGGCTACGGACATCACCCGTTGCTGGCCATCGTCGCGGAGACCGACGAGGTGCTGTGCGGAGTGCTGCGCCCGGGCAACGCCGGATCGAACACTGCCATCGACCACGTCACTGTGCTCGCCGCCGCACTCGACCAACTGCCCGCCCAATGGCGTGCCGGTCACGGCGTCGGCGACGACCCCTCAGAGGTCGCCCATCGAGTGTTGATCCGTGCAGATGCTGGCGGAGCGAGCCATTGGTTCGCCGAGGAGTGCGTCGACCGGAACCTCGAGTTCTCCTTCGGGTTCCACATCGATCACCGCGTCCGCGACGGCGTCATGATGATCCCGTCGGGCTGTTGGCACCCCGCCATCGACGCCGGCGGCGCCCGCCGTGACGGCGCCGAAGTCGTCGAACTCACCGAGGTCGTCGACCTGGCGAACTGGCCCATCGGGACACGGCTGATCGTGCGCCGCGAGCGCCCGCACCCCGGTGCACAGCTGTCGTTGTTCGACACCATCGAAGGGTTCCGGCACACCGCGTTCATCACCAACCAGACCAGCTTCGATGTCGCCGCGCTCGAACTGCAGCAGCGTCAACGGGCACGAGCCGAGAACGTCATCCGTGACACCAAAGCCTGCGGACTCGCGAACCTGCCCTTCGATGACCTCGTGAACAACGAGGTCTGGATGAACCTCTGCTTCACCGCCAACGACCTGCTCAGCTGGGCCCAGCGCATCGGCTGCACCGGCCAACTCCAACGCGCGACGCCCAAGACAATCCGACACCGCATGCTCCACATCGCAGCGCGGATCACCCTCACCGGCCGCCGGCTACGCCTCGATCACGAGTGGCCCTGGACCCAGGTCGTCATCGACGCCATCCACCGAGTCCGAACCGCCTTTGGAACACTCACCGCGACGACCAGCCCGCTCACTCAAGCCGCCCTATGAAAGATCCGGGCTAGCTAGGTGACGTCGGTCGGCCGCACCGAGCGAAGTGCGGTGAGCCACCGCTGTTTCCATCTGGGAAGCTCGTCCCGATCCCAGTTCGAGATCACCGGGTCGGCGTGCTCCCGGTAGTACCGATCCTCGTCGGACATGGTCAGCGGATCGATGTACCACGGAAGATGGCGGGCGACGAACGGCGGGCCGGTCCGCAGTGATCGACCTTCGTCATGGCGACGGTCGAGCGGACGGTATCAGCGCAAACGTAGTGTCGATGTCGGCGCGGTAGACGCCGGGCTCGACCTCGTCGATCCAGAACCGCGCCTCCCAATCCCTCACTGCGTCGGCCAAGGGGTAGTGGTCGGGCAGATCGTCGACCCGCAGACCGAACCCGACCTTGTCCGTCTCGGGATACCGCTCGAGCAGCTCGCGGAAGTGATCGAGCACATCCGGCGGGCAATCGTCCTCAGGGATCACATCCGGATCGGAGACCACGAAGAACCGCCGGTGCGCGTGACGCTGCACGGAACCCGACAGCCACGGCGAGCGATGCCCGAGGTTGTGAGCGAGCCTGACCACGGTGTGAGTTGTCGACGCGAGGTACTCGCGCAACGGCTCGTAGGTCGACGCGTTGTCGACGAGGTAGATCTCGCGTTGACCAACACGTTCGAGCCATCCGATCAGCTGCAGCAACGGTGAGAGTCGATCGCGAACCGGCACGAAGACCGGATACTGCTCAGTCACGAACACCAATAACGAACACCGTCATAACCAGGCGTACCCGTTGCGGAACGGTCGCAGCAGGCGCATGGTCTTCGTCGCCTGGATCGCATGCAAGTCGGATTCGAGCTCAACGACCCGCCGCTCGGCGGCAACCTGGGCCGTCACGGCTTCCTCCATCAATGTCATGATCTCGAGGACCTTCGTCCGCAGTCGTTCGTTGTCCCGGTCGAGCTCCTCGATGATCTCGACCAAGGTCTTCTGGTCCCCTGGCTGTGCATCCGACGTCCCGCTCAACGCCACTCACCTCGGTGAATCAGCACAGGCTCGTTCGTCATTCCGAGGCGCAGCGTAGATCCCTTCATGGCGCGAACGGGTCAAGTGTCACGGCCGAGGGTGACCACTAGGCTCGTCCGCCGTGACTGCCCCTGGTGCCACGTCGAGGTCATGGGGTGGTGGGGCATGCCGAAGCCTCACGACGAACGCGAGATGACCGACGCACCCAGTGCGACCTCGACGGACAGTCATGCCGCCATCGTCGACGCGGCCACGATGACACCGAACCCGGCTCGACGCGACACCTTCAGCCTTTTTCGCGATTGGTCGATGGCGGCAGTCCTGCGATGGCTGATCCCACTGGTGCTCTCGGCGGTGACGCTGCTGTTCTATTGGTGGTGCGGACTGTGGCCGCTCAGGCGGTACCCGAACTGGGATTGGGCGTGGATCGACGCCCGGTCCGCGAACTCATTGTCAGCGCTACGGAGAAACCTTGGGTCAGGGCAGTTTCCCGGACTCGATCTCAGAACGAATCTCGGATTCGACTACGTCGGCGATGCCTATCCGATCATCAATCCGCTGAATCTCCTCGTCGGCCTCATCAGCCCGGCAGGCGTGTTGTGGCTCCGCACAGCGGTGGGTCTCGTTCTGGGCTGCTGCGGGGCGTACTACTGGTTCTGCCGCTGGACGTACAAGTCGGTGGCAGTCGTCGGCTCGCGCTGCTCTATCTCTCCTTGCCGTACCTCACGAGTCTTCATCTCTTCACTACGTTGGGCACCGCGCCGTTGGTACTGCCCATCGTGTTGATCGCGACGGAGGACCTGTTCGAGATGGTGAACTGGCGCAACGCCTTCCGAGCGTGGCTGGCGTTCGCTGTGAGTGTGCTGCTCGGCGACATCAACATTCTGTTCAGCCTTGCCCCCATTGTCATCGTCTACGGAGGTGTCTATGCGCTCGTCGTGCGCCGACGGCGTTGGCGCGCTGTCCAGCGAGCGCTCGGCGTCTCTGCTGCCATCGGAGTGACCGCCGCCGCACCGCTGCTACTACCGCTCCACGCGAACTCGAAGTCACTCACGACCAGTCCGGCTCTTGAACCATTCCTTCCGGCGCCGAGTAGTGGTGTTGACGTCATGGGCTTTCTGAGGACAAATGGGCTCGACTCGTTGGTCTGGCCATTCGAGGGATCCGGGCTGCTTCTCTATTGCCCTGCGGTGTTCGTTTTTCTCGGCTTGGTCGGGCTGTGCGTTCGACCGACGCACGAGGACGCCTTTCGCCGGCGGATCATCGCGCTGGTCGTGCTGGCGATCTCCCTGTTCGTCGAGACCCTCATTCTGAACAACGCGTCCTTCCTGCGCGCGTTGGGCGTCGCCGACACCGGAACGCGTGGGATCCTTCGCGTCCATCTCAATCTCCTCCCCTATCTGCTACTCCTGATCGGGGTGCTCGGCTGCGTGAGCATGATCGAGCGGATCGGTGCAACGCAGCTACGCCCGCTCGCGATCGTGGCCGGTTCGACCGCCGCCATATCCGTCGGCATCGATGTGCTGGTCCTCGGCATTAACCCGACGTGGTACGGGAAGCCGCTTGCGGTGGGCGGAGCCGCTCAGGTACCGAGCCCGACCGTGTTCCGGTTTCCCCGATCGTGGGATCCGGTCGTCTTGCTCGTGGGCTTCCACGTTGTGGCAGCCCTGCTACTGCTGCTCGTGTGTTCGCATCCGGTCGGCGTCGCCGGCATACGCCGTCAGATGGTCAGTGCGGCATCGATCGGTGTGATGGCCGTGGTGGTGACGTTCGGAACCCTCACGGCACACTTGGAGATGATGTCGCGGAGTTCGGCCGAGTGGCATTGGGTGACAGACTCGGCTTACCGGGTAGACGCGTTCCGACAGCGTCGCACCTGCATTGAGGATCTGGCGGATGTCAACGACCCAGGCGTCAGGGTCATGTACACCGGCGGCCAGTCATTGTCCGAAAGCTCCGGTCGGGCCTGGGCCAACCTGTTGGAAGTCGAGCTCTCGCAGGAATCGGGCCAGCACACGCTGTTCAGCTATCGCGAGCTCGACGCTCCGGTAGTCGGCGTGTACTACGGGTTCTTGGGAAGCGTCCAGAGTGCTCTGTTGTTTCCTCCGCTCACCGACGTGGTCGCGGAGAAGGTCTCCTTGCTCAGGCTGCTCGGCGTCCGCTACGTCGTGAGCGTGGACGCCCCGATGCCGGCGACCGCCACGGCGCGGCGAGACTTCGCCCTCCTGGGCACGTGCACAACTGCGACTGGCCCCGCTGTGATCAATGGAGCGGACGTCGACGCTGCTGTTGCCGCTCCGCGGTCGGGCGCAGGCGCAAGCTATGTCTACGAGGTCGCTCGATCGCCGGGGATCTTCTCATTCACCTGCGCGAACGAGGTCATGTCCCAGGCGGCGGCGCTGTCACGCGCCTCGACGCTCTTGGACCCGGCATGGGAGCGCGGGGTCCTGTGGACCGAACAGCCCGTCGCCAATGCAGGGACGATGGCATGCGGTGCGCCGACGTCGAGTGAAGTGCAGATCCTCTCGGAAGACGGATCCGACGTGAACCTACGTGTACACGCAGATCGTTCAATGGCGCTGGTAGCAGCGTATGCGTTTCGCGACGGATGGTCAGCGTGGCTCGACGGTCGCGAAGTTCCTATGCTGCGCGCCTACGGCGGTCTCATGACCATCTCGGTGCCGCCAGGCTCTCATTCGGTTGTCTTCAGCTACAGGTCGCGGACCCTGCCAGTTGGTCTCGTCATTTTCGCCGTGTCGGGTTCGGTGCTGTTGGTCGGCACGATGCGGTCGCGCCGGCGGCCAGCAGTGATCGAAACTGATTGATCGTCGTTCCGCCGTTACCGCTTTCAGCACCGGAATGTCAGAACCGCCTCCACGATGTGGTTCAGACTGGAGGAATCGAGGTCGGCATACAGCGGCAGTCTTACAATCCGCTCGCTGACGTCCTGTGAGACTGGGCACCTGCGGCTGGCTCCATCAAGTTGCATCCCGAACGGGGACGTGTCCAGGGGTATGTAATGGAACACCGCTTGGATTCCACTGTCGTGCAAATGGGCGATAAACCGCGTACGGGAATCCAAGGACGGCAGGAGCAAATAGAAAATGTGTGCGGGATGGGCGCTCGCGGACGGCACGACTGGGAGCCGAACCCCTTCCGACGCGGCCCAATCCGCTAGCTCCACGAAATAGGTGTTCCAGATGAAGTGTCGACGCTCCTGAGTCCACGGAGCGTTCTCCAACCCGGCCAAGAGCGCCGCGGCGGTGAATTCCGACGCCAGCCAGCTCGAGCCCAAACCGACCCACGTGTACTTGTCGACCAACCCGCGGAAGAACTGACTGCGATTCGTTCCCTTCTCGCGGGCGATCTCGGCTGGTAAGACCAGATCCTGATCGTTGATTACTAGAGCTCCACCCTCTCCGGAGCTCACGTTCTTGGTTTCATGGAAGCTGAGCGTGCTCATCACTCCGAACGATCCCAGCGGACGTTCATTCAATCGCCCAAATAGTCCATGTGCATTGTCCTCGACGACGCTGGCCCCCACGCTGGCGGCTTGCGCGACGATCGCATCGAGATCACAGCCGACCCCAGCATAGTTGACCGGCACGATTACCTGGGTGTGCTCGGAGAGTAGATTCTCGATCGAATCGGTATCTAGACACAGAGTGTCGGCGCGAATATCGGCGAAGCGGATGCGTGCGCCTCGAAGCGCGAACGTGTTAGCGGTACTGACGAATGTGAACGCGGGAACGATCACCTCGTCGTTCGGTCCGACACCAAGTATCACTGCGGCAAGTTCGAGAGCATGGGTACACGACGGGGTCAGGAACACCGCGGCGGCCTCCGGATACACCTCTCCGAGTATGTCAACCGCCCGATGTGTCATCGGTCCGTCGCCAGAGTGGTGGCCCGAGTTGGCGACCTCCTCGAGATGACGCAGCAGCGCCTCCGGCGCGTTTGGCCGGTTGAACGGGATCACCGATGCGTCCCATTCTGGCCATCGTGCCAGTGCATCCAGTAGCCGAGCTTCGAGATCCGAAATCCGAGGTGTTGGTACATAGCCAACGCCGCGTTACTTCCTCCCTGGGTGACGACATCCACACGCATCGAGCCGAAGACCAACGACTCGGCGATGGCATGCGCAACCAGGTTGGTCCCCAGGCGAGACCCTCGCGCAAGGGGAGCGACGCCGACCAGACCGACCGTGCTGACACCCGTGGTCGCCGGCCCGTACGAGATGTATCCCTCGATCCCGCGATCACCATCGGCGACTCCGACCTTCCAGTCCGGGCGACTGACATCTCGTCGAATCCACCTCCGGTACAGTTCGGCCACCCGCCCGGGATCAAGCCCGAGGTCCGAGCCGAACCTGGTCCTGTCGTGACAGGTCGATGCCAACTCGGCAACCTCCTCCAGTTCGGTATCCTCGGCGCGCCGAATGCGCGACGTGCTTGTCGATGCCACCGATACGAACTGGTCGCTCTCCAAACTTAGTTCGCAGCGAAGATCGACCAGAAGGAACCCAGCCTGCTCGGCGCGTTGGACCTGCCTGATCCTCTCGGCAGGCAAGAGTATCTGAACGAAATCGAACTCGTGACAGGCCTCCGCGAGGATCGAGTCAAATCGGTCGTCCGTGCCCACATGCGCATCGATATGAAGACGGCACACTCGGCAGTTCCAGAATTGCGAGTCCCAAACGAGATGTTCGATCGGGTTCTCAGTCGCTCCCGCCACCGATCACTCTCCTGATGAAGTACGACGGTTTCCGCATCGTTCGGAAGTGGACACGAGCCAGATACTCGCCGAGGACCGCGATGGCGAGCATTTGCATGCCGCCCACCAGCGAGAGCAAAGCCGCCAAAAACGTAAAACCTCGCACTTCAACGTCGCCCAACAGATAACGAATCAGAACGTAAATGAGAGAACCGAAGCCAAGTGCAGCTAGCATGAGACCGAGATACGCCACAACCCTCAAGGGAGCTCCACTATACCCGGTCACCATATTTATGGTATGTCGAACAAGACCTCGGAATCGATATCCCGACGTCCCGATGGGTCGAGTATCCATCGCGATCTGAACAGTGGTCACGCGGCTGGTTGACCAGGAAAGCAGGACATCGATGGAGATGTACGGATCGTTTACGATGTCGAACGCGTCCGCGTAGACTCGCTCGAAAGCAACGAAAGGCGCTGATACTACCGGCATACGGAATTCTGAGAGACCGCTCCATGGTTCGCTTTACGAAGCGAGATGCGAACGACCTCATCCGGCCATGTTCCTCAATACGCGAGAGGCCATACACCAAGTCGACGTCGGACGACAAACCATCGAGAAGTTTCGCAATGTCCTCGGGACGGTGCTGGAGATCATCATCCATAGTGACGATAATGCCATTGCGTGCGGCGCGGATTCCGGCGAGTAGTGCACTATGTTGCCCACTATTCAGACCGAGTTGAATTCCTGTCCATGTCGGATGCTCGGACACAAGGCGTTCAATCACTGCCCAGCTATCATCGCTACTGGCATCTTCTACAAAGACCACTTCGTCCGACGGTGAGAGGACAGCCGAGAGACGCTCGGTGAGTTGCTCCAGCATGTGCGAGGCGTTAAAAACAGGAATAACGACCGAGATCGAAGCGGCATCGTTCATGCGGAAATCCTTCAGATCACCATATCAGTTGCGTTTCACTCCATCAGTCCAAATGGCCGAGGTCGAGCACTAGAATCGCCCACCGTGACTGCCCCCGGATCGTACGTCGAGCTCACGGAATCGTGGGGCATGCCAATGCCGCACATCGAACACGAGATGATCTATCGGCGCTACAAGTACCTGGCCGACCTGGCAGAGGGGCGTCGGCTGCTCGAGATCGGGTGCGGTACCGGCCTCGGCAACCACCTGCTCGCCGCATCGGCTGCCGAGCTCTTCTCGTTCGATCTCGAGTACGACAACGTCGACAACGGTCGACGCAACGCTCCAGGTGTGTTCGGGTGCACAGATGCCCAGGCACTCCCTTTCTCGTCGGAGAGCCTCGATGTGGTGGCCGCCTGCGAGATGATCTACTACGTCCCCGACCACGAGCGGATGCTCGCCGAGATCCGGCGTGTCATGCGCCCCGGTGGTGCGGTGTTCCTTGCGATGGCCAACCCCGAACGCCCGGGTTTCCACCACTCTCCGTTCAGCACGGAGTACCCCAGCGCCCGTCGGGCGGCCGAGCTGCTCCGCACGCACGGCTTCGAACCCGAGCTGTACGGCGTCTTCCCGCTGCAGAACACACCACGGGCGCGGCTGCTGCGGTTCGTTGCTCGGATCGCCACGAAGTTCCATCTCGTTCCGAAGACGCTTGCCGGCCGCGGTTTCCTGAAGAAGATCTTCTTCGGTGAGCTCACGCCGTATCGAGGCATCACCGAGTTCGCCGCGCGTGACGACGAGATCCCGCAGCCGGTCCGGCTCGACCCGATCGGCCGGTGCACCGGATATTCGGTTCTGTATGCCGTCGGCCGCCTCAACGAATGAGGGCATGGATCATCGAGGTCGGTGAGCCCCTGCCGATCGATGTCGGACGTCCACGACTGATGCGGGCCGGGCTCCTGACCGAGGAGCTCGCCCGGCGCGGCCACGACGTGGTGTGGTTCACCTCCGCGTTCGACCATCACGAGAAGTCGATGCGACCATCCGGGTCACACCTCATCGAAGCCGGCGAGGGGAAGTACGAGCTCCGACTCCTCGATGCACTCGGTTACCGCCGCCACATCTCACCGCGACGAATCATCGATCACATGGTCAACGCGCGGTCGTTCCGAAAGCTCGCCAAACGCGCCGCTCCGCCGGACGTCATCTGCGTCGGACTCCCCACGCTCGAACTGGCGGCCGCGGCGACACGCTTCGGGCGGGCCCACCACGTTCCCGTGTGTGTCGACGTCCGCGACCTGTGGCCGGACATCTTCGAGCGTGCGCTCCCGAGGATCGTCCGACCGATCGCCAAGGTCGTGCTCTTCCCGCTCGACGTGCTCGCCAACCGCACGTGCCGCGCCGCGACCAGCATCGTCGGCGTGAGCGAGGCGTTCCTGCGACTGGGGACTGCGACGGGCCCGCCGCTCGGCGCGTCCCTCAGATCGTGTCTTCAACCTGGCGTTCCGAACGCCGACCGCGGGATCCGAGTCGACCGACATCGAACAGTTCTGGACCGACCACGGCGTCGATCCGTCGAAGACGCTGCTGGCCTTCGTCGGCACGTTCAACTCCCAGTTCGACTTTGCGTCACTCGTCGAATTGGCGGCCGAGTGGTCGGTGACTCGTCCGGACGTCCAGTTCGTGCTGTGCGGCGCGGGGCCACGTGCCCCGATGCCGACGAGTGACAACGTCGTCAGACCGGGGTGGATCGACAGCGACCGGATGAGCTGGCTCCTGCGCCGGACCACGGTCGGCCTCGCCCCCTACCGTTCGCAGCCGGATTTCGAGGCCAACTACCCGAACAAGATCGTGGAGTACCTCGCGTGGGGGCTTCCCGTGGTCACCACGCTCCATCGTGGTGTCACAGCCGATCTGCTGACGACCCACGGGTGCGGGATACCGATCCCCGACACCACTGACGCGTGGAGGACGGCACTCGGCCGAATCATCGACGACGAAGCGGTGCAGCGGGACATGGCGAACAAGGCCCACGATGTGTTCGTGCACCGGTTCGACGCCGCGGAGGTCTACGCGGAGTACGCCAACATGCTCGAGGCGCTGGCGGTCAGCGGTCGCGGGTCGTGACGATCGCGTCGGCACCGGGCGGCGGGGCGGCGACGAGGTCGTCCTCGCGAGTTGCCAGCCGCACGAGATCGTCCGGCGCCCCGGCCCGACCGAGCAGCGTCGAAACCGCCTGCAACGCCCGCTCGCGATTCAACGAGTTGGTCACCGTCAGGCGCAGGATGCGCAGGTCCATCAGCGTCGTGCGGTTGTCGACGTAGAAGAGCCCGAGCCGGCTCTTGCCGGGTCGGATCAACTGGTTGTAGGCGATGTCCGGGTCGGCCTTGTCGGCGAGGATGTCACCCTCGTCTGCGAACACGATCGACGCGAGGTCGGTGATGCCCGGCCTGGCGTCGAGCAGGTGTCGTTCCTCGGCGGTGTAGAGGTCGACCTCGCGAACGACGTTGGGCCTCGGACCGACCAGGCTCATGTCGCCCTTGGCGACGTTCCACAGCTGTGGGAGCTCATCGATCTTGAAGCGGCGGATGAAGCGGCCGATGCCCGTGATCCGCTGATCGTTCGCACTCGTCGAATCGACACCGGCGCGGTCGGCGTTCTTCACCATCGAGCGGAACTTGACCATGTCGAACGTGCCGCCGCCGCGTGCGACCCGCGGGCGCGATGTAGAACGGTGATCGTCGATCCTGCAGCCACACCAGGAACGCGACGGTGACCAACAACGGTGTGAGCAAGAGGCCGCCGAACACCGCTGCGGAGAAGTCGATCACCCGCTTCATTGACGCCTCATCGCCGGATCATGGGAAGTCCAGTCCTCCTCGATCGTCGACCTCACGGCCGACACGACTTCATCCACTGTCGGGTAGTAGTTCGCCTCGAGCGGCTTGCTCGTCGGCGCCGGGGCGGCGGCCAGGTTGACCCGCCTCGGGGCCGAGCGCAGGCTGCGCGGCACCCGCTCGACGACTCTCGTGATGACCTCTGCCGCCACGCCGCAGCTCGCCCAGTCACCTTCGACCACGACGAGACGGTTCGTCTTCTCGACGCTTGCCACCACCGGTCCGGCATCGAGCGGGTTGAGGACCCGCAGGTCGATCACCTCGGCGTCGATCCCGTGCTCGCTGAGTCGGTCGGCAGCGTCGAGGGCGAGCCGCGTCGTCCATGACAGCCCGACGATCGTCACGTCGCCTCCCGGACGCAGGACCCGCGGGCCTTGGACGGCCAGGTCGAGGGCGGTCGGATCCTGGACATCTTCGGACCAGTCGTACAACCAGCGATCGTCGATGTAGACGACCGGGTCATCGGACCACACCGCCGCGACCAGCAGATCCTGGGCGTCCTGTGGGGTCGCCGGGGCCACCACGCGGAGTCCGGGGACGTGGGCGAACCAGGAGTACAGGCTCTGGCTGTGTTGGGCGCCCTGTTCGCCGCCCCGGTTGACGATGAGCCGGAACACCGCCGGCACCGATGCCCCGCCGCCGAACATCGAGTTCCACTTGGCGGCCTGGTTGACCATCTGGTCCATCGCCAGCACCGCGAAGTCGACACGTGGGTGGGTCACGATCGGGCGGAGCCCGCACAACGCTGCGCCGACTGCGGCGCCCGTGCACGCGAGCTCGCTGACGGGGGTGTCGATGACGCGCGCCTTCCCGAACTCCTTCTCGAGGTCGCGCATCGTGTTGCCGACGTACCACGGGCTCCAGAGCCCCTGGCCGAGGACGATGACGGAATCGTCTTCGTCGAGGACATAGCGGAAGCCGGCCCGGATGGCCTCACCGTATGGCGTCATCATCGTCGTGCCGGTGGGCTGTACACGATGCCCAGCAGGTCATCATCGGGTGGGAACTCACTGCTCCTGGCGAACTCCAAGGCCTCGGCCACTTCCGCTCGGACGTCGTCGTCGATCTGCTCGATCCCGGATGGATCGATGTCACCGCGGGCGTCCAACGCTTCGGTGAGCCGGCGGACCGGATCGCGTTGGCGCCACGCGTGGAGGTTGTCGGTGCGCTCGACGCCGACGTCCTGGTCCTCGCGGTGGCCGACGTGTCCACGCCACCGGTAGGTCACGGCCTCGATGAACGCCGGCTCCCGATCGCGTCGCATCTCGTCGACGAGCGCCCGCGTGGTTCACGCGACGCGCACGACGTCGTTGCCGTCGATGACCTCCGAACGCACATTGTGCGCCTCGGCGAATCGGGCGGTGCGATCGACCGACTGACGCAGATCGATGTGGAGGTGACTCGAGTACAGGTTGTTCTCGACGACGAACAGCACCGGCACGGCAAGGTTCTTCGCCAGGTTCAGCGACTCGTGGAACACACCCTCCTCGGTCGCGCCGTCACCGAGGAACGACACCGCGACGGCGTCGCCGCCGGACAACTTCAGCGCCAGGGCGGCACCCACGGCGAGCGGGATCGTCGCCCCGACGATGGGCACCGTGCCCATCAGGCCGATGGACGTGTCGCGCAGGTGCATGCTCCCGCCGAACCCACGCGAACACCCCGTCACCTTGCCGAGCACCTCGGCGAGCAGCTGGCGAACGTTCCCACCCATCGCCACGTAGTGGCTGTGGCTGCGATGCGCTCCGAAGGCGCGGTCGGTGGGTCGGAGGGCCGCGGCGACGCCCACGGCGGCGCCTTCCTGGCCGATGCCGAGATGGCACGGGCACTTGGCCTCGCCTGACTCGACCATGTCGGCGATCGTCTCCTCGACGCGGCGGATGAGGAGCATCGACCGCACGAAGCGGAGCAACTCCTCCTTCGGCATCTCGTCGATGTCGAGGGGCTCGCAGAATTGCGTCGGATCGGTCAGTTGACCGAGCCTCGCTGGAACGACGCGTGCGCTCACGGACGGTAGAACCGGCGCACTTCCTCGATGACGATCTCGACCTCGTCGTCGGTCAGCATCGAGTTCATCGGGAGCAGCAGGCAGCGGCGGAACAGCTCGTCGGTGCGCGGGAGATCGACGTCGAATCCCAACGCCTTGAACTGGTGCACGGGTGTGCCGTTCCATTGGATCAACGTCCCGACCCCGTGCTCACGGAGATGCTCGCGGAGCTCGTCGCGGCGGACAGCCTCGATCTCGTAGTTCTGGTAGACGTCGTAGTGATCGGGTTCGGCTCCCGGGGCCGGTGGGAGCACGAGCTCGTCGATCTCGGCGAGCTCCGCCTCGTACACCGCGGCGATCTCCCGACGGCGCGCGATCTCCGTCTCCAAGTGGCGCAGCCGAACCAGCAGAACTGCCGCGTGGAGGTTGTCGAGCCGACTGTTCAGGCCCCAGACGACGACCTCGCCATCAGCGTCGCGTCCGTGGTCGCCGAGCAGCCTGACCGCATCGGCGATCTCGGTGGCGTTGGTCACCACGGCGCCGGCATCACCGAAGCTCCCGAGCACCTTGGCCGGGTAGAAGCTGTACGTGCCGGCCGCACCGAAGGTGCCGGCCGAACGGCCCTTGAACCGCGACCCCACGGCTTGCGCGGCGTCCTCGACGACGACGAGGTCGTGCTTGGCGGCGAGGGCCATCACGGCGTCCATGTCGGAGGTGCGGCCGTTGAGCTGCACCGGGAGCAGGCAACGGGTCCGAGGGGTGATCGCCGCCGCCGCCGCTTCGACGTCGATGAGGTGGTCGGGTCCGCATTCCACGAGCACCGGGGTGGCGCCGACGAAGTGGACGCTGGCGGCGGTGGCGATGTACGTGTGGGACGGCAGGATCACTTCGTCGCCGGGGCCGACGCCTGCGGCACGGAGCGCCATCACGATCGCATCGGTGCCGTTCGCGACGCCGATCGCGTGCTCGGCGCCGACGAAGGCGGCGAGCTCGACCTCGAAGTCTCGATTCTCCTGTTGGAGGATGAACGCGCCACGGCCGAGCACGTCGTCCATCGCCTGGCGGTACTCGGATTCGTACATGGCGAACATCGCGCCATAACGGAAAAATGGGACTCGCATGAGCACGGAAGGTTACCGCCTCGATCGACGCCGGGCGTGGTCTCTCCGACCGGACGAGCAGGTGGTCTGCTAGCGTAGCGACGCGTGCCGCGCCGCCCGTTCGAGAGCCGCTGGTGGTTGGTGTTCGCTGGGATACCGGTCCTCGCGGTGCAGCTCACGTGGCAGCTCACGACAGGTCACATCTCGAGTACGTGGTTCCTCGGGTGGCTCGTCGTCAGCGCGTCGGTGCTCGCGCAGGCGGTGGTCGGCGCCTGCTCCGACCAGTTCTCGCTGGCGCGATTCGACCTCGCCGCGGTCTTCGTCGCCGGATACACGGCGATGGTGCTGCTGGGGACGCCGACGATCTTCACCGAGCGGGTCGACGCTCAACCAAGAGCCGCGTACACGTTCCTTGCGGCCACCAGCCTGGCGCCGGTGCTCACGCTCATCGGGCTCGTCGCGTTCCGGCACCTGGGGGCGCCGCGACGCAGGATCACCGTCGACCGTGTCAAGTCCGACAGCATCGTGACCCGCACGGCCCTGTGGGCGCTGTTCGCCTTCTGCGTCGGATTCCTGATCCTGTATCTCGCAGTGGCCGGTTCCGTGCCCCTCGTCAGTGCGCTCCAGGGCGACGACCACACCTCGCTGCTCGCCCAGCGCCAGGAGGCGTTCCGCGAGCTCGGCGAAGGCCTCCCCGTCTACGCCTTCGCCTTCGTGCGCACCTACGGATTTCCCTTCCTCGCGGCCGCGAGCCTGGTCCGATTCCGATACGACCGTCGCCTGTCCACGCTGGTGCTCATGGTCGCGTCGGTCGGCCTCGGGCTGTTCGCGGCGATGGCCACGCTCGAGAAGAGCCCGGCGGCCCGCTTCGTCATCGTGCTCGCCGTCGCCTGGTTCAGCTCGAGTCCAGCGCATCCGCCTCCGCTCGCTCATCCCCGTGGGCGCGCTCGCGTTGGCGTTCCCGTACTTCGCCACCAAGGTCACCAACGGTGAGGGCAACACCGTTGGAACACTTTCGAACGCGATCGCCAAACGGGTCTTCATCAGTCCCGCGGAGACCGCGTACAACTACTTCGAATGGGCGCCGGACCACAGCGGTGGCTTCCTCTGGGGGCGCTCGCTGCCGTTCGTGAGCAAGCTCGTTCCCGGCGGGACCTTCGACCTCCCGGCAGGTGTCTACCGATTCATGCGCCCCGACAACATGGGGCTGAGCGGGTCGGCGAACGGCGCCTTTCACGCCACCGCCTGGGCTGAGGGTGGCTGGTTCGGCGTCGTCGGGATCTGTCTCTTCCTCGGATGCGCGCTGGCGTTCCTGCAGACGCTCATCGACAACATCTCGATCCTCGGCCTTCGCGAGGCCCTGCTGGCCGTGTTCGCCTCGCAAGCAGTCATCCTGAACTCAACATCGATCTTCGATTCGGTGCTGACCGGGCCACTGGGCGCGCTCGACCTGGTCGTCTTCGTCGGTATCGTCGCCGTCGTGCGCACGCTCCGCGTGCGCACCACGTCGAGCACAGACAGCAGGGACGTGACTCAGGGACACGGACCACCCGGCCCCTGACAGGCACCTCCGTGCTGGGAAGTAGCTGACCAGTGCTCCGCGACGACGAACCCGACCTCCGCAGGTACGCCACCACCCTCCGACGATGGTGGTTCGTTCCGATCGTCGGCCGGGCCTGCTCGCTGCCGCGGTCGCCGTCGTGAGCGCGCCGGATCCGGCCGCCGTGCGCACGATCCGCGTCGCAGCCGCTGACGAATCCGGCCCGCTCGCCGCCACCGACGTCCTGCTGCTCCCCCGCGACCTGACGTTCACCGCCGAGGTGCAGCGGCTTCGGTCGGACGAGACCGATGCGGCAGTCGCGGAGGCGATCGGATTCAGTCCCGACGTCGACGTCGAGGCCGATAGCGGTAGCCAGACCGTGCGGATCGTGTCACGCGGAGTCACCGACGAGCAGGCGCTCGCGGCGGCGAATGGATACGTGGACGCGTTCTCCGCGATCCGGGCGGAGTCGATGCGACGATCCGTTGCCACGGCTCGTGGGCGTGGTAGAGGCACAGTTGCTCCAACTCGCCGACCGGCTCGCCGATGTCGACGAACGTCTGGAGCAGGTTGAAGATCCTGAGTCGGCCGTGGCCGACGCCATCAAGGCCGAGCGGCAGCAGGTCGTCCGTGACCAGTTGGACGCCACTGGCCGGGCGGCGTTGTTGAACGACTTCGACGCCTCCGTCACCGGCGCGGTCCGCGTTCTGGACGTCGACGCTGCGACGAACGTCGGTGGCGGTAGTTCGCTCCTACGCGGGCTGTTCGGCTTCGTCGCCGGCGCCGTCATCGCACTCGCGGGGATCGGCATCGCGGCGTTCCTCGACAAGCGGGTCCGCACGATGTACGACGTCGAGTTCGCGATCGGAGACGGCACGTTCCTCGGTGCGGTCTACACCGACAAGGGGCGCACGCAGGGGGTCGGTGTCGACGCCGTCGCAGCCCTCACCGATCGTTTCGACCGTGTGCGGGTGATGCCAGTCGGCGGATCGGTCGATCCTGACGCGTTTGCCAGTGCTGTCCGTGAACGATTGCTCACGCGAGGCGAAGGTGCCGGTCACGACCACCCCGATGGAGACGCGAGTCGCAAGATCGTCGTCATGGAGAACCCCGTCGACGGCAACGGAACCATGGGCGTCGGACGACACGACGTCGACCGACGGCACCGTGCTTCTCGCCCGGATCGGCACCTGCACCTCCGACGCGTTGGTCGCCGCGGCGCATGCCGTGAACACCACGGGCGGGCAGGTGATCGGTGCCTTGCTCGTCGGCAACACGATCGGCGACACCCGACGGATCTTCGGTTGAAGCCACCGCGGGATCGTCGGGCATCTCGCGCCCTCCGGTGATCGGTGATCGAGCGCCATGATCCCACCTCACGATCCCGTCGAACCCGAGTCGGCGCCACACGTCGTCCTGCCACGGTCGAGCCCGCTCGCGGCCCTGACGATCCTCGGCGGCTCGTCGGCACTCACCGTCGTCGCAGGCATCGCGTCGCAAAAGGTGGCCGCAGTGATGCTCGGCGACGACGGGGTCGGCGCGCTCGCGCTTGCACTGTCGCTGCAGTCCATGACCAGCCTCGTGGTCGGGCTCGGCGTCGGCGCCGCGCTGGTCGCCCATCTCGGACGCATCGATCGTGACATCGGATCTGCCCGCTGCCGCAGCCGCGATCCGATCCGCTCAAGCGGTGATCGCGGGCGTGTTGGTGGTGATGTCGGTCGCCTCCATCATCGCCGCTCCGTTCGTCTCCGACCTCCTCCTCGGACCCTCGTCACAGCCCCTCGATCTCCTCGTGGTCACGATCTCGAGCGGCTTCAGCGCGATGACCGTGCTCGAACAGAGCATCCTTGCCTCGTTTCGTCGCATCCGTGCCATCGCCATCGCCGCCGGTTCGACGTGCTTCGTCAGTCCGATCGTCAACGGGATCTGCTTCGCGGTAGCCGGTCGCGAGGGGATCATCGCCGGGCTCTTCCTGAGCACATTGCTCGTGTTCGTCATCACCTGGTGCGTGCGCCGATCAACCCTGCGCGTCCTCCGACAGGTTCGAGTCCACGGGCGGGATCGATACAAGGACTCGGTGCGTCTCTCGCGGTTCGGCGCCAAGGTGGTGACAACCAACCTGCTCGGCGCGCTGATCACGATCGCAACGGTGGTCCTGATCAACGAACAGCTCGGCGAAGCGACGGTCGGCCACTACCGGAGCGTTCTCGTGATCGCCGAGGGCTACACCGTGGCCGTCTCGCTCGCCGTGCAGCAGGACCTGTTCCCGCGGTTGACCCGGGCCGCCTCGGACAAGGAGGAGTTCAGCGGGCAGGTCGTCGAACAGATCCGGCTGTTCATCACCCTCTACGTCCCGCTCGCACTGACGCTGATGGTGCTCGCCGTGCCGGTCCTGACGATCCTGTTCTCGGGTGAGTTCATCCCCGCCCAGGGCTTCCTGCGGTGGCGCCTCGCAGGCGACCTGTTCCGGATCGTCGGCAGCGTGCTGACGACGAGCCTGCTCGCCCGCGCCCTCCTCGGACGACGCCTCGTCGCCGAGGTCGGGGGGTCGCTGCTCTGGTTCGCCGGCACGTTGATCGGTGTGACGGCCTTCGGGTTTGCCGGTATCGGGCCCTTCTTCGTGGCGTCCACCGTCGGCTATGTCCTGATCCTCGACCGTCTCACCGCGAGCTCACTCACGCGTCCACACGCTCGGCGGCTACGGGAGCTGGTGCTCCTGGCGGGTCTGACGCTCCTCGTGCCGTGTGTGGTCCAGGAGGTCGCGTCGACTCGTGTTGCCGTCGTGGTGAGCGCGTGCCTGCTCGTTCCCGCCGGTGGCTACTCGTTGCGCTCGCTACGACGGATCGCGTCACGGCGCGAGCGGCTTCAGGCCGGCGCAGCCGGCGTAGACCGAGTGATCAGAGCCGTCCGGCCGCGCCGACCGCACCGCGATCGGATGCGAACACGGACAACAGACGCATGCCGAACTTGTGGCTCTTCTCCGGATGGAACTGCGTGCCCCAGATGTTGTCGCGGGCGATGACAGCCGTGACCGCGCCGCCGTAGTCGGTGGTCGCGACGAGATCCGCATCGTCGTCGCACACGACGTGGTAGGAGTGCACGAAGTAGAAGCGCGAGCGGGGCTCCATCGCGGCGAGCAGGGGGTGCTCGCGGTGGACGTCGAGTCGGTTCCACCCCATGTGCGGCACCCGGAGCTCATCCGACGGGGTGATCTTGACGCAGCGACCCGGGATCCAGTCGAGGCCCGGGAGCTGACCCTCCTCGCTCGATCCGGACAGGAGCTGCATGCCGAGGCAGAAGCCGAGCACGGGAACCCGCCGCTCCTGGGCGGCGTGGGTGAGCGGCTCGATCAAGCCCCGCTCGTTGAGGTGTTGCATGCCGGTGTCGAACGCTCCGACGCCGGGCAGGATGATCTTGTCGGCCTCGGCGATCACGGCCGGATCCGACGACACCGAAGCGTCGACACCGATCCGCTTCAGCATGTTGACGACCGATCCGAGGTTGCCGGTGCCGTAGTCGACGATGATCATCTGGGAGCCCTTCGCAGCAGCGGCAGATAGTCGTCGAGGAAACGCTGCCGGTGGTGCGACCAATGATACGCGGTGCGAGCGCCGGCGAGCGAGGAAGCGCGCATTGCATCGACCCGTTCGGGATCGGACGCCAGCTCGTCGAGGGCGGCGGCGATCGATTCAGGCGTCGGGCTGTCGACGAGCACGCCGTTGTGCAACTGCTCGACGACTCGGCGCAGCTCGGGCAGGTCCGTGGCGACGACGGCGAGCCCGGCGGCCATGTACTCGAACAGCTTGTTGGGCAATGCGACCTCGTAGCCACGTGCGCGATCGAACGTCAGGAGCCCCACGTGCGCCGTCGATGCCGACGCGATCAGATCGTCGAGAGGCACCGGCTCCTCGAACCGCACTCTGCCGGCGAGATCGGGCTGGGCGGCACGGCGACGCAGTTCGGGCAGCAGGTCGCCAGAGCCTCGGATCGTCAACACGACCGGCTGCGTCGCGCGCGCGATCGCCTCGAGCGCGTGTTCGACACCGCGCCCGTCGACGACGATGCCGTGGTAGAGGATCTCCAACGGCTCGCCCGGCTGACGGGGCCGCAACACTTCGACCGGATCGGCACGTGGCACGTTGATCACGACCGACGGTCGCCGCGTCCGATAGTCGGCCGCCATCTTGTCGGCGATCGTGTCGTTGACGACGATCACATCCGCCGCCGACCTCAACGCGAGACGTTCGAGCCACCGGGCGACGCGACGCGACATCGGGCGGTCGGGGAACTTCGCCCACCAGTACTCGTGCGACTCGTACACGACGGGGCGCTTCGTCAGCGCGCCGAGCGCCAACGCGGGGAGCAGCGGCGGGATGTCGTGAGGGTGGTAGAGGTCGCCGTGTGCTCGCCAGCCGTGCCAGAAGAACACCGGCGCAGCCGTCACCCAGCTGACAAGGGTGCGGATGTCGCCGATCCAGTCGCGACGTTCCGTCGGCACAGACTCCGGTACCTCGCTCCCCGTCGCTTCGCGTTCGATCTCGTCCGTCGATCGTGCGGCGATGAGCCGCTTGAGGCGGCGCACGAGCCTGACATCGATGGTGTCGGTGCGAACCACGTTCAGGCCAGGCAGGTGCTCACGTGTCAGGTCACCGCTGTCGGCCTTGGCGCCGATCGCCACGACCTCGACGCCTGCCGAAGCGAGCGCGGCGGCCTGGCGTCGCACTCGCGGCTCGTTGGTCATCGTGCTCGCCATCATGATGACGACGCGACCAGCCTTCATCGGTGCCGCATCGATTTGATCGCGCGCGGCAAGCGGTAGACCCAGCGCATCACACGGTGCCACCACACCGTCTCGTAGTTCGGGTAGTCGAACATCGTCTTGCGCGGCAGGGCCATGATCTCGTCGAACTCGGTCAACGAGAGACCGAGCTTCTTGGCGACGAACTCCCGGTCCTGTTCCATGTCGGATTCCGGCGCGATCGGTTTGGCGAGCTGGTCCAACGCATCGTGACGGGACAGCTCGCCGGCGCACACCAGGCTGGCGAGGTGACCCCGGCGCTTGTCGTACCCGAACTTCCTGGGAAGGATGTAGTTCTGGAAGAAGCGGGTGTACACCGATTCGCCGTGCTTCGCCGGATACGGCTCCCACCCGAGCTCGCGTTGGAGGATCTCGACGGCATCCGCCTTGCGGTAGTCGATGTAGTCGAGCAGGTGGATCCAGCGCTGACCGCGCACCTTGCGATAGGCGAACTCGAGGATCGAGAACCGCGGAAAGGTGTCGAGCTCGACGCTGCCGAACTGCTTCTGGACCGCCTCGATGTAGCGCAGGTCACGCATGCCCTGCGACCACGCGACCGGCATGATTCCCTCGGAGCGGACGTTGGATCCTCCGAGGATGAACTTCACGCCGTTGCGGGCGGCCTGCTGCATGAGGATCGCGGTGATCGCATGGTCAGTCGGGATCTCGGAATCCGGCGTCGAGGCGCGCAGGAACGACACCTGAAGGTCCCGGAACTCCTCCCAGTCGAGCACCTCGGTGTACAGGTCGATGTCGAGCTGGCGCACGATGCGCTCGATGTTGCTGACGGCCAGGTTCGAGTTCCAGCCGTTGTCCAGGTGGACCGCCAGCGGACGGAGGTGGAGCTCCCTGACCACGTAGAACGCCAGATACGAGCTGTCGACGCCGCCCGACAGGCCGATCACGCAGTCGTACGGCTTGCCCTTCCCGGCGGCCTGGATCCGACGGACGAGCCGGTCGAGGCGTTCGTGGCGCTCGGCGTCGGTGCTCACGAACAGCTTGATCTGCTCGTCGTAACTGGTGCAGTGGTTGCAGCGTCCCTGATCGTCGAACTCGATCGCCGGATCGCTGGTGTCCATCACGCACCGGGTACACATCCGGTACGCGACCGGGGCTGTCGTCACGCCGGCACTCCGAATGCGCGGTCGAGCTCCTCCTGGCTGGGGAAGCTGATCAAGACGGCGCGGTGACGTCCCTGGAACACGAACATCGCGCCCGCTGCACATGCCGAAACACCACCCTTCGAGACGGCAAGGCGGAAGTCCTCGACCGACCGCGCTCCACCGCACGCGACGATCGGAACCGTCACCGCGCTCGAGACCTGCGCGAGCAACTCGATGTCGTAGCCCTCCATGGTGCCGTCGCGATCGACACTGTTGATGAGGATCTCTCCGGCACCGAGGCGCTGGACCTCGGACGCGAAGGTCGCCGGGTCGCGACCCGTTCCTCGTGTGCCGTTCGACGTCATGACCTCGTAACGGCGCCGACGCTTGGCGGCATCGATCGACACGACCAGTGTGGACGACCCGAAACGGTCGGCAATATCGCCGAGCAGCTTCGGATCGTCGGTCGCGGCCGTGTTGAGCGAGATCTTCTCGACGCCGAGCGCAAGCAGCCTCGAGACGTCGCTGACCGAGCGCACTCCGCCCCCGTAGGTGACGGGAACGAACGCCTCGGACACGATCTCCTGAATGACGTCGAACTGGATCGGCCGGCCCCGCGATGTGCTCAGGATGTCGAGCAACACCAACTCGTCGACCTCCTTGTCGTTGAAGATCTTCACGGTGTTGATCGGGTCACCGAGGTACTTCGGCTTCTCGAAACGCTGCGTCTTCACCAGACCGGCGTTGCCCATGAGCAGCACAGGCATCACACGCGGCCGCTGATACACATCGATCTCCTCTTGTCATCCATTGCGGGGTCGGTCGCACGATACCGAGCAAGTCCGGGTTCGGTATGGGCGTCAGGAACGAACGACGTCCCGGTAGAGGTCGATCAGCGGCAACGCCTCTGTCTCCCACGTCAGGGATCCGCCGGCCGTCCGCGCGGCGGCCGCGCGGCGTTCGACCTCGGGCCGGTCGAGTGACCCGACCAACCGTTCGAGGTCGTCGGCTCGCACAGGAATCGCCCAGCCGCTGCCAGTCGACTCGACGATTGCCGTCATCTCCGGGAACGCGCTGACAATGACCGGCACCCCCGCCACGATGTACTCGAACAGCTTGTTCGGCAGCGAGAGGTAGTAGCTGAGACACCGATTCTCGATGAGGCACAGACCGACGTCGGCTGACGACGTGTAGTCGAGCAGATCGGACGGCGCCACACCGGGCAGGAAGTGGACGTTCGAGTGGCTCGCCGCGACGCGCCGGACGTCGTCCTCGAGCTCGCCGTAGCCGAGGAAGACGACGTGCCGATCAGGCGCCGCCCGCTCGAACACATCGAGCACGAGTCCCACCGCGCGACCTTCGCCGATGGTGCCTTGATACAGGAAGAGCAGGTGGTCGACGGGAATGCCGCACAAGTCGCGGAGTCGGGTGCTCGGCGCGCCTGGGACGAACGTGCGCGGCGGGACATTGCGAACGACGACAACCCTCGCGCGTGGATGCCGCTGCCGGTACCACTCCCCGATCGAGTTGTTCACCACGACGATCGCCGCGCACATCGGGACGAACGCACGCTCGAGGAGGCGTCCCACGCGCCGCCGCACGGCCGACGCACCCATCGTCTCGCTCTCGAGCTCGTGGGTGTCGTAGATGATCCGGGCGCGGGTGAACACCCGAGTCACGACGGCGGCGGGAAGCACCGGGAGAGAGTGCGGGTTGACGACTGCCGGGCGGGCCCGGATCATCACGAGCGCCGCTCGTACCTGCCACTCGATGAGGCCGAGGAGACGGCCGACGACCCCCGGGATCCGCTCCGCGCTCGGCTGCGCAGACGACGGACGCGGCGGTGGTCGTCGATGACGGCATCCTCGTCGAGACCCGGTTCCCATCGAGCGATGATGAGCACCTCGTCGATCGCGCCGCTGTCGAGCGCCGAACGGGTGGTCTTCAGCATCCTGCTCTCGAAGCGGAACGTGCTCGGATAGATGTGGACGTTGAGACGAGTCCGAGATGTCATCGTCTCACCGGATCGCTCGGCGACGAGCGAACCGGGCGAAGAAGCCGAACGTCCGCTTGACCCACGCACCGTTCGGGTAGTCGGTGGCAGACCGCGGCGAGGCAGCCATGATCGTCGCGAACTCTTCCTCGCTGAACCCGAGCTTCTTGATCACGTACTCCTCGTCGCGCTTGACGTCCTCCGGGGGATACGACGGTTCCTGCAACGACTCGAGGGCCTCGGCGCGCGACATCTGTCCGGCGAGGATGAGGTTGGAGTAGTGCGCGATCCGTTTGTCGATACCGAACTTCTCGGGAAGGATCCAGCCCTGGAAGAACTTCGTGTACACCGACTCGTAGTGCTTCCCGCCGTAGTCACGCCATCCGAGCTCCTTGGCGAGCACTTCCTTGACGTCTGACTTCACGTAGGGCTCGAAGTTCAAGAGGTTGACGAACTTGTAGCCCTGGACGCCGAGCATCAGTCCGAGGCGCGTGTAGCTCAAGGTCGGGAACGTGCGTAACTTGACGCTGCCGAATCGTCGTTGCACGGACTTGATCAACCGCAGGTCGTACGCGTCGTGCATCCAGGAATCGGGAAGTACGGCCTCGGTCACGAGGTTGCTCCCGGTGACGACGTACTTGATCTTGTGTTGCCGCGCCTCACGAAAGAGGGTCGCGACGATCGAATGGTCCGTCGGGATCTCGGCGTTGGCGATGCCCGCCCGGAGGAACGACTTCTGGAGATCTCGGAACTCCTCCCAGTCGAGCACGTTCGTCGACAGGTCGATGTCGAGCCGCCGCAGGGTCTGCTCGATGTTCTGCACCGCAAGCTCGCTGTTCCAGCCGTTGTCGACATGGATCGCGAGTGGTCGAAGACCGTGCTTGGCCTTCGCGAGGTACGCCGCGTACGTGGAGTCGGCGCCGCCGCTCACGCCGAGGATGCAGTCGTACGGCCGGCCTTTGCCATCGGCCTTCATCCGCGCGACCAACTCGTGCAGGCGCTCTTGGCCCGCCGCGTCGTAGCGCAACTCGGCTCCCGTCCGCCGGCGGTAGAGATGGCAGTAGTTGCAGACACCATCGTCGTCGAACTCGATGTCGGGAACCGTCGTGTCCATGACGCAGTACGAGCACATGCGGTAGCTGAGCGCGGTCATGCACGTTCGCCTTCCGGGTCGTGGGGCTCGGTCTCACGTGTCGCGGACAGCGGCTGCCCGAGCGGAACGACACACGCAGCGACGAGCAACGCCCAATAGAAATGGTTGCCGATGATGAAGGACTCCTGCGTCGACGCGGCGAGGATCGCCGTCGCGATGGCGAGTGGCCACGCCCCGACCAATGCATCGCTCGACGCGAACAGGGCAGCATTCACCAGGCCCCGGCTCAGCCCGATCACCAAGAGGACGCCGGCGACGAGCCCTCCGCCGAGCAGGACGTCGAGGAACGCGCTGTGCGACCAGAGCTCGTTCGCCAACTCGACCGGAAGCATCGTGCGAAACGACGGCGTCCGCCACGCCGCGAGCCAGCCCCAACCCCGGAGCGGATGAATCTCCACGCCGTCCCAACTCACCCGCCAGTACTCCACCCGACCGTCGAATCCCGCCGGTCTCCCGAGGATGCTCGAGATCACGTTGCGCAGCACGAGCCCGACGACGGCGATCGAGAAGAGCCCGATGACGTACGCCCATCCGAAGGCCCTGGTCAACGGCAGTCCCTCGCGTCGACGCCAGAACGCGATGAGCGACCATCCCACGAACACGATCGCGAACACGGCGACCACCGCCCACGCGGTCGCCGATCCGCCGCCTTTTTGGAGACGGAAGTCGAACGCGAACACGGCGACGAGGACGACGACACCGACCGGCCACGCGCGCGGCCGAGTCCGTACGAGGAGCCAGATCAGCACCGCGGCCGCGATCATCCCGATGACGGCGGGCGGACCGAGTGAGTTCCGGTTGTAGTAGATCCCCGCCCAGTCCCTCGAGATCAGTTCGTACGCCTCGGGCCACTCGCGTTGCAGGGCCCACTCCGAGGCGATGAGTCCCGGTTGCATGGCGACGAGCACGATGGCGATCAGGGTTCGGACCTCGAACGAGACCGCGAGGTAGAGCCCGACGATCGTGGTGACTGCCAGCGACGTCGCCGCGACGGCGGTGTCGATCCGCAGCGTCGACCAGAACGTCGACGCGACCAACCACCCGACGAGCAGGGCGAAGGGGACGACGACGCCCATCGGGAGGTGCACCCGGTCGAATCGCCGGCCCAGCAGGAACACGGCGGGGATCTGGATCGCGGTGTACGTCGACGCGATGGCGAAGTCGCCAGACGCCTGGCCGGCCTGCGTGGTCCGCCACCACAGCGACAGGACCGGTCCCTGCGTCAAGGCCGCGAGGAGAAACACGGCATACCCGCGTTCGAGCCACGTGAGGGACAAATCGATCCAGCGCGACGGAACCCGATCGAAGACGTCGGTCGTATGGCCGGTGAGCTCAGCCTCCGAGACCACCGAGTACCCGCACTGGAACGCCCGCCGCCGCGAACTCGCCCGCCGACAGCACACGACGACCGTCGACGATGGCCTTCGCTCCCGGCAGGTCGATCGGTCCGATCGTCCGGTAGATCGCGTGGTCGGTCTGCACGACCGCCGCATCGCATCGCTCGCCGAGATGGAACGGCTCGAACCCCAGTGAACGCAGCTCGTCGTCGGTGTACAGCGGGTCGTGGACACCGACGACCGCACCGACCTCGGCGAGCCGACGAACGAGTGGGAAGACGCCGGAGAACGCGGTCTCCTTGACGCCACCGCGGTACGCCGCACCGAGGACCGCGACCTTCGACCCTGCGACCGACCTGCGATCGACTCGAGCATCGACGACAGCACGGACACCGCATAGCCCGGCATCGTCTCGTTGACGTCCCGCGCGACGGCGACGAGCGAGGCTGACGGGTCACCGCTCAGGTAGAAGCGCGGGTAGACGGGGATGCAATGACCGCCGACCGCGATCCCGGGCTGGTGGACGTGACTGAAGGGTTGGCTGTTCGACGCCTCGATCACGCCGAAGACGTCGACGCCGATCGAGTCGGCGTACATCGCGAACGTGTTCGCCAACGCGATGTTGACGTCGCGGTAGGTCGTCTCCGCAAGCTTGGCGAGCTCGGCAGCCTCCACCGACCCCAGGTCCCACACGCCGTTCCCTCGGGCGAGATCGGGCCGCTCATCGAAGTCGAGCACGGCTTCGTAGAACTCGGCCGCCCGCTTGGAGGACGGGTCGTCGAGGCCACCGATCAGTTTGGGGTACTTGCGCAGGTCCTCGAAGATCCGGCCGGAGAAGACGCGTTCTGGACTGTGGCACACGAAGAGGTCGTCGCCGAGACGGAGGCCCGAGCCGGCCACGAGCGCCGGTGCAAACCGACCGCGCGTGGTGCCGACCGGGAGCGTGGTCTCGTAGCTGACGAGCGTGCCAGGACGGATCCCGGCACTGATCGCCGACGTTCGCGGCGTCCATGGCGCGGAAGTCAGGGACCAGGTCGTCGCCGACCACCAGCGGCACGACCACGACGACGACGTCAGCGTCGGCGACAGCCGCGGTCGTGTCCGTGGTCGCTCGCAGCCGTCCGTTTCCGACGACCTCGGCCAGGTACTCCGGCAGGTTCGCCTCGCCGGGGAACGGAACACGACCGGCGGTCACGTCGGCGACCACGCCGGCGTTGACGTCGGCGCCGATCACGTCGTGACCCTTCATGGCGCACTGCACGGCGAGCGGCAGGCCGATCTTGCCGAGGGCGACGACGCAGATCCTCACGGCCGGGATCCTTCGAATCGCGCCGGGCTCGGGTTGCTCACGATCGACTCACGACCGACTCGGCGAGCTCGGCGAGTGCCAGCGCGCGAACGCCAACATTTCCGTCGACCCTGGGCGTCGCTCCGGTGCGAATGCACTCGACGAAGTGCTGCAACTCGAGGGCGAGCGGCTCGCCACGGGTTTCGAGGAACGGGATCTCGACGACGCTCGACTGCCGGTATCGGGTGCCCTCGTCGGAGAGGTACTCGTGGCTGCGTCATCCGGTGGACCGTGATGTCCTGACGGACGAGATCGGCGACGATGACGCTCTCCGCCTGGGTGATCTCGATCGTGCGGATCTTCTGCTGACCGAGTCGGCTGGTGTTGAACGTCGCCGTCAGGCCCGTCGAGAACGCGCATCGTCACCGACGCCAGGTCCTCCGTCTCGCCCTTGACCGCGCGGGCGACGCCCGATGCGTCGACGACGCTCGCATCCTCACCCGCGAGCGAGCAGCGACGATGTCGAGGTCGTGGATCATCAGGTCGAAGATCACGCCGTCGGGAACCCGTGCGCAGTAGGGGCTGATCGCGTGACGCCTCGATGTGGATCGGCTCGATCGAGAAACTTCGGGAGCTCGGCCACTGCAGCGTTGAAGCGTTCGACGTGGCCGACGGCGAGCACGACGCCGGATGCCGAGCAGCGCGTCGACGATCTGCTGTGCCTCAGTCGACGTCCTCGGCGCCAGCGGCTTCTCGACGAGGAGGTGGACCCCGGCGCTCGGCGAGTCGCACCGCGGGCTCGACGTGGTATCGGCGTCGGCACGGCGATGCACCGCCGCGTCGATGTGCACCGATCACGTCGTCGATGTGAACCGACCATCGCCGCTGACGTCGTCGCGGCCGCCGCGGCCACGCGGTCGCGGTCCGGATCGACGACCGCGACGAGCTCGACATCACGAAGCTGCTCGGGCGACCCGGGCATGGTTCGCTGCCCATGATCCCGGCACCGACGACGGCGAGCCGGATCGTGTCGCTCATGCTCCGAGCACCTCGCGCACGGTCGTCGACGATCGTGTCGAGATCGCTGACCGTCGAGGATACGGGTGCACTGGGAGCGAGACGACCTCGGTCGCTGCGCGGTCGGCGTTCGGGACATCGTCGATGACGACGCCGCGGGTGGCTCCGGTAGCAGTCGTAGTCGAAGACGACCTTCGGGTAGTAGATGCCGCAGCCGACGCCACGCTCGGTGAGCTCGTCGACGAACTCGTCCCTGCTGACCGCGCGCTTCGCCGGTGACGCGGACCGTGAACTGGTGGTACACGTGGGTGCGACCCGTCTCCGGCTCGCTCGGCAGCACCAGACCGGGCACGTCCGCCAGCCCGGCGCGAAGAGCGTCGGCGTTCGTGTTGCGCGCGGCTCGTTGACCTCTTCGAGTGCGCGCGAGCTGCGGGAGGCCGACAGCCGCGGCCAGGTTGGTCAGGCGGTAGTTGTGCCCGGCGATCTCGTACTGGTAGCGCTCGCCGCATGCCCTGGTTGCGCAGCAGGCGCAGGCGATCGGCGATGCGCGTCGTCGTTCGTCGTGACGACGCCGCCCTCGCCGGTGGTGAGGTTCTTCGTGGCGTACAAGCGAGAAGCAGCCGACGCCGAAGCTGCCGGCCGGCCGACCGTTGTAGCGGGCGCCGACCGCCTGCGCGGCGTCCTCGACGACGGCAGCCCCGCTGGCGTCGGCGACCGCCATGATCGCGGCCATGTCGGCCATGTAGCCGTAGAGGTGGACCGGCATGAGCGCCTGCGTCCGCTCGTTGACGAGCTCGGCGCATGTTGTCGGCGTCGATGTTGAAGTCGTCGCCGATGTCGGCGAACCGGGCCGTCGCGCCGGCCTCGAGGATCGCGTTCAGCGTGGCGACGAACGTGAACGGGCGTCGTGATCACCTCGTCGCCCGGCCCGATCCCGAGCGCCTCCATCGCCACGACCAGCGCGGTCGTGCCGTTGTTGACCGCGACCGCGTGCTCGACCCCGTGCAGCTCGGCGAACTCGCGCTCGAAGCGCTCCACGTAGGCGCCCTGCGCGAGCTGACCCGAGCGGAGCACCTCGAGGACGAGCGCCTCCTCGTCGGGGCCGAATCGGACCGTCGTGATCGGGATCATCGTTCTGCGTCGTCCTTGCGTGGCGGTCGGCGGGCGTGCGCTGGCGACGACACGAGCGGCGATTCTAGCGGTCGATCCGGGATGCCGACCTGGATGCGGCCGCTCATCCGTTGGCGGCCATCCACTCCTTGGCCTCGTCCTCGTGCCCGACCGCGGCGTCGAACGCCAGCGGAGGAACGGTCGCATGCGAGATCAGCTTGTGACACGGCCGATCGTCGACCTCGTGGTCACCGAACAACTCCTCGTGGAGCTTCTCGCCAGGTCGCAACCCGGTGAAGACGATCGAGATCGTCACGCTCGGACTGGGCGACGAGGCGACGCGCGACATCGTGGATGCGCACCGGCTCACCCATGTCGAGGACGAGAACCTCACCGCTGCGTCCGATCGCGCCCGCCTGGATCACGAGCTGAACCGCTTCGGGGATGGTCATGAAGAATCGGGTCACTTCAGGGTCGGTGACGGTCACCGGGCCGCCCTGTCGATCTGGCTCCGGAACGACTCGAGCACGCTTCCTCTCGATCCGAGGACGTTGCCGAACCGCACCGAGATGTACGTGCCTTCTGGTGTCACATCGCCGACGTGGGAGGTGAGCCGTTCGGCGACCCGTTTCGATAGCCGAGCACACTGGTCGGGTTCGCCGCCTTGTCCGTCGAGATGTTCACGAAGACTTCGACGCCGGCGTCCATCGCCGCGTTCAGCACGTTCATCGTGCCGACGACGTTCGACTTGTAGGCCTCCACCGGATACTGCTCGAGCAATGGGAGGTGCTTGAGGGCTGCGGCATGGAACACCACTTGTGGGCGCCGTTCGGGAACAGTTCGTGAACGACCGGAGCGTCACGGATGTCGGCGAGGATCGTCTCGGGCGTGTCGAGCAGCGCTTGCCCGTGGACGACAGCTGGACGCTGTGCAGCGCGCTCTCGTCGCGGTCGAGCATCATCAGCTCGGCCGGCATGAAGCGGTAGAGCTGGCGGCACAGCTCGGTCCCGATGCTGCCCCCCGCACCCGTGACGAGCACTCGCTTCCCGGTGAGGTAGTGGGCGATCTCCTCGACGTTCGTCTCGATCTGGTCTCGGCCGAGCAGATCGGCTTCGCTCAGGTCGCGGATGTCGCCGACACCGACCGGTTGTTCGAACAACTCGCTCACGGCGGGAAGCACCTTGACCTGGAGCTCTGCCTCGGACGCGCTGATGCCGGCGATGTCCCTGATCGTCTTCGCTGACGCCGACGGAACGGCGATCAGCAGGATCTCGGCCCCGGTTCGCTCCGCGACACGAGCGATCGCCGTTCGATCGCCGAGCACACTGACACCCGAGATGGTCAGGCGCTGCTTCGCCGGGTCGTCGTCGAGCAGCGCAACGGGTACGTACTGCGAGGACCGTCGGCGCAACAGCGCCGTGACGACCTGCAACCCGCCCTCGCCGGCGCCGAACACGAGCAGCTTTTCCGCAGTGCGCTCGGTGGGTCGTCGCAACCACTCGAACACGAGACGCCACATGTATCGGATGGCGCCCATCAGCACGAGTCCGAGAACGCCACCGACGAGCACGGCGCTCTGGGGGATGGGACGTTCCGAGAAGTAGTGCTCGTTCAGGAGGTAGAGACCGGTCGTGGTGATCGCGGCCGTGAGCGTCGAGCGCGGCGACCTCGTCGTACGACCCGTAGCGCCAGCGGCGCCGGTACAGGCCGACGGAATACCCGGTCAGGATCTGCAGACCTGCGACCAGCGGGATGACCCGCCAGAACCTCGTGCTCCCGTCCTCCGAGAACGAGAGGTCGAACCGCAGGTACACCGCCAACGCCGCCGCCGCCGACCAGGCGAGGACGTCGAGAAGCATGCGAAGAGGGGTCGCCAGCGGGTAGAGACGTCTCAACTGGGCGAGGACGAACTCCTGGAGGTCGTGGCGGTCCGTCACCTCGACGAGCCTATTCCTGCAAGCCCCGTTCCATACGGCTACGGGGGTGCTCGGGCGGGGGCTGAGCAGCACCTTGGCGAGATCTCGCCGATACGTGATCCGCACCAACCTGTATCGTGCAACGCCGATGAGCGTTCTCGTCACCGGCGGTGCCGGCTACATCGGTTCCCACACCGTGCGCGCGCTCGTCGAGTCGGATCAAGACGTGGTCGTGCTCGACACGCTCGAGCTCGGACAGCGCCGATGCGGTGTTGGGTGCCGAGCTCGTCGTCGGCGACATCAACGACGAGGACCTGGTCGAGAACCTCTGTCGCGACCGAGGTGTCGAATCGATCGTCCACTTCGCCGCGTACAAGAACGTCGGCGAGTCGATGCGAGAGCCGGCCAAGTACTTCCACAACAACATCAATGGCACCGTCCGTCTGGTCGAGGCGGCGCACCGTGGCGGCGTCGAGCGCATCGTGTTCTCGTCGTCGTGTTCGGTGAACGGGACGCCCGAGTCGGTCCCGGTCACCGAGGATGCCGCGATCCACCCCGAGAGCGTCTACGCCGAGACCAAGGCGACGGTCGAGCGGATCCTGACCTGGTACGGCGTCACCCACGGCGTGCGGGCGGTGAGCCTGCGCTACTTCAACGCGGCCGGGGCGAGCACCGACGGCGTCATCGGCGAGGACTGGGAGTTCTCCCAGAACCTGGTCCCGCTCGCCATGAAGTCAGTGCTGCTCGGCGCACCCGTGCTCAGGGTGTTCGGTGACGACTATCCGACGCCCGACGGCACGTGCGTCCGCGACTACATCCACGTCGAGGATCTCGCCGATGCCCACGTCAAGGCGCTCGACTACCTCGCCCACGGGGGAGCCACGACTGCACTGAACGTCGGGACAGGGGTCGGCTCGAGCGTGTTCGAGGTGCTCAACGCGATCGCCGCCGTGGCCGGGCAGTCCCGTGCCCCATGAGGTGATCGAGCGGCGCGTCGGCGACCCGAGCGCGACCTACGCCGACCCGACGCGTGCCGCCGAATTGCTCGGCTGGCGGGCGAAGCACGGCCTCCAACACATCGTCGAGACTGCGTACCGCTGGCATTCGGCGCAACTCACCCGACAAGCCTGACATCCGCTCGAATGAGCGGGCCGGCGGCGGTCAGCTGGGTCCCGCGGTGTCACGACACGCGTCACACTGCGGATCCGCGGGCGCGACGTCGTCACGCGAGATGACGGTGCCGCACCGACACACCCATCCGAGACGCCGCGCCGGGGTGCCCGCCACCAGCTCGTGGGGCGCCACGTCGCGGGTCACGACCGCACCGGCCGCGACCATCGAGAGCTCCCCGAGCCGGGTTCCGCACACGATCGTCGCGTTGGCCCCGATGGAAGCACCCGCATCGACCCACGTGTCGACGGTGACCCAGTCGTCGTTGAACGCCCGCGGCACCCGGTCGTTCGTGAACGTCACCGACGGTCCCACGAAGACGTCGTCCGCGATGTGGACACCGTGATAGACGCTGACGTTGTTCTGGATCTTGACCCCGTTGCCGATCTCTACGCCGGCATCGACGTAGACGTTCTTCCCCAGGATGCAATCAGCTCCGACGCTCGCCGTTCCACGAACGTGCGAGTGGTGCCAGACCTTGCTCCGAGCGCCGACCTGTGCGCCGGGTTCGACGATCGCGGTGTCGTGGACGAAGAAGTCTGCGCTCGACACGACTGAGCACGATACCGAGCGCTACGTGCCAGCGGCGTTCGTCACCGGTCGCTGGGTGCGCTGCGCGTTCTTGGTCCGATCGAGCCAGCCGAGCAGGATGGCGATCGCCCGCGGGTCGTGGCGGAGCCGGTGTCCGGCCCCCTGGATGAGGCTCAGGTCGGCGCTCCCGTGCGCCTCGGCGAGTTGGCGGGCGTCGCTCGGCGGAACGCTCTCGTCGTCCTCGCCGTGCATGACGAGCAAGGGACGGGGGGCGAAGCGGCGTGCGGCAGCGACCGGACGGAACCTGCGGAACGCCCGCGTCCACTCGTCGAGCGATGGTGGGAACCCCGGTGTCCGGATCGCGCCGATCTCGCGGGCGTGATCGAGGAAGCGTCGGGGGTGATCGGCCCAATCGTCGAAGTCGGCACGGGGCGACAACAATCCGACCGCCGACACCCGCGGGTCATCGGCGCCGACGCAGATCGCGATCGAGCCTCCGGTGTTGGTCCCGAGCAGCACGACCTCGCGAACACCCGTCGTCGACGTCAGGTGGTCGATCGCCGATCGAAGGTCGTCGGTCCAGCCCTGCAGGGAGAAGTCACCGGTGCTGGTGCCACATCCGCGGAACGTGAACGTCATCCCGATGTAGCCGACATCGTGGGCGATCCGATCGACCAGTTCGGGGAACGTGCCGGCCGACCGACGGGCGTCGAGTGGCCCGATCGGAAAGCCGTGGCACAGGATCAGGCCGGAGAAGTCGTCGCCACGGCCAGTCGGTGTCGCGAGGTGGTAGGCGAGCTTGTTTCCGGAGCTGTCGAACGTGCGGTTCATGCCCGCGGCTTGCGGCGCAGCCGGCGTGATCCCTGGCGTGCGGGTGTGTAACCACGGTTGCGAGCTTCGGCCAGCGTGTCGGGCCCGAAACAGGTACCGACCTCGGAACCGACGATCTCGTCGATCACCGCCGCATCACTCCAGGCATCGAGGTCGTACACGAGTTGGGTGCGCTTGTCACCGAGGAAGCGTGTGTGCTCGAAACGCCCCGGACGATCCATGCCACTCACGGTATCGACCGGCTGACCGAGCGGGCTCAACGTACGGTGAACACCATCGGTGTCGACAGGGTCGGTGGAAGCCACCCGACGGCTGCTCGCACCGGACGACTCGACGCGATCCGCACCAGAGGCGACTGGTGACGAATCACGAACATCGGATCGCACGCAAGACGTTCCAATGCAGCCACCATCACCCTCGGCCGCAGCTCGACCGAGCGACCTCGTTGTCTTCGCCCACCGGCGTACTTGTCGAGCCGTGACCCAGTTCAAGGACTTCCATATGGGAGTGTCGGCCACGTCCCTCGCCCACCAGCGAGCCGTCGCCGCCGGTCGAACCGGCACGAGCGGCATCCCGACATGTGGCTCGTACGGGACGGCGTAGTTCGGGCACGTGTGCACCTGAACCCCACCCGGCGCCATCACGGAATTGATCGCATCGAGTCCCCCGATTGCGGATTCCAAATGCTCCAGGACATTGACGGAGAATGCCACGTCGAAGCGGCCATGCACATCTGCTGCGAGCGATTCAACGGTGACGTCCAATGCGACGGCTGCAGCACCGAGCTGCGCGGCGAGCGCCCGCCCAGCGAGACCGATGAAGTCGAACGCCTCCCCCACAGGTTCAATGGCGGTCACGTCGTATCCGTGCTCGCGCAAGAAGATCGTGAATGCGCCGATGCCACTACCGATCTCGAGGATCCGAGCACTGGGGACGAGGTGCGGCTGTACGAGTTCCAACGCGACGTAGCACTCGTTCAGATACGTATCGAGCCACAGCGCTACGTGCGCTGGTTCCCCTCCTCCGGCGGCGACGACCTCGCCGACGACGGATGGCCGATCAAAGGTCTTTAGGAACCGATCGAGATCCTCGTTCTGTGGAGTCCTGGCAGGCACGTCGTCACGCTAATCCGGACGCGGAACGAGGGAGCGCGGCGCGCTCCCTCGTTCACGTGACTGTGTAGACCGGTCGAACCTTCTGATGCCGCTGGGACCAGCTGCGGCAGTTCGAAACCGGCGGGGGTTGGCGTGGATTCGCCAGGCGGTCCAGCCCGTCGGCCTAGCGGCCAACCACCTCCAGGGCCCCGTAACAACTGTCGATCATGTGCTGGACCACCTCCTCTCTCTGGTCTGACCAGTCAAGCACATCGCGCCGGATCCTGTCACCAGGTTTGCGACGATCGGCACCCCCGTTAGCGGCAACTCACAGCACGTCGTCGAGGCCCGCCGAAGACGCGATTCACAACACGTCGTCGAGGCCCGCCTCGGGGCCGACCGCACCGATCGCGTCGAGGTACTGCAGGTGGGCCTCCGACACCTTGACGGCGTCGACGTCGTCGAGCAGATCGACGCCCTCACGTTCGGCCTCGCCGAGCATGTAGGCGACGAGTGTGTCCTCGTTGATGACGACCTGCTCGTCGATCGACTGCACCTGGTCGACCGCTCGATCGGGCTGCAGACCCTTGGCATGCAGCCAGCGCAGGTGGATCACCAGCAACTGCTCGACCTCGGCCGGGGTGAGGCGCGCCTGGCTCTCGGGAGGGAGCCGGTCGGCCACGAAGTCGACCGCTTCGTCGATCTGGTACACGGCACGCGGAGCGACGGCGTCGAGGCGGTGTGCCTCACGCCCGATCGCGCCGGCCGCGATCGCGAACGTCGCGATCGCCGCCAGGATCGAGAAGACGATCGTGGTGGCGTCCATCTGTCGCCGACGCTAGCGATCCCTCCTGCGAGGACGCACTGTCACACCCCGCGGCGAGAATTTCGAGATATTCCTCGTCGCACCCTTGACGGGCTTCTCGAACGTATGTACGTACCTCTCCGCGGGTTTGTGTGGGTCCCGGCGGGGGGTCTGTGGGTGGGATGTCGTTGGTGGATGTGGGTTTGCTGCGCTGGGTCGTGGACGTGAAAGACGCGCACGGGTGAGAGCTGCTTCCTAGGTTCGGAGTCGACCAAGACAACGAGCCAAGGAGGCGTCGCACACGTGCGCGTCAGCACTGCATTCAATCGGGTTCTGCGTGTTGCTGGAGCGACTGTTCGCGCTGTCGAGTTCACCGGCGACGGTGTCGTCGTCACGGTCCAGCCACGGGCGCGAACACATCGATGTCCGTGCGGACGCCAAGCCGCCGGCTATGACCATTCCCGTCGCCGCTGGCGGCACCTCGATCTCGGTCCGTGTCGGGCTGTGGCTCGAGGCTGAGATCTGGCGGGTGGAGCTGTCGGGCCTGTGGGCGGGTCCGCACCGAACAAGTGCCGTGGGCACGTCCCGGGGCGCGACTGACCCGCGACCTGGAAGACCTGATCGCTTGGCTCGCGCAGCGCACCGACAAGACCAGCATCTGTCGGTTGCTGCGCATCTCGTGGGAAACGGTGCAAGGCGTCGTGGTCCGGGTGGTCGCTGATCATCTCGACGAGCGACCGGCTCGAGGACGTGTTCAACATCGGTGTCGATGAGATCTCCTACAAACGTGGGCATCAGTACTTGACGGTGATCGCCGACCACGACACCGGCCGTGTGCTGCATGTCGCCAAGGGCCGCAACCAAGCAGCATTACAGGGCTTCTTCGACCTGTTAGGCCCGCAACGCTGCGCCCAGGTCCAAGCGATCAGCATGGACATGGCCACGATCTGGCGGGAACCCTGCCAGCGATCGATCCCCCAAGCAGCCCATGTGCTTCGACCCGTTCCACGTCATCCGCTGGGCCAACCTGGCCCTCGACGCCGTCTACAAGACCCACGGCCGCTCCACCGGCAACGGCATCGGCGACCGCGACTGGCGCCGCACCCGCTACGCCCTCCGCGCCGGCGCCGAACGACTCGAACCCGACCACCACACCCTGCTGCGTCGTTTACGCCGCGACCGCTACGCGCTCGTGGCGGGCCTGGGAGCTCAAAGAACGACTCCGCGACCTCTACCGGACCATCGAACCAGCCGACGCCCGCGCCTACCTCACGGCCTGGTGTCGTTCCGCAGAACGATCACGACTCAAGCCATTCATCAACCTCGCCCGCCAGATCCGCCGCCACTTCGACGGCATCATCGCCGCCGTCGAACACGGACTGTCCAACAGCCGCCTCGAAGGCATCAACGCCAAGATCCGACTCATCAACAAACGCGGCTACGGCCACCCCAACGGCGACCACCTCACCGCCATGATCCACCTCTGCCTCGGCGGAATCACCATCCAACTACCCACAGAAAGGTGAGGAGGGGTACGTATGTACGATTGATGTTACCGACTTCCCCTCCACTCGATCCGCCGATCCCGCGTTGCAAATCCGAGTAGGAGGTTCTTCGTGTCTGATCCATCCATCCGCACGACGATCGAGGAGCTCCTCGCCGTCGAGCCGGCCGCCTGCGATCGCGACGGTCTGGCGCGGGTCGTTCGGCTCACCGAGCGAGCACGCAGCTGGCTCGCCGCCATCGAGGTCCAGGTCGCCCGACGAAGCCGGGAGCTCGCGGCGTCGGGCACCAGCGAGTCATCCGAGGAGATGCTGTCCGATCACGGCCGGCGATCGGCGAAGGACGCCAGGGCCGCCGATGCCCGGGCCGAGGTGTGCGAAGCACTCCCCGGGTTCGCCGATGCCCTCGCCGACGGCAGCGTGTCGACGGGGCACGTCGACGCGATCGCCAACGCGACCCGCCACCTCGACGGCGACGCCCGTGAGCAACTCACCGAGCGCGAGGCCGAGCTGCTCCGACTGGCGGCGACGATGACGGTGTCGGCGTTCGACCGGCGCTGCCGCGATCTCGCCCGCCGGCTCGACCGCGACGAAGGCGAGAAGCGGCTCGACGAGATGAAACGGCGCTCGAACGTGCGGCGCTGGATCGACCGCCAGACCGGCATGTGGCAACTCCACGCCGAGCTCGACCCCGAGCGTGGCGCCGCCGTCTGGGCAGCACTCGACACGCGCCTCGGCACAGTTCGCCAGCGCGACGACACGGCGGGCATCGCGCTCGAGCGTCTCGCCGCCGACGCGTTCGTCGACGTGGTGACTGGTGCCCGCGCCGTCGACCGCAACGTGCCCGAGCTGTGCCTTCACATGGACATCCCGACGCTGCTCAACGGGATCCACGAGCGCTCGATCTGCGAGACGTCGAACGGTGAGTTCCTGCCACCGGCGACGATCCGTCGGCTGGCGTGCGAGGCGGTCGTGATCCCGATCGTCTGCGACGGCAACGGCGTCCCGATCGACGTCGGCGCCGAGCGTCGCACGGCCACCCGTGAGCAGCGACGAGCGCTGCGCAAGATGTACCGGACCTGCGGTCATCCGGGCTGCCAGGTGCCGTTCGACGACTGCCGGATCCACCACGTGATCCCGTGGGAGGTCGGAGCGCTGACCGATCTCGCCAATCTGCTGCCGTCTGAGGCTGTCGCACGAATCCCGACTATCCCACCCGCGTTTGGGTTTGCGGGCGACGATGGGTCATGGCCGTGAACGTTCGTGGAGGGGATCGCGAGCAGCTGTTTCTGATGCCGCCGTCGGTGACCGATTGGCTGCCTGAGGACCATCTGGTGTGGTTCGTGCTTGATGTAGTCGTCGAGCTGGATCTGGCGGCGTTCTACGCGGAGTTCCGGGTCGACGGGCGCGGCGGCGCGGTGTATGACCCGGCGATGATGCTCGGCGTTCTGGTGTACGCGTATTGCACTGGGGAGCGTTCGTCGCGGCGGATCGAGCGGCGTCTCGTTGACGATGTTGCGTATCGGGTGCTGGCCGCCAATCAGCGACCTGATCACGCCACGCTGGCCCGGTTCCGGCGCCGTCACCAGGCCGCGATCGCGGGGTTGTTCGGGCAGGTGTTGGCGTTGTGCGTGAAGGCCGGTCTGGTCGACACCGGTCTGGTCGCGATCGACGGCACCAAGCTCGGGGCGGACGCTTCGTTCTTCGCCAACCGCAACCGCGAGCAGCTCGCCGAGGAGATCCTGGCTGAGGCCGAAGCCGTCGACGCTGCCGAGGACAACCTGTTCGGTGATCGACGCGGTGACGAGTTGCCGGCGGAGTGGTCCGGCGGGCGGGGCCGGCGCGAGCGGATTCGTGCGGCGTTGGACGAACTCGATCGACAGACCGCCCGCGATTACGACACCCGGATGGCCGAGCGTGCCGCCAAGGAGGCCGCGACGGGCCGCAAGACGACTGGCCCGAAGCCGTCGGCGGACGTGGCGCGACGGGCGGCGCCGCGGCGGGCGAACACGACCGACCCGCACTCGCGGATCATCGCCCACGCCTCCAAGGGTGTGCTGCAGGGCTACAACGCCCAGGCAGCAGCCACCGCCAGCCAGATCGTGGTCGCGGCCGAGGTGACAGCCACGACCAACGACCAGCCGCACTTCGTGCCGATCGCCACTGCCGTGATCGAGAACCTCGCCGACGCCGGCGCCGCCACAGCGGTTGGCGCGTTGGTTGCCGACGCGGGCTACTGGACCGCCGCCAACGGCACCACCGACATCGCCGGGGCGAACGTGTTGATCGCCACCAAGAAGTCGTCGTGGCGGCGCGCCGCCAAGCCCGACGACGACAAGCTCGCCGTGTTGGCCAAGGTCAACCGAGGCGAGATCTCCCAACGCAAGGCCGGCGAGATGCTCGGCGTGTCCTACACGTGGGTGCGCGACATGACCAAGCGCTACTTCGGTCGTGACGGGCAACGCCTCACCGACCGCGCCGAACCTGAACCCGACGAGTGGATCCCGGTGATCGAACGTGTCGCTCGCGGGGAGATCTCCAGACGTGCCGCAAGCGACGAACTCTGTGTCTCGGACAACCGGGTCAACTCGATGCTCGCCCACCTCCGCGGACAAGCCACCGAGCCATCGATCGCCCGCGCCGCGATGGACTCCAAGCTCGCCGAGCCCGACAACGCCGATCTCTACAAGAAGCGAAGCCAGACCATCGAACCGGTCTTCGGGAACATCAAGGCGAACCTCGGGTATCGCAGATTCACCGTCCGCGGGATGCCCGCTGTCAGCAGCGAATGGCGGCTGATCTGCACAGCCCACAATCTCCTCAAACTCCGCAACACCCGGCTCGCCTGACCGGCATCCGCCGCCACGCCAGCAAGCAGAACTATGCGGCCAAGCGCTCCATAGGTTCGTGCGACAGCCTCCGCTGTGCTCGACGCACCACCACCTCGTCCACGAAGGCCGATGGCGATTGACGATGACGCCCGACCGCGTCATCACACTGACGAGGCCCGACGGCGTCGTGCACTTCGTCGGCTCGACGGTCGACCGCGTCCCGAGCCCGATCCGCCATCGGGTGGGGGCGGTGCCGTGCCCGGCGTGAACCTCAGATCCCGATGCGCTGGGCGAGGAGCTCGCGGTGGTAGGTCGGGTCGCCGAACATCAGCTCGGAGCTCTTGGCCCGCTTGAAGTAGAGGTGCGCGGGGTGCTCCCACGTGAAGCCGATGCCGCCGTGGATCTGGATGTTCTCGGCGGTGGCGTGGAAGTAGGCCTCCGAGCAGTACGCCTTGGCGAGCGAGGCCACCGACGGCAGCTCGTCGTTCATCTCGCTGGCGCACCACAGGCCGTAGTACGCAGCCGACTTCGCCGACTCGACCTCGAGCAGCATGTCGGCGCACTTGTGCTTGATGGCCTGGAACGACCCGATCGGCCGGCCGAACTGCACGCGCACCTTGGCGTACTCGACGGCCATCTCCAGCACCTTCTGGGCGCCCCCGACCTGCTCGGCGGCGAGCCCGACGGCCACCAGGTCGAGCACCGTCGACAGCGTGTCCCAACCTGCGCCATCGGCGCCGATCAGCGTGGCCGGCGTGTCGGCGAACTCCAGGCGAGCCTGCTTGCGCGTCTGGTCCATCGTCGACAGCGCCGTGCGCGTCAGACCCGACGCGTCACCGTCGACCGCGAACAGGCTGACGCCGGCATCGGTGCGAGCAGCGACGATGATCAGGTTCGCGGTGTGGCCGTCGACCACGAACATCTTCTCGCCGGTGAGCGCCCACGAATCGCCCGAACCGCTCGCCTGCATGGTGATGCCCGCTTCGTCCCACTTGCCGCTCGGTTCGGTGTAGGCGAGCGTGGCGATCGTCTCGCCGCTGGCGATGCCCGGCAGGTACTTCTGCTTGGCGTCCTCGTCGCCGGACTGGATCAGGGTGTTGGCGGCGAGCACGACCGACGAGAAGAACGGCGCGCACAGCAGCGCCCGGCCCATCTCCTCGAGCACGATGCCGAGCTCGACGTAGCCGAAGCCCGACCCGCCGTACGCCTCCGGGATGTGCAGCCCCTGGAGCCCCATCTGCTCGGCCATCTGACGCCACACCGCGTCGTCGTAGCCGGCTTCGGTCTCCATCTGCTCACGGACCGCCGACTCGGCGCTCTTGCTCTCGAGGAAGGCGCGAACGGTGTTGCGCAGCTCGTCTTGTTCTTCGGTGAAGGCGAAGTTCATGGCCTGAGTGTCATCTGGCTTGCGGCGCCGTCGCAAGTCTGCTTGTGTACGCGTGTGGACACCGGTGCGACGACGATCGGAGTGCGAGCCCTGCGCCAGCAGTTGGCGGAGGCCGTACGGCGCGCTGGCAACGGCGAGCGGACGATCGTGACGACGGGCGGACGGCCGGTCGCCCAACTGGGGCCACTCGACGAGGCAGCGCCGGTGCTCGAGCAACTGCTCGGCATCTGGTTCGCTCGTCGCACCTCGCCGCACGAGCGAGTGGCGTCCTCCCCCACCGGTGGCGATCTGGTCGGGTGTGCGGATCGATCGGGCGTTGCGGGAGCTGCGCGGATGACCGTCGTGCTCGACACGAGTGCCTTGTTGGCGCTGGCCGTCGATGGCCCCCAACGCGCCGTCGTGCTCGACGCCTTGGAGCGCGACCCGATCTGGTGTGCCTCGGCGATGGCGTTGACCGAGGCCCTACCGGCGATCGACCGCCTCACCGACGAGTCCGGTGCTGCGGTCCGACCTGGAGGACGCGATCCGCCTCGCGTGGGACCACCTCCACGTCGTGCCGCTCGACCAGCGGTGCCTCGACGGCGCCGCGGCGTTGGCGCGGGCGCAGCCCGTCCGACTCTCGGATGCCATTCACCTTGCGGCCGCGTCACGGCTTCCCGCGCCGGTCAGCTTCGTGACGTTCGATCCGGTACAGATCGGCGTGGCGATGAGCATGGGCTTCGAGATCGTCTCGTCGTGACGGTCAGGGTGACTCGCGTGTCGATCGATCGGCCGCCGGGCAGCGGGCGGTACGCTCATCGCCGGCGTACGCGGTTGCGTGCTGTCCACCCAAGCTGAGGATGCTGATGAGTCACGTGGACCGCCGCCACTCCCAAACACAGGACCGTTACGCGGCCGACGACCTCGAGACGATGCAGGAGGCCACGCGCTACACCGCTCACGTGTTCAATCTGTTCCGGCCTCACATCGGCGCACGCGTGCTCGAGGTCGGCTGCGGCATCGCAACCATGAGTCGACTGCTCGCCGAGATCTCCGAGGAGGTCGTCGCCATCGAGCCGAACGAGAACTGCGCGGTTCTGGCCAGGCAGGCGATGCGCGACGCCCCGAACTTCAGCCTGCGGCACGAGCTTCTCGAGGACACTGACCCCCAAGAGCTCGCGAGCCACCGCTTCGACACCGTCTTCTGCGTCAACGTGCTCGAGCACATCGAGGACGATGTCGAGGCCCTCCGAACCTTCCGTGAGGCGATCGTCCCTGGTGGGCACGTGCTGATCTTCGTTCCCGCCGTGCAGGCCGCGTTCGGCCCGCTCGACTCGGCACTCGGGCACTATCGGCGGTATTCGAAGAAGCAGCTGTCCAAGGCGTTCGTCGACGCCGACCTCGAGGTCTTGTCGATGAGATACACGAACCCGATCGGCCTGATCGGGTGGTGGGTGAATGCCCGCATCCTCAAGTCGGCGTCGCACAGCCGGCGACAGGTGCGACTCTTCGATCGGTGGGTGGCGCCCTGGGCGTTGCGGCTCGAACGGCTGATTCCGATGCCGATCGGCCTGTCGCTGACGGCCGTCGCCCGCCGCCGCTGAACCGCATTTCCGGACAGTCCGATTTCGTGCACCGACGTCGGCGCGGCAATTCGTTCTGTCCGAAAACGCGCGACACTGACGGCATGACGACGCTCCATTGGGCGAACGCCGACCTCGAGGTCCACAAGTTGGTCGTCGGCCCGTACGACAACAACGTGTTCGTGATCCGCTGCCGGGACACGGGCGACTCGGTGTTGATCGACGCGGCCAACGAGCACGAGCAACTGCTCGACCTGTGCCGGCGCCTCGACGTTCGCCGGGTGCTCGAGACGCACGGCCACTGGGACCACATCCAGGCGGTGCCGGCGCTGCGCGAGGCGGGCTACGAGGTGGCGGTCACGTCCGCCGACGCGCCCATGCTGAAAGACGTCGGCTACGACGTGTTCCTCGACGACGCCGAGGTGATCGAGGTCGGGAACCTCCGCCTGCACGCCATCCACAACCCGGGACACACACCGGGCTCGATCTCGTTCCAGGTCGAAGGCACGCCGTTGCTGTTCACCGGCGACACGCTGTTCCCCGGAGGCCCCGGCAACACCAAGTTCGAAGGCGGCGACTTCGGCACGATCATCGAATCGATCGACAACCGGCTGTTCACGTTCCCCGCCAACACCGTCGTCCTCCCCGGCCACGGTGTCGACACGACCATCGGTGCCGAGCGACCACACCTCCAGGAGTGGGTCGAGCGCGGCTGGTGATCACGCGCGTGAGTCACGACGCGTCGATCACACCTGGGCGTATTGAGAGGGCACGCCGGTCGCGATCGCGTCGTGGACTTCGGCGACGACCTGGCGGATCAGGTCGTAGTCGGGGCGGCCGGGGTTGATGAGCGGCGGCACCAGACCGACCGACTCGGTGATCGATGCAGTGTCGCCGAGCGTGTCGAGGAGGTCCGTGAACGCCTCCGGCGACAGCGACGTGCGCACCGCGTCGGACAACGCACCGGCGACGCTCGAGAAGCCGCCGATCGCGTCCTGCAGCGAGATCTGCTCGCCCAGCGCGGCGAGCAGTTGACGCTGGCGCCCCATTCGCCCGTAATCGGAGTCGGCGTAGCGCGATCGAGCGAACGCGAGCGCGAGCGTCCCGTCCATCTCGACGGGTCCCGGGCCGACCGACGACGGGATGTCGTGCTTCGCCCCGGGAAGGGCGGGCGGCAGCGGCACGGCGCGGTCGAGTTCGATCGTGACACCACCTACCGAGTCGATCAACTCGAGGAACCCCTGCATGTTGACGAGGACGTAGTCGTCGATGCGCACGCCGAGCGAGTACCCGATCGCTTCGGACACCGCGACGGCTTCCGGTTGCAAGCCGTCCTTGGAGTACTGCTCCTGCAGATCGGGCTTGGTGAGCACGTACGGATAGACGGCATTGGCGATGTTGTCGAAGCCGTCGGGGAAACGCTCATCGAGCGCCGACCCCGGCGGGAACTGCAGGCGGCGCAGGTTGCGCGGGATCGACACCAGCGACGTGCGTCCCGACGCCCGGTCGGCCGAGACGAGGATCATCGTGTCGGTTCGCAGCCCCCACCGACCGGGCCCGGAATCGCCACCGAGCAACAAGATGTTCGTCGTCCCCTGCGGCGTCGGGTCGCCGGCGACCGTTCCTTCGGTCGACTCCTCGGCGACGGCGTCCCCGGGCGGCACGTACAGCGGTGGTGCGTCGTCGGCGCCGACGAAGACGTCGTCGACCAGCTCGCGGGCCTGTTCGGCGCGCACGACGCTCCACCCGACGGGAACCGCGAGCAACGCCACCATCACGTACGCCGCGATTGCGGACAGGCCGACGTTGCGGTCACGCCTGCGCACGATCGCCACCTCGATCACCGCGACGAGGCGGGCGAACAGCGCGACGGCCAACGTCAACGTGATCGCCCGCAGGAACCGGTCGTCGAGCGCGAGGTCGACGAGCTCGTCGCGCTCGACCACGATCCACACGACGAGTGCGATCGGTGCACCGATGCCGAGCGCGAGCAACAACACACCGAGGAGCCACATCCGGCGCAACATCGTGGCGCCCGGCGCGACGACCGCCCAGTACATCTCCGAGCCCACTCGCATGCGCTTGGTGGGCACCTCGGACGCGAACTTGCCCGTGCGCTTGATCGGGGGGAGCGAATGCACTCCCTGTGACTCTATGGCCGGCTCTCGCCGAGTTCGGGGCGCGTCGAGCGTCGCCCCAACGCCATCTCGTGAAGTTTCGGCGTTCTCACGGCGCCGAAACTTCACGATCGGGTTGCACGACCCCGCAGGGCGTTGCCGCGCGACACTGTGGTGAGGAGCTGTTGTGCGCTACGACGAACGACCTACCGACCACACCCCGGTCCACACCGATCAGCTGCCGGACACGCCGGTGCGCGATCGCAACATCCCCGCCAGCGCCTGGCTGGAGGCACCAGCCGAGCTGCTCGGCCTCGGGCGCGATCTCCTCGATGCCCCGATCGCCGATTACAAGCGCCGGATCGGGCCGTGGTTGCTGTGGCGAGCCGGTCCGGCGACGGGCGGCGATGCCAGGTACTGGGCTTCCGACGAAGGTGATCTGACCCGCCAGTTCGTGTTCAGGCTCTACCCCGACGGCACGGGCGAGGGCGTCGGGCCGAGCGGCGCCCGCCATGCGCGGTTCCGCGCCTGGAAGGAAGATCTGCGCGACGCCGCGGTAGCGTCGTGCGAGGAGTGAGGAAGGTGTGGTGAGGTCGGTTGAGGGCCGCATGATCGACGACCGCGCGATCGGGTCGCGCCGGCTGGGCGGCATGGTGCTGCCCCGCGAGTTGCTGGCTCCCGGCCGCGACACCGCGCTCGTCCGGCCCGACGGTCGCCCGCAGGCCGACTTCCGCGCCGAGCTGCGCCGGATCCCCTCGATCCGCAATGCGCTGAGCGTCGTCGGGCTCTACGCGCAGACCGCCCTCGTCCTGTGGGCGACGATCCGCTTCGGACCGTGGGCGTGGCCGATCGGGTTCGTGTTGATGGGCCGCGCCCACGCTCAGTTCGCCTCGTTGATGCACGAGGCCGCCCACCGCCTCCTCTTCGCCAATCGCAAGGCCAACGACTTCGTCGGCCGGTGGCTGCTCGGCTACCCGAGCTTCTCGTCGACCGACGCCTACCGCCGGGTGCACATGGCGCACCACCGCCAGGAGTTCGGCCCCGACGAGCCCGACATCCCGCTGTACATCGGCTATCCGATCGGCGCCGCCAGCCTGCGCCGGAAGCTCGTGCGCGACCTCACCGGCCGCACCGGCCTGCGACTGCTGCGCGAGCAGTCAGCCGGCTTCCGCTCGTCCGACCGGCGTGTGCGCCGGACGTTGTGGAAGATCACCGCCGTGCAGGCCGCGCTGTTCGCGGTGTCGATCGCGGCCGGCTACCCGCTGGTGTACCCGCTGCTGTGGTTCCTGCCCTACCTCACCGTCTGGCGTGTCATCAACCGGCTGCGCTCGATCGCCGAGCACGGTGGCCTCGAGGCGTCGAGCGACCGGCGGATCACCACGCACTCGGTCAGCCAGCACCCCATCGCCCGGTTCCTGCTCGTGCCGTACAACATCGGCTGGCACCTCGCCCACCACGTCGACGCCGGCGTGCCGTTCCGCAACCTGCCGCGCTACCACGCGGCGATGATCGAGTCCGGCTACGTCGGTGCCGGGGTCGAGTATCCGAGCTACCGGACGATCTGGCGCGCCCTCGCCGCCGATCGCCCGACCTGATCCGGGCTCGTCGTCGGTCTCCTCAGGTCAACTGTCGTCGCATCGCGTCGGCGACCGCGGCCGAGCGCGGCGCGCCCGTCGCGTCGAGGCCGGCGACCGCGCCCCGCTGATCCTCGTCCGAGCGGTTCTGGCTCAGCTTGCGCTTGCCCTCCAGGCGCTCGACCGCGATCTCGACGCCGACGATCCCGCGCAGCATCGCGGCGAGGTAGTCGGCGGGCGCGTCGTCCACCGCCCACGGTGCCGCGTTCACCCGCTCGTGTCGCTCGGTGAGGTCGCGCACGAGCCGCTCGAGCCACTCGACGTCATCGTGGGCGACGAGTTGGCCGTGGGCGTGGACCACCTCGTAGTTCCACGTCGGGACGACCTTGCCGTTCACCGCCTTCGACGGGTACCAGGACGGCGAGATGTAGGCGTCGCTCAAGGCGACGATCACCAGCGCCTCACACGGCGCCAGCCGCCACAGCGGGTTCGGCCGGGCAAGGTGTCCGCGCACGTGGACGGTTCCGTCGCGCACGTCGGTGAGGATCGGCAGCGGTGACGACTCGAACCCTTGCGGGCCGTGTACCACGAGGTGGGCGAGCGACGCCTTGTCGATCATGTCGAGGACCACGTCGACGTCGTCCTCGGCGAATGCTGTCGGTCGGTACATGGGCCGAGCGTAAGGGCTGCGGGCGACGCGGGCAGGTCCGCATTTCCCCTACGGACGTAGTGATAATTGCCGGGACATGCACGTAGACTCGTTGCCGTGAGCGAGCTGTTCCTGGTCGAGGGGTTGCACGCCAAGCCCGCCGTCGTGCCGACCGGAGGGTCGGATCACGAGATCCTGCGCGGTCTCGACCTCACCGTCAACGCCGGCGAGATCCACGCGATCATGGGCCCGAACGGGTCCGGGAAGAGCACGCTCGGGACGACCCTCATGGGTTCGCCCGAGTACGAGGTCACCGCCGGATCGATCAGGTACAAGGGCGACGACATCACCGCCTGGCCCACCGACGAGCGGGCCAAGGCCGGCATGTTCCTCGCCTTCCAATACCCGCAGGAGATCCCCGGCGTGTCGGTGATCCAATTCCTGCGCCAGGCGCTGTCGGCACGCAAGGGCATCGACCTGTCGGTGCTCGAGCTACGCCTCGCCACGATGGAGTGGATGAAGCGGCTCGGCATGGACTCGTCGTTCGTCGACCGCTACCTCAACGAGGGCTTCTCCGGGGGTGAGAAGAAGCGCAACGAGGTGATGCAGATGGCGATCCTCGAGCCCGAGCTGGCGATCCTCGACGAGACCGACTCCGGCCTCGACATCGACGCCCTGCGCACCGTCGCCAGGGGGATCAGCGAGGTGCGGGCCGACCGCCCCGAGATGGGCGTCGTGCTGATCACCCACTACCAGCGACTGCTCGACGAGATCGCGCCCGACCAGATCCACATCCTCATCGACGGACGCATCGTCGCCAACGGAGGCATGGAGCTCGCCCACCAACTCGAGCGCGACGGTTACGAAGCGTTCAGGACGCTCGCGTGAGCACGACCCTCGATTCCGAGGCGGTGCGCCGCGACTTCCCGTTCCTGCGGCGCAGGATCGATGGCGAGCCGGTGATCTACCTCGACTCCGCCAACAGCTCGCAGAAGCCGCGTCAGGTGATCGACGCCATGTCGCGGTTCATGGAGTGCTCGTACGCACCGATCAACCGCAGCGCCTACCGGATGGCCGCCGAGGCGACCGACGCCTACGAGCACGCACGCGCCGCGGTCGCCCGGTTCGTCAACGCCCCCGCGCCCAATGAGGTGATCTTCACCAAGAACGCGACGGAATCACTGAACCTCGTCGCCGCCGCATGGGGTCGGGCGAACCTGCGCGCCGGCGACGTCGTGGTGCTCACGCACATGGAGCATCACGCCAACATCGTGCCGTGGCACATGCTGGCCACCGAGCTGGGCATCGAGCTGCGATGGGTTCCGCTCACCCCCGACGGCCTGCTCGACCTCACCAACCTCGACGAGTTGCTCCACGGTGCGAAGGCGTTCGCGTTCACGGCCATGAGCAACGTGCTCGGCACGCTCCCGCCGGTCGCCACGCTGTGCAAGGCGGCGCACGACGCCGGCGCGATCGCCATCGTCGACGCCTGCCAGTACGTGCCGCACAACGTCACCGACGTCACGGCCTGGGACGCCGACTTCGTCGCCTTCTCGAGCCACAAGATGTGTGGACCGTCCGGCATCGGGCTCTTGTGGGGGAAGATGGAGCTGCTCGAGGCGATCCCGCCGTTCCTCGGCGGCGGCAACATGATCGCCGACGTCCGCCTCGACGGCTACACGGCCGCGCCGGTCCCCGCCAAGTTCGAGGCCGGCACTCCCCCGATCACCGAAGCGATCGGTCTGGGAGCGGCGGTGGAGTACCTCGAGGGTCTCGGTATGGCCAACGTCCGCCGCCACGAGATGGAGGTCACGCAGTACGCCCTGTCGACGCTGCGCGAGCGCTTCGGTGACGAGATCACGATCTACGGGCCCGACAACGTCGAAGTCCGGGGCGGCGTGCTCAGCTTCAAGTTCGGCGACGTGCACCCGCACGACGTCAGCCAGGTGCTCGACCAACGCAACGTGTGCGTGCGCGCCGGTCATCACTGCGCCAAGCCGCTGATGCGAGAACTGGGCGTCAACGCCACGGCCCGAGCAAGCTTCTACCTGTACAACACGACCGACGACGTCGACGCCCTCGCCGATGCACTCGACGGCGCCCACGACATCTTCGGGTTCTGACCCGACCAGACGTAGAGAGAGAGCAACATGCCCGGCCTCGAAGATCTCTACCGCGAGATCATCCTCGACCACTACCGCACGCCGCGGAACCGGGGCGAGCTGCCCACGCCGCCGGCGGTGGTCGCCCAGGGCCACAACCCGCTCTGCGGCGACGAGATCACGGTCTACCTCCAGGTCGACGACGACCGCGTGAGCGACGTGAAGGTGGCTGGTCAGGGATGCTCCATCTCGCAATCGTCGGCATCGATGATGAGCCAAGCGATCAAGGGCAAGTCGGTGCCCGAGGTGCGGGCGCTGGTCCGCAAGTTCAAGTCGATGATGTCGATCGAGGAGACGTCCGCCGACGACAACGGAGAACCTCCCAGTGCCGATGTCGAGCTGGGTGATCTCGAAGCGCTGCAGGGTGTCGTGAAGTTCCCCGTGCGGATCAAATGCGCGACGTTGGCGTGGAACACCCTTCTCGAGTCGTTGCACGAGGCGGCCGCCGACCCTTCCGCCCAACGCACCTGATCGCCGGTGCCACCCGACCCCCCGAACCAGTGGCCCGACCTCGAGCAGCGCGCACGTGCCGGCCGGGCGATTCGCGACCTCGGTCACGCCCTGGTCGGCCACCAGGCTCCAACCGAGCTGCTCGAACGCATCGCCGGCGCCCTCGAGCCCCTGACCGCCGAGCTCGATCGCGGCCCGAGCCGCAGCCGCGACGCGGCGTCGTTCTCGCAGGAGCAATTCGTCGGACCGGGTGAGCTGCCGCTGACCGGTTACGACGACCGCCCGGTCTCTGGTCGCTCGAGCCCGTGGAGCCTCGACCCCGAGATGCACCGCCACGGCGACGAGATCGAGGCGATCGTCGTGCTCCGCGCGGCCCACGAGGGCGCCCCGGACCGCAGCCACGGCGGCATCATCGCCGCCCTGTTCGACGACGTCTTCGGGTCCGTTCTCGGCGTCGTCGCCCAACCCGCGTTCACCGGCGAGCTGACGATCCGGTACGTCGGGCCGACACCCTTGCACCGCCGCCTGTCATGCCGCGTTCGTCTCGCCGAACGCGTCGGACGCAAGCTGCTCATGACCGGCGAGCTCGTCGACATCGAAGGCCCCGACGAAACGTTGCTGGTGACGGCGAAGGCGACGTTCATCGCCGTCGACCCGTCCGCCTTCGACCAGCCGACCGCCGCGCGCCCCGCCCCACCCGACGAGGACCAGTAACCGCTGCCCCCGGATCCGCGTGCCCGAATCCGGACAGAACGATTGGGCACGGCGAAGGTCCGACGCCGTCGAGCCAAGTCCAACAGAATCACTGAACGCCCCAACGGTGTCGAGCCAGATCCAACAGAATCGCTGAACGTGCCGACGGTGGTGACTTCGTCCGTCAGGGCCGGGCACGGCTACCGGCCCTTCACGACTTCGAGCCCGAACGACGTCATCACCCGGTCGCCGACGCGGAGACGCATGTGAGGATTGTGCGTGTACGGCGGAACGTCGACCTTGCGCTCCGCCGGGTGGGATGAGCTGACGTAGAAGTTGCACCGCACGGCGTGGCCCGCGTCGCGCAGGCGACGGACGAGGCGACGCAGGTCGCGTGCTCGATAGAAGCACACGTAGTCGCCGGCGGCGATCGAACCGTGGACGGCGATGTCGACGTGGTCGCCGCAGTCGAACTCGGTGGTGTGCACAGCGACGCCACCAGGCCGTAGGCAGTCCATCGCGGCCATGACGAAGTCGAACCCGGCGTCGGGCGAGCCGAGGTGTTCGAAGCAGCACGACGACCACAGCCCGTCGAAGCCGTACAGGTGCGTTGGGATGGCGTTCATGTCGACCGGCTCGAACGACACCAGACGTGCGAACTGGTCGTCGGGACACACCGACGGCCGGCGCAACGCGTTGAGCTCCGATGCGTGCTGGCCACTCGTGCTCCACGCCCCTGCCCGCTCGCTCGGCTGGTCGGTGGCGACGACGACGGCCCCGAGCGCGGCGAGAGCGGGCACGATCGGTTCCCGTCCGACACCGAAGCCGACCACCCGCTGGCCGTGGCGAAGCACGTGGCGTCGATCGAGCGCCTCCATGATGTAGCACCACTCCCAGGACTTGCGGTGGTAGACGTTGCGCTCGTCGAGAACCTCGAGCCAGCGGAGGTAGGCGGCATCGCCGGCGTGGGCGCCGGATGCGACCTGTGACACGGCCGCGTCGAACGACGAGGGACGCAAGGAGCGCACCCGATCACGTAGTTCGCCGAGCGTCAGCCCGAAGCGCTTCAACACCGGAGCCGCCCGTTCGCGGATCGCAGCGGTGTCGACGTTCATCGTCGAGCGAGCTCGATGACGACTGCGCCGCTGGCCCGGACCAGCTCGTCCGGGGACAGTGGGAACACGTCGTGCCACGTCCCCGCCGCCGCCCACACCTCGTCGTAGCGCAGCAGGTCGGGATCGACGAACACGCGCAGCTCGGTGGCGTGTCCGAACGGCGGCACACCGCCGATCGGATAGCCGGTGACCGTGCGCACCACGTCGGCGTCGACGCGCGAGCACGTGAGCCCGCCTGCGGCCGCGGCGAGCTTCGCCTCGTCGAGTTGGTTGGCCCCGCTGACGTACGCCAGCACGACCTCCCCGTCGACGGCGAAGATCAGGCTCTTCACGATCTGGCCGACGTCGACACCGATCGCGGCGGCCGCGTCAGCTGCCGTCTTGGTGCCATCGGGAAACCGGCGCGAGTCGATCTCGATCCCGAGGCGCCGCGCTGCCTCGACCACCCGGACGACGTTCGGATGCAGGTCGCTCACGATCCCTCGACGGTAGCGCCAGCCACTGTCAGGATTCAGCACGTCAGGGTTCGGCACATCGCCGGGCCGCACGTCACCGATCCGCGTCGCTTGCTCGAACGCGTGCGCGAACTGCAAGAGTTCGACGTCGCCACGCGGCCGCCCGACGAACTGGACGCCGACCGGCAGACCTTCGTGTGTGAAGCCGGCGGGCACCGAAATCGCCGGGCAACCCATGACCGTGACGTCGGAACACGAACGCATCCAGTCGATGTAGGTGTCCATCGCGATGCCGTCGACCTCGGTTGGCCACTCGCAGTCGATGTCGAACGGTGGCACCTGTGTCACCGGCAAGGCGAGCACGTCGTACCGCTCGAAGAAGATTCGGACGCGATCGACGAGTTTGGCGTGGGCGACGCTGGCGCGTGCGTGATCCGGAAGCGAACGCCGGCGCGCTTCCTCGATGTTCCAACGGATCGTGTCCTTGAGCTCGCTGCCGTGCCGGTCGTACAGCTCACCGAGGCGCATCTCCATCCCCCACGCCCGCAGCACCTGGAAGATCTCGCGGACGTCGGTGAGGTCGGGCGCGGCTTCCTCGACCTCGCATCCGAGCGAGGTCAGCACTTCGGGGACGTCTCTGAGCGCCGACCGCACCGCTCGGTCGACCGGCAACCCGAGGTCTTCCGACCACGCGACGCGCCACCCGTCGAGGTCGGTGCGAAGGTCGATGTCGAACACCGAGCCCGGCTCTGACAGCGAGATCGGCGATCGGGTATCGGGACCGGCGAGCGCCCGCATCAGGAGCGCGACATCGGCCACCGTGCGCCCCATCGGTCCGGCCGACGAGAGCACCGTCCATGGCGTGGCCGTCGGCCACGACGGCACCCGCCCCGGCGAGGGCCGCATGCCGACGACGTTGCAGAACGACGCCGGATTGCGCAACGAGCCACCGGTGTCGCTGCCGTCGGCGATCGGCACCATGCACGTGGCGAGTGCCACCGCTGCCCCACCGCTCGATCCGCCACAGGTCTTCGACAGGTCGTAGGGATTACGGGTCGCACCGAACACCCGGTTGAACGTCTGCGACCCGGCGCCGAACTCCGGCGTGTTCGTCTTGCCGATCGTGATCGCGCCGGCCGCCCGCATGCGCTGGACGATGAGCGCGTCCTCGGTCGGCACGTGGTCGGCGAACAACGGCGAACCCATCGTGGTGCGGATGCCCGCCGTCAGCTCGAGATCCTTGTGGGCGACCGGAAGCCCATGGAGCGGGCCCACCTCGGCCCCGGCCGCGAACCGCTCATCGGCTGCCGACGCCCAGTCGTTCGCCATCTCCGGCACGAGCGTGACGATCGCGTTCAGCGCCGGGTTGAGCCGTTCGATGCGATCGAGATGGGCCGCGAGCAGCTCGCGCGCCGAGACCTCACCCAGGCGGACGAGGCGCGCCTGCTCGACCGCCGGTCGCAACACCAGATCCTCCATGGCGCTCATGTCACCAACTGCACCTGACGGTCGTCGATCATCGTCGCCGCACCTCCTGAGGCCAGCACCGCGGCACCAGCCATCGAGCATCCGGCGGCCACCAAGTATGACGTCTGGTAACCGCCCGCATTGTCGTGCAACCAGCCGAGCACGAGCGGCCCGAGCGCGGTGCCGAGCATCATGATGAACTGCGAACGGCTGAAGATCCGTGGGTAGTCGACCACCCCGAAGCGCTCGGCGATCAGCAGCGGCTGGAGCATCAGGATGTTCCCGACCGTCGCTCCGAACACCACGATCGCGGCGAACAGGGTGAACCGCGAATCCGACAGTGCGATCGCGACCAACGCCACGCTCTGCAGCGCGGCGAGGGTGATGGTGAACCCGGCCATCGGCAACCTCGCCACGACGCGTCCCCCGACCAATCGGGCGATGACCGACGTACCGGCGAGGAACAGCACCGCGAACGATGCCGTGCTCTTGTCGGTGCGTTCCTCGGCGAGGCGCACGAGCTGCTGGATCGCCCCGACCTGCGAGCCGAGCACCAACAGGTACCCGAGCGTGACCGCCACGAAGAAGCGGGTCCGCACGGCATCGGCGTACGCGGTGCCGTACGCCAGCGGGCGAGGCGAGTCCTGCGACGAGCGCTCACCGTCGGGTAGCCAGCCCTCGATCGCCGGATCGGGGCGCACGAGCCAGAGCGCGAAGGGCACGGTGCCGAGCACGAAGACCAGCCCGAGCACCGGTGTGCCGGCCTCGAGCCCTCGCTCGTCGAGCAGCCATTTCGCCGCCGGTGTCAGCAGGATGCCGCCGACCGAAAGCCCCGTCGACGTCACGGACAGCGCGACTGATCGCCGGCGGTGGAACCACCGCGTGATGACCGTGGTCGTCGGCACCATCCCGGCGCCCGTCCATCCGACCGCGAACACGCCGTAGACGACGAACAGCTGCCACTGCTCCTGCACCTGACCGAGGATCGCCAACGCACCCCCGCCGAGCAGGCCGCCGCCCACGATGACGAACCGGACGTCATAGCGGGCGACGAGCCGGGCGACCCACAACCCGACGACGCCGCCGACGAGGAAGAACAGCGTCGTCGCCAGCGACACCGACGCGACGTCCCACCCACGTTCGCGGCTGAACGCATTGAGGTACACGGCGAGCCCGTAGAAGCCGAGGCCCGACGACGTGGCCAGGACGATGAAGCAACCGGTGACGACGCGCCAACCGGGGAACCGGTCGGAGCTCACGCGACGATCCGGTCGATCCCTGCTGCCAGCTCGCGATCGGCGTCGGTGACGATGTTTCCGGCGGAGTGCGACGACAGCGTGATGTCGACGCGGTTCCATGAGTTCGACCAGTCCGGGTGGTGTCCGGCCTTCTCGGCCAGCAGCGCCACCCGCGTCATGAACGCGAACGCCTCGGAGAAATCGGCGAACTCGAACACACGGTGGAGCCCCCCGTCGCGCTCCTCCCATTGCGGTACAGCGTCGGCAGCCATGCCGCCGACGTTAGCCAACCCCCGTTCTGTCTGCTTCAGATGACGCCACGGGCAACCTGAAGCAGACAGAACGGGGGGTGGCTACCTGAAGAGGTCGTCGAGGGTGCTCGCCGCGGGTTCGTCCTCTTCGTCATCGTCGACGTAGTCGGCGTAGCCGGAGATGTCGAGCGCGTCGGCGAGCTCGGGGCCGCCGCTCGCCACGATCTGGCCCTTCGACAGGATGTGCACGTGATCGGGTCGGAGCTCGGCGAGCAGGCGGCTGTAGTGCGTGATGACCAGCACGCCGAGCCCCTCGTTGCTCATCGCCTCGACGCGGCGGGCGCAGTCGCGCAGCGCGTCGATGTCGAGCCCGGAGTCGAGCTCGTCGAGGATCGCGATCTTCGGTTCCAGCACCGCGAGCTGCAGCGTCTCGTTGCGCTTCTTCTCGCCGCCCGAAAGATCGACGTTGAGCGGGCGGTGGAGGAATCGCTCCTCGAAGTTGATCCGCTCCGCTTCATGGCGCAGCACCGCTTCGAGGTCCGACGTCTCACGACCGCGCGACTTCAGCGCCTCGGCCATCGCGTCGACGAGCGTCACGCCCGGAACCTCGGTCGGGTACTGCATCACGAGATGCAAGCCGGCGACGGCACGCTCCCAGGCCGGCATCGCCAGCAGGTCGCGTCCATCGAGCGTGACCGAACCTTCGAGCACCTCGTAGCCGGGCTTGCCGACGACGATCGCCGCCAACGTGCTCTTGCCGGCACCGTTCGGACCCATCACGGCGTGCACCTCACCCGAGGACACCTCGAGGTCGATGCCGCGCAGGATCTCCTTGCCGGCGACGGCGGCCCGCAACCCGGCGATCGAGAGCGTCGTCACTGGTCGACCGCATCTCGGGAGGCGTTGCCGATGTCGAGGGAGTCGAGCGTGATGTTCACGACGATGTTGCCGTCGACCACGCTGGCGTCGAACACCGGCACCGGCTGAGTGGCGGGCAGGGTGACCGGTTGACCGGTGGTGAGGTCGAACGTGCTGCCGTGCTTCGGGCACTCGAGCTCGCGTTCGTCGCACCACACCTCGCCGTCGCTGAGCGAGACGTTGGCATGGCTGCAGACGTCGCCGATCGCGTAGACGTCGTCGTCGATGCGCACGACGGCGACGGCGACGCCGTCGATCTCGAAGCGACGCGCCGTGCCGGGCGCGAGCTCGTCGAGCGAGCACACGACGGTGCTGCTCACGCGCCGACCTCCGCCGGTGACCCGATGACGAGCTTGGCGGCGACCCGCCGGCGGAGCTCGTCGGCGAGCGATCCGGACGGGAGCTGTTGCAGCACCTCGTCGAAGAAGCCGAGCACGACGAGCCGTTCGGCGACCGAGGGCTCGATGCCGCGGCTCTCGAGGTAGAAGCGCTGCTCCTCGTCGATCGGGCCGACCGTCGACGCATGGCTGCACTTGACGTCGTTGGTGCGGATGTCGAGGTTCGGAACGCTCTCGGCCCACGCCCCCTTCGACAACGTGAGGTTGCGGTTGGTCTGGAAGGCGACGCTGCCACCGGCGTGCTCGCGGATCTTGATCAGGCCCGTGTAGACGCTGCGCGCGTGTGTCCTGCACGGCGCCCTTGAACAGCAGGTCGCTCGTCGTGTGCGGGGCGTCGTGGTCCTGGATCGTGCGGAAGTCGTGCATCTGCGAGCCGCCCGCGAAGTACAGCGCGACCTGTCGGGTGCTCGCTCCAGCGCCGCTCACCCTGGCCTCGGTGCGCACCCGGGCGTAGTCGCCGCCGAGGGCGACCGTGGCGAGCATGATGGTGGAATCGCGCTCGCCGATCGCCTGCTGGTTGCCGATCTGCCACGTGTCGACACCGAGCTCGTTGACGGCGAGGTACTTGACGCGGGCAGCCTGTTGCGCCCGCACGTGGAGCACGGGCACGACGAGTGCGCCGACGCTGTCGGGCGACAGGAACCGCTCGATGACGGTGACCTCGCTGTCGGGCCCGGCGTCGATCACGAGCCGCGGGAACACGGCCGCGCCACCGGCGGTGACGGTGTGGGTGACGGTGATCGGGGCGTCGATGACCATGCCCTTGGGGATGGTGAGCACCACCGGCGACATGAACGCGGCGTTGAGCTCGGCGAAGGCGTCGGGTGCGTCACCCGGGAAGAGCTCGAGGCCACCCGGCGGGAGATGCGTGCCGACGCGCTCGGCGCCCGTCACGTCGGTCGCGACCGCGGCCGGTCCGAAGCGCTCGAGGTCGAGCTCGCCGATCCGGCTGTAACGCCAGATCTCCTCCTCGGCGGTGGGCAGCTCGGTGGCCGCGAACCGCTCGGCCGCAGCCAGCCGTTGTTCGAGCACGGGGCCGGCGAGATCTGGATCGAGGACGCGGATCGCATCGGGGCTGAACGCCGGCACGGGGCTAAATTCTACTATCCGCGTAGTGGTAATTGCGACGTGCCCGGGAGGGTGAAACCGCGCCAGCGCTGGATGAACGCGTCAGCGTCGGCGACGGAACGGCCAGAAGCGGCGGCCGCCCGATGCCTTCGCCTGCTCGACCTCGACCTCGGCACGGATCTGGCTGCCGGCCGCGTTGAGGATCGCCTCGGCCTCGTCGAGCAGGGCGGCCGCGGTGCCGTCGCCGAGCCCGGCAGGCTCCGGAGGTGTGGGTGGGACAGCGAGCGAGCCGTGGGCCCAGGCCCGGTCGGCCAAACGCCGCTCATAGGCAGGACAGTTCTCGGGGCACCGCCACGGTGCCTCCGGTGCCAGGTCGAGGTTGCACTTGCGGACCGTGTCGCCACTGGGGTACGTGCGGCTCTCGAAGTTCTTGCACTCCGTCCGCATCGGCATGACGACAACGATACGCCGACGGCGCAACGGGTGCCGTGCAGCATGCAACAAGAAATTCGTCGGTTCCGCGCCGCATCTCAGAACGGCGAACCCTCAGTGGGAAGTTCGCGGCCGTGCTCGGGTCAGTGCGACCGACAGCAGCCCGAGAAGGATGCAGGTGCCGGCGGCAACCGCCGGCGAGCGACTCGAGAAACCGGTCGCCGGTATGACGGCCGATGCCGCGTCGGCGGTCGGTGTGGGCAACGTCGAAGGTGCAGGATCGTCCGGTGCCACGGGACCGCCCGGCACGGTCGACGGTTCATCCACCACCGTCGCCGTCGTCATGGTCGACGACGTCGTTGTCGTTGCGACTGCGCCGGGGAGGTTGACCGCCCAGCCCTGCACGCGCACGACCTGTCGCGCGTCGGCGTTCTCACCGAGATCCTGCAAACCGACGATGACGACATCGGTCACCCCGGCCGCCGGTTCCAGCCGCACGGTCACCGCGGGTGAGGTTGCCACGATCGACAACGGCACCGGGTCACCGGTCGATCCCGAACGCCGCCAGGAGCTCGGGCGAGACGACGCCAGGGATCGTCACCAGGTAGCCGCCATCGGCGGCGGTCGCAAACTCCGTGGCGAGATCGCCGGTCGCCGGTGAGATGAGCAGCTGCACGAACTCCGTGACACCGTCGACGGTGCAGATCAGCCGAACCGTCGACGGGAGCACCGGCATGGACGTCGTGAAACTGAACGGACCGTTCGGCGGAAGGGCGCTCACGTCGGCGTAGACCGGTGGGACGTCGTACCACCCGCCCGGCCGACCTTCGACGACGACACGCGGGGTCCCGGAACACGTGCCCGACACCGTGATCGTGCTCCCGGGAGCGCCCACGCGTGGATTCACATCCAGCGTCGATGACGCCGCGCGAGCCGGGGCGGCCACCGGCACAGCCACCTGCAACACGATCGCGATCGCGATTGCAAGCAGAGCGCGCTGTCTGCGCATCGGTTCAATTGTTGCAGGCATCTTTGGGTCTCGGCACCTGTCGCCCGGGCCTCGGCAGCTCGCGCGACGTTTCGGCGCCGGGTCGGCGTGGTAGGTGTGTTGGCGGCGGACGGGCTGTGTGGCGGGCGGAATCGACCACAACCCAAGGAGAACCCCTCATGACCAACGTCCATGTCCGATCGCGTCATCGACGCTGACAGCGAATACCACCGACGCAGGCCCCAACCGGCGTACCTGGCTGAAGACCGTCGCGCTGGGTGCCGCAGGCGCCACGGCGGGCGCGATGGCGTTCGGCAAGAACGCCTCCGCCGCTGACGACGACCCGTTGCTACTCGGCAACAGCGCGCTCGCCGCAGCGCAGAACATCGGCCTCCACGCCCACGACGCTCGTGTACGACGGCACGGAGATCACCGAGGGCCCGAGCGTGCTCGGCGTCGGCGACGCCATCCCGGCTGCCGACGCCGCGTTCCCGGCGAACGTCGGTGGCTACGGCAACGATCTCGTCGCCAACGGCGTTCACGGCTCGACCACCAACCGCGCTCGGGTACGGCGTCGTCGCCGCCAACCTGTCGACACCGGCCTCGACCGGCACCGAGCCCGCACCCAAGGGCCTGGCCGTCGGCTTCGATGCACGGATCGCAGATCCAGTTCCTCTCGCTGCCGGGCGCGGTGTCCGGTCCGACGACCGGAACCCACGTGCCCGGCGAGCTCTACGCCGACCTCGACGGCACGCTGTGGTTCGCGGTCCCGGCGACGCCCGGCGGCACGGGCGTGCGTTGGGTCAAGCTCGCCGGCACCTCGACAGCAGGCGCGTTCCACTCGATCACACCGTCGCGCGCGTACGACTCGCGCATGACGACCTACCCGGTCAACGGACCGCTCGCACCGAACACCAGCCGGGTCGTCAGCCTCGCCGACAGCCACACCGTTCCAGGGTGCCGTGATCGCTCGCCAACGTCGTGCCGGTCGGCGCCACCGCCGCCGAGGTGAACATCACCGTGTCGAGCCCGACCAACAAGAACTTCCTCGCGGTCGCGGCCGGTGACGCAGCGTCGACACCCACGTCGCTCCTGAACTGGGATCTCGGTGTGACCCAGATCGCCAACTCGATCACCGTGCCGCTCGACGCGTCGCGCCAGATCAAGGTGTTCTGCGGCGATCAGGCCGGCAGCACCGACTTCATCGTCGACGTGTTCGGCTACTACCTCTGATCAATCATCTCGACGTGTTCGGCTACTACATCTGATCAATCACTGACAGACGTGAGGGTCCGTCGGGGACTACCCGACGGACCCTTCCATCTGCAGTTCGATCAGACGGCTCCACTCGACCGCGTACTCCATCGGCAGGGTGCGGGTGATCGGCTCGATGAAGCCGTTGACCACCATCCCCATCGCCTGCTCCTCGGAGAGACCACGGCTCTGCAGGTAGAAGATCTGCTCGTCGGCGATCTTCGACACCGTCGCCTCGTGGCCGATCTCGGCGTCGCGCTCACCGACCTCCATGTAGGGCAGCGTCTTGCTCACCGAGTCCTCGTCGAGGATCAGGGCGTCGCACTGCACATGGCTCTTGCACTTCGTGGCGCCCTCTTCGACCCGGACGAGGCCGCGGTAGGTCGTCTTGCCGCCGTCCTTGCTGATCGACTTGGACACGATCTTCGAGGTCGTCTCGGGGGCGGCGTGGATCATCTTCGCCCCGGCGTCCTGGTGCTGACCGGCGCCGGCGTACGCCACCGACAGCACTTCGCCGGTGGCCTTGGGGCCGACCAGGTAGACGCTCGGGTACTTCATCGTGAGCTTCGACCCGATGTTGCCGTCGATCCACTCCATGTGACCTTCGGCCTCGACGCGGGCCCGCTTGGTGACGAGGTTGTACACGTTCGGTGACCAGTTCTGGATCGTCGTGTACGTGACGCGGGCGCTCGGCTTGACGACGATCTCGACGACCGCCGAGTGCAGCGAGTCGCTCGTGTAGACCGGCGCCGAGCAGCCTTCGATGTAGTGCACCTGCGAGCCTTCGTCGGCGATGATCAGCGTCCGCTCGAACTGACCGGCGTTCTCGGAGTTGATCCGGAAGTAGGCCTGCAGCGGCATCTCACAGTTGACACCCGGCGGCACGTAGACGAACGATCCACCCGACCAGACCGACGAGTTGAGCGCCGCGAACTTGTTGTCGCCGGGCGGGATGATGGTGCCGAAGTACTGCTTGACGAGGTCGGGGTACTCGCGCAGCGCGGTGTCCATGTCGCAGAACAGGATCCCCTGCGCGGCGAGATCCTCGCGGTTCTTGTGGTACACGACTTCCGACTCGTACTGCGCCGTGACGCCGGCGAGGTACTTGCGCTCGGCTTCGGGGATGCCGAGCTTCTCGTACGTGACCTTCATCTGCTCGGGCAGCTCGTCCCACTCGTTGACCTGCTCGCCCGACGGCTTGAGGTAGTAGTAGATGTCCTGGAAGTCGAGGTCGGGCATGTTCGTGGCGAACCACTCGGCCATCGGCTTGCGGTCGAACTGGCGCAGGCTGCGCTTGCGGAACTGCGTCATCCACCGCGGCTCGCCCTTCCACCACGAGATCTGGTCGACGACGCCCTCGTTGATGCCCTTGACGGGGTCGAACGCGTACTCGACCTCGTCGCTCCAGCCGAGGTTGTACTTGGTGAGATCGAGATCGAACGACGTCATGGCGTGCTCCGCTCCGTGCAGGGTCGTGCAGGGTGTACCCAGAGATCAGCGAGATGTCGCGTCCAGGTAATTTGCACTACCGCCATAGTAACAATTCCGGGAGCCGATCACCTCACGACGGTCCGGTGATCGCGTCGATCTCGGCCCGGTCCTCCGGCGTGAGGATCCATCCCGACGCGGCGACGTTGGCGGCGACTTGTTCGGGCCTGGTCGCCCCCGCGATGACGGTCGCTACCAGCGGATTCGACACCAGCCAGCTCATCGCCAGTTCGAGCATCGACCGGCCACGCGACTCGGCGAACGTCGTGAGCGCAGCCACCGTGCGGAGCCGGTCGTCGTCGATGAATCTGGACGCCCGCTCACCCCATGCCGCGAGCCGGGTACCAGTCGGGAGCGGTTCGCCCAGTCGGTACTTCCCGGTCAGCAACCCGGATTCGAGCGGGAAGAACGGCACGAAGGCGACCCCTGACCGCTCGCACACGTCGAGCACCCCGTCGGTCTCGGGCGTCCGGGTGAGCAGGCTGTACTGGTTCTGGACCGACGGATAGCTCGGCACGCCGATCGCGGCGCCGGCACGCTCGGCGTCGGTCAGCTCGTCGGCCGAGAAGTACGTGCACCCGATCTCCCGGATCTTGCCCTCCGCACGCAGCTCCTCGAGCGCCCCCAGGGTGTCCTCCTGCGGCGTGTTCGGATCGGGCCGGTGCAGCTGGTAGTGGTCGACGTAGTCGGTGCCGAGCCGCTGTCAGGCTGGCTTCGAGCGAGCTGCGGATCCGCGCCGGAGCGCCGTTGTGCTCGCCCTCGGCGAGCCCCTGGGTGTGACCCCACTTGGTGGCGACCAGCACATCCGAGCGACGACCGGCGAGCGCCGCGCCGAGGAACTCCTCCGACTGCCCGCCTCCGTAGCTCTCGGCGGTGTCGAAGTAGTTGATCCCGGCGTCGATCGCGGCGTCGACGACCGCACGCGTCCGCTCGGCGTCGATCATCATCCCGAAGTTGTTGCAACCGAGCCCGACGACGGAGACGTCGAGCACCCCGATCTTGCGAGTCTGCATGGACGCCGAAGTTAGGCGGCGGCCTCGCCGTCGACGGCGGTCGGGACGTCGAGCTCGATGAAGATGCACTCGCCGGGGCACACCTCGGCGGCATGGATCACCATGCGGACGTGGCGGGGTGACACCCACGCCAGGCTGCCCGAGCTGCCGGGGTCGTTGAGCACCTGCCCGGACTGCGACACATAGGCGATGCCGTCCTCGAGCTGCACGAAGACGTCGGGGCAGTGGTCGACGCAGAGGCCATCGCCGGTGCACAGGTCCTGATCGATCCAGACGCGCATGTAGTGACGAACGCTAGCGCCTACCCTGCTCACGATGTCTGCGCCGGCCGTGAAGAAGATTCCGCACACGTGGCACCGCCCGACCGGCGATGTCGACGATCCGTTCGCGTGGCTCCGCGACCGGGACGATCCCGACACGATCGCCTTCCTCGAGGACGAGAACCGCCGCGCCGCTGACTGGTTCGCCGAGCGGCAGCCGTTGGTCGACACGATCTTCGAGGAGATCAAGTCGCGCGTCCAGGAGACCGACCTGTCGGCGCCCGTCCTGCACCACGGATGGTGGTACGTCACCAGCACCGAGGAGGGCCAGTCGTACCCCATTCATCGCCGCGGGCGGTCCGCCGAATCGTCGGCGGACGATCTCGTGCTCGACCAGAACGTCGAGGCTGCCGGGCACGACTTCTTCGAGCTCGGCGGGCTCGAGCCGAACCCGGCTCACACCCTCGCCGCATGGTCGGCCGACATCACGGGGAACGAGCACTACAGGCTGCGCATTCGCGACCTCGAGGCGGGCACCGATCTCGACGACGAGATCGCCGACACGGTCGCGTGGGCCGGTACCGCCTGGTCGGCCGACGGCCGAGACCTGTTCTACATCAGGGCCGACGCGGCGGAGCGGCCGTTCGAGGTGTGGCGCCACCGGCTCGGCACGCAACAGTCCGACGACACGCGGGTGTACCACGAGACCGACGAGCGGTTCTATGTGAGCGTCGGCTGCGACGAGGAGCGACGAATGGATCATCATCCACGCCGGCAGCAAGCTGAGCACTGAGGAATGGCTCATCCCGGCGGCCGACGCCGGCGCCGAGCCGCGTGTCGTCGTGCCGCGCCGCGCCGACGTCGAGTACCAACTCGATCATTGGGGCGATCGGTTCGTGGTGCTCACCAACCACGACGCCGTGGACTTCCGCGTGATGGAGGCGCCGATCGAGGCACCCGGCGAGTGGACCGAGCTCGTCGCCCACGAACCCGGCCGGCGCATCACCGGGGTCGAGCCCTTCGCCGGGTTCCTGGCGTTCCACGAGTGGAACGACGCCCAGCCGGGGATCCGGATCGTCCTTCGTTCAGGGGAACGAACGGTCCTCGAGTTCGGCGACGAGCCGCACGACATCGAGTTCGGCCAGAACGCCGAATGGGACACGACGGTGCTGCGCGTGTCACACCAGTCGCTGACCTCGCCGTTGACGATCTTCGACGTGGTCGCCGCGACGGGGGAACGTTCGGTCGTCAAGCGCACGCCGACGCCGAACGTCGATCTGACCGCCTACACGTCGGTGCGCGAGTGGGCGACCGCACCGGACGGCCAACGGGTACCCATCGACATCGTGCGCCACATCGACTCGCCGGTCGACGGAACCGCGGCGTGCCTCCTCTACGGCTACGGGTCGTATGAGTCGTCCGTGCCGACGTGGTTCTCGGTCGCCCGCCTGTCGTTCCTCGACCGGGGTGGGATCTGGGCCCTCGTCCACCCCCGCGGCGGTGGCGAGCTCGGCCGGCAGTGGTACCTCGACGGCAAGCTGCTCACCAAGCGGAACACGTTCACCGACACGATCGCGGCCGCCGAGCACCTCATCGCGTCCGGGTTCTCGGCGCCTGACCGCCTTGCGATCCGCGGTGGCAGCGCCGGGGGTCTGCTCGTCGGCGCCTGCATGACGATGCGCCCGGAGTTGTTCGCGGCCGTCGTCGCCGAGGTGCCGTTCGTCGACGTCGTCACCTCGATGAGCGACGAGACGCTCCCGCTGACGATCACCGAATGGGAGGAATGGGGCGACCCGCGTGAGGAACCGTTCGCCAGCTACATGGAGGGCTACTCGCCGTACGACAACACCGTCGCGACCGACTACCCCGCGTTGATGGTGACCGCCGGCCTCAACGACCCACGCGTGAGCTACCACGAGCCGGCGAAGTGGGTGGCGAAGCTGCGTGACGTGCGAACCAACGACGCGCCGCTCGTGTTGCGCACCGAGATGGGCGCCGGTCACGCCGGGCCGAGCGGGCGGTACGACACCTGGCGCGACGAGGCGCGGGTCTACGCGTTCGTCCTCTCCGTCATCGCCGTTGCGACCTGACGACCTCCCCGCGACGATCAGGCCGCGGCGCTGACGATCGCGAGCGACGACGAGCACGCCGTTGCGAACGAGATGGCCCGGTCCGAGCGGCCGGGCCGACCAGGCGCCGAAGCACGCGCACGGCGGATGCCGACCCTCGCGCAGGCGAGCGATCAGGAGCGACCGAGAACACGACCAGGAGCCCGAGCGCGGCGATCGATGCCGGCCGCCGGATGAGGTTGCTGATCAGGATCGCCCCGAGCCCGAGCTCGATCCACGGGAGCGGCCCGACCGACCACGAGGGCGCTCCGAGGCCGGCGGCCTGCACCTGCCATGTCCGACCGGCGGCCAGCTTCGAGGCGCCGGCGAGCACGAACGCGGCACCGAGCAGGATCGCGGCGACGATCCCGACCATCTCAAGATCCAGCGTCACGATCCGAGTTCGTCAGGCACCGAGGGTGAGGCGCAGGCCTTCGTACGCAGCCACGACCTCGACGCCCCGCGCCCTGCCACACGCGGCCGCCGCCCCGGCGAGTGCGTCGAGACGATCGTCGTCGTGGGAGGGATCGTGGTGGTAGAGGACGAGCGTGCGGGCGCCTGCCTCGGCCGCCAACCAGATCGCGTACTCGATCATGCAGTGGCCCCAGTCGCGCTTCATCTCGAACTCGGCCGGCGTGTACTGCGCGTCGTGGATCAACACGTCGACGCCCGAGCACAGTTCCATCGCACCGGGCGTGACCGAGAACGAACCGTCGCAGGGTTGCTGATGATCGCTGAGATAGCTGACGCTGTGGCCCTGCCACGTGACCCGGTAGCCGCAGGTGCGTCCGATGTGCGGGATCAGTCTCGACGTCACCTCGAACTCGCCGATCGCGAACTCCGAGTCGGCGACGTCGTGGAATCTGATCTCACCGGGCAGCTCGGCGAGCGTGATCGGGAACAGCGGTGGACGGATCGTTTCGGTCATCACGTCGGACACCGTTCGACCGTCGGCCTGCGACGGCGCATACACGTCGAGCTCGGACCCGGGCCGGAGCAGCGGCGTGAAGAACGGCAGACCCTGCACATGGTCCCAGTGCAGGTGGCTGACCAGGCACGAGCCCCGGAACGGGCGGTCCGCCGGATGGCCGAGACCGAAGTAGCGCACACCCGTGCCGAGATCGAACAGGACCGGATCGTGTCCGGGCGCGCGTGAACGGACACCGACGAGGTGTTGCCGCCGTACCGCCTGATCTCGTCGCCATGGCAGGGGGTTGACCCCCGTACGCCGTGGAACTCCACCGTCAACACATCGCTCTGACCGATTTGTCGAACCGTACCTGCCCGACCGTGCCTGCCAAAACAGACGAGCGGTCCGGACGCCTGGTAATCCGTCACGCGTGGACCACACGTGGACCCGTGCGTGATCCGTGCGTGATCCGTGCCGGCGAGCGACGCGATCCGCGCGACGACCGCCGGGTAGGTTGGCCGGTCATGACCGAATCGACCAGCGCCGCCGGCGACCGACAGCGCCGGAGGGCCGCTGCCGACCGGGCGATGCCGGTGGCGCGACGCGTCCCGGTGGTGCGACGGATCGCGGCCTGGCGCGACGCGGCCGTCGAGTTGCAAACGGTGCGCCAGCATCGTGATCGACTCGTGGCGCACTACGAGTCACAGCGTGTTCGTGATGCCCGGCCACTTCTACTCACCGTTGCCCGACATCGAGGACCTCGAACGTCGGCGCGACGAGATCTTCCGAACGGGCCGGGTGGCGCTGCCGGGCGTCGATCTCAACGAGGAAGAGCAGCTCGCGCTGCTCCTTCGACCTCGCCCCGCTCGCCGCCGAGATCGACCTCCCCGAGCATCCGACCGAGGGGTGGCGCTACCACTGGCGCAACGACGGGTTCGGCGACGCCGACGGGATCACGCTCGCCAGCGTCCTGCGGCTGTGGCGACCGAGCCGTTACGTCGAGGTCGGCTCGGGTTGGACCTCGGCGTTGGCGCTCGACATCAACGACCGCTTTCTCGGCGGGGCGATGAAGACGACGTTCATCGATCCGTATCCGGAGCGCCTGCTCAGCGGCTTGCGGCCCGAGGACCACGACCGTACCGAGATCCGTGTCGAACCCGTGCAGGCGGTCGACCTCGCGGTGTTCGACGTGCTCGGACCCGGCGACGTGCTCTTCATCGACTCGACCCACGTCGCCCGCACGGGCGGCGACGTCGTGCACGACGTGTTCGAGATCCTGCCCCGCCTCGCGTCCGGCGTGCGCGTGCACTTCCACGACATCTTCTACCCGTTCGAGTACCCGCGGGACTGGGTGTTCGAGGGTCGAGCATGGAACGAGATCTACCTGCTGCGGGCGTTGCTCTCGTACAGCACCCGCTACCGCGTCGCGCTCTGGCCATCGATGCTCGCGACCCTGCATCCCGATCAGCTCAGCGCCGCGCTCCCGATGGCCATGCCCTACGGCGGCGGAAGCCTGTGGCTCGAAGTACGGTGAGTGGGCGGTGACCGCGACGACGCCCGTGACGGCGACCGACAGCACCCGACCTCCGCTGCCCGACGGTCTCGTCATCGTCGTGAAAGAGGAGTGCGAGACGTGCCGCATGGTCGTGCCGGTCCTCCGGCAGCTGGCGGCGAGCGCCGACCTGACGGTGTACACGCAGGACGACGCCGAGTTCCCCGGCGATCCGGCGGCGATCCACGACGCCGACCTGGCAATGAGTTGGCACCACGACATCGAGACCGTGCCGACGGTCATCAAGGTCGAAGGTGGGCTCGAGGTCGGACGCGCGATCGGTTGGTCGCGCGATCAGTGGGAGGCGCTCACCGGGGTCACCGCGCTCGGGGAAGGACCTGCCCGTGATGCGACCCGGATGCGGCTCGATGAGCGTCGACCCCGACCTCGTCGACATGTTGCGGGTCCGGTTCGGCGCCTCGATCCTTCGCTCGCGCCGCATCGAGATCGCCGAGCTCGAGGACGAGCTCGAGCTGATGTTCCGCCGTGGATGGACCGACGGCCTCCCCGTCGTCCCACCCACCGAGGAACGCGTGCTCCGGATGCTGACCGGCACCCAACGCCAACCCGACGAGATCGTCGCCACGGTCCCACCGGACCTCGTCGAGGCCACCGTCGAGAAGGTCGCGATCGCGGCCGTCATGGCGGGTTGCCTCCCCGAGTACCTGCCGTGGGTGCTCACCGCCGTGGAGGCGGTGTGCACCGACGAGTTCAACATGCACGGGCTGCTCGCCACCACGATGCCCGTCAGTCCGGTGATCGTGTGCAGCGGTCCCGGCACGCGCCGGATCGGGATGAACTCCGGCATCAACGCGCTCGGCCAGGGCAACCGCGCCAACTCGACGATCGGCCGTGCCCTCCAGCTGCTCGTGCGCAACGTCGGCGGCGGGCGTCCGGGTGAGATCGATCGCGCCACGCACGGCAACCCGGGGAAGGTCTCGTTCTGCTTCGCCGAGGACGCCGTCGCGTCGCCGATCGGCACGCTCGCCGGCAGTCGAGGTGTCCCCGAAGGCGTCGACGCCCTCACGGTGTTCCCTGGTGAGGGCCCGCGCTGTGTCGTCGATCAGCTGTCGCGAACACCCGAGAGCCTGGCGAGCAGCCTCGCCGTCAACCTGCGGACGGTGCACCATCCCAAGCTGCCGATCGGGTTCGACGCGATCCTCGTGATCGGCCCCGAGCATGGCCGAGTGTTCGCCGACGCGGGCTGGGATCGCGACCGCATCCTCGCCGAGCTGCACGCCCGGCTGCAGCTCCCCGGCAGCGAGATCGTGCGTGGCGCCGGCGGCATCGCCGAAGGGGTGCCGGAGTCGCTGGTCGGCTCCACGCTGCCGAAGTTCAGGCCCGACGGCCTGCTCCTCGCGTTCGCCGGCGGACGCGCCGGATTGTTCTCGGCCATCATCGGTGGGTGGGCGAACGGTACCGTTGGCAGCACGCCCGTGACCCGCCAGGTCCGGTACTGAAGCCTCTTCGACCCGGAGATAGTCGACTCGACGACTGAAGGGCATGGTGACGCACATGACGACTCGCACGATCCTCGATCCGACCGGTGAGCGGTCGGTCGCCGAGCGGGCCCGCCTCGCCCGACCGGTGGCGCTGGACGGTCTGACCGTGGGGTTGCTCGACATCTCCAAACCGCGGGGCGACGTCTTCCTCGATCGCCTCGAAGAGCGGCTCACCGGGATCGGCGCGACCGTGAAGCGCTACCGCAAGCCGACGTTCACCAAGCCGGCGCCGGCCGACCTCCGCCACGAGATCGCCACCGAGTGCCAGGTGGTGATCGAAGCGCTCGCCGATTGAGGGAGCTGTACGTCGTGCAGTGTGCACGACATCAGCGATCTGGAGCTCCGTGGTGTGCCTGGCATGTTCGTCGCCTCCGAGGAGTTCGTGACGGCCGCCAACTCGCAGTCGTCGTCGCTCGGCTTCTCGGCGATGGCCCGGGTCTTCACGCCCGCACCCGATCCAGGACCGCACCGACGACGAGATGCGCGCCTACGCCGACGCCGCCTTCGACGACATCGTCGCCGCGATCACCGCCGGCTGAGATCGATCGGCGCCTTCGTCACGTCACGACCAGGTGTGATGGCCGAATTTGGTGACCAAAGCGGACGACCGGGGAGTTCGATCCGGTCATCCACCTCGACGACGAGGCCGTCGCGAGGAGGGAGTCGACGATGTCGGCGCGGAACGCGTCGCGCGGAGCGGGACCGGATGTCAGGGCGCGGAGGACCTCGCCACGCGCCTGACGGTCCGAGCCTGCATACGGCGCCTGCCGCGTGCTGACACCCGCCGATCCGACGGCCGGGTCGGGGTGCGGCCGTCCGGCGCGATTCCAGGCGCACGTCGCGACCAACGGACAGGCGTCGCACACGCGGCGTCGGGCGGCACACGACTGCGCCGTGGTCCATCGAGCATCTGGTTCCAGACCCAGCCGTGTCCGGCGAGGCACGTAGCGATCGGCGAGTCGCTGGGCGGTGACGGCGGAGAGTCGCTCGCCCGACGGTGCGGGCGAGCACGCGGGCGATGTTGGTGTCGACCACGGCCACGTCGCGCTCGTAGGCGAACGCGAGCACGGCCCGGGCCGTGTACGGCCCGATGCCCGGCAGTGCGAGCAACGCGTCGAGATCGGCGGGAACCTCCCCGTCGTGCGCGGCCTCGATCGCGACCGCCGCCCGATGCAGGTCGCGGGCGCGGCGCGGGTAGCCGAGGCCCTGCCACAACCGGAGCACGTCGCCCAGCGGAGCGGCCGCGCACGCCGTCGGCGTCGGGTAGGCGGCGCAGAACGACTCGCCACTTCGGGATCACCCGCTGCGCTTGGGTCTGCTGCAGCATGACCTCCGACACGAGCACCAACCACGGGTCGCGGGTGCGCCGCCATGGCAGGTCGCGCAGGCGCGGGACGCCCCACGCGAGCACCGCGCCCGGGTCAATCCCAGGCGTCGATGCCGTCGTACGGTCGCGATCTCGGTGGAGCGAACTCACGCTTCCACACCATGACCCGGCGCCGGAAGTAGCACACTTCCTCGCCGTTCTGGTTGAAGCCCTTCGACTCGACGGTGACGATGCCGCGGTCGGGCTTCGACGACGACTCCTTGACCTCGAGCACCCGCGTCTCGGCATGGATGGTGTCGCCGTGGAACGTCGGGAACTTGTGCTGCAGCGTCTCGACCTCGAGGTTGGCGATCGCCGTGCCGCTCACGTCGGGCACGCTCATGCCGAGCACGAGCGAGTACACGAGGTTGCCGACGACGACGTTGCGGCCCTGCACGCTCGTGCTCGCGAACCAGTCGTTGGTGTGCAACGGATGGTGGTTCATGGTGATCATGCAGAACAGGTGATCGTCGTACTCGGTGATCGTCTTGCCCGGCCAGTGGCGGTACACATCGCCGACCACGAAGTCCTCGAGGTAGCGTCCGAACGGCCGCTCGTGGGTGGTCATCGGCGGTGACGTTACCGGTCGTCGGATGGCGGGTTCTGATCGTCAGCGTCACGCTTGCCGAAGCGCATCGCGAACTCGATCTTGGTCTCGCCGCGGCGCGGTCTCCTCGACGGCGACATCGCGGAGGCGCTTGAGCCGATCGCGCCGCTCGATGCTCCACGGCCCGACGCGAAGCGAGAGGTACAGGACCCCACCGAGCAGGATCGGGAAGAAGAACTGCGCGAAGCGGTACGCACCCACGGCGAGCGTGGCCTGCCGGCGTGGGATCCCGAAGCCCACGAGCATCGCGACGTACCCGGTGTCGACATATCCGAGCCCGCCCGGCGTGATGGGGATCGCGGCGAGCACGTTGGCGATCCCGAACGCGACGATGAGCGCGTCGATTTCGAGACTCGCCCCGAACGCCCGGATGAACACCCACAGGGAGGCGGCGTCGAGCAGCCAGTTGAGCGCTGACCAGAACAGCACCCGCCCGAGCAGGTGGCGGTCCTTGAGGAGCTCCTCGAGGCGCTCGGCGACCTGTGCCAGCACCTGCGCGGCCTTGTCGTCGTCGACCCGGAAGCGCCGGGCCACCCAGCGGATCGCTCGTTCCGCACGGCCCGGCCCCCTCCATCAGCCCGAACACCAACGCTGCCGCGATCCCCATCACGATGATCCCGACGACGGCGACGAATCCGTACAGCGGGTTGACGCCCCGGATCGGGATCGAGATGATCAGCCCGATCCACAGGATGATGTTGAGCATCACCGCCGAGCCGATACCGACCGTGCCCAGAGCGAACCCGGCGTCGGTGCCGCGGATGCCCGACAGGGTGAGCAGCCGGTAGCCGAGCGCCGAACCGGCGGCGCTCCCGCCGGGCACGATGCTCGACAGGGCGCGCGTGCTCATCTGGATGCGGAACACCCGCATCCGTGTGACGTGCTGGCCCGGTGCCCCGAGCGCGGCGCGGGTGAGGAGCGCGTACGAGAACAAGGCGGCGAGCTGGAGCACGAAACCGAGGATCAGCAACCGCGGTTCGACCTTTTGGAGCTCGGTCCACGCGCTCCGGAACCCGGGGACGAGCGGCAGCACGAAGAAGTACAGGACGGCGACGAGGGCGACCAGCTTCAGCGTGAGCCGGAAGCGTTTGCGCGCCGTCTTGGTGTCGAGGCGCTCGATCTCCGGCAGCTCGCCCGTGACCAGACCCGGATGCGGTTGATCGGCCGATCCGGGCGTCGCGTTGAGGGGTGTGGAGGGCAGGTGCGTCCATGCGGAGTGCGCCGGCCGTCCGTGCGGGTACGGCCGGTGCGTGCAACACTAGGCGCCGCCGATCCGGGGGCGCTGCGATCGCACGTTTGGGCCTCCAGCCGCGATCGGCGGGCGCGTCAATTCGCGGTCAAACAACGCTCAACCACTGATAGTGGTACTGTCGCCACGAAACGATGCCAGCAATCACGCGCGTTGTCGGCCGCTCTGCGTGGTGGCGAGGTGCCTCGGACGGCCGGAACCTGGGCACTCGACGTCGCCCGCGCCGCTCGTCATGACGAAGGCTCGACGTTCGCGCAGCGTTGTTTGTTGAACAAGCCTTGACTCGTCATCGGGCCCCAAAAGTGACGACAACTTCGCGTGCCGTGGGGGCTACTCGCAGCACCGGGTTCGGTCTGCGAGGACTGGGTCCGAATCACGACCCCTCGAGGGCGGGAAGGAGAGGAACGTGAGCAACCTCAGGTCCACCATCAAGTGGCGCGCAGCAACGCCGATCGCGAAGGCCGGTGCCGCAGCTGGCACCGTCGTCGCATTGATCGCCGTTGTCGGAGCACCAATGAAGTGGTGGTGACGTGGTGATGTCGGGTTCGCCTGCTTCGGCCGGCGAACCCGATCTCCCATTTCGAATCTGAGTCGCAATCCGACCTCTTCTTCACACACATCCAAATGGACATGCAATGAGCCCGAACGACGCAGCAGCGCAAGCGTGACCGACACGTCACGTTCTACATCGCGCATCGTCACGGTGCTCGCGGTGTTCACGACGGGCACGCTCGTCAAGGTCGAGATGGCCGATCAGTCGGCGAGCGTCAACTGGATCGCGTTCGGATTGTTCGCGACCCTCCTCATCGTCGGCGAGACGAAGACCGCGCTCTGGATGCGCTTCGGCAACGGCGGCGAGGTCACGCCCGGCTACGCGTTCGCCTACGCGCTCGCGCTGCTCGGCAGTCCGGCCGGTGCGGTCGCGGTCATGGCGTTCACGAGCGCCTACGTCGACATCAGGAGCCGCAAGCCGCTCCGCAAGGTCCTGTTCAACGTCGCCGACATCTCACTCGCACTCTCGACCGGCGGGCTCGTGTTGCACGCCTTCGGCATCCAGGGCGCGATCACCGACCGGGGCTCGATCCCGCTGACCTGGGGAATCGGCATCCTGGCCGGCGGCACGATGGTGTTCGTGATGAACGGGATGCTCGTGTGTCTCGTGCTCGCGCTGCACACCGGCAACGGGTTCCTGGCCACCATGCGCGAAGGCTTCGCGTTGAGCATGACGGCCGACGGCGCACTCCTGGCGCTCGCGCCGCTGTTCGTCGTCGCCGTCGAGTTCAGCCTCGTCCTGCTCCCGCTGCTCGGCGTCACGTCGTTCCTCGTGTTCCAGTCGGCTCGCCACGCGCTGCAGCGGGCACACGAGGCGAACCACGACTCGTTGACCAAGCTCTTGAACCGCCGTTCGTTCTCCGACCGCCTCACCGAGCTGCTCGAGACCGACGGACCGCTCGACGGCGCCGGCGCGCTGTTGTTGCTCGACCTCGACGGGTTCAAGGAGATCAACGATCGCCTCGGCCACCAGGTCGGCGACTCGCTCCTCCAGGGTTTCGCCGAGCGCCTCGAACGGGAGATGCCGGAGGGCGCCTTCGCCGCCCGCCTCGGCGGGGACGAGTTCGCGGTCCTCCTTCCGGGCGCCACCGACATGCAGTCGACGAAGCTCCTCGCCTTCGATCTCCACAGCCGCTTGTGCCGTCCGCTCGATGGTGAACGGGTTCCCGTTGTCGGTCTCGATGAGCGTCGGCCTGGCGTTCGCGCCGCACCATGCCGAGGCGTCGGCCGACCTGCTCGCCGCCGCCGACATCGCGATGTACCGCGCCAAGCGTTTCCGTACGAGCGTCGAGGTCTACCAGACGAGCTCGAGCACGCCGTGAGCGTGGCCGCATCGGGCTGCTCGCCGACCTCTCGTCGGCGATCGACGACGACCAGCTCGACGTCCACTACCAACCCCAGCTGGAGATGGCGACCGGACGCATCGACACGGTCGAAGCGCTCCTGCGGTGGCACCACCCCCGCCTCGGTCCCGTGCCGCCCGACGAGTTCATCGGCCTCGCCGAGCAGACCGAGTTGATCGGCCCGCTCACCGAGTGCGTCCTGCGGCGGGCAACGAACGAGCTGTCGACGCTCCGCGATCACGACCGTCAAGTTGGCCGTCAACGTCTCGGCGCGCAGCCTGCAAGACCGTCACTTCGTCGCCACCGTGACGCGCGTGCTCGCCGAGACCCGGTTCCCGGCCCACCGCCTGGAGCTCGAGGTGACCGAGCGCGCGCTCGCCACCGAGACCGAGCGCAGCCGGTTCACCATCGAGGCATTGCGCGAATCGAAGATCAGGATCGCGATCGACGACTTCGGCACCGGATACTCGTCGTTCATCACGTTGCGCGACGTCACCGCCGATCGCCTCAAGATCGACCGCACGTTCATCAGCGACATCCAACGCCACCGCGAGGACCTGCTCATCGTCAAGAACGTCATCGAGCTCGCCCACGGGCTCGGACTCGAAGTGGTCGCCGAAGGCGTCGAGACCGAGGACCAGTGGCGGATCCTCGAGCGACCTCGGCTGTGACATCGCCCAGGGCTACGGCATCGCGATGCCGATGTCGATCCTCGACCTTCGGGCCTGGGTCGCCAAGCGCACGATCCGCCACGAAGAGGCCCTCGTCTCATGATCCTCGTGTGGGTCACCGGCATCGGCGTCGCGTCCGCAGCGTTCACATGGACCCGCCTGCGACGCCTCGCCGAGCTGCCGATCCGTCACCTGTGGCTCGTCTGGGTGGCGCTCGGCGTGCAGCTGGTGCTGTTCGAGTACCTCGGCCGCCGGATCCCGCTGCCGGTGTCGGACAAGATCCACCTCGGGACGTACGCGTTGGCGCTGGCCTTTCTGTGGCTCAACCGCCGCCTGCCCGGCGGCTGGCTGATCGCGATCGGCACCAGCGTTCAACCTCGCCGCGATCGTCGCCAACGACGGCTCGATGCCGGCCAACATGGACCGCGTGGCGCAGGGCGGGCATGCGCGAGATCCCGCCCGAGGTGTTCGAGAACTCGCGTGCGCTGTCGTCGCCACGACTGGCGATGCTGGGCGACATCTTCTACGTCCCGGCGTCGTGGCCGCTGTCGAACGTGTTCAGCATCGGTGACGTCCTGATCGTCGTCGGATCGACGTACCTGGCCCATCGTTGGTGCTCGCAGCCGCGTGGACGCGAGCTGGCCGAGCGATCGCCGGCTGTCACCGTCGACGACGTCGATGTCGATGACGTTCCGGCGTCAGACAGGCCCGCACGAGCTCGTGTAGCTGGGCGATCAGCGCGTTGCGCACGCCGGCGTCGGTCTTGCCGAGGTGGACGACCACCAGCTCACGATCGGGCACGACGACGATGTACTGGCCCTCGTAGCCGTGGGCCGCGATGCTGCCCGGGAAGGCCGGCCACATCCACCAGTGCCGTCCGTAGTCGAAGCCGCCCGGCACGCCGTCGGCCGGGTCGTGGGCGACGAACGTCCGACCGTGGTCGACCCAGCCCTCCGGCAGGATCCGCTCGCCGCCGACGATCCCGTCGTTGCGGTACAGCTCGCCGAAGCGGGCGAAATCGAGCGCCGTGCGCTTCGACGTACGACGACCCGACCCACGTGCCGACGCTGTCGAAGCGGGGCTCGGCCGACTCCATGCCGACCGGGCCGAACAGCCGGTCACGTAGGAACGCACGCATCCCCGGCTCTCCGCCACCGACGGCGTCACCGAGGATCCGGCAGATGATGTTGGTCGTACCCGACGAGTAGTTCCAGACCGTCCCCGGAGGATGGTCGAGTGGGAGGTCGGCGGCGTAGGCCGCGTGATCGTCGCTGCCCGACCCGAACAGCATGTCGATGCAATGCGACGTCTCGTCGTCGACGTAGTCCTCGACGAACCGCAGCCCGGGACGCATCTCGAGCAGGTCGAGCACCGTGATGCGTTCCTTGTCGGTGCCCGCCCATGCCGGCACCGCGGCAGGCGCTCGCGGATCGATCGACGCCGTCGCTTCACCAGCACGCCGACCGCGGCGTGGACCATGCTCTTCGCCGTGCTCCACGAGATCAGCCGGGTGCTCGCGTCGACCGGGCCACCGGGCCCGAACGGCGTGTCGGGCGACGTGCCGTAGCGTTCGGCGACGACGTCGCCGCCCTGCAGCACGACGAGCGCGAGCGTGATCCCGAGCTCGGGCGGCCGGCCGAAGATGTCGACGATGTCTTGGATCGATCCTCGACCGTCACGAACCGCGCACGCTACCCGACGCCATCACCCAGGCGAACTGTCTGCCTCAGATGCACCGGGGGCGTCATCTGAAGCAGACAGAACGGGGGTTGGTGTCAGGTGAGGTCGCGGTCGAGGTCGATCCACTTGTGGGGGGTGGCGGGGGGCGTCGACGTGGCGCTGGTCGATGGCCTCGGCGACGGTATCGGCCCGTTGCGCCAGCGACCGATGGTCGGGGCGGACGAAGCGGGCCGTCGACGGAGCGATCGAAGAAGTCGAGCAGCGGCGCGTAGAAGCCGTCGACATCGAGGAACACGACGGGCTTCGACATCAGCCCGAGCTGGTTCCAGGTGAGGATCTCGATCACCTCCTCGAACGTCCCGAACCCGCCGGGCAGCGCGATGAAGCCCGACGCCAGCTCCGCCATCATCGCCTTGCGCTCGTGCATCGAGGCCGTGACCTCGAGCCGGCTGAGGCCGGGTGGGCGATCTCCCGCTCGACGAGGTGGGCCGGCATCACGCCGACGACCTCGCCGCCGGCGGCGAGGGCGGCATCCGCCAGTTGGCCCATCAGACCGACCTTGCCGCCGCCGTACACGACGCGCGAGACCCCGCGCCGCGAGCCCGGCGCCGAGCTCACGGGCAGCCGTCGACGAACGACTCCGAGGCGCCCGACGTTGGAACCGCAGAACACGCACACCCGCAACCCCGCATCACCAGCCATCCGCCCAGGTTCGCACGCCGTCCACACGGCAGGGTGATCGGCATCGGTACACGATCCACCGGCTCAGCTGACCAGTAAGTTCGGCGACATGACGACACGCTCGCCGCGCCCGATCTCGACGCCGCCTCGGACGTCGTCGAGCTCGCCGATCGCGCCGTCGGCACCGCGATCCGCCAGTTGACGTCGTCGGGCGGGCCCGACGTGCACCAGGTGCTCGCCTACGACCTGGCCCACGCGGCATCGGCCGTCGCCACCGCCAAGGCCCTGCTCGACTACGGCGCCAAGGGCGACGTCGAGGCCCGGATCACGTGCGCGTTCGTCGCCGACGTCGTGCACGACCTCGTCAGCAAGCTGATCGGCCGCGAGCAACTGTGGGGCGTCGACCCGGTGTCGCTGTCGGGGGCGCACGACTTCGTGGTCACCTACCGGGATCCGGACTTCGTGGGTTCCCTCGCCGACCAGGCCGGTCCACGTCACCTCAGTGACGACATGGAGATGGTGCAGGACACGTTCCGCTCGTTCGCCAACAACGTCGTCGCCCCGCACGCCGAGCACGTCCACCGCACCAACGGCGACGTCCCGGAGGAGATCATCGCCGGGCTCGGCGAGATCGGTGCGTTCGGCCTGAGCGTCCCCGCCGACTACGGCGGCTACAGCGAGGGCGGCGACGCCGAGTACATCGCGATGGTCGTGGCCACCGAGGAGCTGAGCCGCGCCAGCCTCGGCATCGGCGGGTCGCTGATCACCCGGCCCGGAGATCCTCACCCGCGCCCTGGTGAAGGGTGGCACCGAGGCCCAGAAGCTCGAATGGCTCCCGAAACTCGCCACCGCCGAGGTGATGCCGGCCGTCGCCGTCACCGAGCCCGACTTCGGCAGCGACGTGGCCGGCATCAAGGTCACGGCCACACCCGCCGACGGTCCCGCCGGCGAACCCGGCTACGTCATCAACGGTGTCAAGACGTGGTGCACGCTCGGGGCGCGTGCCGACGTCCTGGCGCTCCTGGCCCGCACCGATCCCGATCGCTCGGCCACCCATCGCGGCCTGAGCCTGTTCATCGTCCCCAAGCCCCGCGGCGACGGGCACGGATTCGAGTTCAGCCAGGACGGCGGCGGCCGCATGGAAGGGCGCCCGATCGACACCATCGGTTACCGCGGCATGCACTCGTACGAGATCGCGCTCGAGAACTGGTGGGTGCCGGCCGAGAACCTGATCGGCGAGAGCGACGGTCTGGGACGCGGCTTCTACTTCCAGATGGAGGGCTTCGAGAACGGCCGCCTGCAGACCGCCGCCCGCGCCGTCGGCGTCATGCAGGCCGCCTACGAACAGGCACTCGACTACGCCCGCAACCGGTCCGTGTTCGGTTCGAACATCTTCGACTACCAGCTGACGCGGGCGAAGCTCGGCCGCATGGCGGTGCTGATCCAGGCCGGGCGGCAGTTCGCCTACGCGGTGGCGACGATGATGGCCAAGCAGCAGGGTGCGACCGAGGCGAGCATGGTCAAGGCGTACGTCTGCAAGGCCGCCGAGTGGGTCACCCGCGAGGCGATGCAGATCCACGGTGGCTTCGGCTACGCCGAGGAGTACGCCGTCAGCCGCCTGTTCGTCGACGCCCGCGTGCTGTCGATCTTCGAGGGCGCCGACGAGACCCTGTGCCTCAAGGTGATCGCCCGCCGGCTCGTGCCGGCCGCCGAGTGAGGCTCGTCGAGTCGCCCCAGCTCAGGCCGTGAGCATCGCCGGCAACTCGCGGACCGATCGGATGCGCTCGAAGTCGGCGTCGGCATGGTCGTCGTACGGATCGATCAGGATCGGGTGCAGTCCGGCCGCGCCGCGCCCCGCCGATGTCCATCGTGACCGAGTCACCGACATACACGATCCGCTCAGGTGCGATGCCGGGGAAGCGACGGCAGGGCGTGCTCGAAGATGCGCGGATCGGGCTTGGCGACACCGACGACATGGCTGTCGACGATGCACCGCACGGGCGTGGACGGTTCCGGCGCCGACCTGGCACACGCCGCTGCGGCGCGAGTTGCATCTCGATCTGCCCGGACGCGTTCGACACGACCCCCATCGGTACGCCGGCGGCTGCCAGCTCGGCGAGCGCCGTCCATCGACTCGGGGATCGGCCACCGCCACAGGAGCGCGTGCGGGTGCGGCCGAGCACGACGGCCGCGTGCTCGCGGTCGTCGACCGCGACTCCGATCGACTCGACGTAGGCGAGGTCGTACTCGTGCCAGTCGGCCTCGCCGACGATGGCGCGCGACTTGTTCGCCATCGCGTAGTAGTGGGCGCGGCGGTGGACGTCGATCGACGGATCACCGCCGAGCGGCGCCAGCAACGGCCCGAGCACGGTCGGGTCAGGGAGGACGAGCACGCCGCCCGCGTCGAAGAGGACGGCGTCGAAACGAGGCCGCGAGGTCGTGGACGTCGTCCGCATCGACTCAGCCGCCGGTGTTGCAGATCGGCCAGATCGATGTCGCAGGTCTCGAACAGGTCGAGGAACATCGACGGATCGCTCGGCGCCGTTGGCGACGACCTCTTCCATGTCGAGGTTGTCGACCAGGCAGTTCGCCTGATCCTCGTTCATCCCCATCGCCGTGAACTGTCGCATCAGCTCCTCCTGGACCGTGCCCTCACCCGACAGACGGCGTCGCCCGTGTCGTCGGTCGGCCGCGGCGTCGTCGGTCGTCGCGGTGCCGGTGTCGATCTCGCCGGCATCGGGATCGATGCCGCAGAACTCGTCGATGCGCTCGCTCGCGGCGTCGGCCTCGGGGTTGTCGAGCGCGGTCTGATCGATTCGGTGAAGTTGAAGTCGGCGTCTTCCAGTTGGTCGAAGAAGGCCTTGAACTGGTCGGACAGGATCTGGACGTCGTCCTCGATCTCGTCGGGCGCCGAGTCGGCTGCTTCGTCGATCAGGTCGACGACCTCTCTGAAGGCGTTCTCCACCGATTCCGGATCAGTGATGTCGAGATCGTCGAACGCTGGGGTCTCGGCACCCTCCATGAGCGTGCACCACTCGTTCGTCTCGCCGCCGTCATCGGCGTCGCCGCCGTCATCCGCGTCGTCGCCTCGAATCGGCGTCGTCTGCGTCATCACCTTGTCGGCGTCGTCGGCGTCGGCGGCGTCCGACGTGGCCGAGGCGTCGTCGGTGGCATCGTCGTCGCCGCCGCACGCCCCGCCCGCGAGCGCGAGTGCAGCAACCATCACCAATGCTCGTCTCTTCACTGTCCACCGTTCCTGTTCACGCGGTGACGCACAGCGCGTCGCAGCGAGCACTGTACCGAGTCATCCGGCGCTGCCGTCGGCAACTTCGACGCGGCGGGTGGCGATCAGAGCACGCTGCGGAACAATTCGACGGTGCGGCTGAACGCCTCGGCCGAGTGTTCGGCGTCGTACACCTCCGGCCGGGTGTCGTTGAAGAACGCGTGGTGGCAGCCCGAATGGATGTGCATCGTGGCGTCCTTGCCCAGCTCGCGCAGCTGCGACTCGAGCGCACGCGTCGCCTCCGGGCCGGCGAAATCGTCGAGCTCGGCGTACTCGCCGACCACCTTGGCGTCCAATGCCGACCAGTCGGGCTGCGCCGTCGGCCACGGGATCACGCCGTAATACGGCGCGGTGGCCTTGACCGCGTCCGGTCGGTGGCAGGCGAGCACGAGGGCGAGACCGCCACCCATGCAGTACCCAACGGTGCCGACGGCGTCACGACCGGTGCGTTCGAGGAGGAGATCGACGGCGCCCGAGAGATCCTTGGCCGCCCGCTCGAGGTTGAGCGCCATCATCAACTTGCCGGCTCCGTCGGGCTCGGTCGCCGAGTCGCCGCGATACAGGTCGGGCGCGAGCGCGGTGATGCCGGCCGCCGCGAACCGGTCGGCGACGTCGATGATGTGCGGCACCAGGCCCCACCACTCCTGGATGACGACGACGCCCGGCGCCGCCCCCGTCCGTCGGCGACGGCGAGATAGCCCTCGCACGTGCCCCCGTTGCTGGCGAACGTCACCATCTCACCCATTTGGCTCACCCATCTCGCTCGCTCCCATCTCACTCACTCTCGGCCACTCACCCCGCGCAACGTAGACCGCTCGTTGTACGGGAACAAAGACGGGTCTGTCCACCCCTCCGTGTAGCGAATACCATCGCCCGCATGACCCTCGACACGCCGCCCGACACGTCGCGATGCCCGATACGACCGATGCCCCCGATACGTCGACCTCGCCGTACCTGGCCACCGCCTACGAGAACGACCGTGCCCACGTCTTCCACTCGTGGTCGGCACAGGGCGCGCTCAACCCGGTCGTGATCGCCGGCGCCTCCGGGTGCCCGGATGTGGGACGACAAGGGCAACAGCTGGCTCGACTTCTCGAGCCAGATGGTCAACGTCAACATCGGGCATCAGCACCCGCGGATGGTCGCGGCCATCAAGGAGCAGGCCGACCGGCTGTGCACGATCGGGCCGCCGATGGCCAACGACATGCGCAGCGAGGCGGCCCGGCTGATCACCGAGTTGGCTCCCGGCGACCTGAACATGGTGTTCTTCACCAACGGTGGCGCCGAGGCGATCGAGAACGCCACCCGCATGGCCCGCCTCCACACCGAGCGCCACAAGGTGCTGTCGACGTACAAGAGCTACCACGGCGCCACCGCCGGCGCGATCTCGCTCACGGGCGAGGGGCGGCGCTGGGACAGCGAACCCGGCATCCCCGGAGCGGTGAAGTTCTGGGGTCCGTACCCGTACCGGTCGGCGTTCAACGCCACGTCGCACGCCGAGGAGTGCGAGCGGGCGCTGGCCCACCTGCGCTGCCACCGTGCATGGCCGAGGGCCCGCAGCACATCGCGGCGATCCTGCTCGAGACCGTCGTCGGCACGAACGGGATCCTCGTCCCGCCCGACGGCTACCTGCAGGGCGTGCGCGAGCTGTGCGACGAGCACGGGATCGTGATGATCTGCGACGAGGTGATGGCGGGGTTCGGCCGCTGCGGCGAGTGGTTCGCGTTCGACCACTGGGACGTCACGCCCGACCTCGTCGCCTTCGCCAAGGGCGTCAACTCCGGGTACGTGCCGCTCGGCGGGGTGATCATCAAGCAGGCCGATCGCCGACACGTTCCGCGACCGCGTCTACCAGGGTGGGCTCACCTACTCGGGTCATCCGCTGGCGTGCGCGAGCGCCGTCGCCAGCATCAACATCTTCAAGGACGAGGGCATCGTCGAGCACGCCCGCCATCTCGGCACCGACATCATCGGCCCGACCCTCGAGGGCTTCGCGGCCCGCCATCCGAGCGTCGGCGACGTGCGCGGCCTCGGCGTCTTCTGGGCGATCGAGCTGGTGGCCGACCGAACGACGAAGGCGCCGCTCGACGCCGCCGCGATGGGCAAGGTCATCGCCGCCTGCAAGGACCGCGGGGTCTGGCCGTTCGCGCCCGCCAACCGCATCCACGTCGTGCCGCCGCTGACGATCAGCGACGACGAACTGCGAGAGGGCCTCGCCGTGATCGACGAGGCCCTCACGGTCGCAGACAACCTCTAACCCGGTAACCCCCGTAACCCCCCGAACTGTCTGCTTCAAAACGCGGCGGGGCTGCATCTGACGCAGACAGAACGGGGGGTTGGGGGTCAGGCGCCGCCCTCTTCGAGGGTGACCTCCATCGGTTCGAAGGCCGAGCCGGTGGTGTCGACGCCCTTGGCCGCGAGCATCGCCAACGCCTCGGTGATGATGTCGTTGGTGAACGCTCCGTCGGTGGGTGGGGCCGTGAGCACCGTCGCGCCTTCGAGGTTGGCGGTGTTCTGGGCGATCTCGACCGTGCGGTCCCATGCGGCCTGGTCGATGAAGCCGATGCCGTCGGGGGCGGGCCAGATGAGCTTGTTGATCTCGTTCATCTGCCACAGCTGGTGGCTGTTGCCGAGCTGCGAGCCGGCGGCGACCACGATGTCGCGGCACTCCTCCGGGCTGACGCGGCAGTACGACCAGCCCTCGATCGACGCGGCGACGAAGGCCACGGCCGTCGCGCGGTAGGCCGGATCGGACGCCAGCCTGGCCGCGTCGGCCCAGATCGCGTCCTGGAGCATGCCGACGCCGACGTCCTCGTAGGAGATCACGTTGAAGTCCTCCGGCGTGTACAGCTCACCGGTGTCTGGGTTCACGGCCTCCAGCACCTGGGCGTACTCGTTGTACGTCATCGCCTCGGCGGCATCGATGTCGCCCGCCAGCAGCCCGAGCATGTCGAACTGCTGCTGCACGAGCTCGACGTCGGTTGCCGGATCGAGACCGGCTTCGGTGAGGGCGGCGAAGATCTCGTACTCGTTGCCGAAGCCCCAGTTCCCGATCTTCTTGCCGGCGAAGTCGTCGGGCGAGGTGATGCCGGCATCGACGAACGACACCTGCAGCGTCCCGGAACGCTGGAAGATCTGGGCGATGTTGACGATGTCGGCACCGGCCTCGCGGGTCTGGAGTGCCTTGGGCACCCAGGCGATCGCGAAGTCGGCCGCGCCGTCGGCGAGTTGCTGCTGCGGGACGATGTCGACGCCGCCTTCGAGGATCTCGACGTCGAGGCAATGGTCCCGGTAGAACTCCTGGTCGAGGGCGGCGAAGTAGCCGGCGAACTGGGCCTGCACGAACCACTGCAGTTGCAGCTTGACGGGCGTCGGGGTGTCGCATATCGGACGGTCGTGGCTTCGGGCGCTTCGGTGGCGTCGGGCGCTTCGGTGCCGTCGGGCGCTTCGGTGCCGTCGGGTGCGCGGTGCCGTCGGGTGCCGCGGTGCCGTCGTCGGCCGGAGCCTCCGTCACCGGTGCCGCGTCCTCGTCGTCGTCGCCGCACGCAACGGCGACCAGCGACAGCGCGAGCACGCTCGCGGCCGCTGTCTTCCATTGACGTCTTTTCCAGTGGCGATGTCGCTTCATGTGAGTGCTCCCCCGGGGCCGAGGCCCCTGTTGTGTGTGGTGATGCTCTCCAAGCAGATGGAGATCAGGTAGAACACCAGCCCGAGAAGGCAGGCGCCGAGCACGTAGGCCCAGGCGACGGCGTTCCTCGACGCGGCGATGTTCGAGACGATGCGGGCTCCGAGCCCGTTCTGCGAGCCGCCGAAGTACTCGGCCACGAACGCCGTGATGACCGCGGCCGGAGCGGCGATCTTGAGCGCCGTGAACAGGTACGGCACGGCGTTGGGCACCCGGGCCTTGATGAGCACCTCGGTCGGACTGGCCGCGTACGAGCGCAGCAGCTCCAGATGCGTGGGGCTCACCTGGCGCAGCCCTCTGGCGACGTTGACGAGCACGATGAAGTACACGACGACGGTCACCATCAGCCGGCGCGGCACCTCCGACGTGATCGAGAACATGTTGTTGAACACGGCCACGAGCACGAAGATCGGCACCGCGTTGAGAGCGATGGCGAGCGGTGTGAGCAGATCGTTGAGCAGGTTGAACCGCATCAGCAGGAACGACATCGCGATACCGAGCAGTGTCCCGGCGAGCGAGCCCGACCAGTGCGTTGGCGCCCGACACCATCGTCGCGTCCCAGATCAGCTCGAAGTTGGACGTGAACTGATCCCAGATCGCCGACGGCGGCGGCAGGAAGTACGGCTTGAGATCGAACACCTCGACGCCGGCCTCCCAGAGCGCGAGAAACGCGACGCCGAACACCAGTGGTGGCCACACGGCGTCGACGACTCGACGGACGTTCATCGGTCCTCGACCGCCTGTCCGATGCGCTCGGCGCGGCCCGGCTGGTGGGCGCGCAACGCCTCTCGGACCTCGGTGATCTTCTTGAAGAACTCGCCGTCCTCGCGCGTGTTGTCGTCGCGCCCGCCGCCGAGGTCGACCGTGACGACATCGGTGATGCGGCCCGGCCGTGGCGACATCACGACGACGCGATCCGAGAGGTACACGGCCTCGGGGATCGAGTGCGTGACGAACACCACCGACGTCCCGGTCTCGGCACAGATCCGCAGCAGCTCGGCCTGCATGTGCTCGCGCGTCATCTCGTCGAGGGCGCCGAACGGCTCGTCCATCAACAGCAGCGGCGGATGGGCGGCGAGCGCCCTGCGCGATCGCGACCCGCTGCTGCATCCCGCCCGACAGCTGCCACGGCCGGTGATCGGCGAACTCGCCGAGCTTCACCAGATCGAGCATCTCGCGGGCCCGGTCGGTCCGCTTCTTCTTGTCCCATCCCTTGAGCTCGAGCGGGAGCTCGATGTTCTTGGTGACACTGCGCCAGTCGAACAGGCCGGCCTGCTGGAACGCCATCCCGTACTCCTGGTCGACACGGGCCTGGTGCGCGTCCTTCCCGTTGACGATGACCGATCCGGTGGTCGGCGCGATCAGATCGGCGATCAGTCGGAGCAACGTCGACTTGCCGCACCCGGACGGTCCGATCAGCGACACGAACTCGGCCGGCTCGACGGTGAGGTCGATGTCGACGAGCGCGTCGACCTGGTTCGGCCGGCCCTGGTTGAAGACCTTGCTCACGCCCTGCACGACGACGGCGCTCATGCCAGCGCCTCCCCGACTCGTTCCTTCGGCCGGTTGCGCATCAACACGAAGTCGAGGAGCGAGACCAGCCCGGCCATCACGAGTCCGAGCGCGGCGGCCCCGAACACCGCGGTGAACACCTTGGCCGGATCGGACGTCGCTTCCACGCGCGTACTCGATGATCAGCCGCCCGACGCCCCCGCGCAATCCGGTCGAGATCTCGGCGACGACCACACCGACCACCGACGCGGTGGCGGCCAACTTGAGCGCCGGCACGATGAAGGGAACGGCGGCCGGGAACCGCAGTTTGAACAGCGACTGACGGAACGTCGCGGCGTAACTGTCCATCAGCTCCATCGAGGCGGCCGGCGCCGACTTGAGCCCGCGCAGCGCGCCGACAGCGACGGGGAAGAAGGCGAGAAATGCGCCGATCACCGATGCCGACAGCCACCGCGGCCACACCCAGTCCCCCACCTGCACCCTGCCACCCCAGCTCACGACGAGCGGCGCCAGAGCGATCAACGGAACCGTCTGCGACACGACCAGGTACGGCAGCAGACCCGCGCTCGACGACCCGGAACCGCGCCATCAGCACCGCCAGCGCCAACCCGACGGCGACGCCGAGGGCGAACCCGAACACGGCGAGTCGGAACGAGAACCAGGCGCCGGCGAGCACGACCCGCCAGATGTCGCGGTCGGAACCGCGCCGATCGGGCTCGGTGTACCGCGAGAGCATGTCCCACACGTGGGGCATCGCGGTGTCGTTGGCGCGGGGCAGGATCGTCCACCCGAGCACCTGGCCGCCGTCCTCCGGTCCGAACTGCTTGTACACCTCCCACAGCGCCGCTGCCATCAGCAGCGCCGCGACGAACAGAACGGCGCGCCTCACGACTTCGCGGCCACCGACTGGGCGATCGCCGGGATGATGTGGTCGCCGTACGCCTGGAGCGTGCTGTCCTTGCCGTCGTGTTGCAGGTAGACGGCGAACTGGTCGACACCGAGCTCGCGCAGTTCGTTCAGGCGGCGGACGTGCTCGTCGACGGGGCCGAGGATGCAGAACCGATCGACGATCTCGTCGGGGACGAACGACGCGTGCGTGTTGCCGGCCTGACCGTGCTGGTTGTAGTCGTAGCCCGTGCGGCCCTTGATGTAGTCGGTGAGCGCGGCGGGAACGGCCGCGCTCTCGCCGTACCGCTCGACGATGTCGGCGACGTGGTTGCCGACCATCCCACCGAACCACCGGCACTGGTCGCGCAGGTAGGCGAGATCGTCGCCGACATAGGCGGGCGCCGCCACGCAGAACGTGATCGCCGCCGGGTCGCGGCCGGCGGCCGCGGCCGCGTCACGAACGGCGCGGATGGTCCACTCGGCGATCTGCACGTCGGCGAGCTGGAGGATGAAGCCGTCGCACGTCTCGCCGATCAACTTCAACGCCTTGGGCCCGTAGCCGGCGCCCCAGACCTCGAGCCGGCTCTTCGACGCCCACGGCAGCGTGATCGTCGAGCCCTTGTACTCGACGCTGCGGCCGTTGCCGAGCTCGCGGATCACGTGGATCGACTCGGCCATCGTGGCGAGCGTGGTGGGCTTGCCGTTGGTGACGCGCACCGCCGAGTCGCCCCGACCGATCCCGCAGATCGTGCGGTTGCCGTACATCTCGTTGAGCGTCGCGTAGGTGCTCGCCGTGACCGTCCAGTCGCGCGTCGCCGGGTTGGTGACCATCGGACCGACGATCACGTTTCGCGTCTCGGCCAGGATCTGGCTGTAGATGACGTACGGCTCCTCCCACAGGATGTGCGAGTCGAACGTCCACACGTGCGAGAACCCGTACTGCTCCGCCCGCTTGGCGAGATCGACGACGCGCGCCGCGGGCGGCGTCGTCTGCAGTACGAGTCCTAGATCCACGAGCGTTTCCAGCGGTTTGTGTCACCGAAAGCGGCGACCTTCGCCGATTGCGGTGACACAAACAAGAGGAGCGGGGCCATGGTCAGCGGTTTTGGGGGAAGCCGAGGTCGACGGTCGACGTCGCGGGGTCGGGCCAGCGGGACGTGACGACCTTGCCGCGGGTGTAGAAGTTGATGCCCTCCGGGCCGTACATGTGGGTGTCGCCGAACAGACTCGCCTTCCAACCGCCGAAGCTGTAGTAGCTCACCGGGACGGGGATCGGGACGTTGACGCCGACCATGCCGACCTGCGACGTCGAACTGGAACTGGCGGGCCGCGCCGCCGTCGCGCGTGAACAGGGCGACGCCGTTGGCGTACGGGTTGGCGTTGATCAGATCGATCCCCTCCTGGTAGCCGGCGACGCGGACGACCGACAGCACCGGCCCGAAGATCTCGTCGTCGTAGCAGGCCATGCCGGGGCTCACGTCGTCGATCAACGATGGGTTCAGGAAGAAGCCCTGGTCCGGTGTCGCCCCGGCGCGGCCGTCGACGACCAGGCGTGCCCCCGCCGCGGGAGCGCCCTCGAGATAGCTCGCCACCTTGTCGCGATGCTCACCGGTGATCAGCGGGCCCATCTCGTTGTCGGGCTCGTTGCCGGGACCGACCTTGATGTTGGGGATGCGGTCGGCGATCTTGGCGACCAGCTCGTCGTGGATCGCCTCGGCCGCGAGCAGGACGCTGATCGCCATGCACCGTTCGCCGGCCGATCCGTACGCAGCGCCGATGGCCGCGTCGGCGGCCATGTCGAGATCGGCGTCGGGGAGCACGAGCATGTGGTTCTTGGCGCCGCCGAGGGCCTGCACGCGCTTGCCGTTCGACGTCCCGGTCTCGTAGATGTACTTGGCGATCGGCGTGGAGCCGACGAAGCTGATCGCCGCGACGTCGGGGTGCTCGAGCAGCCGGTCGACGGCGACCTTGTCGCCCTGCACGACGTTGAAGCATCCGTCGGGCAGACCCGGAGTTGTGCAACAGCTCGGCCATGAACAACGACGCCGACGGGTCCTTCTCGCTCGGCTTGAGCACGAACGTGTTGCCGCACGCCAGGGCGTTGGCGAACATCCACATCGGGACCATCGCCGGGAAGTTGAACGGCGTGATGCCGGCCACGACACCGAGCGGTTGGCGGATCGAGTAGACGTCGACACCGGTGGCCGCCTGCTCGCTGTACCCGCCCTTCAGCAGGTGCGGGACGCCGCACGCGAACTCGATGTTCTCGAGCCCTCTGGCGACCTCGCCCATCGCGTCGGACATCACCTTGCCGTGCTCGGCGGTGAGCAACGACGCGATCTCCTTGCGGTTGGCCTCGACCAGCCTCGCGCATGCTGAACAGGATCTCGGCGCGCCGCGACAGGCTGGTCGCCCGCCACGCGGGGAACGCCGCCTTGGCCGCGGCGACGGCCGCGTCGACCTCCTCGGACGACGCCAGGTCGACGGCGCCCGATTGCTCGCCGGTGGCCGGGTTGTAGACGACGCCGGAGCGACCCGACGTGCCGGTGACGGCCGAGCCGCCGATCCAGTGCGAGATTCGATTCATGTTTGCGCCTCCTCGTTGAGCCCCGTTGTCACGCACGTCACGTCAGATATTGGGAGAGCCCGCGCTTGAGGTACTTGCCATGACCGGCACGACCGTGGAACTGGTCGTTCTCGACGATCACGCTGCCCCGACTCAGCACCGTGTCGACCTTGCCGTCGATCTCGAAGCCTTCGTAGGCCGAGTGGTCCATGTTCATGTGGTGCTTGTCGTTGATGCCGATCTTGGTCTTCCGCGACGGATCCCACACGACGATGTCGGCGTCGGCGCCGGGCACGATGGCGCCCTTGGTCGGGTACAGGCCGAACATCCGCGCCGGCGTGGTGCAGCACGTCTCGACCCAGCGCTCGAGCGTGATCTGGCCGTCGACGACGCCCTGGTAGAGCAGCTCCATGCGGTGCTCGACGCCGCCGATGCCGTTGGGGATCTTCGAGAAGTCACCGAGGCCGAGCTCCTTCTGCTCCTTCATGCAGAACGGGCAGTGGTCGGTCGACACGACCGCCAGCTCGTTCATCCGGAGGCCCTTCCAGAGGTCGGCGTGGTGGTGCTCGTGCTTCGAGCGCAGCGGTGTCGAGCACACCCACTTGGCGCCCTCGAAGCCCGGCTGCGAGAGCTGGTCCTCGAGCGACAGGTAGAGGTACTGCGGACACGTCTCGGCGAAGACGTTGTGGCCCCGGTGCCTCGCCGCGGCCACCTCCTCGAGCGCCTCCGAGGCCGACATGTGCACGATGTAGAGCGGCACGTTCCCCGCCACCTTGGCGAGTTGGATGGCGCGGTTGGTCGCCTCCCCCTCCAGCTCGGCCGGACGGGTGAGCGAGTGGAACCGGGGATCCGTCTCGCCCCGCGCCAGCGCCTGGGCGATGAGCACGTCGATGGCGATGCCGTTCTCGGCGTGCATCATCATGACCGCGCCGCTCTCGCCGGCGTTCTGCATCGCCCGCAGGATCTGGCCGTCGTCGGCGTAGAACACGCCGGGGTACGCCATGAACAGCTTGAAGCTGGTGATGCCCTCGTTGTCGACGAGGTACGTCATCGCCTTCAACGATTCGTCGTCGACGCCGCCGATGATCTGGTGGAAGCCGTAGTCGATCGCGCAGTTGCCGTCGGCTTTGGCGTGCCAGTCGGCGAGGCCGTCCATCACGTTCTCGCCGGCGCGTTGCACGGCGAAGTCGATGATGGTGGTGACGCCACCCCACGCCGCGGCGATCGTGCCGGTCTCGAACGTGTCGGACGCGGCGGTGCCGCCGAACGGGAGCTCCATGTGGGTGTGCACGTCGACGCCGCCCGGGATCACGTACTTGCCGGTCGCGTCGATCGTCGCGCACGGGAGCGATGCCGATCGCCTCGGCCTGGCCCGGGGCGAGCACGGCCGCGATCGTCTCGCCGTCGATGAGCACGTCGCCCGCGCTGCGACCCGACGGGCTGATGATCGTGCCGTTCTTGATCAGCGTCGTCGCCACGTTCACTCCTCCACGAGGTCGAAGTACGCGTCGGGCCGGCGATCGCGGTAGAACGCCCAGCGGTCGCGCACGAGCTTGATCTTGTCCATGTCGAGGTCGCGCACGATCAGCTCGGGCTTGTGGGCGTCGCCGACGTCGCCGACGAACTGTCCCTCCGGATCGACGAAGTAGCTCTGCCCGTAGAAGTCGTCGTCGCCGAGCGGCTCGATGCCGACCCGGTTGATCGCGCCCGACGTAGTACATGTTGGCGACGGCGGCCGCCGGCTGCTCGACGCGCCAGATGTACTCGGACAGGCCGCGGCTCGTGGCCGACGGGTTGAACACGATCTCGGCGCCGTTGAGGCCGAGCGCCCGCCACCCCTCCGGGAAGTGCCGGTCGTAGCAGATGTACACCCCGACCTTGCCGACCGCGGTCTCGAAGATCGGGTATCCGCCGTTGCCGGGACGGAAGTAGAACTTCTCCCAGAACCCCTTGACCTGCGGGATGTGCTGCTTGCGGTACTTGCCGAGGTAGGTGCCGTCGGCGTCGATGACGGCCGCCGTGTTGTAGTACAGCCCGGCCTGCTCGACCTCGTACACCGGCAGCACGAGCACCATGCCGAGCTCCTTGGCCACCGACTGGAACCGCTGCGTGGTCGGTCCGTCGGGGATCAGCTCGGTGTACCCGTAGTACTCGGTGTCCTGCACCTGGCAGAAGTACGGCCCGTAGAACAGCTCCTGGAAGCACATCACCTGTGCCCCCTGAGCGGCGGCCTCCCGGGCCGCGTCCTCGTGCTTGTCGATCATCGATTCCTTGTCGCCCGACCAATCGGTCTGCAACAAGGCGGCTTTCACGGTGGTCCCCATGCCCCGGACTGTAACGACACACCCGAATGTGGACAATACCGCCTTTGTTACCGTACGTTCCGTTCACATCGGTGCAACAACAGACGCAGCAACCGGCCGGCTCCCGGCGCCGGCCGGCATCCCCGCTGGCATTCGACGGCCAGCTCGCGTCCGGGCCGGTCGCTGGCACCGTCCCCGAGATCGTCGCGGCGATCGCGGCGAGCGGCGACGACCGCAGCGCGCGGGGCATCGCCGCCGTCATCGGACGCATGATCTCCGCCGGTCAGCTCGCCGACGGGATCACGTCTGCCGACGGTGCGCGTCCTCGCCCGCCGGCTCGGCGTCTCGCCGACGACCGTGAGCGACGCCTGGCGCAGTCTCGCCGACGTCGGTGCGATCGAGACCAGGGGACGCAACGGCACCCTTGTCCGACGACCGAAGGGTCCTGGCCAACCGCGTCGCTATCGCCGGGTGACGGAGGGCCCCGGGCACTTCGAGCTCGACCTGTCCTCGGGCACCCCCGACCCGGCCTTGCTGCCCGACCTCGGGCCGATCATCGCCCGCATGAGCCGCCAGTCGCTGACGTCGAGCTACCTCGATCATCCGGTGCTGCCGGAGCTCGAAGCCGTGCTCACCGAGCTGTGGCCGTTCCCACCGGAGGCGATGACCGTCGTCGACGGGGCGATGGACGCGCTCGATCGCGTTGCCCAGTACGTGCTCCGCCTGGGCGACCGTGTCGTGGTCGAGCATCCGACGTTCCCGCCGATGCTCGATCTGCTCGAGCAGCTCGGGTGCGAAGTGATCGCCATCGACGTCGATGCCGAGGGGCTCGGGTCGGACGGCCTGCGCGAAGCACTGCGGACCCGGCCACGCGCGCTCTTCGTGCAGCCGCGAGCGCACAATCCGACCGGTGTCGCGATCTCGGCGTCACGTGCGGAGGCACTGGCCGAACTGCTGCGCGGCTCGGACGTGATCATCGTCGAGGACGACCACTCCAACGAGATCTCGGGCGCGCCGCTCGTCAGTCTCGGCAGCTGGCTGCCCACCCAAACGGTTCACATCCGCAGCTTCTCCAAGAGCCACGGCCCCGACCTGCGGTTGGCCGCGGTCGGCGGGGCCGGCGACATCGTCTCGGCGATCGCCAATCGACGTCTCCTCGGTCCCGGTTGGAGCAGTCGGATCCTGCAGTCGGTGCTGCTCGAACTGCTCCGCGACCCGACGACGGGCGACTCGGTCGCGCACGCCCGATCGACCTACGCGACGCGGCGCAACTCGGTGTCGCGCGTCTTGACCGCCGGTGGTGTGGTGCATCCCGATGGCGACGGCATCAACATGTGGATGCGCGTCGCCGACGAACGCCGCGCGCTGTTGCGCTTGGCCGCGTGCGGGATCGGGGTCGCGCCCGGCGGCCCGTTCATGGTGCGCCCCGATGGCGACCACGTCCGGGTGACCGTCGGCTTGATCCCCGAGGCGAATGCCGAACGTGTCGGTGAACTGCTCGTCGACGCGGCCGGCCGGCTGGCATCCTCGAGCAGTGGACGGTAAGAAGCTGCACCAGACGCCGATGAGCCCGAAAGATCGACCCGCAGAGATGAGCCCGGAACCCAAGCGCAAGGGGATCTTCCACTGGATCTTCGGCAAGCATCCTCCCCGCCCGCCTGACCCGGACCGTTCGGCGGAGGCCGCCTGGTTACCGCTGTGGCAGGCCCAGCTCGTGCTGCACGAGTTGTGGGAGCGCGACGTGCCGGCGGTCATCGCCGAGGACTTCACGTCGCACCTTCGGTTCGGCGCTCGCGAACCGATGGCTCGCATCTACGTGATGGAACCGCGGCTCGCGGACGCGGTCGCGGTGATCGAGGAGATCACGGGGTATCCACCGGCTCACCAGGGCATGTAGATCCGCGCCCCGACGCCATCACGGCGTCGGGGCGCGGCATGCCCAGGTGAGCCGGTCGCCCCCAGGCGGCTTCGATCTGTTGGGGCGGGGCCCAGGTGAGCGGTGACGACCGCGTCAGGCCATCGCCTCAGACCATGTAGTACTCGCGGAGCTCGTGCTCGACGTCGTGCGTGATCACGTGGTCTCCGGTGGCCTTGGGCGCGTCCTTCACCATCTGCTTGGTGAAGGCGACGACGAGGTTGCCTTCCTCGGTCGTGTACGCCCCGTCGGTCGGCACGAAGTGGTCGGCGCGGAGCGTGCCGGGGTTCACGACCAGCCACTGCGGCTGCTGGGTCGCCTCGTCATACAGCACGTCACTGATCGTGCCGATCGTCGCGCCATGCTCGTCCTGGACGTTGAGGCCCATGTAGCTGATGGGCTCTTCAGGGGTGACGTTGGATTGATCAGACATCGGATCTCCTTGCTGGGGGACTGCAAGAACGGCGTTTCGTCATCCGTTCGTCATAATCGTAACCAGTCCAGCAAGCCCTCAAACGTGGGACCGGCCACCCCGAAATTCCCCGAACTGTCTGCTTGAAACCGCCGCAGGGTGCATTCTGAAGCAGACAGAACGGCGGGGTTGGGGTCAGTAGACGCCGCCGAGTTTCGTGTGGTCCCAGCTCACCCAGCGGTCGACGTCGATCACCACGCCGAGCCGCTTGGACACCTGGGCCTCGATGAACGGCAGGCTGTCGGCGTGGAGCGCCGCCGGACCGGTGTACTTGAGAGCGACCGCCTTGCCGATCTCGAAGATCTCGTCCGGGTCCTCGATCAGCCGCGCCCGCCCCGTCATCTCGACGCCCCTGAGCTCGTTGTAGCTCTCGCCACTCTCGACGAGGCCCGAGATCTTGTCGTCACGCCGGATGTTCACGATCTTCTGGCTGCGGCCGAACGTCCAGAACGCCGGCTGGCCGTCGACGAGGGTGAACCACATCGCCACGAGGTGCGGATGTCCCGTCGGCCCATTCGTCGCCACGTTGAGGATCCGTTGCTCGGTCAGATAGGCCTGGATCTCGTCGGGGGACATGACGATCTGATCGCGCCGGCTGGGCATGACCAGCACGATATTGCCCGCCGACGACGCCGGCACCGGCGGCGACTCAGATCGGGCTCACGCGCAACAGCTCGGGCACCATCGGGCACTCCGCAGCCAACGCCTCGGGAACCGCGATGGAGACTCCGTGGACTCCGACGACGTGGGTGATGCACCCCGTCGAGAACACGTCGGTGTCGAGCTCCCATGGATCGTCGACCTTGGCGACGCGTTCGTCGATCGCGGCGACGAGCTCGCGCGGCAACCGACGACCGACGCCGGCGACGAGCCACACCGGCACTCCACACGCAGCCGCCACCGCGGCGACAGCCGCTGAGCCGATCGGCGCCACGACGCGATCGACCGACGCGGCGTGGGCCTCGACGATCACCACGTCGGCCGCGGGAACAGCGCGTCCGATCGCTTCCGCCTGGACCAGCTCACACGCGACATCGTGCCGTTCGAGGCGTTGCATCATCGACGAGCCGTGGTGCCGGCTGTCGACCACGAGCACCGTCACGTCGCCGCGGCGGGTCAGGGCGCGTGACGCGATGTCGGTCCAGCCGATCGTCAGGACCACGGCGTCGTCGGGGATCGCGGCGGCGAGCGCGTCGGCGGTGGAGTCGTCGTCGATCTCGTCGGCCAGTTCCCACGCCAGCTGGAACGGCTCCTGGGCGGTCAGCAGGTGGGCGCAGAGCCACCACAGTGGCCCGCACTCGGGATGTCGCTCGACGACCCGTCGACAGGCGACGACCAGGCCGGACGGATCGAACCGCATCGAGCTCATCGCGTGTGCCGTCTCGCGCACGAGCGATGCCGGATCGGCGCCGCGGGCGCGGGCGACGTACCGGAGGTGCTCGATCGGATGCACGACGTCACGTTACTGCTGTGTTGGGGCACGTTGCCTGGCGATCGCTACCATCGCTCCGAGTGGCCACGAACCCCCCGCCCGATCTCGTGCTGGCGCCACTCGGCGCCGCGAGCAGGCCGCTCGGGGATTGGCTCACGACGTTCCACCTCGCATCGGTCGTACTCGACCCGTACACCAACGAGAGCTCGTGGATCCTGGAGACCGCGGCCCGCATCCTCGAAGGGCTGCGCGGATCCGACGCCAGGGTCAATCTCGTCGTGACGGCCGACTCCGATGACGCCAAGGAGTTCCTCGGCCCGTACGCGGACGAGTTCCTCGTGTTCTGCGATCCGGACCGCACGATCGTGCGCGCGTTCGGCCTGAGCCAGCTCCCGGCGTTCGTGTTCGTACGTGTCGACGGCACCATCGGCGCCGCGGCCGAGGGTTGGAACGCGGCGGAGTGGAGGCAGGTGGCCGAGACGATCGCTGACGCGACGAGCTGGCTGAAACCGACGATCCCGATCGCGTCCGACCCGGGACCCTTCCGAGGCTCACCGGCACACGGCTGAGCGTGGCCGCGCTCGCCGACCTCCCGGTCTACGACAGCCTTCCGGCGATCCGCGAGGCACTCGCGGCGGCCGGCCGCGCGGTCCTCGTCGCACCACCTGGAGCCGGCAAGACCACCATCGTGCCGCTCGAACTGCTCCACGAGGACTGGTTGGCCGGCCAGCGGATCGTGATGCTCGAACCGCGCCGGCTCGCCACACGTGCGGCGGCGCGGCGGATGGCCCACCTGCTCGGCGAGGAGGTCGGCGAGACCGTCGGCTACCAGACACGCGACGAGCGTCGGATCGGACGTCGAACACGCCTGGAGGTCGTCACGGAGGGTGTCCTCACTCGCCGGCTGCAAAACGACGCGACGTTGCCCGGGGTCGGACTCGTCGTGTTCGACGAGGTGCACGAGCGCAACCTGCCGACCGACCTCGGCCTGGCGCTCACGCTCGACGTCGCCGGCAGCATCCGCCCCGATCTGCGCGTGCTCGCGATGTCGGCCACACCCGACACGGAGCGACTGGCCGCCGTGCTCGGTGGGGCGCCGGTGATCGCGAGCACGGGCCGACAGTTCGACGTCGACGTCCGGTGGGTGCCGCGGAGCCGTGACACGCGGCTCGAGCCGGCGATGGTGAACGTGGTGCAGCGCGCCCTCGTCGAGGAGTCGGGCGACGTTCTCGCGTTCCTCCCCGGAGTCGGTGAGATCAACCGGACGCTGTCTGCGTTGCGCGACGTGGTGGGCTCCGACATCGACCTCTACCCGCTCGCCGGCGCGCTGACGCTCGCCCAGCAGGACGCCGCGCTCGCCGCCTCACCGGCGGGTCGCCGACGGGTGGTCCTGACCACCGACATCGCCGAGACGTCGCTCACGGTCGAGGGGGTGCGCGTCGTGGTCGACAGCGGACTCGCACGGGCCCCGCGCTTCGATGTGCGGACCGGCATGACGCGGCTCACGACCGTGTCGACGAGCCGGGCGTCGGCCGACCAACGCGCCGGGCGCGCCGGTCGAACCGGCCCGGGTGCCTGTTACCGGCTGTGGAGCAAGCTCGAGCACGGCACCCGTCAGCCGCATCGTCCAGCCGAGATCACCGAGGTCGACCTCGCAGGACTCGCGCTCGAGCTCGCCGCATGGCACGCCGAGCCCGAGCAGCTCTCGTTCATCGACCGCCCTCCGCCGAAGGCGTTCGCCGCGGCCAGGACCCTGCTCGGCGAGCTCGGCGCGCTCGACCACCGCGGCCTGCTCACCGAACTCGGCCGTCAGATGCTGGGTCTGCCGGTGCACCCTCGCCTGGCGAGGATGATCGCCGCCTCGCCGACCCCGCTGGCGTGTGTCCTGGCGGCGATCGTCGACGAGCGCGACGTGTTGCGCGGACGATACGACGACGTGCCGGCCGACATCGCGATCCGGGTGAGCCTCGTCGCCGGCACCGGCAGCCACGATCAGGCCGATCGTGGTGCCGTCGAGCGACTGCGCGACCGGGCGGCCGACATCGCCTCGCGGTCGGGCATCGGATTCGACCGCGACACGCTGCGCAACGTCAACAGCGACGCACGCGGGAGCGACGCTGTTGCTCGCGTTCCCCGACCGACTCGCCGGACGACGGCGCGCTGGACAGTTCCAGATGCGGACCGGATCGGGCGCGTGGCTCCCGGACACCGATCCACTCGCGGCCGAGGACTTCGTGGTGGCGGCCGACCTCGACGGCAAACGCGACCGCGCCCGGATCCGGCTCGGCGCGGCAATCGACGCCGACGATGTGGTGGCCGTCTTCGCCGACGAGCTCGACGAGACGCGAACGCTGACGTGGGCTTCGCACCGGGACGATCTCGTCGAGAACGTCGAGCGCCGGCTCGGCTCGATCCGCCTCGGCAGCCAGAGCCGTCCGCCGACACCAGGCGACGCGACCGTCGCCGCGCTCCTGCAACGTGTGCGCACCACCCAGCTCGCCGTGCTCGGATGGACTGCCAATGCGATCCGGCTCCGCGAACGCGTCGAGTTCCTGCACCGCACGATCGGTGAGCCGTGGCCGGACTGGAGCGTCGCCGCCCTCGTCCGGACGCTCGACGCATGGCTCGCCCCGTACCTGAGCGGTGCGACCGGACGTCGCGATCTCGAGGGACTCGACGTCGCCACGGTGCTGCGGTCGCAGCTGCCGTGGCCGGCCGGTGCCGAACTCGACCGCATCGCGCCGCCGCAGCTCGTACTCCCGGGCGGTCGTAGCGTCCCGATCGACTACTCGACCGAATCGCCGCGCGCCGACGTGCGCGTCCAGGACCTGTTCGGCGTCACGGTTCATCCCGTCGCCGGCACCACACCGATCGTCCTCACGCTGCTCTCGCCGGCCGACCGCCCGATCCAGGTGACATCTGATCTGCCAGGCTTCTGGAGTGGCTCGTGGACCGAGGTCCGCAAGGACATGGCCGGTCGCTACCCGAAGCACCACTGGCCGGTCGATCCCGCCACCGCCCCACCGAAGCGCCTCGGCGATCGCTGAACTGTGATCGCCGGGCTCCCGATCTGGCTGGCCATCGCGTGCATCGCGCTGGTGCTCGTCGGTGCCGCCGTGCAGGGGGCGCTCGGGATCGGCATGGGGATGATCGCGTCGCCGTTGCTGACGATCGCGGACCACGGCTTCATCCCCGGTGCGATCGTGATCTCCGTGCTCCCGCTCAGCTTGGCGGTGGTGCTGCAGGAGCATCACCGCATCGATCGGCGCGGGGCCGGGCTGGCGCTGCTCGGGCGGGCACCGGGCGTCGTGCTCGGGGTGATCGTCGCCTCGTGGGCGGGACCCCGCGAACTGGCCTTTCTCGTGTCCGGTTCGGTGCTGCTCGCCGTCGCCGCCTCGGTCACCGGTGTGCGGTTCCGCCCGACCCCGCGGGCGTTGGTGATCGCCGGCGTCACGTCGGGCTTCACCGGTACCGCCACCGGTGTCGGGAGGACCACCGATGGCGATCACCTACCAGAACTCCGATCCGCAGGTCGCGCGGGCGACACTCGCCCTGTTCTTCGGAGTCGGTGCCCTGATGTCGATGGTGGCGCTGATGGTGTCCGGCGAGATCGGGCAACGCCAGTTCGAGCTGGCGCTGCTCCTGCTGCCGGGTGTGATCATCGGCTTCGCCGGCTCGAACTGGCTGACCGAACACCTCCACGGTGACCGGGCGCGCCGTTTCATCCTGGCGCTGTGCGCAGCATCGGCGATCGTGCTGCTCGTGGAGGAGGTCGTCTGACGTTCGACCGGCTCACGGTCATCGGTTGCAGCGCCGGACCTGCGTCCGCATGTCTGGTCTGTCGGTGGAGTTGCATCACGAGCCGCGTGCGGATACGAAGTCTCTCAATCGAGGGCGTACCACTGTCCTCTCGCTCAGAAAACCTGGACGTTTCGCGATGACCCACCTCCGGTACGCCGCTCGGATCACCGTCGCGGCGATGCTCGCCACGTTGGTGGTCCCGACCGCACTCGACCTACCCGCCGCGTCCGCCGCGCCGGTGACGTCGAGACTCGAGTCGGTCGCGCCGTGCCGCGTCGCGGACAGTCGCAACGGCACCGGCTTCGCGGCGATCGGTGCCGACCGGATCCGCGTCGCGATGGTCGGCAGGTGCGGTGTTCCGTCGGACGCGACCGCGGTCGCCGTGACCGTCACTGCGACGCAGGCGCTGGCCGCGGGATTCCTCACCGCGTGGCCGGCCGGGCAGCCCCTCCCGACCGCCTCGACGGTCAACTACGGCGCTTCCGAGGATCGAGCCAACGGAGCGATCGTGAAGCTCGGTACCGACGGGGCGATCGACGTCAGGGCATCGGCGCCGACCCAGATCATCGTCGACGTCAACGGGTGGTTCCGCCCAGCGACGAGTGCGAGCGCAGGTCGCTTCGTACCGATCACGGCCCAGCGCGTGTTCGACAGTCGAGCGACCGGTTTCGGGCGACCGCTCCAGCCACGCGAGACGATCACGGTCGCACCACCTGCCGGCGTACCCGGCGACGCCATCGCGCTGGCGATCAACATCACCACCACGGGACCCAACCAGCCGGGCTACTTCACGGCCTTTCCCGCCGGTACGGCGCGGCCGGAGGCATCGCTGCTCAACACCGATCGGTCCGGCCAGACCCGCGCCGCGTCGAGCATCACGCCGATCTCGCCCGGTGGCCTCAGCGTGTACTCGCACAGCGGCGGACACGTCATCATCGACGTCACCGGCTGGTTCACCGGCCCGTCGGCGGGCGAATCCACCGACGGGTTGTTCGTCCCGACCGACTCGCCACAGCGCCTGGTCGACACCCGCACCGGCGATCCCTTGTGGCCGGGCGGCGCGATCGAGGTCGCGGTCCCGGTGACCGGCGCTTCTTCGATCGTCGTGAACACGACGCTCGTCGACGCCCATGCCTGGGGATTCCTGACCGCCTACGCGGCACGAACCGCGGTGCCCGAGACGAGCACCGTCAACGCCGGCGCCAAGCACCAGACGGCCGCCAACCTGGCGATCGTGCCGATCTCCCCCTCGGGGATCGCTGTGAGCTCCTTCGGCGGCGCCGACCTCGTCGTCGACCTCGCCGGCTGGTTCGTCGGGAGCCCCGTGTCGCCATCGGCCGGCGTGGCACCCAAGAACGTGCGCCCACCGGTGTGCATCGCCGACACGAGCCCGGCCGCGCTCACCGCGTTCTTCGCGTCCGGCGACCCGCTCATCGGCGCCGACTATCAACGGGCCTATCCCCTGCCGGACGGTCGGACGCTGTGGATGTTCCAGGACGTGCTGCTGCGATCGCGCGCCGGCGCCACGTTCGCCCACAACGCCGGGCTGATCCAGCGCGGGAACTGCTTCGACGTCCTCCAGAGCGGCAACTTCGCGTCACCGGGCAACTATGTGTTGAACGAGGCGACCGACACGATGCGGCATTGGTTCTGGCCGCTCGGCGGCGACATCGGCGCTGACGGGCGGTTCCACCTGCTCGTCGCCGAGATGCTCGAGCGCGGTCCCGCGTACTTGTCGTGGACCGAGCCGATCGCGACGTGGAACGTCTCGATCGACCTCGCCGACATGTCGATCGCGGCGTACGCCCCTGCCAGCGACAACTCGAACGCCCTGTACGGGTTCTCGGTCACCTCGGACGCGTCGTACACCTATCTCTACTCGCACTGCTACCGGCAGTTCGGGTGGGATCTGTTGGCGTTCAGCGACCCGCCGCTGTACGCGCACGACTTCGATTGCAGTGCGAACGTCAACGTCGCCCGGGTGCCGCGTGGCCGGTTCGACCTCGCCCTCGAGTACTGGAACGGCTCGACGTGGGTGACCGACAGGGCCGCTGCCGTGCCCGTGATCCCCCGTGAGAACCGGCTCGTCAACCCGACCCAGGTCATGTTCGACGGGCGCCAGTTCGTCGCCGTCACCAAGGAGGGCGACTGGTGGGGCGACACCATCTACCTCGACGTGGCGCCGACGGCGCAGGGACCGTGGCGTACGTACTCGACCATCGCCGTCCCCGCCGAATGCTCGATCTGCAACACCTACTTCGCGTCGATCGTGCCGTGGCGGGCAACCGACGGAGCGCTCGTGCTGGGGCTGTCGCGCAACACGTTCGAGGGCATCCTGACCGGGATGTACTCACCGCGCTTCCTCACCGCTCCGGCGCCGTGAGGTGTCGGCGGGCGTCGGGGCCGTATGGTCGCGTCCGTGGCAGAGTTCGCCTTCACCGAGCTGATGCCCCTCGGACCGGACGCGACGTCCTACCGCCTGGTGTCGGGTGACGGCGTCTCGACGTTCGACACCAGCGAGGGCCTGTTCCTCAAGGTCGAGCCGAGCGCGCTGACACGGCTCACTGCCGAGGCGATGCACGACATCGCCCACTTCCTCCGGTCGGCACACCTCCGCCAACTGCGGACGGTGCTCGACGATCCGGAGGCGAGCGACAACGACCGGTTCGTCGCCCTCGACCTGTTGAAGAACGCGACGATCGCGGCCGGTGGCGTACTGCCGATGTGCCAGGACACCGGGACGGCGATCGTCAAGGCGAAGAAGGGCCAGCGCGTCTTCACCGGCGGCGGCGACGAGGAGGCCATCGCCCGGGGCGTGTACGAGACGTATCTCACGAGCAACCTGCGCTACAGCCAGTTGGCGCCGATCACGATGTACGACGAGCAGAACACCGGCAACAACCTTCCCGCCGAGATCAAGATCGCGGCGACGGACGGCGACGAGTACAAGTTCTTGTTCATCGCCAAGGGCGGCGGCAGCGCCAACAAGAGCTACCTGTACCAGGAGACCAAGGCGCTGCTGAACGAGGCGACGTTGCTGCCCTGGCTGTTCGACAAGATGCAGTCCCTGGGGACGGCGGCCTGCCCGCCGTACCACTTGGCCGTCGTGATCGGGGGGACGTCGGCCGAGTACGCGGTCGAGACGGCGAAGTTGGCCTCGACGAAGTACCTCGACTCCCTCCCGACCACCGGCTCGGCCGCAGGGCACGCGTTCCGCGACGTCGAGCTCGAACGCAAGGTGCTGCGGCTGGCCCAGACCACGGGCATCGGTGCCCAGTTCGGTGGCAAGTACTTCTGCCACGACGTCCGTGTCGTGCGCCTCCCCCGCCACGGCGCGAGCTGCCCGGTGGCGCTGGCCGTGTCGTGCTCCGCCGACCGGCAGGCGCTCGGCAAGATCACCCGCGACGGGATCTTCCTCGAGGAGCTCGAACGCGATCCGGCGCGCTTCATGCCCGACGTCACCGACGACGAGCTCGATCGTGCGGCGGTCGTCCGCGTCGACCTCACCCGACCGATGGACGAGATCCGCGCCGAGCTCTCGAAGTACCCGGTGCGCACCCGCGTCATGTTGACCGGACCGATGGTCGTCGCCCGTGACATCGCCCACGCCAAGATCAAGGAGCGACTCGACGCGGGTGAGTCGATGCCTCGTTACCTCCGGGACCACTGCGTGTACTACGCGGGGCCGGCCAAGACGCCGCAGGGCTACGCGTCCGGCTCGTTCGGACCGACGACGGCCGGTCGGATGGACAACTACGTCGATCAGTTCCAGGCGGCGGGCGGCAGCATGGTGATGCTCGCCAAGGGCAACCGGTCGCGGCAGGTGACCGAGTCGTGCCGGCAGCACGGCGGGTTCTACCTGGGTTCGATCGGCGGTGCCGCGGCGCGGCTGGCGCTCGACAACATCAAGCAGGTCGACGTGCTCGAGTACCCGGAGCTCGGCATGGAAGCGGTCTGGAAGATCGACGTCGTCGACTTCCCGGCGTTCATCGTCGTCGACGACAAGGGCAACGACTTCTTCGAGCAGGTCAAGACCGAGGCGGCGACCGCCACGTCGGTCAGTCTCGCCTCCCCCAGCGCGGGGCGAATCGGTGGCGCCGCTGGCACCGAGTAACGCTCGACCGTTTCGTCATCTCGTCCCGCTCGCGCTCCTCGGACCGGTGCTGGGGTCGGCGTTGGGCATCGATGGCGGGGCGATCTTCCAGATCTTCGCCACCGAGGATCTCGGACTCAGCCCGACCGCGATCGGCATCGCGTTCGGCCTCGGTGTGCTGTCGGTGCCGGTCCAGATCTGGGCCGCACGGATGCCGTTGTGGCGGGCGCGGCGCAACCTCCAGACCTACCTCGTGATCGCCGCGGTGCAGGCGTGGATCCTGGCCGTCCTGGTGGCGTCGGGCACGACCGGTGGTGCCACCGTCATCGCGCTCGGCGTCACGGTCACCGCCGAGATCTCCCTCTCGGTGCTGTTCGCGACGGCGTGGCAGCCGTTGCTGTCGCAGACGCTGTCGTCTGCGGAGCGGCAGCAGCTGAACTCGCGCGGTCGCGCTGCCGGCGGCGGGTTGCTCGCCGGCCTGCTGTTGATCTTCGCCGCGTTGAACCAGTCCGGGCGGGTGGCGTTCCTCGTCGTCGTCGGCCTCGTCGCCTGCTGGTCCGCGGTGGACCTCAATCGTGTCCCAACACCCGCCCGCGCCGGATCCGGTGGCGAGCCCGGCGAGCCGGCGGCCGGCAAGCAGCCGCTCTCGCGCACGATGCGCTTGATCTTCCTCGTCTTCGCCCTCGTCGGATTCGGAGCGTGGCCGCTCTTCCTGGTCTACGTCCACGAGGTGTTCTGGCCGTCGGCGAACCTCGGTGTCGTCGGCGCTCTCCAACTGGCCGGATCGCTGGCTGCGGCGCTCGCGTGGCGACCGACGGGTGACGGCGTGATGGTCCGCGCCCGCGTCGCCGCCGCCGCGCTCGTCGTCGCCGGCGTCGCCCTGGCGGTGATCCCCACGCCGGTCGAGCATCGGGCCGCTCAGTTGGCGACGTTGGCGGTCACGTTCGTCTCTGCGGCCGCGCTCACCACGGTCCGGCTGGCGCTGCTCGAGGTCGCCCACCGTTCCATCGACGAGCGTTCGTCGGTCCGGGCGTTCACGCTCCTCGACGTGGTGGCATCGACGTCGCTCCAGATCGGCCTGCTGGCCGGTGGCCTGCTCGTCGCCGCCAGTTCGAGTGCCTCGGACTGGGTGGTCGATCCGTACCGCATCTACGTCGTCGTCTGCACGGCGATGGCGTTCGTCGCGATCGGCACGCTGCGAACCGCCACCCGTCCCATCTCGTGAGATCGGGTTCAGGCGAGGCTGACGAGGTCGAGCCAGTCCTCGGAGAAGTAGTCGACGTCGCCGTCGGGCATCAGCAGCACCTTCGTCGGAGCGAGCTGCTCGACGAATTCGGTGTCGTGGCTGACGAAGATGATCGAGCCCTTCCACGATCCGAGCGAATCGGCGACCGCCTGGCGCGAGCCGGGATCGAGGTTGTTGGTCGGCTCGTCGAGGAGCAGCAGGTTGTTGCGCCCGACCATCAGCATCGCCAGCGCGAGCTTGGTCTTCTCGCCGCCCGACAGCGTGCCCGCCTCCTGGAACACCTTCCCGCCCGACAGGCCCATCATCCCGAGCAGCCCGCGCAGTTGCGTCTCGGTGAGCACGATGCCCGGCGGCACCTCGGCGCGGATGTTGTCGAGCAGGCTGGCGTCGGTACGCAGGTTGTCGTGCTCCTGGGCGTAGTACCCGACCGTGACGTTGTGCCCGTAGTCGAAGAACCCGAGATCGGCGGTGGTCTCGCCGGCGAGGATGCGCAGCAGACTCGTCTTGCCGGCGCCGTTGAGCCCGAGCACGAGCAGGCGCTCGCCGCGACCGAGATCGAAGTCGACGTCCTCGAACACCGGTGGTCCGCCGTAGCCCTTGCACAGCCCGTGCGCCCTGACCACGGTCTGACCGGGCGTCGGCGGCTCGGGGAACCTGACCGACAGCTGCTTGTCGCCGCGCTGTTCGCGCACCCGATCGGATTCGAGGCGGACGATGCGCTTCTCCATGCTGTGGGCGAGCGTCGCCTTCGACGCCTTGGCGCCGAACCGGTCGACGAACGTCTGCAGGCGGGCGATCTCCCTGGTCTGCAGGGCGGCCTTCTTGGCGAGACGGCGTTCGTCCTCGGCCCGCGCCGTGCGGTACTGGCTGTAGGTGCCCTTGTACTCGGTCACGTGCCCGACCGAGTCCTCGGTCGGGCGGTCGAGGTGCAGCACGCGGGTGATCGCCTCGTCGAGCAGTTCGAGGTCGTGGCTGATGACGAGCAGCGCACCGCGGTACTGGCGGAGAAACCCCATCAGCCATTCCTTGGCGTCGATGTCGAGGTGGTTCGTCGGCTCGTCGAGGCACAGCACATCGCTGCCGGCGAACAGGATGCGGGTCAGCTCGACACGCCGGCGCTCGCCGCCCGACAGCACCCCGATCGGCAGGTCGATGCGGTCCTCGCCGATGCCCAGCCCGGCCGCCATCGCCCGCGCCTCGCTCTCGGCCGCGTACCCGCCCTCCATGCGGAACGCCTCCTCGGCGCGTGAGTAGCGCTCGACGTTGCGCTCGTCGGGCCGCTCCTCCATCACCAGTCGCAGCTTCTCGATCCGTTCGAGCTGTTCGTCGATGGTGCGGCCCGACAGCACGTGGGTCACGGCGGTGCGGCCGTCGAGGACACCCGCGATACGAGGGTCCTGTGGCAGATAGCCGAACCCGCCCTTGCGGAGCACCCGCCCGGCTGCTGGTTCGACGGCGCCACCGAGCACCCGGAACAAGCTCGTCTTGCCGGCACCGTTGCGGCCGACGATGCCGACCTTGTCGCGGGGCATGACGGTGAAGCTGGCCGACTCGACCACGAGTCGGCCGCCGACCTCCACCGAGAGCTCCTGCGCCTGCAGCACCTGATCAGGCTACGGTCGCCACCGTGACGGCGAGCACGAGTTCGGCCACACCGGCCCGCCGTGCGCTCGCACTGCCGGTCACCGTCGGCTGCTTGGCGGTGGGCGCGGCGGGGTACGTGGCCGCGCGGGACCCGTCGTCGACCGGCACCTACCCGGGGTGCGTGGTCCGCTCGGTCACCGGACTCTGGTGCCCGGGGTGCGGTCTCACCCGTGCCGCCCACCACCTGCTGAACGGCGACATCGGGCAGGCGCTCGGCTACAACGCGCTCGTCATCCCCGTCGGGTTGCTGCTCGCGATCACATGGACCGCGTGGCTGATGGGCGGCCGGGGGCCGGCATGGGTGCACCGCGCCGCGCTCCCGGCGTGGCTCGCCCTGGCGATCGTCGCCGTGACGTTCACGATCCTGCGCAACGTGCCGGCGTTCGACGTCTTGCGCGGGTGACCGGCGGCTTCTCGGGCCTGGCCCCGTCACCAGGCGTCAGGGCAGCGGCGGCGGAACCGTCGTCACGGGCGGCTGCGTCGTCACCGGCGGCTGCGTCGTCACCGGCGGCTGCGTCGTCACCGGCGGCTGCGTCGTCACGGGCGGCTGGGTCGTCACCGGCGGTTGCGTCGTCACGACCGGGATGCGTCGTCGTGCCCGACGTCCCAGGGCTGGTCGTGGTCGGCCCCACCCTGGGGCACCGTCGTCTGTCCGCCGGTGGTGGTGGTCGTGGCGCGTGGGCGGGTGCCTCCGGCCGGCGTCGTGGCGCGCGTGCCTCCGCCGCTGCCCCGGGCGGTCCCGGCGGAATCGTCGGTGAACCGGCTGCTCAGGCAATCGCCGCCGCTGCCGGTCGGCGATCCACCGAGCGCGATCGCGGTCTCGAGCACGAGGCGCGAGATCCCCGCCGGGCTCGGGTGGTACCCGTCGGCGGACAGCAGGCTCGGATCGTCCGCGGTCATCTGCGCCCAGTCGATGATCTGCACGTTGGGGTAGTAGGCCAGCATTCCTCGGATGGCCTCGTTGACGTCGGCTCGGTTCGGCTTGAACTCGGTGACCGTGTACAGCAGCGTCGGCCGGGGCGCCAGGCGTGTGAGGATCTCGTCGAGCTCGCGGGTGTACACCTCGATGTCGCCGCCGTAGTTCGTACCGAGGAAGACGGCTGCCACATCCCAGTCGACGCCGGCCTCCGGTTGGAGCCTGGCGTTCAACACGCGTTCTCCGAAGTCGATGAACCGGCTCTTCTCGGCGTCGACCTCGACGGCCCAGTTCAACGGCACCAGGCCGAGGCACATCTCACCCGTGTACCGGCGCGACGTCGAGGCCAGGATCGAGTCACCGATCATGATCAAGCGGTTCCCCTGGACGCGCTCACCGATCGACAGCAACTCGGTCCGGTCGACGGTGACCGTCGGTCGGGGCACCGTGGACGACGACGACGTCGTCGTCACCTCGAGATGGGGCGACCTGCTCAGCGCCTCCGGGAGCACCCCGACGCCGGGCACGGTGCCGACCGAGGCGGGTGGCGCGACCAGGTCGTCCTCGCCACACGCGGTGAGGACGACCGCCAAGAGCAGGATTACCCAGCGGCCACGCATCGGGCCATTGAACCCGATCCGGCGCACGCGGCGGGCGCGGGCGCGCTGATCAGCGGCTCCGCAGCGCGTCGCGGATCTCGGTGAGCAGCTCGATCTCGGTCGGACCCCCGGCTTCCTCGGGTCCCTTCCACTTGTTGTACGCCTTGACGATCAGGAACAGGATGAACGCCACCACGACGAAGCTGATCGCGGCGTCGATCACGAGGCCGATGCTGATCCGTGCGTCGCCGATGTCGAAGCCGATGTCCTGGAAGTTGCTCTCGCCGAAGATGGCGGCGATGATCGGGTTGATCACCCCGTTGAGCAGGGCATCGACGATCTTGGCGAAGTACAGCGCCAGGATCAATCCGACGGCGATCATGACGACGTTGCCCTTGTTGATGAACGCCTTGAACTCGTCCAGCATGTCCTTCATGTCACCGGTGCTCCTGTCTCCATCGGGGCCGCGCCTCGGCCGGAAGTGAACCACATCCGGCTAACTGCCTGATCCAACCACCGTCGGGGCCGGCTGTTCGAGCTCCTCGAACGTGTCGATCCGACGTAGCGACGGGAACAACACGAAGTACGCGCCGGCGATGATGACCGTCGCAACACCGCCGGCGGCGATCGCGAACGGCACACCGAACAGGCTCGCCGCGACACCGCTCTCGAACGCTCCGAGCTCGTTGGAGGCGCCGATGAACACCCCCTCGACCGACGTCACACGGCCAAGTTGGTCGTCAGGTGTCACGAGCGGCACGAGCGACCCGCGGATGTACATCGAGACCATGTCGGCGCCCGAGAGCACGACGAGCGCGATGAACGCCACGGCGTAGCTGTGGGTGATGCCGAACACGATCGTGCCGAGGCCGAACATCGCGACCACCGCGATCAGCGTCGGCCCGACGCGACGGCGGACAGGCCACACGGCGAGCACGATCGCCATCAGACCGGCGCCGATCCCGGGCGCCGCACGTAGCCAGCCGTACGCGACGTCTCCGACGCCGAGACGGTCCTCGGCGACCGCCGGGATGAGGGCCACCGCGCCGCCGAACAGCACCGCGAACAGGTCGAGCGAGATCGCCGCCAGCACGACTGGGGTGCGTCGGATGAAGTGCAGCCCCTCGAGCGCCAGACGCAACGTCGGCCGGTCGCGCATCGGCACCGCCGCGCGTTGGTACTCGATCAACAGAACCGGCACCGTCGCCACGACGAACACGATGCCCGCCACGACGTACGGCAACGAGTTGTCGATGCTGTAGAGGAAGCCGCCGAGTGCCGGCCCGATGATCATCGCCGCCGTGAATGTCGCCGTCCACATCCCCACGACACGTGGGAGCAGCCCGGCCGGCGACACCAAGGGCGGCATCGAGCGGTGCGCGGGTGCGATCATCGCGTCGACCGAACCGAGCAACGTCGCGATCGCGAACAGCGGCCACACGCTGGTGCTGTCGGACACGGTGTATGCGACGAGCAGCGCCGCGCACAACGCTCGTCCGAGCATGAAGATCGCGACGACGCGGCGACGGTCGAACCGGTCGGCGACCATGCCGCTCACCAGGACGAGGACCAACGACGGGCAGGAACTGGGCGAGGCCGATCAGCCCGATGTCGAGCGGGTCGCCGGTCAGGTCGTACACCTGCTTGAACAGGCCGGTGACGAGCAGCATCTGGGCGCCGCTCGACAGCGTGGTCGAGAGCAGGTACCGGCGGACCGACGCGTACCTCAACACGTCGACGGCGCCGGCCACGTCGAGGCACGGTAGCCGTGGGTGCTAGCACATCGGCAATGGGATCACTCGCAGATGACACACGTTGGATGGACGCCACCGAGCAGGCGGAGCTCGTCGCCAAGGGCGAGTTCACGCCGGTCGAACTGCTCGACGCCGCGGTCGAACGCATCGAGCGCGACGACACTGCGATCAACGCGGTCGTGCTGCGCTGGTTCGACCGGGCACGCGAGGCCGCGGCGTCGGCGGAGCTCCCCGACGGACCGTTCAGGGGCGTTCCGTTCCTCCTCAAGGACCTTTTCGCCAGCATGGCCGGCATGCCGCTCACGAACGGCAACAAGGCGTTGGCAGCCGCCCCGCCCGTATCGGCGATCGACACCACGCTCGTGAGCCGCCACCGCGCGGCCGGGTTCGTGATCGCCGGGCGCACCAACAGCCCGGAGCTGGGAAGCCTGCCGGTCACCGAGCCGGAGGCCTACGGCCCGACTCGCAACCCGTGGAACCTCGACCACACGCCGGGCGGGTCGAGCGGCGGATCGGCCGCCGCCGTCGCCGCCGGCATGGTGCCGATCGCCCACGCCTCCGACGGCGGCGGATCGATCCGCATTCCCGCCTCGTGCTGCGGGTTGGTCGGGCTCAAGGTCAGCCAGGGAAGGACCACGCTGGGCCCACTGCGTTCCGAGTCCGGTCTCGGCGTCGAGCACTGCGTGAGCCGCACGGTCCGCGACACGGCTCGACTGCTCGACGCCACACACGGCCCCGGTGTCGGCGACACCGTGTCCGCGCCGCCTCCCGTCCGGCCGTACGCCGACGAGGTCGGCGCCGATCCGGGGTCGCTGCGGATCGGGCTGCTCGACCACCATCCCCGCGAGGAGTGGATCCACGACGACTGCGTCGACGCCGTCCGCGCCGCAGCGGCCCTGCTCGAGGGGCTCGGCCATCGCGTCGAACCGGGGTCACCCGCCGTGCTCGCCGACGCGTCGTTCACCCCGCGGTTCATGGCGCTGTGGGCGACGAGCATGGCGCTCGGCATCGAGGCGTTCGGCACCCAGCTCGGTCGCACGCTGACGGCCGACGATGTCGAGCCGGTGAACTGGGCCCAGGCCGAGTTCGCCCGCACGTACTCGGCCGTCGACCTGGCGACGGCCCAGGCGGCCTGCGTCGACTTCCGCCGCGCCGCGCAGCAGTGGTGGACGGACGGCTGGGACCTCCTGCTCACACCGACGCTCGGCGAACCACCGGTTCGCATCGGTGAACACGATCCGCAGCCGGACGACCCGATGGCCGGGATGAAGCGGGCGGCCCGCTTCGTGCCGTTCACGCCGCCATGGAACATGAGTGGGCAACCGGCGATCAGCCTCCCGTTGCACTGGAACGCCGACGGGTTGCCGATCGGTGTCCAACTGGTCGCCGCCTACGGCCGCGAAGACGTGCTCATCCGGGTCGCCGCCCAGCTCGAATCCGCCCATCCCTGGGCCGACCGTCACCCCGCGTAGCTGCGTGCGCGGCGTTGGCTGCGTGTCAGCGGGCTGTCCAGCCGCCGTCGACGAGCAGGCTGTGGCCGGTGATGAACGAGCCGGCGGGGCTGGCGAGGAGCAGCAGGGCGCCGTCGAGCTCGTGCGGTTCGCCCATCCGCGGGATCGGCGAGTTGGCCTTGATGTAGGCCTGGCTGCCCGGATCGGACTCCATGCCGTCCGTCATCTCGGACGGAAACCACCCGGGGCAGAGGGCGTTGACCCGGATGCCCTTGCGCGCCCACTGCAACGCCAGCTCGCGGGTGAGGTTCACGACGGCGCCCTTGCTGGCGGCGTAGTTCGCCTGCTTGACGGGCGTGGCACCGACGTGGCCGAGCATCGAGGCGATGTTGACGATCGAGCCGCCACCCGACGCGATCATCGACGGGGCGCACAGCTTGGCGAGGTGCCACACCGCGGTCACGTTGATCTCCATCGAGCGACGGAACGTCTCGAGCGACTCATCCTCGACTCCGACCACCTCGGTGACGCCGGCGTTGTTGACGAGGATCCCGACACCGCCGAAGTGGTCGACGGTCGTGGCGACGATCCGCTCGCGGTCGTCGGGATCGGAGACGTCGGCGGTCACCGCGAGGCTGCCGGGCAACACCGCCGCGAGTTGTTCGAGACGGTCGCCGCGGCGCGCCGTCAGCACCACTGAGGCGCCCGTCGCGTGCAGCACGCGGGCGAACCGCTCGCCGAGCCCCGACGATGCGCCGGTCACGATGGCGACCTGTCCGTCGAGGCGGAAGCGCGACAGCGGGTCGCCTTCCGGACCACCTTCGATCCGCCCGGGCGTCGCCGACATTTCAGCAGCATGACGGAGCTGTCGAACAGATGAAGAATCGCGCGAGATCTGTCGAAGAAGCGTCAGCCGATGCGAACTGGGAGCTCTAGGACAGATATGAAGCACGACATGGAACTTCGGAAGGCCACGTGGAGCGCTGCCTTGCGGCTGGCGTTCTTCGTCAGCGGTCTCGCGGCGATCGTGGCAGTGACGCTGAGCGCAGCCGGTGACGTGTCGCCGGCGGTGCTGGTGAGCGCGGTGATGGTGATCGGGTTCGTCGCCAGCTGGGTGCAGACCGGCCGCGTCGCCCGCGTCCACCACGAGCACCAGGTGGTCGTGGTTCCGGTGCGCCGAACCTGATTCAGTCGGCTCACCCCACGTCTGGTCGCTGATCGTCTGGTCGCCGACTCGGACCGGGTCGTGTGACACCATCGGGGCGATGGCGCGCGTGCGACCGATCCTGCTCGTCCACGGCGCCTGGCACGGCGCGTGGTGCTGGGCGACGCTGCAGGCCGAGCTCGACCGACGTGGGCTGCCCTCGTACGCGGTCGATCTCCCCGGTCACGGGCTGTCGACGCTCCCGCTCGGTGATCTGCACGGCGACGCCGCCCACGTCGCCACGGTGCTCTCCGGGTTCGAGGACGAGGTCGTCCTCGTCGGTCACAGCTACGGAGGCGCGGTCGTCACCCATGCGACAGGCTCGGACCATGCGGTTGCCGATCGCGTCGCCCACCTCGTCTACCTGACTGCCTTCGCGCTCGACGACGGCGAGAGCGTCTGGGGGTTCACACGGTCACGGCCGCGCCTCCCCGTCGCCCTCGACGCGGCGGTGATGGGCGGCGACGACGGCATCACCCGGATCGATCCCGACAAGGCGCAGGCGGCGCTGTACGCGATGTGCCCGCCGGCTGAGGTCGGCGCCGCCGTCGCCCGGCTCGATGCGCAGCCGATCGCGTCGTTCCAGCAGCCGGTCGTCGGCGCACCGCGGGCGACGATCGCCTCGACGTACGTGAAGTGCACGGCCGACCAGGCGATCCACATCGACCTGCAGGACGAGCTCGCCGGCCGCTGCGATCACATCGTCACGTTCGAGTGCGACCACTCCCCGTTCCTGGCGATGCCCGGGGCGGTCGCCGACGTCCTCGAGCCGCTGACGAGACGGTGAGCAGCCGGTGATGAAGGTCCGCATCGGCTACGGCCTCGGCGTGCGAACGAAGCTGCACGACGCCACGTTCGGTCTCGTCGTCGACGAGCTCGAGCGACTCCGGTTCGACAGCCTGTGGCTCTCCGAGCGCATCGGCGGCGAGGCGCCCGACCCGCTCGTCGCGATGTCGTTCGCGGCGGGACGGACCGAGACGTTGAAGTTCGGGATGAGCGTGATGGTGCTGCCGGGCCGCAACCCGATCGTGCTCGCCAAGGAGCTGGCGACGTTGGCGGTGATGTCGGGCGGTCGGTTGCTGCCCGCGTTCGGGTTGGGTGTGGCCGATCCGCACGAGCAGCAGGCGTTCGGCGTCGAGCGGGGCGAGCGGGCGAAGCTGTTCGACGAGTCGCTCGCCGTGATGCGGGCGTGCTGGACCGGCGAACCGGTCGTGCACCACGGTGATCGTTTCCACTACGAGGGCGTGCGCGTCCTGCCGGCGCCGGGCCGCCTCGACGTCTGGCTCGGGGGCTACGCGCCGTCGGAGCTGCGACGCGTCGGGCGCCTCGCCGACGGCTGGTTGCCGTCGTTCATCACCCCGGCCGACGCCGCGGCGGGACGGACCACGATCGAGCAGGTCTGCGCCGAGCACGACCGTTCGATCGACGACGACCACTACGGCGTGCTCATCCCGTACTCGTTCGAGCCGATCCCCGACCAGGTGCTCGCCCGCTTCCGAGATCGCCGTCCCGATCTCGAGGACCCGTCGGTGCTCGTGCCGGGGTCGTGGGAGCGGTTGGAGTCGCTGATCCGCGAGTTCATCGACGTCGGCTGCACCAAGTTCGTCGTGATCCCGCTCGCCGAGCCGGCGGACGCCGACGCGTGGGCCGCGCACCTCGTCGAGGCCGCCGAGGTGCTGCTCCCGCTCGAGTCCTAGCGATCCGGACTGTCGTTCTGGGCTGCTGCTCTTGGCGGATGCCGAAAACAACCGCAGCCCAGTTACGTTGGAGACACGAAAGCTCCATCGCGGGAACCGCGAGGCGGCGGCCGGCGTCGAACAGCCATGAAACGAGCGCTGATCGTGTCCACCGCCCTCGCCGTGCTGGCCGCGGCCGGCTGCAGCTCCGATGATCCGGACCAGACGACCCGGTCCACCGACTCGCGACCGACACCGTCGACGCTCGCGACCGCGACCGATACGACTGATCCCCCGGATCCCACCGACCCGGCGGACCCAACTGATCCGACCGACCCCACCGATCCGGTCGTGACGACGCCTGGAGGGGATGGTCGATTCGGATTCGCCCGGCTGTCGTTCTTCGGTGACTGCGCCGCGTTGCTCACGTACATGCAGACCGAAGCCCGCGAGCGGGTCACCGCGTGGGGTCTCGACGGCGGGTACTACTACGGCCCTGCGACGCCCGACATGCTCGCCGCCGAGGACTCCGCCGGCGGCGACGCATCACGTGCCGCGGCGCCAGCGGCGACGACTCCCGCCGCCCAGGACGTCGCGTACTCCGGGACGAACACCCAGGAGGTCGGCGTCGACGAGGGCGACATCGTCGAGACGGATGGCAGCTACGTGTACGTGGCCGGTCCGGACGGCCTGCGCATCGTGTCCGTCGCCGACGTCGAGGTCGTCGCGTCGCTCGAGATCCCCGGCGGCTCGCACCAGATGATCCTCGACGGCAACCGCCTGCTCGTCGCCACTCAGGGATTCACCACCGCCGAGGACACCGTCGTGTCGGTGTTCGATGTCAGCGACCCGACGAACCCGGCGCTGCTGCGCCGCTCCCATCTCGAAGGACGACTCGTGGCCTCGCGTGCAGCCGACGGCACGGTGCGTCTGGTGTTGTCGTCCTCGCTCGCCGCCCGCTTGCCGTTCGTCCACCCCGACCAGTTCGGGCTCGACGAGGATCGCTCGCTGCAGCGCAACCAGCAGATCATCGACGAGTCGTCGGTGCAGGACTGGTTGCCGCGCTGGTTCGACGAGGCCGGTGACGGGACGTTCGGCCAGATGGAGGAGTCACTCGACTGCGCCAACGTCGCCGCCCCACGCGACTTCTCGGGACTCGGCATCACGTGGATCGCCTCGATCGACCTCGACGGCGAGGCCACCCCGCAGGGCTCGGCCGGCATCGTGTCGACCGGTGAGACGGTGTACGCGTCGACGACCAGCCTCTACGTCGCCACCCAGTCGTGGGACTGGAACTGGGCGGTCCAGCAGGGCAGCCAGACCGACGACCCGAACGAGGCGCCACCCACCCTGATCCACGCCTTCACGCTCGGCGAGGGTGCTTCCGCCACGTACCAGGCCTCCGGCGAGGTGCCCGGCCGGCTGCTCAACCAGTTCGCGATGAGCGAGCACGAGGGCGTCCTCCGGGTCGCCACGACGATCGACGACTGGAACACCGGCGAGAGCGAATCGGCCGTGTACGCCCTGCGGGCCAACGGCGAAGACCTCGAACAGCTCTCGGTGGTCGGGGGGCTCGGCGCCGGCGAGCAGATCTACGCCGTGCGCTTCCTGGGCCCGACGGCCTACGTCGTGACGTTCCGTCAGACCGATCCGCTGTACGTGATCGACATGACCGATCCGGCGAGTCCCGCCCTGACGGGTGAGCTGAAGATCCCCGGCTACTCGGCCTACCTGCATCCGGTCGGCGACGGGCTGCTGCTCGGCGTCGGCCAGGACGCCACCGACACCGGCCAGACGCTCGGCACCCAGCTGTCACTGTTCGACGTCAGCGATCCGGCGAACCCGCAGCGCATCTCGACGCTGGCGATCGGCGGATGGAGCGACGTCGAGTGGGACCACAAGGCGTTCCTCTTCTGGCCCGAAGACGGCACGATCGTGCTGCCGGTGTCCCCCGGCTGGGGCGACTGCGGTCCGCAGGTCGACTGCCTGGCGTCGGAGATCACCGGATCCGGTGGCGGAGCAGTCGTCGCCCGGCTCGACGGGCGCTCGCTCGTCGGGGTCGGCACGATCAACCACGAGTCCCGCAACCAGAGCGGCTGTTGGAACCCGCTCCAGCGTTCGATCGCCATCGGCGACGAGCTCGCCACGATCGGCCTCGACCAGATCAAGTTCTCCAACCGCACCGACCTCGCCGAGCGCGACAGCGTCACCTGGGGCGACCCCGACCAGTACGGCTGCTACTGGTACATGGAGGGCTGACGACGCTTCTGGGCGGCTGCGTTCGCTCCGTTCGGCCGCTCACTCCACGGTGAAATGACACGGTCGATGTAGCCGACTTCCGGGACGGACCCGTCGCAGCCGTAGGTGGATGGCCAGCGGTCAGGCAAGTGGAGCGTCCCGAACAGCCAATCGACTGCGGGGATCGATCCGGCGTAATTGGTGTTCCATGTGCTCGGCTCGGCGCTGTGATGCCAGTGGTGGAAGAACGGAGTCGCCACTACACGCTCCAAGACTCTGAGGCGCACGTCGACGTTGGCGTGCACGAGAAGGCCCTGGATCCGCTTCAACGCAAACCATGTCGCCACCGTCGGGACCGCGAAGCCGAGCATGAGCACGGGCAGCGCTGTCGACGTGCGGGCAACGATGGCGTCGACAGGATGCCGCCGGCTCGGTGCCAACCAGTCGAGCTCTGTCGCAGAGTGGTGGACCCGGTGGAAGCGCCACAGGACCGGGATCTCGTGGCTGAACCGATGGCCCCAGTAGCCGCACACCTCCGAGATGACGAACGCTTCGAGCCAACGGCTCCACTCCGGCTGGGCCTCGAGCGTCCGGGTGAGCGCATCGGGCACGGCGAAGCGGCCGACTGGCACGCCAACCAGCAGCACGGCGGCTAGGCCGATCCCAGCTAGCACTTCGTTGACGACGAAGCTCGCGGCATCCGTCGCCGCACCGGTGCGGCGGAACGCGGGACGCTGGCGGCGGAGCGGGCGAAAGCGCTCCAGCAAGGTGAACGGCAGTCCGAGGATCAGCAGCGCGAAGGCAATGTCCAGCCGCTGCCACACGGAGCACACGACGAGCGCTGCCCCCACCACGGTTGCCCAGCGAAGCGGCCGTCCACCGGCGACAGGTCCACACCTCGGCTGCAGGCGAACGCACAGCATCGAGGCCACACTGCGACGATGCACGTCCCGACACAAGTGGCCAGTGTCCTGTATCGCACTTGGGACGCACGGTCAGCTCAGCCAGGCACCTTCGAGCGCCTGAATCCTTCTGGGCTGCTGATCCTTGCGGCAGTCGAAAGGGATAGCAGCCCAGAAGTACGGGCGGGGCGACGTCCCGTCGAACTCGGAGGCGAGGCGTCTCGGGTTCCGAGACGACGTCGCCGCCGAGAATCTACGACGGGGCGGATCGAGGGCGGGGCGAACGACGAGCGGTGAGGGTCAGCTCCAGATGCGGGCGGCGGTGTCGACGACGTCGGTGAGCTTGGCCCACTGCTGGTCCTCGGTGAGGGCGTTGCCCTCGACCGTGCTGGCGAATCCGCATTGCGGGCTGAGGCAGAGCTGGTCGAGCGGCGTGTACTTGCTGGCTTCCTCGATGCGTGCCGCCAGCTCCTCGTACGACTCGAGCTCGGGGCGCTTGCTGGTGACGAGCCCGAGCACGACGGTCTTGTCGGCCGGGACGTGGCGGAGCGGGGCGAAGTCGCCCGAGCGCTCGTCGTCGTACTCGAGGAAGTAGGCGTCGACGTCGAGCTCGTTGAACAGCACCTCGGCGACCGGCTCGTACCCGCCTTGCGCGAACCACGTGCTGCGGTAGTTGCCCCGGCAGAGGTGGATCGCGACCGTGAGGTCGTCGGGACGGCCGCCGACGGCGGCGTTGATGAGCTCGGCGTAGGCGTGTGGGAGCGCGTCGGGGTCGTCGCCGCGCTCGACGGCGCCGTCCCGCATCACCGGATCGCACAGGTAGGCGAGGTTCGTGTCGTCGAGCTGGATGTACCGGCAACCAGCGGCGTACAGGGCGTCGATCTCCGCCCGATACACCGCCGCCAGATCGGCGAAGAACACCTCGAGGTCGGGATACGCGTCGATGTCGATCCCCGCCCGACCGCCACGGAAGTGCACCATCGTCGGCGAGGGGATGGCGACCTTCGGCGTCTGGGTGGCCACCGATGCGAGGTACTCGTAGTCGGCGACCTGGATGTCGTGCGTGCGCCGCAGCGGGCCGACCACCGTCAGCTTCGGCGGTGTCAGGTGGACGGTCGTCGCGGCGTCGGAGCTGGCGGCGATGTTGCCCGTCACCGCAACCCCCTCGAGCTGTTCGAGGAAGTCGAGATGGAACCACGTCCGGCGGAACTCGCCGTCGGTCACGGATCGCATGCCGATCGATTCGAGCTTGGCGACCGCGTCGGCGATCGCGACATCCTCGGCCTTGCGGAGCTCGGCGGCGGTGATCGTGCCGTCGGCACATTGCTGGCGGGCGGCCAACAGGGTTGGTGGACGCAACAGGCTGCCGACGTGGTCGGCGCGGAACGGCGGGTCGATCGTGCTCATGCACAGCATGATGACAGCCGCGCCGCCGCCGGGTCCGACCCTGGTCCGCACCTGGCGAACGCCCGACCGGATGTGATCAGGCTCGGGCGCGGGCGCTTACCTGGCACACATCGAGCGCTCGCCGGGCGCTGACGTCACGGATCGCACCATCGACGGGCGCGGGTCGGCACCCCGGCCCGCCCACGACGCCGAGATGAACCGACCCACCGAGGTGGATGCATGCTCTCCCCACGCCGCCGCCCCGCGTGCCGTCTCTGTGCGGCGCTCGCGTTCGTCGCCTTGCTGGCGGCCGCGCCCAGCGGTCCGGCCGACGCCGACTCCGGACTGACGATCTCGACGCCATACCCCTCGATTGCCACGCAACCGGGATCGACCGTCAAGTTCGACGTCTCGGTGAGCGCCAGCGTCACCGAATCGGTTGACCTCGATGTGCCGTCGCTTCCCGACGGATGGACGGCGACGCTGCGGGGCGGCGGCTTCGTCATCCAATCCGTGACGGCCACGCCTGACCAGGCCGGTTCGGTGACGCTGGAGGTCGCTGTCCCGCCCGACGCCAACCGGCGGCGAGTACCCGATCGTGCTCGACCGGCTCCGACGGCGTCGACACACGGCGAGCTGGCGATGCGGCTCATGCGTGCAGGAGCAGGTCGACACCGGCATCCAGCTGACCGCCGACTTCCCGTCGTTGCAGCGGCGACCCGGAACGGCGACTTCACGCTACACGCTCACGATCACCAACAACACGCCGGAGGGGCAGACGTTCACGTTCGCGCCCGACGGCGCCGCAGGGTTGGACGGTCGACGGCCTCGCCGACGGCCGAGGCGAAGGCCGCAGACGGTGACGATCGAGGCCGGAGCGACGAGCAACGTCAAGGTGACGGCGACGCCGCCCGACGACGGCGGCGGAGGGCGCGTACCCGATCGACGTGACGGTCGCCGCGGCCAACGGCGCGACCGGGCAAGATCGAGCTGACGGCCGAGGTCACCGGCACGCCCACGCTGGCGCTCGGCGACCGCCGACCAGCGCCTCGACGTGTCGGGCAGGGCCGACAACCGAGAAGCGGTTGCCGATGATGGTCGCCAACACCGGGACCGCCGCGCTCGAGGACGTCAAGCTGGCCGGCACGGCGCCGACCGGGTGGGAGGTGTCGTTCGAGCCCGACGTCATCGCCGGCGTCAAGCCCAACGAGACGGCCCAGGTGACGGCCATCATCAAGCCGGCGAAGGACGCCGTCGCCGGCGACTACGCGCTCACCGTCCGGTCGAGCGCCGGCAGCCAGTCGTCGCAACGTCGACCTGCGCTTCGCCCTGCAAGGGCTCGCGCACGCTCGGCGTCGTCGCGATCGGCGTGATCGTCGCCGCGTTCGCCGCTGCTCGCCGGCGTGTTCATGCGGTTCGGGCGGCGGTGATGCCGACCGTGATCCGACATGACCCGACCTCCCCCCCGGCCCGCACGGCACCGTCGATCGCCGTGACGAGCCGACGGTCTCACGAAGCGCTACGGCGAGACGATCGCCGTCGACGCACCTCGACGCTCGACATCCACCGCGGCGAGGTGTTCGGTCTCCTCGGCCCCAACGGCGCGGGCAAGACGACGACGATCCTGATGCTGCTCGGCCTCACCGAGCCGACATCGGGATCGGCGATGCGTCGACGGCATCGATCCCGACCCGGGACCCGTTGCGCGGTCAAGTCCCGGGTCGGCTACCTGCCCGACGACGTCGGCTTCTACGAGGACCTGACCGGCGCGGCGAGAACCTGCGCTACACCGCCGCGCTCAACCGCCTGCCGGCGCGTGCAGGCGCGACGACCGCATCGACGAGCTGCTCGACGACGGTCGGCCTGGCCGACGACGGCGACCGCAAGGTCGGCGGGTACTCGCGGGGCATGCGCCAGCGGCTCGGACTCGCCGACGCGCTGGTGAAGGACCCGTCGATCCTCGATCCTCGACGAGCCGACGGTCAACATCGACCCGGAGGGGGTGCGCGAGCTGCTCGCTGCTCGTCGAGCGGCTGCGCGACGAGCAGGGCGTCACGGTGCTGCTGTCGTCGCACCTGCTCCACCAGGTGCGAGCAGGTGTGCGACCGGATCGGCGATCTTCGTCAAGGGCCGGCTCGTCGCGCTCGGCACCGTCGACGAGCTCGCCGCCGACCTCGACCGACCGCTGGGTCGTTCACCGTCGGCGTCGACGGGATCGCCGACGCCGGCGCCACGTGCTCGCCGCGAGTCGCCGGCGTGCGTCGACGTGCGCCGCGACGACGGACGGCTGGATCGTCGTCGCCGACCGTGACGTCCGCGACGCGACGTGCACCGACGTCGTCGACCGACGCGGCGGGCTGCCTGACCCACCTGAGCCGCGACGGGCGCCGACCTCGACGCGATCTACCACCGCTACTTCACGAGCGACGAGCGACGATGACGCGTGACGGATGCCAGCGCGACGACGCGTCGACGCCACGTCGACGGCCGACGACCGGTTCCGCGGCGGCTGGCGGATCGTCGCCCGCAAGGAGTTCGCCGACCACGTCCGTTCGGTGCGGTTCGTGATCCTCGCTCGTCCTCGTGTCGCTGCGCCGGGCTGGCCGCCGTGCACTCGGCGAGCGGGCCGATCCGCGACGCCGCCGACTCGGCGACCCAGACGCCGTCGATCTTCCTCTACCTGTTCACCCTGTCGCCCGAGCGCGTGCCCGGCGTTCCACGAGTTCCTCGGCATCCTCGGGCCCGCTGCTCGGCATCGCCTTCGGGTTCGACGCGATCAACGGCGAGCGCGCCCAGGGCACGCTGCCGCGGCTCGTCGCCCAGCCGATCCACCGCGACGAGATCATCAACGGCAAGTTCGTCGCCGGCATCGGCGCCATCGCCCTCACCCTCGGCTGCGTCATCGCCATCGTCGGCGGCGTACGGCGCGCTGCGCCTCGGCGTCGGCCCGACGGGCGGCGACCTGGTGCGGATCATCGCCTTCTACGTCGTCGCCGTCGTGTACATCGCGCTGTGGCTGGCGCTGGCGCTGCTGCTGTCGGTCGTCTGCCGGCGGGCCGCGACGGCGGCGCTCGCGGCGATCGCCATCTGGCTCGTGCTCACGCTCTTCGCCGGGCTGATCGCCGGGATCGTCGCCGACTCGGCCCACGAGCGTGCCCGCCGACGCGACGACCGAGGAGGTGCTCGACAACGCCCGCCTCGAGCTGCACGTGCGGCGGCTGTCGCCGGACCAGCTCTACAAGGAGGCGACCGGCGTGCTGCTCAACCCGTCCCGCCAGATCGACCGGGATCCTCGTGCGTCGACGCAGGGCGACCTCGCCCTGCCGACCACGTCTGCCGCTCGACCAGAGCCTGCTGCTCGCCTGGTGGCAGCTGGTCAGCCTCGTCGCCGGCACGGTCGTGCTGTTCGCCGGCGCGTACGTCGACGTTCATGCGCCAAGAGGTCCGAGCGTGAGCAGTCCGGATCACGCGTCGCGGGTCCTGACCGTCACGGTGATGTCGAGCGTGTCGGCGCCACGCCTGATCGTCAGGTCGAGGTCGTGGTCGGCGCCGGTCTCGGTGATGGCGCTTCGTCAGGTCGTCGGCACTCTCGATCTCGGTGCCGGCGGCAGCCGTGATCACGTCACCACGTCGCAGCCCGGCTTCTCCGCCGGCGATCCGGCGGTGACGTCGGCGATGAGGATGCCGTGATCGACCTCGAGCCCGAGCATCTGCGCCAGCTCGGTGTCGACGACACGGGTCTGCACGCCGATGAACGGGCGCTGGATCCGCTGGCCGGCCTGCAGCTGCTCGAGGATCGGCTGGGCGCCGCTCATCCCGATCGCAAAGCCGATGTTCTGGGCTTGCGTCGCACCGGCTGAGTTGACGCCGATGACCGCACCGTCGAGCGTCAGCAGCGGTCCTCCCGAGTTCCCGGATTGATCGTGGCGTCGGTCTGGATCAGGTGGTCGAGGTGCTCCCCGTTGTCGGTGTCGATCGAACGGTCGAGCGCCGACACGATCCCGGTCGTCGCTGTCGGCCCGCCCGGCAACGCCAACGCATTGCCGATCGCGACGACCGGCTCGCCGACCGCGAGTTGGTCCGAATCGCCGAGCTGCAACGTGTGCAAGCCGGTGCGGTCGACCTTCACGACGGCCAGGTCGTCGGTGGTGTCGGTGCCCAGAACTGTGCCGTCGACCGTCTGCCCGTCGTCGAACGTGACCTTCACGTCGGTCGCGCCGGCGACGACGTGGGCGTTGGTCGCGATCAGGCCGTCGGCGTCGATGACGAAGCCGGTGCCCGCACCCTCGACGGTCGTGGTCTGGAAGATGTCACGCGGGTCGATCACAGTCGTGCGGATCGAGACCACACCGTCGCGACGTCGGCGACGAGTTGACTGACGTCGACGACGTCACCGGTGGCGCTCAGTTCATGGACCGACTCGCCGCCTTCCGAACCGGGGAGGTCGGCGGCCGCGGCGGTGCTACCGGCCGACGATCCGTTGTCGTCGCCGGCGTCGACCAGGGCCACGGCCGACGCCGCGACCGCGCTGGCGGTGAGGACACCGGCGAGGAACCACACGGTCCGCCGCCGAGGCTTGGGAGGTGGTGGCGGGTCTGCCGACTCGGCCGGTGGGATGGATGGTGTGCTCGGTGGGGAGACCGGCGGATCGAGCGTGCGCGCCGGTTCGGGGCGGTGAGGGGTGAGTGTGGTCATGGCCTCGACGGTATGAATCGGCGGGACAGCGGGGGGTTCGCCACTGGTGATCGCCGGGTGAGGATCCCTCGCCGCTGCGGCTGGTCGAAGTGCCCCAGGCAGTCGTAGCGTTGCCCGCCATGGCCGCGACCATCCTGGTGGTCGAAGACGACGAGCTGATCTCCTCGAGCCTTGCTCGGGCGTTGTCGTCGCAGGGCTACGAGGTCGACATCGCCCCGACCGTCGCGGCAGCACTGGAACACGTGTCGCGCGAGCAGACCGACCTGGTCCTCCTCGACCTCGGCCTGCCCGACGGCGACGGCACCGAGGTGTGCGCAGTCGTCGTGCGCGACCATCCGACCGTGCCGGTGGTCGTGCTCACCGCCCGCCGGGAGGAGATCGACGTCGTGCTCGGGCTCGAGGCCGGTGCCGTCGACTACGTGGTGAAGCCGTTCCGCCTGGCGGAGCTGCTCGCCCGCATCGCGACCCACCTGCGCTACGCGGCACACGTCGACACACGGCGTCCGGATGCGCCGGCACGGAGCGTGGTCGGCGATCTCGTCGTCGACCGGGGATCGTGGTGGGTGATGATCGGCGATGTCGAGGTCGCCCTGCGCCCCCGCGAGTTCGACCTGCTCGCCCGCCTGGCCCATGACGCCGGCCAGGTGGTCACCCGCGAGCAGTTGATCGACGACGTGTGGGACGAGAACTGGTGGGGATCGACGAAGACCGTCGATGTCCACGTCAACGCCCTGCGTCGCAAGCTCGGCGAGAAGGCGGGTGAACCGAGCCGCATCGTCACGCTGCGCAATGTCGGCTACCGGTTGGAACCGGGGCCGGTGGATCAGCGGTGAGGCGTCGGATCCTCGCGACGATCGTGATCGTCACCACGATCGCGGTCACGGCGGTGTTCATCCCTGCCGCGCTCGCGATCCGCGGCCGGATCCAGCGCGGTGATCTCCTCGAGCTCCAGCGCGAGGCCGCGGTGGTCGCCAACGAGGTGGCGCCGACCGGGCCGATCGACATGGACGCACTCGCGGAACGGATCGACAGCGCCCACAACCTGGCGTTGTACGACGAGCTCGGCCGGTTGGTGTCAGGTACTGGCCCCGCCATTGCCGACCGGCCAGTCGTGCTCGCCCTCCAGGGTTCGTTCGCCGAGGGCTACGTCGGCGACGAGCTCGTGGCCGCCGTTCCGGTGCGCGCCGGTCCGTTCGGGATCGAGCTCGCCGTTCGCATCGGCGAGCCGCGGAGCGAGAGTCGCGCCCTCGTCAACCGCGCGCTCGCCCGACTGGCGGCGGCGGCACTCGCCATCGTCGCCGTCGCGGCCGTCGTCGGATGGCTGCTGGCGCGACGGCTCAGTCGACCGATCGAACAGCTGCAGCAGGTGGCGAGCGCGCTCGGCGAGGGCCGCCTGGACGGCCCTGGCCCCGCAGACCGGCATCGCCGAGTTCGACGAGCTCGCCGTGACGCTCGACGATTCACGGGCTAAGATCAAGGAGTTGCTGGCGCGCGAGCGTGCCTTCTCCTCGCACGTCTCGCACCAACTGCGCACGCCGGTGGCGGCGATGCGGGTCGCGATCGAGACCGAGCTGACCGCCCCGCGCCCGACACCTCGGCGGTGCTCCACGAGAGCATCGGGGCACTCGACCGACTCGAGTCGACGATCACGAGTCTGCTCGAACTCGCGCGCCACGACGTCGGGACGGCGATCGTCGGTCGACCTGCACGCCCGGGCGCAGGCCGGCGGCGAGCGCTGGGAGCCGATCTTCGCCCGCACGCAATCGCGCGCTCCGTGTCAGCGGATCACCGGCCGGCGCGCTGGTCGTGCCGGCGGCGGTCGACCACATCGTCGACGTCCTCGTCGACAACGCACTCCAACACGGTCGCGGCACGGTCGAGATCCTCGTCGCCCGTGACGACTCGCGGTCGCGTCTCGAGATCCGCGACGAGGGTGCGATCGACGAGGACGCCGACCCGTTCTCGGAGCGGCGCACCGACTCCGGTCACGGCATCGGGCTGCGTCTGGCGCGCACGATCGCCGAGTCGGAGGGCGGAGCGCTGGACCTCGGATGCCGGGCCCCCACGACGTTCAAGGTCACGTTCCCGGCCAGAGACATCGAGCTGAAGCCGCCGGTCTCGTCACCGAGCCCAGACTCATCGGGCCCACGATCATCGAGCAACGACGAGTAGCACCAGCCCGGCGACCACCACGCCGGCCGCGATCAGGCGACGGTGGGCGCTGCCCTCGTCGAGGTACTTCCAGCCGATGAACGCGGCCACCAGCACGCTCGACTCCCGCAGGGCCGCGACGTAGCCGACCGGGGCGCGCCGTACGGCGATCATCACCAGTCCGTAGGCGGCGAGACTCACCGCGCCGGTGAGGAGGTACATCCGCCAACTCCCCGGCAGCGACCGCTTCAACGACGGGCCCTTTCCTGCCGCCACGCCGTAGATGCTCACCATCACGGCACACGAAACGAACACCGCGAACACGTACGTGTTGCCACCGACGTCGCGGGCGGCGTGGCTGTCGACGGTGGTGTAGATGCCGATCATCGCCGCCACCACGAGCGCGGTGAGCACCTGTGCCAACTCGGCACCGATCGACAACAGCACCATCCCGACGGTGACGGTGGCGATCGCGACCACACCGAGCACGCTGAGCTCGTCGTCGAGCAGCACGATGCCGCCGATACCGGCGAGCAACGCTCCTCCGCCGCGCGCGATCGGGGTAGGCGAGCGAGAAGTCGCCCCGGTCGTACGCGCTGGCGAGGGCGACGATGTAGGGGACGTGCACAACGCCCGTGATCGCCGCCCACATCCATGCCTCGGCCGGCAGGTCGCGGGTGATCGCGATCGCGATGCCGCCGAAGATCCCGGCGACCGCGAACTGGCCCCACAGCGCGGGGAACCGGTCGACACTTTGCTTGGCGACAAGGTTCCAGCCCGCGTGCAGGCCCGCCGACGCCAGCGCGAGGACCGTGGCGACGAGCACGAGCGGCTATTGGCCCCAGGCGGCCGGCAGCGGTGGCCAGCGACCGATCCCGCCGTTCTCGTTCAACATGTCGGCGAGGATCCGGTCGGCATGCCGCGATCGCCATGTCAGCATCGCCTGCGCGAGTGGCAGCACCGTCGCCGGGTCTTCGATCCCCGTCCGCCATGTCGGATCGGCGGCGAGGTCGAAGCACAGCCACGTGCCGTCGCCGAACTGCACGTACGACGTCTCGGCGTCGCGGCGCACCGCGAGGTGACAGCGCTCGAGCCGCCGATCCCACGGCCACTCGTTGCGGCATCGTCCCGATCAGCTGGTCGCGCCAGTCGAACTCCCAGTGCGCGGCGTCCCGCCACCGCGGCGGGTGCTTCACCGAGAAGGAACGGAGTCAGCGGGCAGGCCGTCGCACTGCGCCGGCACCGGCACGCCCATCGCGTCGCACACGGTCGGCATCACGTCGACGTTCTCCGTGAACGCGTCGACGACCGTGCCGTGCGCGTCGACGTGGTGCGGATCGCGGACGATGCCGACGATGTGGTAGCTCTGCTCCCAGTAGCCGAGCTTCTCGCGGCAGGCCGTGATCGCCGAGCATCTCGCCGTGATCCGACGTGACGATGATCATCGTGTCGTCCCACATGCCGAGCTCGCGAAGCGTGTCCCAGACCCGGCCGAGCTGATCGTCGACCTCGCTGATCATCCCGTAGTACTGCGCTCGCATGTGGCGAATCCCCGCCTCGTCGGCCGGTGCCGCCGTCCGCGGATCGTCGAGCACCATGTCGTGCATGCGGTGGCGCTGCGAGGCGGGAGCGATCGGCAACGTCACGTCGGCCGGGTCGTACGCGGCGGACCACTGCCCGGCGGCCGAGTACGGAGGATGGGGTCGCAGGTAGCTGAGGTGCGCGAACCACGGCGCCTCCTGGTGACGCAGCCACTCGATCGCGTGATCGGTGAGGAACGCCGACACGCTGTGCTCGGCCGGGCGCTCGTGCTCGGTCGCCAGCAGGTTCATCGCGCCCGGCGCCGTGTCGTAGCCGAGCGCGGCCAGCCAATCGACCCATGGCCCGTGGTCGTCGGGGATGTCGAGCACTGCGTCGAAGCCGGGCAGGATGCCGTTGTACGTCGACAGTCGTGGATCGTCGGGACCGCTCGGCGAGACGCGGATCGAGCGACTGGTCGGTGTAGCCGAACAGCACCGGTTCGTAGCCGGTCCGCCGGGCGGCGAGCGCGATCGTGTCGAACCGGGCGTCGAGTGGCGTGCCGTTGGCGACGACCCGATGGTTCATCTGGTACATGCCCGTGTAGAGGCTGGCCCGACCCGGCCCGCACGGGCGCCGCCTGGCTGTAGTGGTGCGGCAACCGCACCCCGGCACGCGCGAGCGCGTCGAGGTTCGGCGTGCGCACGAGCGGGTGTCCGGCGGCGGACAGGCAGTCGCCGCGGAACTGGTCGAGCGTGACGAGCAGGACGTTGACCGTCATCGCACGAGCGCCAGTGCGGCTTCGACGGCGGCGATCGGTGACGACCGCACCCGTTCGGGTTCGGCGACAAGGGCCGCCGCCGGCGCCATCGTCGCCTGCGCCAGCACGACACAGTCGTACGACGCGTCGATGTCGTCGACGTGAGCGGCGATGAAGCGGTGGTAGCCGTCGAGGTCGCCACGTTCGAACAGCGGCCAGGCGTCGAAGCACGGCAACGACTCGATCTCGACGTCGGCGCCCGCCGACGCCGATTCCTCACGCAGCAGCGACAGCGTCGGTTCGATCGTGCTCTCGACGGCGGCGACGACCGCGATGCGGCGCGCGTCGCGCACCGCGCTGGCCGCCATCGGTCGGTCGATCCGCAGGACGGGCGGGTGGGTGGGCGCCGGCGGGCGTTCGGCCAGTCCGCTGATCGTCGAGCACGTGCACACGATGACATCGGCCCCCTGTCGTTCGAGGTCGGCGATCGACTGGGCGATGCCCTCCTCGATCGCCGGATCGGTGAGCCCGTGGCGCCGCGCCGAGTCGAGCAGATCGGCCCGCACGTCGTGCACGGTGTCGGCGGTCGGGCGCGCGTTCACTCACGAGCCGGTCGAACGTGGCGACGTGCACGTCCGCGGTGTGCAGGAACCCGATCGTCGTCATCGGGGTCACGCTACGCCGCGGCAACCGCTCAGCGACCGACTACGAGCCGGCGAATGGCGGCCACGACCTCGGCGCCCGCGTGCTGATGCGGGGCGTGGCCCGCGCCGGCGATCACGAGACGCTCGAAGGGTCCGGCGACGCCGCGTTCGATCGCGTCGACCTGGGCCAGCGTGCCGTACTGATCGTGATCGCCCTGGACGACGAGCACGGGCGAGGTGATCGCCGGCAGGTAGGCCTCGATGTTCCACGTTCGGAACTCCGGGTGTCAGCCAGATGTCGTTCCATCCCCGAAACGTGGCGTCGACATCGTCGTGGTGGCGACCGAGGCGCGTGCGCAGGTCACCGTCGCGGTACGCGATGCGAGCCGCCTCGATCGCCTCGACCCCGACGTCCTCGACGAACACATGCGGCGCGATGAGCACGAGGCCGGACACTGGGTGACCGCTCCCGGCATGGATGATCGCGATCGAGGCGCCGTCGCTGTGGCCGACGAGGAGCGGACGCTCGAGGCCGAGCTCGGCGAGCAACGGTGGGAGCACGATCAGCGCCTCGTCGTGCATGTACGTCACCGCCCTTGGTTCGGCCGCCGGGGCCGATCGGCCGTAGCCGTGGCGCGAGTACGCCATCGTCGTCACGTCACCGAGCGCGGTCCGCACGTCGTCGACGAACCCCTTCCACAGGTCGAGGGACCCGAGCCCTTCGTGCAGGAAGACGACCGGTGGACCCGCCTCGCGTGATCCCTCGTGGACTCGGACGTGCAGCCGACCGTGTCCAGATCCGCCGACGTCGACGAACGAATCGCTCACGAATCGGTCACACGAATCGACTACTGGGCGAGTTGGTCGCGCAGCTGGTAGCGCTGCACCTTGCCGGTCGCCGTCTTCGGGAGCACGTCGGTGGCGACGATCCGCCGGGGGCGCTTGAACGCCGCCATCCGCTCCCGACAATGCGCCTCGAGCGCGACGGCGTCGATCGTCCGGCCCGACCGCGGCACGACGAAGGCCACCACGGTCTCCAACCCGTCGTCGTCACGGTCGCCGACGACCGCCGCTTCGAGGACGTCGGGGTGCTCGATCAGCACGCTCTCGACCTCGGCCGGCGACACCCAGATCCCGCCGGCCTTGATCATGTCGTTGTTGCGGCCGAGGAACGTGTAGTAGCCGTCGGCCGATCGCGTGTAGACGTCGCCGGTTCGGAGCCAGCCGTGGCTGAACGCCTCGGCGGTGGCCTCCGGCCGTTGCCAGTACCCGGTCGCGATCGACGCGCCGCGCACGTGCAGGTAGCCAGGTGTGTCGGGCTCGGCCACCTCCTCGCCGTGATCGTCGAGGAGCTCGATGTCGTACCCCTCGACGGGTGTCCCACTCGTACCGGGACGTTCGTGGCCAGGCCGGTTCGACACGAAGATGTGCAGCGCCTCGGTGGTGCCGATGCCGTCGAGCACCGGGCGTCCGGTGCGCTCGGCGAAGCGCCGGTGGAGGTCGGCCGGCAGCGCCTCACCTGCCGTGGCCGTGGCCCGCACCGATGCGAACGCCTCGGCTGGCACATCGGCGTCGAGCATCGCGGCGACGAACCCGGGAGCGGCGAAGAACAACGTCGGCTGCTCGCTCTGCAACAACGCCATCACCCCCGCTGGTGTCGGGGGATCGGGATTCAGGATCGCGGTCGCACCCACGGCGAGCGGGAACGTCAACGAGTTGCCGAGCCCGTAGGCGAAGAACAACTTGGCGACCGAGAGCGTGCGGTCGTCGGCGCCGATGTCGAGCACCGACCGGGCGTAGGTCTTCGCCGTGTGCTCGGGATTGCCGTGGCGGTGCATCACGCCCTTCGGCAGGCCGGTCGTGCCCGACGAGTACAGCCAGAATCCGTTGCTGTCGCGAGCGGTGGGCGCGACCTGGGCTTCGGACGTGTCCGCGAATTCCGTCGAGGGGTGGACGTCGACGCCCGCGATCGTGTCGGCCGCGTCGCCGATCACGACGACGTGCTCGATCGACGGTGCCACACCGACGATCGGCGCGGCGTGCGCCACGTCCGGACCCGAGACCACCATCGCCTTGGCACCCGCGTCGGCGGCGATCGCACCGAGGTCACCGCTGCGCAGCATCGTCGACAGCGGCACGGGCACCACGCCGGAACGCATCGCGCCGAGGAACCAGGCCGGGAACGCCGGCTCGTCGCGCACGACCATGACGACGCGGTCGCCCTCACCGATCCCGAGCGCCGCGAGTGCGTGCTGGACACGCCAGATCTCGGCGAGCAACGCCTCGTACGTCAGCGACTCGCCCCGGCACCGGAACGCCACGCGGTCGCCACCGCCGGCGCCGACGTGCCGGTCGACGAGCCACTCAGCCGCGTTGTAGCGATCCCCCACGCAACCAACTCTTACAGACCCAACGGCTTCGGTACAGGCGCCGAGGACACGAGGCGCACGGCGAGGGAGCAGCCGAAGCGCAGCGGAGGCACAGCCCCGAGCTATCAAACTCAGACGCGGACGTATTCGAAGTCGGCGGGCTGTTGGTGGATGCCGGTCGACGGTGGCGCGACCCAGCCGGCCATCTTCCCGGGCTCGCGCACGGCGGTCATCAGCGACTCGACGTGCGCCTTGTCGTCGTCCGTCGGCAGGAAGACATCGGGCGTCCACTCGGCGTCGGTGAGCAGGCGGCCGTCGGGGCTGACATGCCGACCGGCGAACGTCCCGACCGATCGGTTGAAGCCGACGTGCGGGAGCCGGAGCTCGCCACCGACGTCGGACAGCGTCCGGTTCCATCGATCGAGACCCTTCTGGCAGTCGACGATGTAGTCGTCACGAAGCGTCTCGTTGAGCGCCGCCAGCTCGGTGACCTCGCGTTCGCCGATCCCCCCGTCCGTCGCCTCCGGAACGGTACGCATCGCGTCGCGGAGCCGGTGATCGTCGTCGCGCGACTCCTCGCGGAACCGGCCCTTCAGACCGGCCGCGTAGTAGTTGGCGGCGTTGGTCGACGTCTCGGCACCGAACAGGTCGAGGGACACGCTGAAGTGGAAGTTCATGTAGCGCTGGAGCATGTCGACCGGCACTCCGCCGAAGCGGGCGATGTCGTCGGTGTCGTGCTCCTTCATCAGCTCCACGGTGCGTTGGACGACGCGGCCGATGCCCGTCGCGCCGACGAACATGTGGTGCGCCTCCTCCTTCAGCATGAAGTCACACGTGCGCGACAGCGGGTCGAAGCCGCTCTCCCGCAGCGACGCCAGTTGGTACTTGCCGTCGCGGTCGGTGAAGTAGGTGAAGAAGAAGAACGACAGCCAGTCGGGTGTCTGCTCGTTGAACGCGCCGAGGATGCGCGGGTTGTCGAGATCGCCCGAGTGACGCTCGAGCATCTCGTCGGCCTCGTCGCGGCCGTCGCGCCCGAAGTAGCGGTGCAGGAGGTACACCATCGCCCACAGGTGGCGGCCCTCCTCGACGTTGACCTGGAACAGGTTGCGCAGGTCGTACAGGCTCGGCGCAGTGGTGCACAGGTGACGCTGCTGCTCGACCGAAGCCGGCTCGGTGTCGCCCTGGACGACGACGAGACGCCGCAGCTCCGAGCGGTACTCGCCCGGCACTTCCTGCCACACCGGCTCGTCCTTGTGGTCACCGAACGCGATGCGGCGGTCGGCCTCCGGTTCGGCGAGGAAGATCCCCCAGCGGTAGTCGGGCATCTTCACGTGACCGAAGTTGGCCCACCCCTCCTGGCCGACCGAGATCGCCGTGCGGAGGTAGACCTCGTTGTCCTGGAACGCGACCGGCCCGAGCTGACGCCACCAGTCGAGGAACTTCGGCTGCCACGTCTCGAGTGCGCGCTGCAGACGACGATCGCCCGACAGGTCGACGTTGTTGGGGATCTTGGCGTCGATCTCGACGGCGTGCATGGTCACACCCTCCCTCGGTCGAATGTGGCGCGGGAGCCGGTGCCGTAGCGTCGCAACGCTCCGTCGGGGCCGACCGCGTTCGGTCGCTGGAAGATCCAGTTCTGCCACGCCGTCAAGCGCGAGAAGATCTTGGTCTCCATCGTCTCCGGGCCGACGAAGCGGTGGTTCGCCTCCATGCCCGTGAGCGCGTCGGGCGAGAAGCTGTTGCGCTCCTCGAGCACCAGCCGGATCTCGTCGTGCCAGTCGATGTCGTCGGGCGTGAACGTCACGAGCCCCGCCGCCGACGCCTCGTCGGCGAGCAGCTCCTTGCCGGTGGTGGCCAGCGCCGCGTCCAGTGCGGCGTCGTCGCCGTAGAAGCGGGTCTGCAGGCGTGACAGCCCGTTCGACATCGGGTGCCGTCCGAGGCTCGCGTCGGACAGGCGCAACGCCGCGGGCGGAAGGTTCGTCAGATCGGGGTCGTCGCTGTCGCTCCAGGTGCCGTCGAGCATGTACGTGCGGTCCGCGGCCAGCACCAACTCGGCGAGCGTTCCGGCGAAGCAGCTGCCCGGCTCGACGAGCGTGATGATCGTGCGCGCCGAGAGGTCGAGGCGCTTCAACGTCCGGGTCCAGTACAGCGACACCTCGCGCACGAGCCAGTCGTCGGCACGATCGTCGGCGTGTGTCGCCAGCAGCGACTCGGCGCCGATCACGGCGTCGATGTCGCCGACGCTGTGAATCACCCATGTTCCGACCTCGGTCTCGTTGAACCGCAGGTGCAACATCGCGTCGTCGAGCTCGCGGGCGACGGCGATGATCCAGGCGTCGCTGCCGGCCGCCACCAGCTCGTCCGGCGTAGTCGGCTGCGGTGTCGTCGGCGAGCGGACCGTGATGTGGGCGGCGCCGAGCTCGCGGTCGATCGACACGTCGACGTTGGGGTACGAGATCGTGTCGCCGTCGATCGAACGCTCCAGTGGGGCGAGTTCGATTCCGACGCCATCGCGCGGACGATCCGACCCGTCGGCGCGAGCGGTGGCCCGTTCGGCGACGAGCTCGGTGAACGTGCTGCGCGGCGCGATGCAGTCGACGAGCTTCCAGTCGACCGCTTGGCGGCCCTTCACTCCCTCGGCGCGTGTGGCGAAGACGTCGGCGAGATCGCGCCGCACGTGGCGCTTGTCGACGACGCGTGTCAGGCCACCCGTGCCGGGCAGCACTGCCAGCAGCGGTATCTCCGGCAGCGAGACGGTGCTCGACCGGTCGTCGACGAGCACGATCTCGTCGCAGGCCAGCGCCAACTCGTAGCCGCCGCCGGCGGCCGTTCCGTTGACCGCCGCGATCCACACCTGTCCCGAATGGGCGGTGGCGTCTTCGATCGAGTTGCGGGTCTCGTTGGTGAACTTGCAGAAGTTGACCTTGTGGGCGTGCGTCGATCCCGCCAGCATCTGGATGTTGGCCCCCGAGCAGAACACCTTGTCGAGGCCGCTCGTGACGACCACGGCTCGCACCTCCGGGTGCTCGAAGCGCAGGCGCTGCACCGCGTCGTAGAGCTCGATGTCCACGCCGAGGTCGTACGAGTTGAGCTTGAGCTCGTAGTCACCACGCAGCCCACCGTCCGGGTCGACCTGCATCGTGAGCGTGGCGATCGGTCCGTCGACGCCGAGCCGCCAGTGGCGGTACACGTCGGGGCTGGTCCGGAAGTCGATCAGTTCTGACATGCCACGGAACATTCTACAACTTTGACTGAATCCGTCAATGACTTGTAGATCGTCGGCGATCAGAGTACAAAGCAGGACGTGACCACCACGGCACCCGCGATTCGCGCGGGCACCAGCGCCAAGGCGCTCCTGTTGACGATCCTCGGCGAGCTCGTCCTGCCCCGCGACGGCGCGCGCCTGGACGCAATCGCTCGTCGACGGGCTGGCCACACTCGGCGTCGGCGAGCGCAACGCCCGCCAGGCGATCGCCCGTGTCGCTGACCAGGGGTTCATCGACAGCGAGCGCGTCGGCCGCCGGGCGCGGTGGTGCTTGACGGCGGAGGGACGTGAGCTGCTCACGGTCGGGACGGAACGGATCTATGGGTTCGGGAACGGCGGCGACGAATGGGACGAACACTGGCTGGTCGTGCTGTGCGCCGTCCCCGAGGACCAGCGCGCCAAACGTCACCACCTGCGCAGCCGGCTGGCGTTCGCCGGCTTCGGTTTCCTCACACCGACGGTCGCGATCAGCCCGCACTCCGACCGGGAGCACCTGGCCAACGCGGTCCTGCGCGACCTCGATCTCGTCGGCGCCAGCGCCGTGTTCCACGCCGAGGCCGGCAGCCTCACCCCGGCGCACGATCTGCTGCGCCGGGCGTGGGACCTCGACGGGCTCGCTCAGCGAGTACGAGACGTTCGTCGCCACGTTCGGCGGGCGGCGACCATCGACGGACGACGAGCGCTTCGCGGCGCTCGTCGAGCTCGTCCACCAGTGGCGACGGTTCCCGTTCGTCGACCCCGAGATCCCCGAGCGGCTGCTCCCGCGCCTCTGGCCGGGTCGTCGGGCGAAGCAGACGTTCGACGCCCGCCACGCCGACTGGGCTCCGCCGGCGAACGCGTTGTTCGACTCGTTCGAACGGGCGAACGCGTGACAACGGCGGCCTGATCGGGCCTGATTAGGGTCGGGCGCCGATGCCCGATGACGTGCGCGCTGCCAACCAGGCGTTCTACGACGCCCACGAGCAACGCGACATGGAGGCGATGCGCGCGGTGTGGGAGCACACCGACCGCGTGGTGTGCGTCCACCCCGGCTGGCCGATCCTGCGGACGTGGCGGGTGGTCGAGGAGTCGTGGCGGCGCATCCTCGAGGGACCCGGCCGCAACCAGTTCATCGTCACCAACGACGTCGTCGCGGTGCACGGCGACCTGGCGTGGGTCACCCTCGACGAGAACCTCGTCCAGGGCGCCTCGACCGGGACCGTGGCCGCGACCAACGTCTTCGCGCAGACGGACGACGGCTGGAAGATGATCCTCCACCACGGCTCCCCCGTGATGACCCGCTGAGCCGAACCGGGCCTGACCCACCCCTCCCCGAAACATCTGGGCTGCTGGAACTTTCGGCAGTCGAAAGGATCAGCAGCCCAGAACAGTGCGGGCGGGTCAGTGGTCGGGCGAGCGGCGGCGGACGCTGGCGAGGATGATGCTCGTGTAGCCGTGCGATCGATGGGCGGAGAGGTCGTTGACCTCGAGCACGCCCGTGTCCCAGTCGAAGTCGGGCTCCAAGACCCGGCGGAGGTCCGCCTCGTCGACGGACGCGCTCGGGAACGTCTTGCCACCGACGACGTATCCGGTCGAGTGTCGCAGCGCAGCCGTCACGAACAGCCCACCCGGACGGACAAGGCCGGCGATGTTGCGCATGTAGGCCTCCCACGTCGCCATGTCGGCCGTGGCGGAGTCGGCGCAGTAGGCGCTGATCACCACTCCGTACGGAGGGCTGCCGCGCCCGCCCAGTGGATCGGCGAGGCGAGCGTCACCGCCGAGCAACGCGGTGACCTTCGAGCGGACGACCGCTTCTCGATCTCGAACCTGGCCGTCGGTCGGACAGGTGACGCCCTCGCACTGGAGCGTGTAACCGACGAACGGACCCCAGTCGTGCGCGTCGGGCGCGGCGGTCAACCATCGCTCGATCGCCTGCAAGTTCGCCGGTAGGTACTCGGCGAGGTGGATCTCCGAAGCGACGTCGGCCGCCAGGAACACATGGTGCAGGGTCGGTCCGACACCGAACAGCAGGACCGGCTGATCAGCCTCGACGGTCCGCAACGCATCGACGAAGAACGCGATCGTGGCCCGCTCGTCCGCCTCCACGATCCGGTAGTAGTCGGACAGGTATTCCTGTGGCACCCAGTCGGCGTCGAACGTCGCGTACGACACGCCGTTCGCGGTGGCCGATGCGCCGCGCCGGGCGACCCGGAGTGACCGCCCGTCGAGATAGGTGCGCGTCAGGCGAGCGAGGCCGTACTCGTAGCACGCGGCACCGATGTTGGCGCCGCCGAGGAAGACGAGCGCGTCGGTCGAATCGACGGCGTCGCTGAGGAGCGCCGCCCCGAACGCGCCGGCGTAGTAGGGCGCTTCCTTGGCGACCTCGGTGACGACGTAACCGACTGCCGACGCGATCCGCACCGCGCGCTCGCTGGTCGATCGCAGTCGAGCGAGATCGAACAGTCCCTTCGACAGGGCATTGGTGCTCGTCCCCGTTTCCTCGAGCAAGCGCCAGTTGGCGATCAGGTTGATCCGCAACCCGGCCGCCCACAGCACGTACGTGGCAGCGAGGAAGGCGAGCACGACGGCCCGCGCCGCCCCGTCGAGCACGTGGGATGCGACCAGCACGACCCCGGCGGCGGCGGCGACGAGATCGAGCGCCCAGGTCGACACGGCCGTGGCGGCGACGGTGACCGCCCAACGCGTCGCAGCCGCGAACCGCCTGGGTGGTGGGTCGACCGAGCGTGCGCGGCCGCCACAGCGTCTGCCGTACGAAGAGCCGATCGTTCGGAGATTGTGCTGGTGACCTCGGACATCCTGGACCAGACCCACCACCAGCCATCCAGATAGGTCGAAAATGCCCGATCTCAACGTGGAAGCCGTCGCCACCCGCCGAAACCCCGCCCGCGCTCCAATCCCCGGTCACGACACGCCACCCGACCGATCCGTCCGAGCCGATCGAGACCGCGATGCTCCGTTCCGGCCGCCTGTTGTGGAACGGCGCGACGCTCCCCCGAACCTGAGCGCTCGGATCAGTCGTCGTCGAGCGGGTGGGCCAGGAGGTCGGCGCTGAGGGCGAGCGCGACGGCGATCGCCGCCGCCCGTTCGATCACGGCACTGAAGAAATGACCGGGTGCGACGCTGCCACCGATGGTCGGCGGATCGCCGAGCGATCGGAGCAGCGCGCCGACCTCGTAGGGGACCGCGATCGGTTCGACGTCGGGCAGCGGGTCGGGGGTGCGCCAGATGTCGACCGGCTTGGCGCGCTTCGCCTGTTGCGGCCGGCGCTGGTTGGATCGCTTCCGTTTCGGTTGCGGTCGGTTCATCAGGTCGTCCTCGGCGAGCAGCTCTTCGGGTCGCAGCCCGAGCGCGAGGCGCAGTTGGTCGGTGTTGAGATCGGCGATCGAGCTCGAGCGGGGCAGCACGAGGTTGGCGATGTGGCGCTTGCCGGCCACGACCTCCTCGACACGTTCGTCGACGGTGCCGGGACACACGAGCCGGTGCGAGATCACGGTGCGGTGCTGGCCGATCCGCCACGCCCGGTCGCGGGCCTGGTCCTCGACGGCCGGGTTCCACCAGCGGTCGTACAGCACGACGTGGTTGGCGGCGGTCAGGTTCAGCCCGGTGCCGCCCGCCTTCAACGACAGCACCAGCGCACCCGGGCCCTCGCCGTTCTGGAACTCGGTGACAGGCGGTCTCGGGCGCCTCTGGCGAGGCTGCCGTCGTAGCAGGCGATCGGGACGCCGGTGACCTCGGTGAGATGGTCGGCGAGGCGGCGGCCCCACGTCGCGAAGTGGGTGAACACGAGGATCCGCTCGCCGGCGGCGAAGACCGACTCGACGATCTCCTCGAGACGGGACAGCTTGCCGGAGCGACCGGCGAGCGGCCGCCCGTCGTCGCGGTACGCGGCCGGGTGGTTGCAGATCTGCTTGAGGGCGGTGATGGCGGCGAGGATCGCTCCCTGTCTTGCGTTCGCCGACGCCGTCGGGATCGGCGACGTTGGCGACGAGCTCGTCGAGCACCGCCTGGTAGAGCCCGATCTGCTCGGCCGTCATCGTGCAGTGGTCGAGCTCGTCGATCTTGTCGGGAAGCTCGGCGGCGACCTCCGGCTCGCTCTTCGTCCGGCGGAACAGCAGGATGCCGTTCAACGCCCGGAGGGCGGCTTCGCCGTCGCCCGACATCTGGGCGATGAACGCCGGACGCGATCCCGACGAGGCCCGGGTTCGTGAAATCGAGGATCGCCCACAGATCGCCGAGCCCGTTCTCGATCGGCGTGCCGGTGAGCGCGAGGCGGGTCCGGGCGGGGATCCGCCGGAGCTGCTGGGCGGTCTCGCTCGCCGGGTTCTTGATCGCCTGCGCCTCGTCGAGCACGATCCGTGCCCCACGTGACGGCGGCGAGTGCGTCGACGTCGCGAACCGCCGTGGCGTACGTGGTGATCACGACGTCGGCGCCGGCGATCTCGGCTTGCGAGCTGCAGCCGCCGATGATCGCGACGCGCCGTGGTGGACGACGACGCGCAGCCCGGGCACGAAGCGGGCGGCCTCGGCGGCCCAGTTGCCGACGACGGCCGCCGGAGCGATGACGAGCGCGGTGTGCTCCCCGGCCGTGCGGGCCAGCTGGGCGAGCACGGTCGGCGTCTTGCCGAGCCCCATGTCGAGGGCCAGGCAGCCGCCGAGCTCGGCCGCGTCGAGGAACCCGATCCACGCCAGCGCCTCGGCCTGGTACGTGCGCAGCTCGCCGACGAAGCCCTCCGGCTGGGTGACCGGCGACATCGACGCCGCGCTGGCGCGGCGGAGGATGTCGTTGGCCCAGCTGTTGCCCTGGACCGACGACGCCGCCACGCAGCCCGGACCCGTCGAGGCCGATGCTGTGGCGCAGGATCTCGGCGCCGGTGAGCTGCGTGATCGCCTCGCGCTCGGCGAGCGCGGCCGCCGCCTGTTCGAGGTCGACCCGATCGACCTCGACCCAGCGGCCGCGGGACTGCACGAGCGGGCGGGCCTGCCGTGCCAGTCGCGCCACGTCGGCGGCCGTGAGCTCGACGTCGTCGAACAGCACCGACCACGCCACGTTGCTGAGCTGGTGGGCACCGACCACCGAGTCCGCCGGCGTCTCGGCGAAGAGCCGGAGCGACGGGCTCGGCTTGCGCAGCGACAGCTTCGGCACCCGCACGTCGAACCCGACGGCCGCGAGGGTCGGACCGACGACGGTCATGAACTCCCACGCCTCGTCCTGGCTCAGCGCCACCTGTCCGCGGCGCCGCACCCCCGACCGGTTGAGGGCCGGGAACAGCCGGTCGAGGCGCGCCCACTCGCCTGCGATCGTGCCGCCCGCCGCGCTCGGCGCGCAGCGCGGCGTCGATCGGGACGAGCTCGCCCTTGGCGGACGGTGCGCTCACCGTCACGAGCCACACCCCGCCGGGACCCGGCGGGTCGAGCTGCACGACGAGCCGCGGCCGCGACGACGACGTGACCGTGCGCGTCCACTGGTCGAGCGTCCGCGACACGTTGGCCGCGAGCACGGCCGGGGCCGGAACGGTTGCGCCGTCCATCCGGGCGATGACGGCGTCGCCGAGGTCGGTCGGCCGAGTTCGCGCTCGGCGGCTGCGGCCGGCAGCTCCATGCGTTCGACGCTCTCGGTGACGATCGCTTCGACCACGGCGGTGATCACGGCGGTCGTCGTCGCCCGGCCGTCACCGCCGCCGATCGCGGCCACCGTCCCCGGCATCGCCGCCGCGAGCGCGACGATCGCCGGGCTGTCGACGAGCGCCGGCTGCCATCGCACCGCGACGTCGACCAGCCGGCCCTGCGGGCGTTGCGGCACGCGGAGGCTCGGCACGATCGAACCGCCGGCCGCCAGTCGAACTCCTTCGAGCGCGACGTGCCCGAGCCAGAGCACGCTGGCTCCGACGCCGTCACGGCCGTGGCCACCGCCGACGGCGACGAGCCAGCCGAGCGCATCCTTCACCGGGATCGCCAGCGCGTCGGCACGCATCCCGCCGGGCAGCGACGACGCTCGGATGGGTCTGCCAACCGAGCGGCGGCCCGCCGATCGCTTCCAAGCGGGCCGACAGCTCGGCGTTCGATTCCGGCGCGGTGCCCCGCCCCGCCGCCCAGACCACGACCTGACCGTCGGCCCACGACGCTTGGAGCTGCACCTCACCCGGCTCGAGGTCCTCGTCGTCGGCCTCGAGGTCGTCGTCGGGTCTCGGGCGGCGGTCTCGGGGGGCGGCGGACGCAGGATCGCGGCGGTCGCCCGGAGAGCTCTCGAGCGTGTCGGTGAGGTCGGCGACGACCAGGTCGCGCTCGTCGGCCGGGAGGTTGCGCACCGAGGCGAGGTCCTCCTCGGCGTCGATGATCAGGCGGTCGAGCACGACGAGCGACGCTCGCTTGTCGGCGTGGAAGAGCGCCAGATCGTCGTCCGAGCTCCGGCCGTCGGTGATCGACCAGATCGCCGCTTCGAGTTGTGGTGTGTAGAGCATCGATGTCCGTCCTGGGTCGTCGTCGCCTCGTCCTGTCGCCGCCGTCGTCACGGCCGCGCTGCTCGTCGTGCGGCGCGGCGAGCCGAGGCGGCGCCGCCCTGGGCGACCGCAGGCGTTGCCCAGGTCCCACGCCCTGCGAGGAGGATCCGTCTCACGTGGGCGGCTGCCACATGCTTCCGTGAGCCAGGGCGTCTTCGTTCCGCTGTTTCTCGTCGGTTCCCAGCTCGCGTACCCAACCGACTGCTCAGCGGCGGCTACCCGAACTTCTCGGTGAAGAGGTCGAGCATCGCTCGCCACGACCGGGCATCGGCGTTGGGTTCGTAGGCGAGCACTGGGTTGGAGCCGTCGGCCGCCGGGTTCGTGAAGCTGTGCATCGCGCCGCCGTACAGGTTCATCCGCCAGTCGACACCACCGGCGCGCATCTCCTCCTCGAACGCGACGCGTTGGGCGGGAGGGATCAGCGGATCCTCGGCGCCGATGCACACCAGCACGCTGCCCGTGATGTTGGAGGCGTCTTCCGGGCGGCTCGTCGAGAGCCCGGAGTGGAACCCGACGACGGCTTTGAGGTCGGCGCCGTCGCGCGCGAGCTCGAGGCGACATCGTGCCGCCGAAGCAGTACCCGATCGCAGCCACCATGGCTCGTATCGGCGTACTCGCTCGCCAGCAGGACGTCGAGGCCGGCGCGACCGAGTCACGCGAGTGAGCAGTGGATCGTCGATCAGGGCGCTGCAGCGCGCCACGATCTGATCCTCCGGCAGCGGCTTGCCGTCGCCGTAGTAGTCGAGGGCGAACGCCACGTAGCCGAGCTCGGCCAGCTTCCGCGCGCTGTTCTTCGCGTGATCGGTGAGGCCGTTGCCCTCGTGCGCGACCAGCACCGCGGGGCGCTTGCCGGGGCGGCTGTCGTCGACCGCGATCTGGCCGACCAGGCGCAGGCCGTTGCAGGAGTACTCGATGTCTGCGATGTGCATCGTGCCCTCACTTCTTCGTCGGTTGGCGGTTCGGTGCCCGATCATCGATGCCGTTCACGAGTCGCGGTCGGCACGATCGGCGACGCCGTCGCGGCGCTCGACCAGGAACCTGCGCTCGGCCTCGTTGGCGGTGAGCGCGATGGCGTGGTCGTACGCGTCGGCAGCGGCGTCGGCGCGTCCGAGGCGGGCGAGCAGCTCGCCCCTGTGTGATGTGGAACGGGGCGTAGGCTGTCGAGGTCGAGGTCTTCGATCGCGTCGAGGGCGGTCGCCGGGCCCTCGAGCTCGGCCAGCGCGACGGCGCGGTTCAGCGCCACGACCGGTGTCGGCGTGCACGACCAGCAGCTGGTCGTAGAGCTGGAGGATCTGGCCCCAGTCGGTGTCGGCGGCGGTCGGCGCGTCGCTGTGCACGGCGTTGATCGCGGCCTGGATCTGGAACGGTCCCGGCATGTCGCGGCGCAGGCACGCCCGCACCAGGGCCTGGCCCTCGGCGATGAGGCCGCGGTCCCACCGGCTGCGGTCCTGGTCGGGGAGCAGCACGACGGATCCGTCGGACGCGACACGGGCGGCGCGGCGGGACTCGGTGAGCAGCAGCAGGGCGAGGAGCCCGAGCACCTCCGCCTCGTCGGGCATCAGCTCGGGCGAGCAGCCGGGCGAGGCGGATCGCTTCGGCGCACAGCTCGTCGCGGACGAGGTCCTCGCCCGCGGTCGCGGTGTAGCCCTCGTTGAAGATCAGGTAGATGACCGTGAGCACGGCGCGGAGCCGGTCCGGCAGCTCGGCGTCGTCGGGGATGCGGTAGGGGATGTTGGCGTCACGGATCTTGCGCTTCGCCCGGACCAGCCGTTGCGCCATCGTCGCCTCCGGCACGAGGAAGGAGCGGGCGATCTCGTCGGTCTCCAGTCCTCCGAGGAGGCGCAGCGTCAACGCGATCTGGACGTTCGGGAGCCAACGCCGGGTGGCAGCACGTGAAGATCAGCCGCAGCCGGTCGTCCTTCACGGGACCGACCGGTTCGGGTGGTTCGTCGCGCTCGTGGATGAGCGCCGCTTGGGCGTATCGGTCATGGCGGGATGACTCGCGCCGGAGCCGGTCGATGGCACGGTTGCGGGCCGTCGTCGTGATCCACGCACCGGGGTTCGGCGGCAATCCGGACTCGGGCCAGCGTTGCGTCGCCACGACGAACGCTTCCTGGACCGCCTCTTCGGCGATGTCGATGTCGCCGAAGAGACGGACCAGCGTCGCGACCGCACGTCCGGACTCGTTCCGGAAGATGCGGCCGAGCTCCGAATCGTCCAGTGCTGGCACGATTGGTCTATGCGTCGGGTGCCGTGCCGGGATCGTCCTGGAAAGGGCGGACCTCGACCGCGCCCATGCACGCGGCCGAACCCTTCGCCGCCCACGCCGAGCGCGGCGTCGAGATCGGCGGCCTCGATGACCCAGAACCCGCCGAGCTGCTCCTTGGTCTCGACGAACGGGCCGTCGGTGGTGATCACGTCACCGTCCTTGGCATTCACGACGGTCGCGCTGGTCGCCGGATGGAGGCCACCGGCGAACACCCAAGCACCCGCCGCTTGGACCTCGGCGTTGAACTCGTCGACCTGGCGGTAGACGGCCTGCATCTCGTCTTCGGACATCTCCGCTTCGTCGCCGGTCATGTACACGGACATCAGGTACTGCGTCATTGGGCTGACTCCTTTCGGACGGGTCCGGCACCGTACCGGACCTCACCCCTACTACGAACGGCCTACCCACGAATCGACAGGTGTTGGAGAAATTCTGCGACGGCGGCTCGGCCGCCCCTGTCACGGGCTGTCAGCGGATGGCAATCGACCGTCGACGCCAGCAGATCCGCGACCTCGGCGACGCGATCCCCGTTGTGGCCGGCGGTTCGGAGGGCCTCGCACACGATGTGCACGGCGAGCGGGTCGCATCCGACGTCGGCGAGGTGCTCGCGCAGGATGCCGGACGCGCGCCCGACGTCGCGGTGGGCCTCGCTGACGATCTCGCAGTGGTGACGCTCCCACGACGTCGACGGACGTGCCGGCTCGCTCGGGGGTGGATCGTCGGTGAGCGCGAGCAGGTCGCACGCCGCGACGGCGAACGTCGGGTCTGCCTGCAGTGCCCGTCGTAGCGCCGGGTCGGGACCGTCGCCGTTCACCACGCTGCCCTGGGCGGCCCGGTACCAGGCCGCGGCCGTCGCGTTGGTGGTGAGGGGTCTGCCGTGGTCGTCACCGACGGCGGGGCGCGACGGGTCCGGCGATGCGGCCGGATTGGGGGGTCGTTTGTTCGATTGGCTCACGTTGGGGGTCCTCGGTTGACGTTGCTATGACGTGATCAGCATCCGTCGACCCGCTGAACGGGGCCTGAGACCCCGCTGAGTTCCCCGTTCTGTCTGCTTCGAAATCGCCCGTCACGCGCGATCTGAAGCAGACAGGTCGGAGGGGTTGGGCTCAGCGGGGGACGGACTCGAGGCCCAGCGTGCGGCACATGGCGGCGACGTCGGGCTCGTCGAGCGTCGAACCGACCGCGCCGACGGATGGCCGCTGCAAACCGCCCGGCATCGCTCCCGTTGCGCTGGCGGACGAGGGCGGCGAACCGCTCGATGTCGTCCTCGGAACCGGAATCGACGGCGGCGACCGCAGCTGCCGCGGTCTGCGCCGACATCCGCATCGAGGGGTCGTCGTGCGATGGCCCCCTGGCACGCCTGATCGGCGAAGTCGGCCGCTGCCGTCGAGGTCGCCGGCGGCGATCGCCGACCAGCACCATGCGGTGAGCACGGCCACCCGACCGTCGTCGTGGCCGACCGACGCGTACTCGGCTGCGGCCTGCTCCAGCATTCGGTGCGGCGGACTCGACGTCGCCGAGGCGGCGTGTCGCGCCGGCCAGACCGACGAGCGCCGTGCCCCGCATGCGTCGGGCCGTCGCTCCGGGCGACCGCTTCGGCGAACAGTTGCTCCGCGGTCGCGTCGTCGTCCTGACGGGCCCGCAGCGCGCCGAGCCGGATCAGCCACAGCGGGACGTGGTTCACCAGGCCAGCGGCCGCGGGCGCCGCTCGAGCAGCTGCTCGTACGTGGTGGCGGCCCCTTCCAGGTCGCCGCGGGCCTCGGCGACGCCCGCCAGCATCCCGAGGCTGTCGAACACGAGGAACTGCTCGCCGATCGACTCGAATCCGGCGACCGAGGCCCGCGCCGACGCCTCGGCGCGCGTCGAGATCACCCATCGGAGCCAGATGCCCGGCGGTGAAGAAGTCGTGGATGGCCAGCCCCCACCGGTCGTCGATCGCGCTGTCAGCACCCGGTGCGCCTCGGCCAGCACGACCGGCGTCGTCGGCGAGATCGCCGTTGCGGTTGAGCAGCGCGGCGAGGCTCAGCAACGCGTCGGCCAGACCGTTCGGGATCGGATCCGTCGCGCAGGACCTCGACCGCCTCGGCTCACCTCGGCGATCGGCGCCACCTGACCGCCCGTGATCCACGCGTTGAAGTAGCCGTGCCAGCCCATCGCCGCGGCCCGCAACGTGGCCGGTGCGTCGCCGGCACGCGCAGCGCGTCCTCGAGCCAGCGCACCGCTTGGTGGAAGTCGCTGCGCTGGAACCAGACCCAGGCCAGACCGGTCGTCAGCGTCGAGCGCCGACGGTCGCATCGCCGCGCTCGATGTACCAGTCGAGCGCGCCGCGCAGGTTGCCGAGCTCGGCCGCGATCCGCGCCCGCCACACCAGCCCGTGCTCGCCGCGGAGGCCCGATGCGCGACCTGCTGACTCAGGGCGAGGATACCACTGCGCGTGGCGCTCGCGGACAGCGTCGGCCTCGTCCGGATGTCGGCGAGGCGCTCCCGCCCGTACTCCCACAATGTCTGCAGCTGCGAGTAGCGCACGTCGCCCGACGTCGTCGAACTCGGCGACGACCAGCGACTTGTCGACGAGCCGGCCGAGGAGGTCGAGGATGTCGGCGCGATCGAGCGCGTCGTCGGCGCACACCGACTCGACGGCGTCGAGAGCCGCACCCGCCGGTGAACACCGACGAGCCTGGCGAACAGCCGCCGTTCGTCGTCGAACAGCAGGTCGTGGCTCCAGTCGACGACGGCGCGCAGCGTCTGGTGGCGCGCGAGCGCGGTACGGCTCCCACCGGTGAGCACACGGAAGCGATCGTCGAGCAAACCGACGAGCTGCGTCAGCGGCAGCACCCGCAGCCGGGCGGCCGCCAGTTCGAGGGCGAGCGGGAGGTGGTCGAGCCGGCGGCACAACTCGGCGACGACGGCTCGGTGTCGGCGTCGATCGTGAACGAGGCGCGCGCCGCCGACCCGCGATCGGCGAACAGCTCGACCGCGGCGTCGGCACCGAGCCCGCCGATCGGGAACAGCGCCTCGCCGGACACCCCGAGCGGCTCACGGCTGGTGGCGATCACGCAGCAGATCGGGGATCTCGCCGAGCAGCGCTTCGACCACCGTCGCGGCCGCGGCGACGACGTGCTCGCAGTTGTCGAGCACGATCACCAGCGAGCGACCGCGCAGGTGGCCGAGCAGAGCTCCGACCGCCGGCGCCGTCGCCCCTGCACGCCTCCGGCGGAGCCGGGTCCGCCGGCGCCGAGCGCGGCGGCGATCGCGGCGGCGACGGCCTCGGGATCGCGCACCGCGGCCAGCTCGACCAGCCAGGCGCCGTCGCGATACTCGGGTTGCAGGGCCGCCGCGGTCTCCACCGCGAGACGGGTCTTGCCCGCGCCACCCGGACCGATCAGCGTCACGAGCCGCCGCGTCCTGGTGACCTCGATGAGTCGGGCCAGGTCGTCGTCGCGGCCGACGAACGTCGTCAGCGGCGCGCGCAGATTGCCGGCCGACCCGGAGACGACGGCCGGGCGACGATCTTCGGGCGGCGCGCCGAGCGTCGGATCCTGGGCGAGCACCCGCGCCTCGAGCTCCTTCAAGCCGGGGCCCGGGTCGATGCCCAGCTCCTCGACCAGCGCCGTGCGAGCCTCGCCGAACGCCCGCAACGCGTCGGCCTGCCGACCGGCGCGGTACAACGCCAACATCAACAGCTCCCACAAGCGCTCCCGCAACGGGTGACGCTGGCACAGCGCCTCCAACTCCCCCGCCACGTCGGAATGCCGACCAAGCGCCAGGTCGGCCTCGATCCGGGACTCGACCGCGGACAACGCCAGTTCATCCAGCCGCGCCCGCTCACCGAGCGCGAACTCGGCGTACGCGAACTCGACCAACGCCTCGTCACGACACAACGCCAACGCGGACTGCAGCGTCCTCGACGCCGCCGCCGCATCACCAGCCACGAGCTGACGGCGACCCTCCGCAACCAGACGCTCGAACCGGACGACGTCGAGATCGTCAGGACTGATCGCCAGCGCGTAGCCGGCATCCGACGTCACGATCTTCGACGCACCGAACGCCCGCCGCAGCTGCGACACCGCTGCCTGCAACGCGTTCGTCGGGTTGCCCGGCAACGCATCCCCCCACAGCTCGGTGATCAAGCGTTCCGCACTCACCGGCTCACCACGGTGCAACGCCAGGATCGCAACCAACGATCGCAACTTCACCCCGCGAACGGCGATCGTCGATCCGTCGTCGGCCACGGCCTCCAACTGGCCGAGCAGACGCACCTCCACCGCGCCCACCGTACTCAGCGCCCGAAAACCCCCGTTCTGTCTGCCTCAGATCGCGCCACGCGCGATCTGAAGCAGACAGGTCGGGGGGTTGGGGTGTCAGCGGGTGAGCGACTCGAGCCCGAGCGTGCGGCACAAGGCGGCGACGTCGGGTTCGTCGAGGGTCGAGCCGATCGCGCCGACCAAGATGACCGCGAAGCGTCCCGCGGCGCTGCCGTTGCGCTGCCGGACGAGCGACGCGAAACGCTCGATGTCGGCATCGGAACCGGAACCGACGGCGGCGACGGCGGCCGCGGCCGTCTGTGCCGACGCCGGCATCGACGGGTCGTCGTGCGTCGCGAGGTGGCACGCCTGATCGGCGAAGTCGGCGGCGGCGTCGAGGTCGCCGGCCGAGATCGCCCACCAGCACAACGCCGTGAGCACCGCCGCGCGACCGTCCTCGTTGCGGACCGACCCGCACTCGGCTGCGGCCTGCTCGAGCCACGTGCGAGCCGACTGGGCATCGCCGAGACGGCGTGTCGCACCGGCCAGCCCGATCAGACCCATGGCCCGTCTCATCGGCTCGGTGCTGCTGCGGGATACCGCTTCGGCGAACAGCTGCTCGGCGGTCGCGTCGTCGCCTTGGCGGGCGCGCAGTGCGCCGAGCCGGATCAGCCACATCGGGACGAGGTTCGCGAGGCCGGACACCCGAGCCCCTTCGAGCAGTTGCCCGTAGGCATCGGCGGCGCCTTGCAGATCGCCCCGCGCCTCGGCCACGCCGGCCAGCATGCCGAGGCTTTCCGCGACCAGGAACTTCTCGCCGATCGCCTGGAACCCCTCGACCGAGGCCCGCACCGCGGCTTCCGCGGCGTCGAGCTCACCCATCAGCGCCAGATACCCGGCGGCGAGCAGGTCGTGGGCCGCCAGCCCCCAGGGATCACCCAGCGCAGTGAGAATCGGGTGCGCCTCGGCCAACACGACGCGGGTGGTGGCGATGTCGCCGTTGCGGTTGAGCAGCTCCCCGAGGATCAGCAACGCATCACCCAGGCGTTGGGGATCGGATCCGTCGCGCAGGACCTCGATCGCCGGGAGCACCTCGGCCAGCGCGATCGCTGGTCCCGTGACCCAGGCATTGCAGAAGCCGTGCCACACGATGGCCGCGGCGCGCAACGTGGCCGGAGCATCGCCCTGCACTTCGAAGTGCGTCCTCGAGCCAGCGGGCACCCTGCTGATAGTCGCTGCGTTGGTGCCAGACCCAGGCCATCGCGGTCGTCAGCGAGAGCGCCGATGTGGCGTCGCCGCGCGCGATGTACCAGTCGAGCGCGCCACGCAGGTTGGCGAGCTCCGCCGCGATACGCGTCCGCCACACGAGGCCGTCCTCACCGCGGAGACCCTGACGGGCGTCCTCGGTCACGGACAGGTACCACTGCGCGTGGCGATCGCGCACGGCGTCGGCCTCGCCGGAAGCGGCGAGGCGTTCGCGTCCGTACTCCCACAGTGTCTGCAGCTGCGAGTAGCGCACGTCGCCCGACTCGTCGAACTCGGCGACCACCAACGACTTGTCGACGAGCCTGCTCAGCAGATCGAGGATCTCGACCCGATCGAGCGCGTCGTCGCCGCACACCGACTCGACGGCCTCGAGACCGCAGCCGCCGGTGAACACCGCGAGCCTGGCGAACAGCCGCCGCTCGTCGTCGAACAACAGGTCGTGACTCCAGTCGACGACGGCGCGCAGCGTCTGGTGGCGTGCCAACGCCGTGCGGCTCCCGCCGGTGAGCACACGGAAGCGATCGTCGAGCAGCCCGACGAGCTGATTCAGGGGGAGCACCCGGAGTCGCGCCGCCGCCAGCTCCAGGGCGAGCGGCAGGTGATCGAGCCGGCGGCACAACTCGGCGACGACCGGCCTGTTCTCGGCATCGATCGTGAACGATGCGCGCACCGCCGAGCCGCGATCGCCGAACAGCGCGACGGCGGCGTCGGAGTCGAGCCCGCCGATCGGGAACAGCGCCTCGCCGGACACCCCGAGCGGCTCGCGGCTGGTGGCGATCACCACGCAGACCGGGGACCTCGCCGAGCAACGCCTCGACGACGGTCGCAGCCGCGGCGACGACGTGTTCGCAGTTGTCGAGCACGATCACCTGCGACCGGCCGCGCAGGTGGCTGACGAGCAGCCCGATCACCGGTGTCGTCGACGCGGCTTCGTCCGGGGCGCCCGTACTGACGGCACCGAGCGCGCGGGCGATGGCGCCGGCGACGGCCTCCGGATCACGAACCGCCGCCAGCTCGACGAGCCACGCCCCGTCGCGATATTCGGGTTGCAGGGCCGACGCCGATCTCCAACGCGAGACGGGTCTTGCCGGCCCCGCCCGGACCGATGATCGTCACCAGTCGCCGCGTCGTCGTGACCTTGACGAGTCGGGCCAGGTCGTCGTCGCGACCGACGAACGTCGTGAGCGGCGCGCGCAGGTTGCCGACCGACCCCGGTGCGACAGCCGCCAGGCGATCCTCCGGCGGCGCGCCGAGAGTCGGATCCTGGGCGAGCACCCGCGCCTCGAGCTCCTTCAACGCCGGACCCGGATCGATGCCGAGCTCCTCGACCAACGCGGTGCGAGCGTCCGAGAACGCCCGCAACGCGTCGGCCTGGCGACCGGCGCGGTACAGGGCCAGCATCAACAGCTCCCACAATCGCTCCCGCAACGGATGACGCTGGCAGAGCGCTTCCAGCTCCCCCGCCACGTCGCCGTGCCGACCCAGCGCCAGATCGGCTTCGATGCGGGCCTCGACCGCCGCCAAGGCCAGCTCGTCCAGACCGCGCCCGCTCACCGGTCGCGAACTCGGCGTAGGCGAACTCGACCAGCGCCTCGTCGCGACAGAGCGCGAGCGCGGCGTTCAGCGTCCTCGACGCGGCGGCGGGATCGCCGGCCACGAGCTGACGGCGTCCGTCGGCGACGAGACGCTCGAAGCGGACGATGTCGAGATCGTCCGGCGCGATCGCGAGCGCGTAGCCGGCATCGGACGTCACGATCTTCGCCGCACCGAACGCCCGGCGCAGCTGCGACACCGTCGCCTGGAGGGCATTGGCCGGGTTGCCGGGTGGCGCGTCACCCCACAGCTCGGTGATGAGGCGTTCGGCGCCGACCGGCTCGCCGCGGTGCAACGCCAGGATCGCAACCAACGAACGCAGCTTCACCCCGCGTACGGCGATCGCCGATCCGTCATCCGCGACGGCCTCGAGCTGGCCGAGCAGACGCACCTCCACCGCGCCCACCGTACTCACCACCCCGAAAACCCCGTTCTGTCTGCTTCAGATGCAGCAAATGCGCGATCTGAAGCAGACAGGTCGGGGGGTTGGGCTACTCCTTCTTCGGGGGTGGGCGCCAGAACGCGACCAGCAGGCCGGCGGCGCCGCCGATCCCGACGATCGCGGTGATCAGCAGGCCGGTCACGCCGATCAGGTCGTCGCGAAGGTCGACGGCCTCGTCGATCGACCAGCTGCCGGGGCCGATCACGCCGAGGGCGAGGCCGGCGATCGTCAGCGTCATCACGTACTCCCAACCCTCACCGGGGCGGAAGATGAAGAACCCGTTGTGAAGGTGGTTGGTGATCCACGCGACGAGCATCACGCCGACCACGCCGGCGGCGGCCAACGGCGTGAGGAAGCCCAGCACCAACAGCGCTCCGGCGCCGACCTCGGTCTGGCTGGCGAGCCACGCGTGCAGGATGCCCGGCCGCATGCCGAGCGATTCGAACCACCGCGCCGTGCCGGCGATCTTGCCGCCGCCGATGATGTGGTTGATCCCGTGGGCGAGCATCACCCCGCCGACACCGCAACGAAAGATCAGCAGGGCGAGGTCGATCGCGTCGGCGTCGTTCACGTCAATACATCTCCCTCTGCAGTTTCGGATGACGCGGCGGTCCACGTGAACTCGCGGCTGGCGCCGCTCGAGGAACGCCGCGATCCCCTCCGCCCGGTCGGTGCTCGATCTCATCTCGGCGCGCCAGCGCCGGTCGACGTCTTCGGTGACGCGTCCGTGCTCGATGATCGAAGTCGACCATCTCCTTGCTCCCGCACTGCGTGAGCAGCGACCGTTCGGCGAGGACGCCGGCGAAGCACGTCGAGGCGCTCGACGCGGCTGCCGGCTCGTGGACCTCGTCGACGAGCCCGATGCGGAGTGCCCGCTCGGCGTCGATCAGCTCGGCCGAGTACAAGAGGTGCTTGGCGGCCGAAGCGCCCAACAGGCGCACGGCGCGCTCGAGCGCGAACGTCGGGTACAGCAGCCCGAGCCGTGCCGGTGTGATGCCGAAGCGTGACGTCGTGTCGGCGATGCGCAGGTCGCAGGCGATGGCGATCTCGGCGCCACCGCCGACACACGACCCGGTGATGAACGCGATCATCGGCTTGGGGAACGTGGTGAGGGCGTCGTCGGCGGCGTGGTTGGCGATGAGCAGGGCCTCGTTGTCGACGGTCCCGAGGGCGGCGATGTCGGCGCCGGCGCAGAAGTGGTCACCGGTGCCCCGCACGACGAGGACCCGCACCGTCGGATCGCCGGCGAGGGCGGCGCAGTGGTCCGTCATCGACCGCCACATGTCGATCGTCACGGCGTTGCGCTTCTCGGGGCGGTTGAGCCACAGGGTCGCGATCGCGCCATCGTGGGTGACCTCGACGTCCATCGTCGGCACCGTACCGCGCCCGACTCGTGCTCGCCGCGGCCGACCGGCTACGTCCGAATCTCCGGCCACCGGTCGCCACCGGTACGGTTCGAGACGATGACGAAGCAGATCCCCTTGGTCGACTACCTCGTGCTGGGCGACGAGCCACACCTCGTCGCCCACGAGTGCACCGCCTGCGGCGCACGCTTCTTCGATCGGCGCAATGCGTGTGCGTCGTGCTTCGCCACCGAGTTCCGCGACGTGCCGATCGGCACCCACGGCGAGGTGCGCTCGTTCACGATCGTCACGTTGGCCGCGCCCGGTGTGCCGGTGCCGTTCGTCGCCGCCGTGGTCGACTGCGACGGCACGAGCGTGCGTGCCAATCTGATCAACGTCGAACCCGATCCCGAGCACGTCACGCTCGGCATGGACGTCCGACTCGCCACCTACTCACTCGGCACCGACGACGACGGTGTCGAGGCCATCGGCTACGGCTTCGAGCCCGTGGCCTGAACCCACGCCATCGAACACACGCTGCCACATCAGTGTTGCCAAGAACAGAACTTGAAGGAGAACCACCATGGCCAGTGACGACATCTGGATCCTCGGCATCAGGATGACGAAGTTCGGCAAGCATCCCGACAAGGACACCGTCGACCTCGCGGCCGAGGCGGCGATGGCCGCCCTCGCCGACGGCGGCGTGACGATGCGCGACATCGGCGTGCTCGCCGCGGGTTGCCTGATGGAGGCCAACTCCGGGATGGGCCAGCGGCTGCAGAAGCAGATCGGCCAGACCGGGATCCCCGTCTACAACGTCGCCAACGCGTGCGCCACGGGTGCGACCGCGCTGCGCACGGCGATCATGGCGGTCAAGGCGGGCGAGTGCGACATGGGCCTCGCCGTCGGTGTCGAGAAGCTCGCCGGCGCCGGACTGCTCGGTGGCGGCGGCACGCCGAAGTCCGACGGCAAGACGTGGACCCCGAAGGGTCGGTTCGGCGCGGTCGCGCCCACCGACGGCCGCGTCGGCACCGACGCGATGCCCGGGACGTTCGCCCAGGTCGGCATGGAGTACGGCCACAAGTACGGCGGTGCCACGTTCGAGCTGTTCGCGAGGATCAGCGAGAAGAACCACTCGCACTCGACGCTCAACCCGCTCGCCGCCTACAGCAAGCGCTTCACGCTCGACGAGATCATGAACGACATGATGATCGCCTACCCCAACACGCGGCCGATGTGCTCGGCCAACTGCGACGGTGCAGCCGCCGCGGTGGTGGTCAGCGACGCCAAGCTCAAGACGCTGTCGGGCGAGCAGCAGCGGCGGGCCATCAAGGTGTCGGCCTCGGTGCTCACGAGCGATCCGTGGCAGGAGGCGTGCCAGGTGCTCCCCGACGTCAACACGCTCACTCGCATCGCTGCCACGCAGGCGTACGAGAAGGCCGGCATCGGGCCGGAGGATCTCGACCTGGTCGAGCTGCACGACTGCTTCGCCACCGCCGAGCTCGTGCACTACGACAACCTCCAGCTGTGCGAGGAAGGCGGCGCCGTCGACTTCTTCGAGTCGGGCGCGCCGTGGCGCGACGGCACGACGCCGGTGAACGTGTCGGGCGGACTGCAGTCGAAGGGTCACCCGATCGCGGCGACCGGGATCGCCAACATCTGGGAGGTCTGCCACCACCTGCGCGGTGAGGCCGGCGATCGTCAGATCGAGGGCGCCAAGGTCGGCCTCGCCCACGTGATCGGCCTCGGCTCGGCGTGCGGCGTCCACATCCTCGAGAAGGCCGCCGCCTGACCTCCCGCCCCACCCCTGATCTCGTGAAGTTTCGGCGTCCCTACGGCGCCGAAACTTCAGCGAGAGTGGGACGTGGTCGGAGGCCGTTGAAGACGCGGGTGAGGCCGGCGGTGTAGGTCGACGACGGCTCGGGCGCCGATCGGTGGTTGCATCTGCATCAACTCGAGCATCACGTAGCCGTGGACGGTCGCCCAGACGTGCATCGCGATCTCGATCGCGTCGTGCTCGGCGAGGTCCCCCGAGTCGATCGCTCGGGCGACGCGTGCGACGTGGGCATCGAACGACAGCGACGCCCGCGTCAGTGCGGCGTCGGTCGCGAGGAAGTCGGGGACGGCACGGGTGAACATCACCTGGTACTGCGTCGGGTTGGCCAACGCCCACGCGCGATACGCCTCGCCCGTGGCGTACAACGCATCCATCGGACCGAGTCGGTCAGCGGCGGCATCGAGCGCGGCGTCGAACTTCTCGAACCCGTCGACGAAGATCGCGTCGACCAGTCCGTCCTTGCCCCCGAAGTACGTGTACACGCCCGTCGTCGAGCAGCCGGCGGCGGCGGCGACGTTGCGGACCGTCGAGCGCGCCCGGCACCTTCGCCCTGCACGATCCCGATCGCGGCCCGCAGGATGGCGGCGCGTTGATCGGGGGTTGACTTCTCGATCGCCACGTAACTAAGTTACACATGTAACAAAGTTACGCCACACATCGCCCCGAGGAGTCGTTGCCATGACCCAGACCGAGCACGACCACCCAATCGACGGATCCCGTCGAAGGTTCCGGCAATCGCTACCTCGCCGACAACTACGCCCCGGTCACCGACGAGATCACCGCGTTCGACCTGCCGGTGATCGGCGAGCTGCCCGCCGACCTGCGCGGTCGGTACCTCCGCAACGGCCCGAACCCCATCACCCCACCCGACCAGACGTCGCACCACTGGTTCGTCGGCGACGGCATGGTGCACGGCATCCGACTGAACGACGGCAAGGCCGAGTGGTACCGCAACCGGTACGTGGGTTCGAAGAACGTGTCCGACTTCCGCGGTCAACCCGACATCCCCGGACGCAACTGGAACGACAGCGCGGGCGGACCCAACACCAACGTCGGCGGGTTCGCCGGCACGACGTGGGCGATGGTGGAGGCCGGCGGGTGCCCGGTCGAGCTCACCTACGAGCTCGAGACCGTCGGGCGCAACGACTTCAACGGCACGCTGCCCGGCGCGTTCACCGCCCATCCGAAGGTCGATCCCGACACCGGCGAGATGCACGCGATGGTCTACGCCTGGGCCGAGTGGCTCGACCACGTGCAGTACGTGGTCGTCGGCAACGACGGCCGGGTGCGTCGCACGGTCGACATCCCGCTGCCGGGCATGACGATGCTGCACGACATGTCGCTGACGCAGCGCTACGCGGTCGTCTACGACCAGCCGTGCACCGTCGATCTCGACCTGGCGTTCGCCGGCCGCTTCCCGTTCCGGTGGAACCCGGACTACGGCAACCGGGTCGGACTGCTCCCACGGGAGGGCGGCGCCGGCGACATCGTGTGGGTCGACGCCCCGCTCTGCTACTCGTTCCACCCCCTCAACGCGTACGACGCCGACGACGGCTCGATCGTGATCGACCTCTGCGTCTACGACGTGATGTTCGCCAAGGATCTCCTCGGACCGTTCGGCGACGGCGGCATGGCCAGGCTCGAGCGGTGGACGATCAACCCGATCGACACGGACGATGTCGGTCGACGTGGTCGACGACACGCCGAACGAGTTCCCGCGCCACCGCGGCTCGTTGACGGCCAAGCCCCACCGGTACGGGTACTGCGCTCAGCCGTCGACGGATCCACGTGTCGGATGGCCGACGCTCAAGCACGACTTCGCCACGGGTGCACGGCAGCTGTTCGACCACGGTCCGACCCGCGCGGCCGGCGAGCCGGTGTTCGTCGCCCGGCCCGACTCGACCACCGAGGACGACGGTTGGCTCGTCACGTTCGTCCACGACCTGCCCACTGACCGGGCCGAGTTCGTCGTGCTCGACGCCCAGGACTTCGACCGCGGCTACGTCGCCCGCGTCCCGCTCCCCCAGCGGGTGCCGTTCGGCTTCCACGGCAACTGGGTCAGCGACCGCTCGGTGGCGCCGTAGCGAGCAATCGCTCTCCTCCTCCGGAGGCCGGATCGATCCGAACATTCGTAGGAGCAGCAGGTCGTAGCAGATCTTCAACGATCCGGCGACGATCAGCGGCCACCCGAACGTCGATCGAGCGAGCATCGCACCGGCCAGTGCCGGACCAACCGCCGACGCCAGGCTGCGCGGCACGTTCGTCAGTGCGGCCGCGGCCGGGCGGTGCTCGGGCGGCACCACCGCCATCACGTACGACGTCCGAGCCGGCACGTCCATCGTCGCGAGCAGCGACCTCAGCGACAGGCACACGATCGCCAACGTCGCGTTCGGCATCAACGCCGTGGCGATGAGGAAGATGTTCGCCGGGATGTGGGTGAAGACCATCGTGCGGATCAGCCCGACGCGCGCCGGCGATGCACCGGCGACAGGAGCATCGATCCGGCGGTCAGCAGCCCGGTCCAGAAGAACACCACACCGGTCTCCGCGATCGACAGGTCGAAACGCAGGAACAGCCAGACGGCGATCATCGTCTGCACGGTGAACCCGCCGGCGAACGAGTCGAGGCTGAACAGCACCGACAGCCGCACCACGATCGGCCGCGAGCTGCCGAGCCCGCGATGGCCGACGTGCGGTGGCTCGACCGCCGGTGTCAGACCGCGGTACACGATCAGCGTCACGACGCCGACCGCGGCGTAGGCGACGAACGCCGATCGCAGTGCGGTGAGCTCCGACGCGACGCCGGCCTCCACCAGCCGTTCGGGGACGCCGGCCGCGAGCGAGCCGACCGCCGCGAGCAGCGAGCCGCCGATCGCGTAGCGGGCGAACAGCGCGGTCCGGTCGCGGTCACGGACGGTCTGCGGGAGCACCGATTGCTCGGTGGGGAGGAACACGCTCACGTCGCCGGCCGACGGGTTCAGCGTGCCGAGCAGCGCCACGATCGCGAGCATCCAGAACGTGTCGACGGCGGCGAAGCCGAGTCCGGTGGCGACCATCACGACCGAGGCGCCGAGCAGTACGTGCCGGCGCGACCAGCGGTCACCGATGAAGGCGATCACCATCGTGGCGACCGCCGAGCCGACGAGCGTGAGCGTCGCGATCCGCCGATGCCGCGGGCCGTGAACCCCAGCAGGCCGAGGTACGCCGGCAGCACGACGCTGGCGAGCCCGTCGGCGAACCCCCGGCACGACCGGGCGAGCAGCACCCGTCGGGCGTCGGTCGTGAGGCGGCGGCGCAACGGCACCGCGGCGGACGTCGTCCCCTCGACGGAGCGCGCCACGCCCGGTTTGCTCAGATCTCGACCAGCCGGTCGATGATCCGCAGCGGCTCCCAGGCGCCTTCCTCCAAGTTGCTCAACACCACCACCGTGAGCTCGCGGCTCGGGTAGTACCGGAGCATGCCGCTGGCGCCGACGTTGATGCCTTCCTTCCACATCGAGCGCACATTGCCCTCGGCGTCGGTCTCGAACTCGAAGCCGAACCCGATCAGGTGCTCGCCCGGTGGCCGGTCACTGTGACGCACCTTCGGTGTCGTCATCGCCTCCACCGACTCGGGCCCGAGGAGGCGTCCGTTGCGCACCGCGGCGAAGAACCGCATCAGGTCGTCAGCCGTGACGTGCGCGCCACCGTCGGGCGAACCGATCGGAGGGTACGAGTAGATGTTGCGGCGCCATCCCGTGACGTTGCCGTCGGCGTCGAGGATCGGATCGACCCCCTCGGCGACGTCGGCCTCGACCACATCCATTCGAAAGAAGCCGGCGCGAGTCATCCCGGCGGCGGCGAAGACCCGCTCGGTCACGTAGTCGCGGTACGAGCGCCCCGTCGCCTTCTCGATCATCAGGCCGAGGAGGACGTAGCCGCACGTTGCAGTAGCGGCACCCCTCTCCCGGCGCGAAGTTCGGCGCCCGATTGACGAAGTTCGGCAGGATCTGTTCCGTCTCGGTGACCGAGTAGTTCGGCGTGTCGACCCAGAGGTCCTCGTACCTCTCGCCGGCCTCCTCGTCGGCGTCGTCACCGATTCCCGACGTGTGCGTCAGGAGGTGGTACGGCGTCACGTCGGGCGAGATCTGGGTGCCCGACAGGCCGAGGTAGTCGGTCACCGAAGTGTCGAGGGCGAACGCGCCGGCCTCGATCTGCTGCAGCGTCGCGACGGCCGTGAACAACTTCGTGATCGACGCCGTGTCGAACCGCGTGTGCAGCGTGCACGGCACGCCCCACGTCGGAGCTGGCGAGCCCGTACGCCTGGGCAAACCATGGCCCACCCGGCCCATCGACCCGCACGACGCCGGAGAACGACCGGGCGTCGGCGAGCATGGAGAGCTCGGCATCGAGCGCCACCGCATCCATGTCGGGCGACGCTACCGCTCGGACTGTCGGCGCGAGCCGACTTGGTGCGTTCTGCACGGCTCGCGCGCCTCCGACGTGCGTCCGCCGGTGCCCGATGCCCTAGGTTCCCGGCGATGCGAGCAGTGCTGTGCACCGAGTTCGGCCCACCCGAATCCCTCGTCGTCCGCGAGGTCGACGATCCCGGTGCCGGGCGCCGGACAGGTGGTCGTCGACATGCACGCGTGCGGCGTCAACTTCCCCGACTACCTGATGATCCAGGACAAGTACCAGTTCAAGCCGGAGCTGCCGTTCTCCCCGGGCGGCGAGATCTCCGGTGTCGTCAGCGCCGTCGGTCCCGGCGTCGACCGGTTGGCCGTCGGCGATCGGGTCGTGTGCTCGGTCGGGTTGGGTGGGATGGCCGAACGTGTCGTCGTCCCCGAGGCGAGCGCGATCGAGGTGCCCGACGGGCGTCGACATGACGGCGGCGGCGGCGTTCCTCGTCGCCCACGGCACGTCGCACTACGCGTTGAAGGATCGCGGGCAACCTCCAGGCGGGCGAGACGCTGCTCGTGCTCGGCGCCGCGGGAGGCGTGGGACTGTCCGCGGTCGAGCTCGGCGCGTTGGCCGGTGCCCGCGTGATCGCCGCCGCCTCGACCGACGAGAAGCTCGAGCTGTGCCGCGAGTACGGCGCCACCGACGTCATCAACTACACGACCGAGGATCTGCGCGGCCGCCTCAAGGAGCTGACCGGCAACCACGGCGTCGACGTCTGCTACGACCCGGTGGGCGGCGCGCTGAGCGAGCCGGCGTTCCGGTCGATGGCGTGGGAGGGCAGGTTCCTCGTGATCGGGTTCGCGAGCGGCGAGATCCCGCGGCTGCCGCTGAACCTGGTGCTGCTCAAGGGATGCCAGGTCGTCGGCGTGTTCCTCGGCTCGTTCACGGGCCGTGATCCCGAGCGCCATCGTGCCAACATCGGCGAGCTGCTGGCGTGGCTGGCCGAGGGCAAGATCCGCCCCCACGTCTCGGCCGCCTACCCGCTCGAGCAGGCCGGCCAGGCGATCGCCGACCTCGGCGAGCGCCGCGCCCAAGGCAAGATCGTCGTCACCGCGCACTGAATTCCCGCCCGTGACACCGTCTTCGTGTCACCGACATCGGCGAGGCCTCGCCAGCGACGGGGAACGGATCGGGCGTTGTTGCCGGCAAGAACTGAACTGTGGTTCACTTCTTGGGTATGGCGTACCGACGAACGGCGGCGGCGGCTGAACGGGACGAACGGGCGCGGGCGGCGATCCTCGCCGCGGCGCGTGACGTCGTCCGGGACGCCGGCCTCACCGGTACCGCGGTCGCGGCCGTCGCCGCGAGGGCCGGGGTCGCGGTCGGCACGGTGTACCGCCACTTCCCGTCGCGCGACGACCTGATCGCCGAGGTCGTGCGCGTGACATGCGAACGTGAGGTGGCGCGGTTGCCGCCGTCGCCGGATCGGACCGGCCGCCGACCGAACGGCTGGTGGAGGCGGTCGACGCTGTTCGCGACCCGAGCGCTGGCGTCGGGGCGGCTCGCCTACTCGATGATCGCCGAGCCGACCAGTGAGTCCGCCGAGGCGCTCCGCGTCGTGATCCGCGCCGAGCTCGCCGGCGTGTTCGCCTCGATCGTCGCCGACGGGGTCTCGACCGGCGCGTTCGCGCAGCCAGAACCCCGAGACGAGCGGCACCGCCCTCGTCGGTGCCGTCTCCGAGGTCCTGATCGGCCCGCTCGCGCGCTCCCGACTGACGACGACCGAGCGCGCCGCGCTGCTCGACGAACTGACGCAGTTCACGATGCGTTCGGTCGGCGCCCGATCGCCTCGGCCGAGCTCGAGGTCGCCCGATGACGGTCACCGAACCCGGCCGGCTGATCACCAGCGAGTTGCGCGCCGACGACCTCGTGCAGCCCGGACGTGTCAACGGGCTGGCCTACACCGACCCGGCGGTGTTCGAGGCCGAACTGGAGCGGATCTTCACCGGCGGCTGGGTGTTCGTCGGACACGAGTCCGAGGTGCCCGCGGCCGGCGACTACGTCACCCGCCGGCTCGGTCTCGACCCGGTGATCATGGTCCGCGATCGCGGTGGCGACGTCCACGTGATGGCCAACCGGTGCAGCCACCGCGGTGTCACGCTCTGCCAGCACGCGTCGGGCAACACCGGGTCGTTCGCGTGCATCTTCCACGGCTGGACGTATGGCCTGGACGGGGCGCTGCGAGGCGTGCCGCAACCGGGCGGCATGTGCAGCGACCGCGAGACGCTCGGGCTGAACCGTCCCGGCCAGGTCGCGTCGTACCGGGGGTTCGTGTTCGCCAACGCCAGCGGCGACGCCGGATCACTCGACGAGCACCTCGGCCCGGGCGGCATCGAGCTGCTCGACTGGGCGTGCGACCTGTCGCCCGTCGGTGAGCTGCAGATCAGCGCCGGATGGCTCGGCCAGCGGGTCAGCTCGAACTGGAAGATGTGGGCCGAGAGCGACCTCGACGGCTACCACCTCGGCCGGTTGCACGCCTCGTTGTGGCGCGTCGTCCCCGGGTCGCAGTACGAGGCCGCGGTGCTCGCCGGCGAGAACGTCGTGACCGCGACGCACGCGCGATCGCGGGCGGGGACACGTCGAGCTCGAGTTCTGGCGCGGCTACGACCGACAGTTGGCGTGGCTCGGCGTCGAGCGCGAACAGGTCGCCGACTACTGCGAGGCACTGATCGCGAGGCACGGCAAGGACCGTGCCGAGGAGCTCCTCTGGCAGGGCCCCCCGCACGCGTTGATCTTCCCCAACCTGTTCCTCGGCGAGATGAACCTCGCCATCATCGACCCGCTGGCGCCCGACCTGACGGTCCACCACCACACTCCGCTCCTCCTCGCCGGCGTCGCGCCGGAGTTCAACCGGCGCGTGCTGCGCCAGTCGGAGGCGGCGATGGGCCCGGCCGGGTTCCTGCTCCCCGACGACGCCACCGCGGCCGAGCGGATGCAGATCGCGTTCGGTCACAGCGGCGGCTGGATGGATCTCAGCCGCGGCATGGAGCGTGAACGCGTCGACGATCGCGGCGACCGCATCGGGCACGTCAGCGACGAGGTGACGACACGTGGGTTCTGGCGGCACTGGGCCGAGCTGATGGCAACCGCGCCGTGAGACATGCGTCAGCGACGATCGCGACCTGCGCGCCGAGGTCGAGCAGTTGCTGTTCCTCGAGGCCGCGTCTGGCCGACGAGTCGCGCTACGAGGAGTGGCTGGCGTTGATGACCGACGACGTGCGGTACTGGGTGCCGTCGGGACGCGGCCGACTACGACCCCGACACCCGGATCTCGTTCGTCAACGACAACCGCAGCCGACTCGAGACACGCGTGCGCCAACTCCTCACCGGTGTGCGCTACGCGCAGACCCCGCCGTCACCGATGCGCCGCGTGATCTCCAACATCGAGATCGAGTCGACCGACGACGACGGCACGATCACCGCCGGGTCGAACTTCGTCCTGTACGAGCTGTCGGCGCAGGCGACGAACGAACTGCGCATCTGGGCCGGACGAGCCACACACAGGATCCGGCGGGTCGACGGCGGGTTGCGCATCGCGGCGAAGACGGTCGAGCTCGTCAACGCCTCGCAGCCCCTCCCGACGCTGGCGTTCCTGCTGTGACGCGATCACCCGTGACGGCGACGTCCGCGCGCGACGGCCTCGACGGCGGTCGGTGCACTTCGTGCCCGGCGGCAACGAGCGATACCTCGCCAGCGCCCTGGCGAGCGCGGCCGACACGCTCGTGCTCGACCTCGAGGACTCCGTGCCACCGGACCGCAAGACCGCGGCGCGGACGAGCGTCACCGAATGGCTGCGCTCGGCCGACGTCGTCGACGCCGCGCAGCGGCAAGGAGCTGATGGTCCGCGTCAACGCCCTCGACACTGCGTGGGGTCGCGACGATGTCGAGGTCGCTCGTCGAGCTCGGCCCACGAGCCTTGATGGTTCCCAAGGTCGAACGACCCGCCGACCTCGACGCGCTCGACGCGGTGATCGCGGCAGCTGATCCGAACGCGCCGATCACCTACTTCCCGGTCGTCACCGAGACCGCCGCCGGCGTCGTCAACCTTCCCGATGTCGCCGCGCACCACCGCGTCGACGGCGTGTGCTGGGGCGCCGAGGACCTCTCCGCAGCGCTGGGAGCGAGCACGGCGCGCGATCTCTGACGGCCGGTTCCTGCCGGTCTTCGAGATGGTGCGCAGCTGGTGCCTGATCGGTGCCGCGGCGGCTGGCGTGCCGGCGATCGATGCGGTGTTCACCGACCTCGCCGACCTCGACGGCCTGCGCGCAGAGTCGAGCCTGGCGGCGGCGATGGGCTTCGCCGGCAAGATCACGATCCACCCGAGCCAGATCGACATCGTGAACGAGGCGTTCACCCCGTCACCAGAACGGATCGCCGACGCGGCGGAGTTGATCGCCGAGTTCGAACGCCACGCTGCCGACGGCCGCCTGTCTTTCCTCCACAATGGGCAGATGGTCGACGCCCCACATCTCGCCCGCGCCAGAGCCCTCCTCGTTCGCGCCGGGATCACGGCATGAAGTACCGGCGCGCTCGGCGACACCGGCCTCAAGGTCTCCCAGCTCGGGCTCGGCACGATGCCGTTCGGCGAGCGAGACCGACGAGGACGAGGCGCAGGCGATCGTCACCGCCTGCCTCGATGCCGGCATCAACATGTTCGACTGCGCCGACGTCTACAACGACGGCGCGGCCGAGACGATTCTGGGCCGTCTCGTCGCCTCCGTGCGCGACGATGTCGTGCTCGCGACCAAGGCCGGGTTCCCGAGTGCCGCCGGGATCAACCGGCGCGGCGCGTCCCCGCCCACCTCCGGGCGTCGGTCGAGGGCAGCCTGACCCGTCTCGGCACCGATCGCATCGACCTCTACTACCTGCACCGCTTCGACGACCGCACTGGTATCGACCACACGCTGCGCACGCTCGACGCACTGGTCGCGGCGGGCAAGATCCTCCACATCGGCGTGAGCAACTTCGCCGCGTGGCAGGTGGCGACGGCCCTCGGCCGGAGCGCCCTGAACGGCTGGGCGCCGATCGTCGCCCTGCAGCCGATGTACAACCTCATCAAGCGCCAGGCCGAAGTCGAGCTGCTGCCGCTCGCCCTGTCGGCCGACCTGGCCGTGTTCCCGTACAGCCCGCTGGCCGGAGGACTGCTGACGGGGAAGTACGGCACGCAGCCCGGCTCGGGCGAGGGTCGGCTCGTCGCCAACAAGATGTACAGCGTCCGCTACCGCGACGAGGCGGGATACGTCGCCGCCGCCGGGCTGGCCGCGCTCGCCGCCGAGATCGGTTGCCATCCGGCGACGCTCGCCGTCGCGTGGGTCGGTAGCCACCCCGGAGTGACGGCACCGTTGATCGGTGGTCGCACCCTCGAGCAGCTCGGCGCGTCGCTGGCCGCGGCTCGACTTCGAGCTCGACGACGAACTGCGCCGCCGGATCACCGCGTTGACGCCGGATCCCCCGCCTGCCACCGACCGCAGCGAGGAGGTCGCCGGCGGCTGAGCGCCGACGACGAGCGATGGACTTCGCGCCCGACGACGACCACGAGCAGATCGTCGACGCGGTCGACCGCGTCTGCGCTGCGTTCGACGACAACTACTGGTCGGCGTGCGACACCGACCACCGCTTCCCAACCGAGTTCTACGACGCGATGGCGAAGGGTGGCTGGATCGGCATCGCGATCCCGGAGGAGTTCGGCGGCGGCGGGCGCGGGATCACCGAGGCGGCGCTCGTGCTCAACCGCATCGCGGCCTCGGGCGCCGGGATGAACGGCTCGAGCTCGATCCACCTCACGATGTTCGGGCTCAACCCGGTCGTGAAGTTCGGCAACGATCGCCTCAAGCAGACGTTCCTCCCCCGCGCCGCCACCGGCGACCTCCACGTCGCGTTCGGCGTCACCGAACCCGACGCCGGCACCGACACCAGTCGGATCACGACCCGCGCCACCGACGACGGCATGGGCGGCTGGATCATCAACGGTCGCAAGATCTGGACGTCGAAGGCGCTCGAATCCGAAGTCGTGCTGCTTCTGGTGCGCACCGACCACGACGAGTCGAATCGGTTCGGCGGGTTGTCGTTGTTCCTCGCCGACCTCGATCCCGACTACGTCGACATCTCACCCATCCCCAAGCTCGGCCGCAACGCGGTCGCCTCGTGCGAGGTCGTCTACGACGATCTCCCCGTCGAGGGCTGGCGGATGGTCGGTGAGCGCGGCCGTGGGTTCCAACACCTGCTGCACGGGCTCAACCCGGAGCGGATCCTGCTCGCCGCGACCGCGTGCGGGATCGGCGAAGCGGCGATCCGCCGCGCCGTCGCCTACGCCAAGGAACGGATCGTGTTCGACCGGCCGATCGGCGCCAACCAGGCCATCGCCCACCCACTCGCCAAGGCCCACATGGAGCTCGGCGCGGCGTTCACGATGATGCAGCTCGCGGCGTGGCGCTACGACCACGACCTCGAGTGTGGGGAGGCGGCGAACACCGCCAAGTACCTCGCCGCGGAAGCTTGCTTCTTCGCCGCCGACCAGGCGCTGCAGACGCACGGTGGCCTCGGGTACGCGGTCGAGTACCACGTCGAGCGCTACTGGCGCGAGGCCCGCCTGCAACGGCTGGCACCGGTCAGCCAGGAGATGACGTGCAACTTCATCGCCCAGAGCGTGCTCGGCCTCCCGCGCAGCTACTGAGCTACTGGCCTGGGGCTGCCAGCCCGAGTGAGGCGTCGTCGAGCACGAGCACCCAATCAGCTGTTGGTCGGTGGCGTGAACACACGTGACCCGGTGGTCGCGAAGGCGCCAATGCTGGTTGCCGCGCCGGTTGAAGGATTGAACCACCATGCGTTCGCTTGGGTGCCCGAGACGCGAGTCATGTTGATGGTGAGCGCCTTGCGGATCGGCGTGTACAGGAGCACCGTTCCACCCCCGGCGGTTCTGGAGGCGACAGCGAACGTTGCTCCCGCTCCCGTACCCGGCTGTAAGTGTGGTGTGAGCGCTGTCCGGGACCAGTTGATACCAGGGGCGGGAGTTGAACAGCTTCCCGAGGTGCTGCATGCTCAGCGCACCCGCGCTCGACAGTTCTTGTTGCCAGGTCCGGGTGGTGGCGACCACGCCGGGACCATCGAAGTGCCACATCGGGTTGTTCCCGAAGATCTGCCCGCCCGCACCGGCGAGCAGCGAGTCGTACGCCTGTGCGCGGCAGCGTGGTGGTGCTCACGCCGTATTCGTTCTCGTACGTGCTCTCGATCATCATGAACGGCATCACCGGTGTCCGCTGATACTGCGTGACCGACGGCGAGTACGTCGACGAATAGGTGTAGACGGCGTTGATCGCCATCCAGTTGTAGCCGCTCCAGTAATCGGCGACGACGGACTCCGGGGCACCATGCGCCATCTGGAACGCATCGGGATCGGTCTCTCGGATTCCTTGCGCAATCGCGTCGACCAGAGCCTTGTTCGGCACGTTGTAGTCGCCACCTTGCACCCAGATGATGTTGGTGTAGGCGCCGTATCGCTGTCCCAGATAGCGCCCGTAGTTGCGCAGTTTCGTGGTGCCGTTCGCCTTCATCTCCTGGTACCAGCCTTCGTTGCCGCCGTTGTAACCGGCGTACGACGGTGCGAGGAGGACCACCATGCCGCGCTGGGCAGCCTGCTGGATGACCCAATCGGCGTTGGCGAAATACGCCTCGTTCGGAGTCGCGTAGTCGCCGGGAGTCGTGAACGGGCGAGCGCCGTAGATGTTGTTCGGCGGTTGGCTGGTGAACTTGTGCTCGAGCAGGTTGACGAGCAACGTGTTGAAACCCTTGGCTTGGCGGTCGTTCAAGTAGGTCGTCACGTTCGCCTGGTTGAGCTGCGCGATCAGCGACCAGGCCGTGTCGCCTTGCATCAAGAACGGTTTGCCGGTGCTGTCCTCGAAGCGACGCTTGTCAGCGCTGATCCTGATCGGGAACGTGTAGCCAGCTACCGCCGCTTGCGTTGTCGCGGTCGCTGAACTGCTCTGAGCACTGATGTTCCCCGCCGCGTCATACGACGTCACCCGGTAGCTGTACGAGGTGTCCGGCGCGAGGCCGCTGTCCTGATAGCTCGTCCCACTCGTGCTGCCGACGAGCGTCGCACCGGGAAAACCTGGTAGCCCGTGACGGCGGTGTCGTCGGTGGACGCCGCTCCACCCGACTCCGATCGTCGATGTGCCCGTGGCCGTGGCCGCCACGCCCTGCGGCACCGACGGAGCCGTCGTGTCAGGTGTGATGGTCGTCGCGGAGACCGCACCGGATGCGGCTGACTCATTACCAGCCGCGTCGTAGGCGCTGACCGAATAGCTGTACGTGGTCGCAGGGTCGAGGCCGCTGTCCTGGTAACTCGTCGTCGACGTCGTACCGATTTGAGAGCCATCGCGGAGGACGCGATACCCGGTGACCGCCACGTTGTCGGTCGCCGCGGACCACGTGACATCGATCTGGCTCGCCGACGTCGGCGATGCTGCCAACCCCGCCGGCACCGTCGGCGCGATCGTGTCGACCACGGTCACCGTGACCGAGCTCGAGGCCTGGCCGCCGGCACCTGAACAGGTCAACGTGTACGTCCTGGTTGTCTGGATGTTGGTGATCGCCTCGGTGCCACTCAGCCCGCGTGCCCCGCTCCAGCCACCCGACGCGGTGCACGAAGTGGCGTTGCCGGAGGTCGACGTGGAGGTTGCGCTCGGCGGCGAGCGTGCGAAGCTCGTTCGAGAACATCGCTCGCTGGTCGGAGAATGACGGAACTCGAGGGCCAGATCCTGACGACCGTCGTTCTGCGCCTTCTCGGCCGCCGATGCGAAACCCTTCTGTCCGTCTCGAGCGTCTGAGATGATGTCGTTGATCGTGGCTTCTAGTTCATCGACTGCCATGCGTCGGAAGGCCGGCGTGCGGGTGTTCGGTCGCGTCCGCGGTCCGATCGAGATCAGCGGCGTCACGACGGGGAGGTCGCCGAGCGGCTTCGGGAGGGCGACCATCACGTCAGCGGCATCGGTGCCGGCACCCGGGCCGAACAGACTGACGAACGTGCCCCGTGCTCCGCACGCAGGGCACACGAGACCTGACACCTGGGCCATGTCGTCGGGGTCCGAAGCGCCTTCGAGGCGATTCTGCCAATCACGTTCGAACGCGCTCGCCTCCGTCAGTGCGCTGCACGCGCCGCAACGCAGCGCGGCATCGGGTTCCGGTTCGAACACCGCGACATAGCCAGCCGCGACCGCGCGGTCGAGGATTCCTGCGACACCGGTCGCTTCGTTCGACGGCGTGGCGCCGCCTCGATGGCCGTCGTCATCGTTCGAATCCGTCGGGAAGGGGATCGCATGCGCCGGCAGCGAACGGGGTTGACGCAACTTGCGTGCCAGCGCAAAGGCAGCCGAACCGACGACGACGGATCTGACGATCCACCTCATCCGCCTCATCCGCCTTCGATTTGACCGCATTCCGTCCTCCACTCGTCGGCGCATCCGTCCGTAGGTACCCGTCTGCACGGTCGTCGAAACCAGCGCGACGCAATCTGCTGCGTGGGAAGTGAATCCGTGTCGTCGACTAGCGTTCCGCGGTCCGACGAGCCGTGCCGGGGGTACGACGATGACCGACGTCCATGGCAGCTGCGACGAGCGCTTCACCGCGATGCGGGAACTGCTCGCGGCCAACCTTGCGAGCGGTGCCGATCTCGGTGCCTCGGTGGCCGTCACGCTCGACGGCGAGTCCGTCGTCGACCTGTGGGGCGGCTGGGCCGACACCGCCAAGAGTGCGCCGTGGGCACAGGACACGATCACCAACGTGTGGTCGACCACCAAGACGATGATGGCGCTCAGCGCCCTCGTGCTCGTCGAGCGGGGTCTGCTCGACGTCTACGCGCCGGTCGCGGAGTACTGGCCGGAGTTCGCGGCCCACGGCAAGGACAAGATCGAAGTCCGCCACATCATGTCGCACTCGTCGGGCGTGTCGGCCTGGGCGCAACCGATCGTGGTCGACGACATCTTCGACTGGGAGAAGTCGACGTCGATGCTCGCCGCACAGGCGCCGTGGTGGGAGCCCGGGACGGCATCCGGCTACCACGCGTTGAACCAGGGCCACCTCGTGGGTGAGGTGGTCCGGCGCATCACCGGACTGTCCCTCGGCCAGTTCTTCGCCAAGGAGGTCGCCGGTCCGCTCGGCGCCGACTTCCACATCGGGCTCGCCCCCGAGCACGATCACCGCGTCTCGAACGTCGTCCCTCCGCCGCCCCTGCCGATCGACCTCGCAACGCTCGACCCCGACAGCGTGATGGTCAAGACGTTCACCGGGCCGGCACCCGATGCCTCGATCGCCTGGACCGAGGCGTGGCGGCGGGCCGAGATCCCCGCCGCCAACGGTCACGGCAACGCCCGGTCGGTCGCCCGCCTCCAGTCGATCGTCGCCTGCGAAGGTGAGGTCGACGGCGTCCGCCTGCTGTCGCCCGAGACGTGCAAGCTGATCTTCGACGAGCAGACCAACGGCATCGACCTCGTGCTCGGCGCTCCGCTGCGGTTCGGCATCGGCTACGGCTTGAAGCACCCCGAGTCGTACCCGTACCTCCCCGACGGACGGGTGTGCTTCTGGGGTGGCTGGGGCGGCTCGGTGATCATCGTCGACCTCGACCGCCGAATGACGATCGCCTACATGATGAACCGGATGGAAGGCGGCCTGCTCGGCGACCCACGCGGCGAGGGCCTCGTGGTCGCGGCGTACGCTGCCGTCGACGGCTGAGCACCGCGTCGTGGCGTTGCGCAGGGAGGAGGCCCGGGTCCTCGCCAGCCTCATCGAGAAGGAGGCGGCGACCCCCGACAGCTACCCGCTGACGCTCAACGCGTTGCGGCTGGCGTGCAACCAGTCCACCAACCGCCATCCCGTCGTGGCGTACGACGACCGCACGGTCGAGGCCGCGTTGCTCTCCCTCAAGTCGATGGGGCTCGTTCGGTTCGTGCATCCGGCGCACGGCGGCCGCACGGTCCGCTATCGCCATGCCGCCGACGAGCGGTGGCGTCTGTCGCCGCCCGAGCTCGGCGTGCTCTCGGTGCTCGTCCTGCGCGGCCCGCAGACGGTCGCCGAGGTGAAGTCACGCACCGAACGCCACCGTGACGGCGGCCCGAACGTCGAGGAGATCCTCGACATGCTCGCCGGCCGCAGCCCCGAACCGTTCGCCGTGCGCCTGGAACGACGCCCCGGCGAACGCGAGGCCCGCTTCGCCCACCTCCTCCTGGGCGAGATCGACGAGGACGCCAACGACGCGCCGATCGCCGCCACCCGGGATCATCCACGCGGAACGCGCCGGACGGCCGGCGATCCCGACGGTGCGTCACTCGCCGACGAGGTCGCCGAGCTGCGGGCCCGTCTCGACCACCTGGAGCAACTGCTCGGCGTCGACCCCGCCGCTGCGTCACCGTCCTCCGCGTCCGACGCTGAGGAACGTGACGAAGGTCGGTCGCCGGACTGATTCAGCCGGCGCGGATCAGCTCCACGCCCTTGCGTCGCAGCGCACGCACCTGCGCATCGGGGGTCGACGACTCGATGATGACGGCGGTCGCCTCGTGCAGGGGGATCACGGTGTACGGCGAGGCGGCACCGATCTTCTCCGACGTGGCGAGCACGTACGTCTCCGCCGACCGGCGCGACAACGCGCGCTTGATGGCCGCCTCCTCGGAGTCGCCGGTGGTGAGTCCCGCGGTCGGATGCACGCCCGTCACACCCATGAAGAAGGCGTCGGCCGAGACCTGCAGGATCGCCTCCATGGCGATCGAGCCGCACGTCACGATCGAGTGCTTGAAGAGCCGGCCGCCGATCATGAGAACCTCGACGGAGGGGTGAGAGACCAGCTCGCACGCGATCGTCGGACTGTGCGTGATCACCGTCGCGTCGAGATCGAGTGGCAGGTGGCGGGCGAGCTGCTGGGCCGTCGTGCCGCCGTCGACGATGACCGTCTGACCGGGGCGCACGAGCATGGCCGCGGCCCGGCCCACCGCCGTCTTGCCCTCTGTCGCGACGTGGCGCCGAACGGCGAAGTCGGCGATCGCCGGCGACGCCGGCAGCGCTCCGCCGTGAACGCGCTGGAGCTTGCCCTCACCGGCGAGCTCACGCAGGTCACGCCGGATCGTGTCGTCCGAGAGGTCGAGCTCAGCCGCGAGGTCCTTGGCGATCAGCTGACCGTCGCGCGCCAGCACGTCGAGGATCAGGGCACGGCGCTGGGCGGTCAGCACGGACGATCTCGATCTTCGGGGCGGCCGGCGGAAATGCACGAACTTGCTTGTTTCTGCACGAATCTGCACGATACTCTCGCGGCATGTCGAAATCACTGATGATCCTGATCGCCGGTCCGTACCGGTCCGGCACCGACGACGAGCCGGCGCGGCTGGCAGACAATCTGGCCGCCCTCGAATCGGTGTCGTGGCCGATCTTCCAGGCCGGGCACGTGCCGATGATCGGCGAGTGGGTGGCCCTTCCCGTGATGCGCGGCGCCGGGTCGACCGCGGTCGGCGACCCGATCTCCGAGCAGGTCCTGTACCCCACCGCGGTCCGGCTCCTCGAACACTGCGATGCCGTGCTCCGGCTGCCCGGCGCCTCGACGGGCGCCGACCAGGACGTCCGGATCGCCCTCGAACGTGGTCTCCCGGTGTACTACCGGCTCGAGGACATCCCGAACGCCACCAACTGACCCGTCCCGAGCGCCTCCGTCACCGCCTTCCGCGTCCCACGCGGCGGACGGTGACCAAGGCGAATTTGGGGCGATGTGAGGGGGCGATGTTCATCCGCCGGACATCCGCGATTGGCCGTTCTGCGGTGCCGATCCCGTACCGTCGGAGTCGTGACCGATCTCGCGCCGACCAGGAACGTCGAGTTGCACGGCGTGTACAACTTCCGCGACCTCGGCGGCTACCCGACCCGTGACGGCCGCTCGGTGCGCTGGCGAACGCTGTTCAGGGCCGACGGGCTCGGCCGGCTCACACCCGACGACCTCGAGACGCTCCGGCCGATCGCGCTGAAGACGGTGGTCGACCTCCGGAGGGCGCACGAGATCGACGAGCGGGGTCGCTTCCCGTTCGAGTCCTACCCGGTCGCGTTTCACCACCTGCCCGTCATCGACACGACCTGGGATCGGGAACTGGCCCGCTCCGAGGACCTTCCCGCCACGCAGTTCCTCCACCGGGCGTACACGGCGATGCTCGCCGAGGGCGCACCCCGTTTCGCCGACGCGTTCCGGGTGCTCGCCGGCACCGACGCCCTGCCGGCTGTCTTCAACTGCGCGGCGGGCAAGGACCGCACCGGTCTCCTGGCGGCGCTGGTGCTCGGCGCGCTCGGCGTCGAGGCGCCCGACATCGTCGCCGACTACGCGCTGACGCAGGCGACGATGGAGCGGTTCATCGAGCGCGTGCGGGCCGAGAGCAACGGCGCCAGCATCATCGACTCTGTGCCGAAGGTGTTCTTCGCGGCCGAGCCGGCAGCCATGACCCTCGTGCTCGACGACATCGAACGGGACCACGGTTCCGTGCGCGAATACGTCCGAGGCATCGGCGTCGAGCCGGACGTCCTGAATCGGCTCGAAGCCCTGCTCCTCGTCGACGACTGACGCCGTTCGTACGCGGCTGTGTCGAGATCCTCCGCGTGGGACGCGGAGGATCTCGACACAAGCGGCAGTTGAGGGGATATCAGGCGGCTTCGGCCAAGACCACGGTCTCGGCGCTCAGCGCGCGGGCGGCGAGCATGTTCGTGCGCTCGACGCGGCGTGCCTCACGGTTGCCGATGCCGTTGACGTCTTCGGTCGACACGCCATAGCTGGCGAGTGTCCACGCGAGGGCGTCGGAGTTGGCGTCGACGGCGTCACGGTTGACGTTGCCGAGGTTGTCGCATTCGGCGTGGTAGCAGGGGTCGAACGGGACACCTGCTTCGCCACCCCACTTGATGGCCTGTTCCGCGGTCTTGGGGACCTCGGCGCCGGTGAAGAGTCCACCGGAGGGGATCGCGACGGCGATGAACGCCCCGTAGTCGGAGCGGCCGCTGAAGTCGGTGCCCTCGGTCTCGATGCCCTTCACCCCGGTGAGGTAGTCGACGAACGTCTGCTCGATCTGCGCCGATCCGAACGGACCCGGCCCGGCGCCCTCACCGTCGGAGTCGTCACCGTCGTACACGAAGTACCCGGTGTTGGGCGACCCGATCATGTCGAAGTTGAGATACATCGCGATGTCGAGTTGCTGTTCGAAGTCGAGGCTGTCGACGTACGCCTGCGACCCGAGGAGACCTCGCTCCTCGGCGCCCCAGAAGCTGAACCGCACCGCGTTCTTGACGTTCGGCGACGAGCCGAGCTTCAGCGCGGTCTCGAGAAGAGCGGCCGAACCGGACCCGTTGTCGTTGATTCCGGGTCCCGCTGGGACGCTGTCGAGGTGGGCGCCGGCCATCACGACGTTGTCGGCCCGGCCGGTGTGCGTCTGGGCGATGACGTTCTGGTTGACGCGAATCTCTCGAATGACATCGGTGGTGATCGTCACGTTCACGTCGGTGCCCGCTGCGAGCGCGTTGCCGACTTCGAACGTGGCGAAGATCACTGGAATCGTGAGATCGGGCAGGTCACCACTCGGTGCGAGAACGTCGGTGCGGCCCGGCTGTCCCTCGTTGAACAGCACCACTCCGATCGCCCCGGCGTCCTCGGCGTTGTCGGCCTTGACGGTGTAGTTGCACGTGCCGCGCTGGATCAAGGCGATGTTGCCTGGGGTGAACGTCGCGAAGTCCTCCGGCTCGCACCCACTCGACGAGCTCGGGGCGGGGGTGGGCGGCAGGACGAGGTCGACGCTCTGCAACAGGCCGGAGACGGTGGCGTTGGGGGTGAACTGAGCCGCGAGGAAATCCTCGCCCAACGTGTATGTGATGGCCTCGGGTGACGTCTGCGCGAACTCCGAGGCGACCTCTTCGAAGTAGTCGAATTCGAAGTCCTGCCGGGTCACGTCGAAACCGACCGACTCGAGCCGTCCGGCGACGTAGTCGACACTCGCGTCGTAACCGGGCGTACCGGCGGCACGTGTGTTGCCGTTCTGTTCGGCGATGCGCTGGAACGCGCGTAGATGACGGAACACGCCGTTGGGCGTGACGTCACGTGTCAGCTGACGGGCCAGCCGCGGGCCGTCGAGCTGCTGCGTCGCCTCGGCGGTTTGGGCTGCGAGTCCGCTCGTGCCGATGACGGCAGCGAGCGCGACAGCACCAAACCACCGGGCGGTGCGCTTTGGGGAGTGGGTCACGGGGGGACCTCCTTGTCCTTCCGGTCGCCGCCCGCTGGGAGCCACCTTCGCGGCCAGCTCTCACCGTTTCAAGTCGACCCCCCATGTGGGCGACGTGCCACTCGAATGGGTGACGAAGCACCCTCGTCGATCACGTAGGACGCAATAACAGCAGCGTGTCGTACTCGAGCTCGGCCACGCGACGCCCGCTGGCCGCGGTCACGATCGAACGGAAACTTCCGTCGAGATGAGCTCGCGCCTGGCTCGCCAGGCCGAGTCCCCACTTCACGGTTCCGTGCACCCGCCACCAATCGAAACGCGGCTGGTCCCAGACACCGCCCGATCGTTCGTAGGCGGCGCGGAGGACATCGACTCCCGCGAATCCACCGACGGTCCGGGCTTCCTCGCGGAATCGCCACATCCGTTGGCACGGCCAGGCGAGGTCCTCCATCGGGTCGCCGACGCGGGTTCCCTCCCAGTCGAGGATCGCCCGCAGACCGTCGTCGCCGACGATGATGTTGCCGTTGCGGATGTCGGAGTGGACGACGGCGAGGTCGCCGGGCTCCGGCGGCATGTTGCGTTCCAGCCAGCGGGCGGCGTAGCCGAACACGGGCGACGGCTCGGTCAGCAGTTCGAGGTGGGTGTCGATGATCGTGACCCCGGTCTCGATCGGCCCCGCACCTTCGGGTCGGGCGATGGTCGGCGGTGCCGCGGCCGGGTCGATCGAATGGAGCCTGGCCATCGCCTCGCCGAGTTGATCGACGATGCGTTCGCCGACACCGTTCTCGCTCGCGATCCGCAGGACGCGTCGGGGCACCGTCTCACCATCGACCGCGGTGCTGATGAAGAACGGCCCTCCGAGCACGCCCTCGTCGGAGCACACGTGGTGGACGTGAGGGACTGGTACGCCGGCCGACTCGGCGAGCAGGCGCACGCCGGCCTCGTCACGGATGTCGAGCAACTGGATCGCGGCGGTCGGGATCATCGTCAGGGCGAGACGTCGTGAGGCGCCATCCGCGTGCGCGTCGAACAGGGCGTTGACGCGGCGCGCTCCGGTCGACGCAACGGTGAGTCCCTCGACCGTGACCGTTCGACCCTCCTGCCCCGACAGCCAGGCCGCGAGTGCGGGCTGCAAGGTGTCGGACATCAGTCGCCGTCCCACGCGTCGTGGCCGGGCTTGGCGATCGCGAGGTCGTCGCGCACGACGGCCATCAGCGTGTGCCACACGCGCGCGTTGGTCGCGTCGTCGTCAGCCATGCCGCGCCGGAGCTCGGACGCGAGCTTCACCCGCAACGCCGGGAGGTCGAGGTCGCTGTGCGTGTCGCCGTCGCCGAAGTCGTCGAGCAGTGCGGCGATCGCGGCGTGTTCGCGTGATGCGGCATCGCCACCGAGCCGGAGCTCGCGCTCCACGATCGCGACGAGGTTGGCCGCGACGCGTGCGTGATGCTGCACCGGTCCCGTCAGGGACGGCACGACTTCGTCGCCGAGCACCTCCATGACCGTCGCCAGGAGCTCGGCCGCCGTGGGCGGTTGCTGCATGGTGGCCATCCTGGCCGATCACAACCGTTCTGTCTGCGTCAGATGACGCCACGCGCGGTTTGAAGCAGACAGTTCGGATCAGACGCCGAGGCCGCGGCCGATGATCTCCTTCATGATCTCGGTGGCGCCGCCGTAGATGCGCGTGACGCGAGCGTCGACGTACGCCCTGGCGATCGGGTACTCGGTCATGAACCCGTAGCCGCCGTGCATCTGCACGCCAGCGTCGATGACTCGGCCCTGCAACTCGGTGCACCAGTACTTCGCCATCGCCGCTTCGTCTGCCGTGAGCTCGCCGGCGTTGAGGGCCTGGACGCAACGATCGACGAAGACCTCGCCGATGCGGACCTCCGTCGCCATCTCGGCGAGCGTGAACCGGCTGTTCTGGAAGCTGCCGATCGACTGACCGAACGCCATCCGCTCCTTCGCGTAGGCGAGCGTCCACTCGAGCGCGGCGCGGGCGGCGGCGACGCCGGCGATCGCGATCGACAGTCGTTCGCGCGGCAGGTTCGTGACGAGCTGGAGGAATCCCTCACCCTCGCCACCGAGGCGGTTCGCCACCGGCACCCGGACGTCGTTGAAGAACAGCTCGGCGGTGTCCTGCGAGTGCATGCCGACCTTGTCGAGGTTGCGGCCGCGTTCGAAGCCCTCCATGCCACGCTCGATCACGATCAGCGACATGCCGCGGTGGCGTTGCGACGGGTCGGTCTTGACCGCGGTGATGACGAGGTCGGCGTTGATGCCGTTGGTGATGAACGTCTTCGAGCCGTTCACCACGTAGACGTCGCCGTCGCGGATCGCGGTCGTGCCCATCGACGCCAGATCGGAGCCCATCCCGGGCTCGGTCATCGCGATCGCCGTGATCGCCTCGCCGGAGCAGATCGCCGGCAACCACCGTTGCCGCTGCTCGTCGTTCGTCAGGTCGCGGAAGTACGGGATCGCCACGTCGTTGTGGAGCGTGATCCCGAGGCCCGCTCCACCGGCCCCGGCGGCAGCCATCTCCTCGCTGATGATGAGGTTGTAGGTGAAGTCCTCGACCCCTCCCCCGCCGTACTCCTCCGGCACGTCCATCCCGAGGAACCCGCTCGCACCGGCCGCCGCGAACAGTGCGCGGTCGACGACCCCGGCCTTCTCCCACGCGGCGATGTTCGGCACGACCTCCTTGTCGACGAACTGCCGAACACTCTCGCGGAACATCTGGTGCGACTCGTCGAACAATGTCCTCTCCATCACCCGTCACCCTACGAGCATCGGACCGGTGGCGGAGAGGGAACCGATCGGGAGTGGGCGGGGTAGGACGGGTATGAAGCGACTTCTCAAGGTGCTCGTGTCCTCCGCCATCCTCGCCATCCCGTTCGTCACGGGATCGACTGCGGCCGCCGGGGGTTGGGCCGTCAGCACGCTGGACGAGCTCCCGGCCCCGGCGCCGGGCGAGACGGTGACCGTCGGGTTCACGATCCGCCAGCACGGAGTCACGCCCGTGAACATCGACGACCCGGGTGTCGCTGTCGGTGTCGAGGTCACCGCTCCATCCGGCGACGTCGAGTTCTTCGCCGCCACGCAGGAGGGCGCCGTCGGCCACTACGTGGCGGACGTCGTGTTCGGCGAGTCGGGCGTGCACACGTGGGCGATCCGACAGGGCTGGTTCGCCGACCACGAGCTGGGCACGATCGACACCTCGACGGCGACCAGCAGCGCCGCGGCGGGCGGTGGCGGCGGCACCTCGACGAGCACGCAGCTCCTGCGGTTCGGCATGCCGACGTTGGCATTGGCGCTGGCGGCGTTCGCAGCGTCCGACGCGATCCGATCCCGCCGCCAGCGGGCCACGGTCGCTGCGTGACCAAGCAGGGCGTCGCGGCCGCGCTGGGCGCGCTGCTCGCCGTCGTCGGCACGTGGATCGGATGGCGCGACGACGGATCGGAACCGGTACGCGCCGCGCCGGCGGTCGACGGAGAAGCCCTGTTCCACGCCAAGGGATGCGCGACATGCCACACCGGGCCGACGTCGTCGGCTTCGATGGGCGAGTTCCCCTCACTCGCCGCGGCGTCGTCGTGGGCCGGCGCACGCCGGCCCGGCCTGTCCGCGGAGGAGTACCTGGATGAATCGATCCGTGAGCCGTGGGCCTTCATCTCCCCCGAGTTCCACGGATCGAACGGCCCGACGACGGCGATGCCCCAGCTCGGCTTGTCCGACGCCGAACGCGACGCGGTGGTCGCCTTCCTGCTCAGTGGATGACGACGAGGGAGCCGATCGGGTAGGACAGGTTGATCAGCGAGCTCGAGCAGGGATTGGTGCGCCGGGTCCAGGACGGGGACGCGGCCGCCTTCGAGCAGCTCTTGGCGGCCCATCGGGCGAGCGCGTTCCGGGTCGCAACCGTCGTCCTCGGCAGTGCCCACGGCGCGGACGACGTCGTGCAGGACGCGAGCGTCCGCGCTTGGCGGTCGGTGTCGGGCGTCGACGCCGAGCGCGGCTTTCGCTCCTGGTACCTGCGCGTCGTCGCCAACACGGCGCGCAACGATCGGCGTTCCCGCGGCCGACGGGCCGCGCTGGTCCTGCGTCTGGCGGCACAACCCGACCGCAACGCGACCGATCCGCAGGAGCACGCCGTGACCGACGCCGAGCGCGGCGAGGTCATCGACGCCATGAACCGACTCGATCGCGATGACCGTCTCGTGATCGCCTTACGTCACTTCGAGCAGCTCTCCGAGAACGAGATGGCCGAGGTGCTCGGGTGCCCCAACGGCACCGTCAAATCGCGCCTGTCGCGTGCGATGTCCCGGTTGCGCGCCCAGCTCGTCGCCGACGGCCCCATCGACGAGGGCGGTGAGCGATGACCGAACCGTGGTCTGAAGCACGCCTGGCGCGGGTCCTGGTCAGTGTCGGCGAGCACCTCGACACCGATCCGGCGACGGCGACGGCGACGGTGGCGGAGGCGCACGTGTTCCGTTCGGCACGCTCGCGCCGATGGCTGGCGATCGCCGCGGCCATCGTCGCGGTGCTCGTCGGTGCGACGCTGGCGATCGCTCCGGTGCGCGAGGCGGTCGCCGACTTCCTCGGGATCGGCTCGACCGGGATCGAGGTCGTCCCCGAATCCGAAGCCGACCCGGCGGGATTGCCGACGATCGACGCCGGGCTGGCCGACATCACGACGTCAGCGGCCGAATCACGGCTCGGGCAGGCTCTCCCCGACGTCGCCTCGACATCGCTCGGCGAGCCGGACCGGATCATGGCGATGCCAGAGGGCGGCGTGCTCCTCGCATGGGCCGACGGCGCCACGACGCTGTGGATCCATGACGCCTCGATGCCGGGAGAGATGCTCTTCAAGAAGCTCGTCGACGCCGGCCAGGACGCACGTCCGATCGACGGGCTGGGCGATGCCGCGCTGATGGTCACCGGCGAACACGTTCTGGAGACCCCGTACCGTCGCGTCAAGGCCGGCACCGTCTTGCTGTGGACCGAGGGGGCCGCCGAATATCGCCTCGAATCCGATCTGGACGAGACGACGATGCTCGACATCGCCCACGCCCTCGACTGAATCCCGCCCCCACCCCGCGACCTGTCTGCTTCAGATTGCCCAGGGCCGCGTATGAAGCAGACAGAACGGCCGGGGCGGTGCGGGTCAGCTGCCGAAGTGGCTGGCGCTGTCGGCGGCGATCGCGTCGCGGGTGGCGTCGTCGAGGGGGGTGACTTCGACGAGCGGCGCCATCGCCTCGATCACCTCGCGCGCTCCCGTCGCCAACCCGCGCCGCACGATCGTCGCCGCGCCCGCGGCGGCGGCCAAGCGCAACCCCTCGACCACGGGCATCCTTCTCGCCGTCGCGACTCCGAGCGCGCCGGTCATCGAGTCACCGCCGCCGCGTCCGTCGACGACGATCACAGTCGGCGCACCGACCTCGAAGCGCATCCCGTTGATGCTGGCGATCGTCGGCTCGGCGCCGCGCGACACCACAACACCGCGGGCGCCGGCGTCGTGGAGGCGTTCGATGCCGCGCAGCACGTCGTCCTTTTCCCGTGAGTCGGCCCAGTCGTCGCGCTCCAACTCCTCGTCGCTCACCTTGAGGAGCGACGGTTCGCCTTCGAGCACGGCCCTGAGCGAGTCACCTGACAGATCGGCGACCACCTCGACTCCCGCGGACCCGAGGTCGGCCGCGAGCCGAACGTACACATCGTCCGGGATCACCTCCTTGACGTGCGACCCGGCGAGGATGCAGGTCCCGGTGGAGAGCGCCGCCGCCATCGTGACGGAGTAGAGCTCGTCGACCTCGTGCCGGGAGAGGTGCGACGGCGGGACGTCGACGAGCTCGATGCGGTCACCGCCGCGCCGGTCGTGCACGTAGCCGCCGTTCCACGCCTCCGACCGGATGTCGTGGACGTCGAGCTCCTCGAGCTCCGCCAGAAAGCGCGCCACCTGCCCCGTCTCACCCCCGAAGGCACCACACAGACGCGGGCGCATCCCGAGCGTGCGCACCATGCGGGCGATCCAGATGCCCTGCCCGCCGACATGCACGTGGAGCTGGTCGGCTTCGTGCACGTCGTGTTCGACAGTCACCGTGAGCAACGGCAACGGTGCGAACACACACAACGAATCGGCATCGTCGCGCTCGACACCCGCGTCCGTCGTCATCCCGAGATCATTGCCGATCCCGCCGGTTGCAGGTGCCCTCGGTCGCCGGGCATACGGTTTGGCACAGCAGCGAGACCACGCCGGTCTCGCACGTCGTTCACCCAGACGACCACGGAGCCACAGGATGTCGACCTACCGCAACCAGCCGCCGCAACTGAACGCCGACGTGTTCCTCACCGACGGCGGCATCGAAACCACCCTCATCTTCGACGACGGGCTCGAGCTGCCTGATTTCGCCGCGTTCATCCTGCTCGACGACCCGGTCGGCCGCGAGGCGCTCGTGCGCTACTTCGACACGTACGCCGCGATCGCGGTGCGCGACCGGGTCGGCGTCATCCTCGAGACGGCGACATGGCGGGCGAGCCCGGACTGGGCGACGCGACGCGGCTACAGCCTCGACCAACTCGACGCCGCCAACCGCGCCGCTGTCGATCTGCTCCACGACACGCGGCAGCGTCACGAGACGGCCGACACACCGATCGTGATCAGCGGGTGCATCGGACCACGTGGCGACGGCTACCAACCCGGCGCGCTGATGACCGCCGAAGAGGCCGCCGCCTACCACTCACGCCAAGCGGCTGTGTTCGCCGAGGCAGGCGCCGATCTGATCACGGCGATCACGATGACCTACCCGGCCGAGGCGATCGGCGTCACCGAGGCGGCCCGCGCCGCCGGGATGCCGGTCGTGATCTCGTTCACCGTCGAGACCGACGGGAACCTGCCGACCGGCCAGTCGCTCGCCGAAGCGATCGAGACCGTCGACGCGGCGACCGATTCGTACCCGCTGTACTACATGATCAACTGCGCCCACCCCACCCACTTCGCGAACGTCCTCGACGCCGAGCAGCCGTGGGCGGCGCGGATCCGCGGGATTCGGGCCAACGCGTCGAAGATGAGCCATGCCGAGCTCGACGAGGCGGAAGAGCTCGACGCCGGCGATCCCGACGAGCTCGCCAAGGACTACCGGTCGCTGCAGGCCGCGCTCCCCAACCTCACCGTGCTCGGCGGGTGCTGTGGCACGAACCACGACCACATCTCGGCGATCAGCGCCGAGTTCAGCCCAGCCCGCTGAGCCCGTGGGTTACGCCAACGGGCCGAGCAACGTGGTCGTCACACGTCGGGCGTCGCGCGTCTCGAGGCGACGCAGGAGCGGGACGAGCCACCGCACGGGTGGTGTGGGGCGTGTCACGAGGAACGCCAGCACGGCGACCCACTCGTCGAGCTGGGCGATGTCGACCCGGCGCGTCGCCTCGTCCTCGGCGCTGAGGCGCACCGCCGCGCGCCAGGCCTGATCACGAGCCGCCCGCAGGCTGAAGTTGAAGATCCAACCTCCACCGCGGGCAGCCGCCTTGCCCGTCCAGCGGGTGACGCGATCGAGGTCGCCCAGGAGGTCGTCGTACGTCGCCGCCAGGATGTCGTTGACGGCGTCGAAATCGGGCCGGATGGCGGCCAACTCGGCGCCGTCGTCGACCAACCGGACGACGGCCTGCGGCAGGTCGAAGTTGACGTGGGCGTTGATGCCGATCAGCAGATGTTGAACGATCAGCAACGAGGGATCACCGGCCACGTCGAACGCCCCCCGCCAGCACTTCGGCGCCGTCGACGGCTCAGCACTCGCGTCGAGGTAGCGGTCGGCGAACCCGACGACGAACCTCGCCATCCGCTCGTTGTCGACGAAGCGGGCGGCCTGCGCGTCGTCGATGACCCGCCGTGTGACGCCGCGAGTACATCGCAGGGAAATAGCCACCGGCATCGTTCGAATCGAGCGCGGTGGTTCGCAGGGCGTTCAACGTCGCGTCGAGCACGGCAGCACGGTACGCGGTCCGCGTCGTGCTCCGGGGCGTTCAGCTCAGAGTCGCAGGCGGGGCGGATCCGTCGACTCGCCGGGAACCGGATCGGGATCGCCGTCGGGACGTCGGCTCCGCGTCCACGGGATGAGGCCGAGGCCGAGCACGAGTGCACCGAGGGCGAGCCACCAGCCGGTGTCGATCGCGGCGGTTCCGTCGAACGCCACCACCGCACCGACCGCGACGACGATCAGCCCGAAGGCGGCCGCGACGGCGTCGAACGGATGTGATCGCATCGTCAGCCTCCGATGGTCGTGGGGTCGTCGGGAGATCGGGTGTCGTCGTGGCGGCCGGCGTGTCGAGCGTCGTGCTGGGCTCCGCCGTGTCGACGGCGACCGTCGTGGCAGGCGCTTTGACGGCCAGCTCGGCGCGGATCGCCTGCAGGTCGAGCACCTGTCCGAACGGTGTGATCAGGAGACTGCGCGGCAGGAGCTGGAACTCGCCGTACGGCGTCGAGATCATCAGGACACCGTCCTCACGGTCGAACTGCTCGCCGACGACCAGCACATCGTCGGGTCCGATCACCGCTGATCCCTCGGCGAGGATGAACCAGCCGTCGGCGGTCGCCGCGACACCGTCGCTGACCGGAGTGAGCGGAACGGCGAGTTGCGGCAACGCCGGGTCGGGCACCAACTCGGGGATCGGAACCGCACGGGCCTGCTCATCGATGTCATAGGTGCCGATGTTCACATCGCCACGGCCGACCCACGCCTCGATGATGACGTCAGGCTGTCCCTCAGGGCCGAGTCGCAGTGGCGCGTCGTCGCCACGCCGGGCGCCGTTGAGCTCGATCGTCCCGTCGTCGACCCGACTCCTCACCTCGACGCTGACCTCGTCGTTGACCCGGATGTCGATGTCACCGATGCCGACCCGGGCGTCGACAACGACCTGCTCGTCGGGAACGGAGTCGACGTAGACGTCGACGCTGCCGAACGTGCTGTGGGCGGTGCGCAGCCCACCTGGCTGTTGCTGACCGATCGACACCCAGCGCTCGCCGAACGTGTCGGACGCATCGATGCCGAGTCGAGCACTGATTCCCGACGCGTAACCGGTGGCGGCAAGCATCAGTCCCGGCACGATCAGCCATCGACCGTGTCCGCGCAGCGTGCCGACGAGCAGCCCGAGCCCGCACACGACCGCCGCCGCGCCGAGCCATTGCTCGGGATGCAGCCGACCGCCGTTCGCCTCATCGATGAGCGCGCCGATCGCGGCGACGGCGATCGCCAGGCCGAGCGTGGCTCGACCGAGGACACTGGATTCGCGGCGTGGGAGACGTGGACGCGACCACGACCGTCGATCGGCGTCGGGCCCGGATGAGAGATCCTCCGACGTCGCCGACGGGATCGGCGGGGCGAGCGATGACGGGGGGCGGTCATCGATCGCGACGGCCGACGTGCTCACGCCGCGCGTGGCCGACGGCGGTCGCCACAGCGCGAGTGCGAGACCCGTCAGGAGCAGCACCACGGCCACCGGTCCATCGACGAAGCGCCCGGCTTGGGCGTTGAGCATCAGCGGGATCCCGACGACCACGATCGCCCCACCGACGACGCGCGGCCACCGCCACGAGGTAGAGCGATCGGTGGAGAAGACCAACCACAGTCCGGCGTACAGCACGACGCCGATGCCCCCGGCGAGGGCGAGCAGCACGAAGCCGATGCGGACCCACAACGGGTCGACACCGAGCCGCCCGGCGAGAAAGCCGGCGACGCCGCCGACGATTCGGTCGTCGTCGACGGCAATGTGGCTGGACGTGCTCGTCGCGTGCGTCGACACCTCTGACCGTCTGCGTGTCCCCGGGCTCGGCGGTCGGGGCTGAGGGGTTCATGGGTCCGACAGTACGGACACGGCTGCCGGGGCGCCATCGGGGATGTCCCTGGTCGTGGGCGCCGGGATTGGGGGACCCGCCCGATGCCGATCGGGGTCGCGTGTGCGACGATTCGACCATGGCGACCCGCCACATCTTGCCGCGCGTACCCCGCGTGCCGCGCAGCCCTGACCGGCTGGTCGCCGGCGTGGCCGGTGGCTGGGCCGACCGCTGGGGGGTCGAGCCGACGGTCGTGCGCGCCGCGATCGGGTTGCTGACCCTCGCCGGCGGCATCGGTGCCGTGCTGTACGGGATCGCCGCGCTCACCTCGGCGCCGGCCGCGCCGATCGCCCGCGACGCCGGACCGCGTGTCACGAACCATCGTCGCCATCTCGCCATCGCATCCGCGACGGCGGCGATCCTCGTGGCCGCACGGGCGATCGGCCTGTGGCCGGGCGACGGCATCATGATCCCTGCCGCCGCCGCCGCGGTCGGCACCGCCGCGGCGTGGATGCACGGTGCGATCCCGAGAGCCGCCTCGCCGAACACGTGGCTCCGGCGTTCGATCCAGATCGTCGCAGGCGTGACGTTGCTCGGCGCCGGCGTGATCTCGCTCGCCAGGCGCACCGGCGGGCTGGCGAACGTCGGGACGTCGACGAGCGCGATCGCCGTCGTCGTCGGTGGCCTGGCGATGTTCGCGGCGCCGGCGTTCGGGCGCGTCCTGCGTTCACTCGACGAGGAACGGGCGATGCGCATCCGCGAGGACGAACGGGCCGCGGTCGCCGCCCACCTCCACGACTCGGTCCTCCAGTCACTCGTCCTGATGCAGCGCAGCGACGACCCGCGCCGGATGGCGAGCCTCGCCCGCCGTCAGGAGCGCGAGCTCCGCGCGTGGCTCTACGACACGCAACTCGTCGGCGAACCTGCTTCGCTGCACGCCGCGATCGAAGCGCTGACGATCGAGATCGAGACCGACCACGACGTCCGCGTCGAAGCCGTCGTCGTCGGCGATCAACCGCTCGACGCGGCGTCGAGGGCGCTGGTGGCGGCGATCCGCGAGGCGCTCGTCAACGCCGCCCGCCACGCCGACGTCGACCAGGTCGACGTGTTCGTCGAAGCCGACGACACCGAGCTCACCGGTTTCGTCCGCGACACCGGGTGCGGCTTCGACCGCACCCAGATCCCGGGTGACCGGCGCGGCATCAGCGACTCGATCGTCGGCCGGGTCCAGCGCGTCGGCGGCTCGGCCGTGCTCACGTCGCAACCCGGCGCCGGCACCGAGGTCGAGCTCCGGGTGCCGCGGAGGGGTCAGTGACCGTCCGGGTCGTGCTCGTCGAGGACCACGCCCTGTTCCGCGCCGGAGTGCGGGCCGAGCTGGCCGATCCGGCGCTCGTCGGCGGAGGGACACCGCGCGTCGAGATCGTCGGCGAGGCGGCATCGGTCGAGGACGGCATCGCCGTGATCCGGACGACGGCCCCGGACGTCGTGCTGCTCGACGTGCACCTCCCCGGCGGCGGCGGGCACGCGGTCATCTCAGCGCTGCGCGACGACGACCTGGCGACCCGCTTCCTCGCCCTGTCGGTGTCCGACGCGGCCGAGGACGTCATCGCCGTGGTACGAGCCGGAGCCCGCGGCTACGTCACGAAGACGATCAGCGCGGCCGAGCTGATCGACGCGATCGAACGCGTCGCCGACGGTGACGCGGTGTTCTCGCCGCGCCTGGCAGGGTTCGTGCTCGATGCCTTCTCCGGTGATCTGCCGGCGCCGGCGGACCCCGAGCTCGACCAGCTGACGGCCCGCGAGCAGGAAGTGCTGCGGCTCATCGCCCGCGGGTACTCGTACAAGGAGGTCGCCGCCCGCCTCCACCTCTCGGTGAAGACGATCGAGACGCACGTCTCGGCGGTGCTCCGCAAGCTTCAGCTCTCGAGCCGCCATCAGCTCACCGCGTGGGCCAACGAACGTCGTCTGATCTGACGTCGACGCTTACTTCTCGGTGACGCCCGGTCTCGGAATCGGGGACGTTACGCCGCCGAGGCCGCAGCGAGTGCTGCTGTGAACGACGCCGTCTCCGACGCTGGCAGGACGCCATCCACGTGGGTTTCCACGATCGTGTCGGCGACGGAACCAGGGCCGTATCCCGTGGTGAGCACACCGACGCCCGCGACGATGGACGCCGAGCGGGAGTAGTTGCGTTCGAGGGACGACGTCACGTTCACGGTTGTTCTTCGGCACGCGAAGCGTCCGGCTCAACGAGACGCTTTGCACACAGTGCCAGTGCCTCTCGGGAGGATCGACACCTTCCTACACGTCGAGGTGTAGAGAGGTGTACGCTCGAATCGTGAGTCGCACGAACATCGATCTCGACGACGCGTTGGTCGAGCGCGCGATGCGCTTGTACAACCTGCAGACCAAACGCGAAGCGGTGCACCTGGCGCTGGAACGCCTGGTCGGTTCGGGGGCGATGAGCGTCGATGAACAGCTCGAGATGGAGGGCGTCGGTTGGGACGGCGATCTCGACGAGATGCGATCCGATCGGTTCCCGGGATGGAGTGAGGGTGCTGCTCGCTGACTCGTCAGCGTGGATCGAGTACCTGCGCGCAACCGGCAGCCCGGTCAACGTCCGTGTCCGGGACGCGATCCGCGCCGGAGAGATCGTGGTGACCGATCCCGTGATCCTCGAGGTCATGGCCGGCGCCCGGCGCGGGCTCGAGGACCGGGTCCTGCGTCTGCTGAGCGAACAGGACTACGAACCGGTCGCCGCACGTGTCGATTGGCTCGACGCGGCGGCGATGTACCGCATCTGTCGGCGCCAGGGTGTGACCGTCCGGTCAACCGTCGACTGTCTCATCGCAGCCGTCGCGATCCGGCGCGACATCCCGGTCCTTCATCTCGATCGCGACTTCGGCGCGATCGCCACCTGCACCGCGCTGCAACTGGCGATCTGACCGGGGTCGGTCGTGACCGGCCGTCACGGCATCGGGTACTCGTCGTGGTTCAGCACCCAACCAGGCCGCTGCGAGAAGTCGAGGCGCGGTGGACAGAAGATGTCGACGAGTTGGTGCCACATGTCGTCCACGGCCTCGCTCGTGTGCACGAGCGGTGGCGGGATCACAACGACGGCGGGGCTCGCGCATCGCATGTGTTCGTCGTCGCGCCAGTCCGCCATGTTCACCGTCCACGGTGTGCGCATGTGGTGCACGTAGTCGCCGTCGACTTGCAGCGAGATCTGCTCGAAGTCGTCGTGGTGGTGCGGCGACAACTTGGCGGGATCGCGCGGCCCGTCGGTTGGATCGAGGTAGTTCACCATCAACGAGCTGCACCGGAAGATCCGGCCGAAGCGGGCGGGGTCGTCCGGCACCTCTGCGATCGGATAGATCCTGATGGCGTATCCGGCCGGCGGTTCCGGCCACGGCTCGAACGGCGCGACATTCGGATCAGGTTCGACGAACGTGTCGGCGTTCCGGCACCGTGCGAGCAGGTCGGCGGATGCGTTCGAGAACACGCGAACGACCACGCCCGTCGTCGACATCTCGATCTCGCTCGAGCCGGGTGGCACGATCGCAACGGTCGTGCCGACGACATCGCGACGCTCGTCACCCGCTGACACGGTCGCCGAGGCGTCGGCGGCCGGGAACAACACCATGTACTCGTCGGGTTGGCCGGAGCGCACGAGGCGGTCGCCGGCTTGTACGACCGAGTACGCGACGCAGCAGTTCTGGCTGCGCACGAACCACGTTGTCGTCCCCGCCTCGCTCACCTCGTCGGGCGCGAGGTCGTCGAACTCGAAGTACTGCGGCGCGGCGGCGACGCCTGGCGCGGCCCGCGCCGTCGCTGGGGTGAGCTGTGATCGGAGGTCAGCGACGTCGTAAGCCATGCGCTCAGTCTTCCGCGTCGATGGCCGGCCGGCCGAACGGAGCAGGCCCTGCTCGGGAACCAGCCGGCGTGGCGGCGCAGGTAGGGAATCCCCCACCCCGCAGACACGTGGACCCTCCATCGCAGCTCATCGCCCAGATCCGTACGTTCGTCGTATACGGCAGACACGCACGGCGAGCTGTCGGACGAACCCACGCGCCGACGACGAAGGAAGCACAGATGAACGCTCAAACACTCCGCGCACCCGCCCCGACGAACACCTGGTCGCTCCCCCCGGCCCGCCCGATCGCGGCACACGTCGAGCACGCCGTGAAGACCTACGGACGCGGCACCACGGAGGTGCTCGCGCTCGACGATGTGACGGTCGGGATCCCCGCCGGCGCGTTCACCGCCGTGATGGGCCCGTCCGGCTCCGGCAAGAGCACGCTCATGCACTGCCTCGCCGGGCTCGACACGCTCACGTCCGGGTCGGTGCACATCGGTGACGTCGATCTCGCCAAGCTCTCCGACCGCCGGCTCACGAAGCTGCGCGGTGAGCGGATCGGATTCGTGTTCCAGGCGTTCAACCTGCTGCCCACGCTCACGGCGGCCGAGAACATCACGCTGCCGATGGACCTCGCCGGCCGCAAGCCGGACCGGGCGTGGCTGCGTACCGTCATCGACACGGTCGGGTTGGGCGACCGCCTGCACCACCGCCCGAGCGAACTGTCGGGCGGACAGCAACAGCGCGTCGCCGTCGCCCGCGCGCTCGCCGGACGGCCGGCGGTGATCTTCGCCGACGAGCCGACGGGCAACCTCGACAGCCGCGCCGGTGGAGAGATCCTCGCCTTCTTGCGCCGCGCCGTCGACGAGTTCTCCCAGACGATCGTGATGGTCACCCATGACCCCGGTGCGGCGTCGTACGCCGACACCGTGTTGTTCCTGGCCGACGGTCGCATCGTCGACGAGATGGACCGGCCGACCGCGCCCCGCGTGCTCGACCGGATCAAGGCGTTCGGGAGCTGATCACGATGTGGAAGCTCACTCGCCGTGGCCTGTGGAGCCACAAGCGCCGCCTCATCAGCACGAGCCTCGCCGTGGTGCTCGGTGTCGCGTTCCTCACCGCCACCCTGACACTCGGCGACACGATGCGCGGTGGCATCGACCAACTGCTCGAACACGGCAACGCCGAGACCGACGTCATCGTTCGCAACGCGACCAAGTACGGGAGCGACGAGATGGTCGAGCGCGGGCGCCTCGACGGTGGGCTCGTCGCCGAGCTCACCCAGCTCGACGGAGTCGCCGTCGCCGCCCCCTCGATCGAAGGCTTCGCCCAGATCGAAGCATCGGACGGCGATCCGATCGGCGGCAACGGACCGCCGACGCTGGCCGGCAACTGGATCGACGATCCGCGTCTCAACCCGTTCGAGGTCGTCGAAGGCCGGGCACCGGCGGCCGACGGTGAGGTCGTCATCGACCGCCGTTCGGCGCAGCTGGGCGACCTCCAGGTCGGTGACCACACGACGCTCCGCACGCCGGATCCGCTCGACGTCGAGATCGTCGGCATCGCCAAGTTCGGTTCGGTCGACAGCATCGCTGGCGCTTCGTTCGTGGCGTTCACGAACGATCAGGCACGCGACGTCCTCGTCGGCGGCGCCGACGAGGTGTCGTCGATCCTCGTGATGGGCGACGACGGGATCAGCCCCGAACAACTGCGGTCGACGGTGGCCTCGGCCTTGCCCTCCGAGGCCGAGGCTCTCACCGGCGACGAGATCATCGCCGAGACGCAGGACGACATCGAGGCCGACTTCCTCGGCTTCTTCGAGACGTTCCTGCTGATGTTCGCCGGCGTCGCCCTCCTCGTCGCGACGTTCAGCATCCACAACACGTTCTCGATCCTGGTCGCCCAACGCACTCGCGAATCGGCGCTCGTCCGCGCGATCGGTGCCTCCCGTGGCCAGGTGTTGCGCTCCATCTGTGCTGAAGCACTGGCAGTCGGCGTGGTGGCATCCGGCATCGGGCTCGGTGCCGGCATCGGTCTGGGATACGGACTGCGCGCGCTCATCGAGTCGTTCGGGGTCGAGCTCCCGAATGCCGGCCTCGTGGTCACCACCAGCACGATCGTGGCCGCGCTCGTCGTGGGTGTCGTCGTCACCTTCCTGGCGAGCGTCACGCCTGCCATCAAGGGCTCGCGGGTGGCGCCCCTCGCCGCACTGCGTGAGAACGCGATCGACCGCAGCGGGGCATCGAAGTGGCGCGCCGCGTTCGGCGCCCTTGCCCTCGGTGGCGGCATCGCCCTCACGATCACGGCCGTGACCAACTCGCGAAGGTGCGCTGGGCCGAGCCGGGCTCGGAGCCCTGGCGACGCTGGTCGGCGCCGTTGCGCTCGGCCCCGTCGTCGCCCGTCCCGCGTCGGCGCTGCTCGGAGCGCCGTTGGCGGCGTTCCGCGGGTCCGGCCGGCTCGCCCGCCGCAACGCGATGCGCAACCCGCGCCGCACGTCGGGCAGCGCGTCGGCGCTCATGGTGGGCACCGCTGTCGTGGCGCTGTTCACCACCGTCGGCGCCTCGATCAAGGCGTCGGTCGGCGAGGTCGTGGAGCAGGCGTTCTCGGGCGACCTCGTGATCGTCGACGAGTCCTTCAGTGGCGCCGGCCTCAGTCCGAACCTCGCCGACGAGCTGGCCGCTCTCCCGGAGGTGGCCAACACGGCGACGATGACCAACGCCGTCGTCAGCATCGACGGCGAGGACGCGTTCCCCACCGTCGTCGATCCCGATCGCCTCGCCACAGTGTTCGATTTCGACGAGTCGAGTGGCACGGTCGCCGAGCTGCAGTCCGGCCAGATCGCGGTCAGCGACGTCTACGCCGCCGACCACGCCCTCACCCGCGGCAGCACATTGACGTTCGACTACGCCGATGGCGCCAGCCAGGCGGTCGAGGTCGACGCCGTGTACCGCGGCGGTGAGATCGCCGGCGACATGGTGATGACGCGGGCCGACTGGACACCGCACGCGACGCGTCCGACGGACGTCGCGGTCCTCATCGACCTCGCCGACGGGGTCAGCCTCGAAGCCGGGCCAGGCCGCGGTCCAGGTCGTCGCCGACCGCCTCTCCGCACCCGAGCCACAGACGGGCGAGGAGTACATCGACTCCGTCGGCGCCGACGTCGACCAGATGCTCGCCCTCGTCTACGGGCTGCTCGGGTTGGCCGTGTTGATCGCCCTGATGGGCATCGCCAACACGCTGTCGTTGTCGATCCACGAGCGGACCCGTGAGCTCGGGCTGCTCCGGGCCGTCGGTCAGACCCGGCGGCAGCTGCGGTCGACGGTGCGTTGGGAAGCCGTCATCGTCGCCATCTTCGGCACGATCGGCGGCCTCGGCCTCGGCACGTTCCTCGGCTGGGGTCTGATCGAGGCGATCGCCGCGCAGGAGGGCTTCGGAAGCTTCGCGCTGCCGGTCGTCCCCCTCGCCGCGATCCTCGCCCTCGCCGCCGCCGCCGGCGTCGTCGCCGCTGTTCGACCGGCCCGCCGGGCCGCCAAGCTCGACATCCTCTCAGCCATCGCGACCGACTGAGGTGCGTAACGTGGACCGTCTGATGAACACGTTGGTTCCGTGGAGCCGGCCCGGTCGGCTCTGGAGAGCCGCCTGCCACGTGAACCTCGGGCTCCTCATGGGGATCCTCACGTTCTCGCTGACGATCACGTTTCTCGCCCTGAGCTGCGGGCTGTTGATCACGTTCTTCCTCGCCCTGCCGGCGATCTGGATGCTGTTCACGCTGGCGCGCGGCTTGGCCAAGGTCGAGCGGTCGAGGGTGCGGGCGTTGATGGGCGTCGAGATCGCCGATCCCATCCCCCCGCTCACCCGGCCGGGATGGCTGGGGCGGCTCGCCGAGCGGGCCCGCTCGGGCCCGAGGTGGCGTGAGATCGCGTACAACCTCGCGCTCTTGCCGGTGGGCGTGATCGGGTATGTGCTCAGCACGGTCGCATGGTCGGGATCCGTGGCGATGGTCTCGATGCCGTTCGTCGTCGACCACCTGCCGGGATCGTCGGCGAAGTTCTACTTCTTCGAGCTCACGTCGGGTCCCGGCGCCATCGCCGCGGCGGCGGTCGGCGTCGCCGGGTTCTTGTTCGTCGCCCCGTGGATCACGCTGGCGGCGGCCAAGATCCAGGCATCGATGGCGAGGGGATTGCTCGGTCCCAGCACGGACGAGGTCCTCGTGCAGCAGGTGTCGCGCCTCGAGACCAGCCGGACGGCGGCGGTCGACAGTGCCGAGGCCGAACGACGCCGCATCGAGCGCGACCTCCACGACGGCGCCCAGCAACGGCTGGTCGCGCTGGCGGCCGGGCTCGGTGCCGCACGCGAGAAGTTCGACGACGATCCCGAACGGGCGCGAGCGATGGTGTCGGAGGCCCACGAGGAGGCGAAAGCGGCGCTCACGGAGATCCGTGACCTCGTACGCGGCATCCACCCGGTGATCCTCGAAGACCGCGGTCTCGACGCCGCGCTCTCCGCGATCGTCGCCAAGTCGCCGGTTCCTGTCGCGCTCGACGTGTCGATCGCCGACCGGCCGCCGGCGGCGATCGAGAGTGCCGCCTACTTCATCGTCAACGAAGCGCTCACCAACGTCGCCCACCACGCCGAGCGCGACGCGGGCGAACATCTCGATCGCCCGCGCCGGCGACCGCCTGGTCGTCGAGATCCGCGACAACGGCAAGGGTGGCGCCGACCCGAACGGCGGCACCGGGCTGGCCGGGATGCGCGAGCGCGTCACCGCCCTCGGCGGGAACATGTACGTGATCAGCCCACCAGGTGGGCCGACGACGATCTCGGTGGAGCTGCCGTGCGGATCGTGATCGCCGAGGACTCCGTCCTGCTGCGCGCCGGCCTCACCCGCATCCTCGTCGACGCCGGCGAGGACGTCGTGGCGACCGTCGGCGACGCCGATGAGCTGATCGTCGCGATCGAACGTCACCAACCCGACCTGGCGATCATCGACGTCCGCATGCCGCCGACGCACACCGACGACGGGCTGCGGGCGGCGCTCGTGATCCGCGACCGGTGGCCGGCGGTCGGCATCCTCGTGCTGTCGCAGTACGTCGAGGAGCGGTACGCGGCCGAGTTGCTCGCCGGCGGCACGGCGGCGATCGGGTATCTCCTCAAGGACCGCGTTGCCGACGTCAGCGAGTTCCTCGCCGCCGTCCGGCGCGTCGGCGCGGGCGGCGCGGCGCTCGACCCCGAGGTGGTGGCCCAGCTCCTCGCCCGGTCGCGGCGGCGCGATCCGCTGGCGCCGCTGTCACCACGGGAGCGCGAGGTGCTGTCGCTGATGGCCGAGGGACGGACCAACCCGGCGATCGCCCGGCAGCTCGTCGTCAGCGACAAGGCCGTCGAGAAGCACGTCGGCAACATCTTCTCGAAGCTCGGCCTGCCCCCCACCGACGAGGACCACCGCCGCGTGCTCGCGGTCTTGCGGTGGTTGGAAGGATGACGAACAACTCATGACATCTGCAACGCAGACCGCCTGGTTGGCGGCCGGCAGCGTGCTCACGATCGGAGCCTTCGGCTGGGGCGCGTTCAACATCGTCGACCTCCTCGCCCACGAAGTCAGGACCGTCACCGAGGTGGTCGACGCCGAAGGCGTGTCGGTGATCGACATCGACAACACCAATGGGCGCGTCATCGTCACTGGCACCGAAACCGACGAGATCACGATCGTCGCCCGCATCAGCGACGGCCTCCGGGCGACCGGCAACTCGTCTCGCGTCGTCGGCGACCGTCTCGAGATCCGCGCGACGTGCCCGTTGTTCGGGAGCATGTGGTGCGCGGTCGACTATCAGATCGAGGTTCCTGCCGGCATCGACCTCGACATCAACGCCGACGACGGCCGCGTCGAGGTCGTCGACGTGAGCGGCGCGCTGACGATCGACGACGACAACGGTTCGATCGACATCCGGGGCGCCGACGGACCGCTCAGGGCGACCACCGACAACGGCAGCGTCCACGCCACCGGTGTCCGCTCGGAGACGGTCTCGGTCGACAGCGACAACGGCTCGGTCGAGATCGTGATGGTCACCCCACCGCGGGCGTTGGAGGCGACGACCGACAACGGACGCGTCGACGTCGTGCTCCCCGACACGCCCGACGCCTACGCCGTCGACATCGACACCGACAACGGCAGTGTCCGCAACGACGTCCGCACCGACCCCACCAGCTCCCGGACGATCACCGTGTCGTCGGACAACGGCAGCGTCACCGTCCGCTACCCCGATTGACCACTTCCCCGACCTGTCTGCTTCAGTGTGCGCATGCTGCGTTTTGAAGCAGACAGAACGGGGGGTTCGGGGAGATGAGGACGCGCGCGGCGGTGCTGTGGGAGCGCAATGCCGACTGGGTGGTGGAGGACATCGAGCTCGACGCGCCTCGCAAGCGCGAGGTCGTGATCGAGCTGGCGGCGTCCGGGCTGTGCCACTCCGACGAGCACCTCCGCACCGGCGACACCACGTGGCCGCTTCCGATCGTGGGCGGACACGAGGGCGCCGGCGTCGTCGTCGAGGTCGGACCAGAGGTCGAGCGGATCGCGGTCGGCGACCACGTCGTGCTCAGCTTCATTCCGTCATGCGGCTACTGCCCGTCGTGCAGCGGCGGCCACCAGAACCTGTGCGACCTCGGCGCGTTCGTCGCCGCCGGGCGCCAGATCGGTGACCACACCGCCCGTCATCACGCCCGCGGCCAGGACCTCGGCATCATGTGCCTGCTCGGGACGTTCGCCGAGCGGACCGTCGTGAACGAGGCGAGCTGCGTCAAGATCCATCCCGAGATCCCGCTCCAGACGGCCTGCCTGCTCGGGTGCGGGGTCGTGACGGGTTGGGGCTCGGCGGTGTACGCGGCGGAGGTTCGCGCCGGCGAGACGGTCGTCGTGGTCGGCGTCGGCGGGGTCGGCTCGAACGCCGTGCAGGGCGCCGCGCTGGCCGGCGCCGAGCGCATCGTCGCCGTCGATCCCGTCGAGTTCAAGCGCGAGATGGCGCAGGTGTTCGGAGCCACCCACACCGCCGCGTCGATCGACGAGGCCAAGGAGCTCGTCGCCGAGATCACGTGGGGTCGGATGGCCGACAAGGTGATCATGACGATGGGGCTCGGCAAGGCCGAGCTGATCGCCGACGCGATGGCGATGACGGCCAAGCGCGGCCGGGTCGTGCTCACGAACGTCTACAACGACGCCGAGACCGTCGTGCACATGAGCCCCGGCGATCTGATCCGGATGGAGAAGCAACTCGTCGGCGCCCTGTTCGGATCGGGGAACCCGCGCAAGGACATCCCCCGCCTGCTCGAGCTGTGGGCGTCGGGCAAGCTCAAGCTCGACGAGCTGGTGACGCGCACCTACTCCCTCGACGACATCAACGTCGGCTACCAGGACATGCGCGACGGCAAGAACATCCGCGGCGTCCTGACGTTCACCTGAGAAACCTCAACCGTGACTGTCTGCTTCAGATTGCCCGTGGCGTCGATCTGAAGCAGACAGAACGGTTGGGGTTGCTGACGTTCAGGTGATGCCGTAGAGGGCGGCGGCGTTGTCGCGCAGGATGCGGCGCTGGGTCGCCTCGGGGACGCCTGTCATCAGCCGTTCGATGACCTGGCGGGACTCGGGGAACGTGCTGTCGGGGTGCGGGTAGTCGCACGCCCACATCACCTTGTCGTCGCCGAAGTGGTGGAGGATGTCGAGACCGACCTGGTCGTCCTGGAACGTCACCCACACCTGGCGGCGGAACACCTCGCTCGGCGGCATGCTCAGCCCGATGCCACCGCGTTCGTCCCAGTACGAGCCCATGCTGAGCAGCCGCCGGTAGCGGTAGTCCATCTCCTGCACGACCCACGGCGGCCACCCGAGCCCGCTCTCCGCCAGCACCAACCGCACGTTCGGCCGGCGCTCGAGCACGCCGCGGCCGAGCATCCCGACGATCGGATCGAGGAACTGGTTGATGAACTCCTTGCTGGTCTCGAAGATCCGCCAGGCGTGATCGTTGAGCCCCGTCATCATCGCCTTCGTCAGCACGAGGTGGAACGAGGCGATGATCCCCGACTCCTCGATCGCATCCCAGAACGGCAGCCACTCGTCGTCGTAGATCGGGCTGCTGACGCGTGCGATGTGCATGCTCACCTGCTTGACGTCGCCACGATCGGCGAGGCGGCGCACCTCGGCGGTCGACCCAGCGGCATCCTCGGCCGGGAGCATCGCGACACCGATCAATCGCTTCGGATCGTCGGCGCAGAACTCGCCGAGCCAGTCGTTGTAGGCGCGGTACACGGCGAGTCGCAGCTCGGGATCGGCGACCGACAGCGCCGCGACCGGTCCGTACATCACGGTCGCCTCGATGCCATCGCTGTCCATGTCGAGCAGGCGCAGCGACGCGATCGTCGGGCGCAGGACGCCTTCTTCGTCGAGACCGGCGCGCTCGAGGGCGGTCTGGTACGACCGTTTGACGTCGTCCTTCTTGCCGCCGGCCCACCGCCCCCAGTCGTCGCCGTCGCATCGCCAGGCCGACGTGCCGTCGGCGAGCTCGATCACGCGTGGACCGCGGTCGCGCAGGTTCGCGGGGAGGCGCCGTTCCCAGAGATCGCCCGGGACGTACGGCAGATCGATGTGGTCATCGACGGAGATCAACTGATAGTCCACATCGACCACCTTGCCAGAGATCGCGATGCACATCTCCGGCGCCCGTTCGTGACCAGCGAATAGACCGCTGGACACCCCGCCGACGGCACTTCATACATTGACCCGACGCATCGCAGGGGGTGGTGCGTCGTGCTGATAGGGGTCATCGCTGATGCCCCGCAGGGAGGCCGCCATGCGTACACGCCCTCGCCCGTTGGGCCGGATGATGCTCGGCACCTTCGCCGTCCTGGCGCTCGTCGCGGCATCGTGCGGCGGCGACGAGACGACGATGCCGCCGGCGATGACGGACGACGCCCGGCACGGCCGCCACCGAGCCGACGGCAGGCAGCTCCGGCGACGGAAGCGCCGGCGACCGAGGAGACCGCGGCGGCCCCGGCTGACGGCGAGACGCTCGAGATCGCGCACTTCGTCGCCATCCAGGCCAACCCGGTCGAGGAAGTGATCATCCGGGCCGCCCAAGAGGTCGCCGATGCCGACGGCAACGTCAACGTCACCCTGTTCGACGCCAACTCCGACCCGCAGGCGCAGATCGCGCAGTGCCAGGACGCCCTCGCCCAGAACAAGTTCGACGCCTTCGTCCTCAAGCCGGTCGCCGGTCCGACGATGATCCAGTGCGCCGAGGACGCCATCGCCGCCGGGATCAAGGTGGTCGCCCAGGGCAACGCCCTCGGACCCGATCCGGCCAGTGTCGAGCTGCAGGTCGAAGGACTCAGCGCCTCGGTCATCCACTCGGCCAAGACGAACGGCGAGGGCCTCATGGAGCTCGTCGATCTCGCCTGCCAGGCGAAGGGCGAACCCGAATGCGAGGTCATCTACCTCTTCGGCCCGCTCGCATTCGACTACTCCTCGATCTCACGTGACGTGCTGTACGCCGCGATCGAAGCCGACCATCCGGAGATCACGGTCGTCGCCGAGCAGACCCAGAACTTCAGCCCCGACGAGGCGATCGCCGGCGGCCCAGCAGCTGCTGCCGGCCAACCCCGGCACCGACGTCCTGGCCCTCGACTGCAGCTTCTGCGCCGTTGCGCTCGTCGATGTGCTCGCTGAGCTGGGCCTCAGCGACAGCGTCTACCTTCTGGCGTCGGCGTCGGACGCGGCCTCGATCGAGCAGGTGAAGACCGGCGACCAGTTCGGCGAGGTGCTGCTCCTGCCTGCCACCGAGGCGCGGGTCGCGATGGAGTTCGCGATCAAGGCCGCCCGCGGCGAGGACCTCGGCGACGACGTCACCATCGACGTCGCCAAGGACCGCAGCCCGACGGGCACGATCATCATCACCCAGGACAACGCGGAGGGCTTCACCGCCGAGTGGCCGGTCGAGAGCTGACCCCGAACGCGGCGACCCGGCCGGTAGGAGACCTCGTCCGGCCGGGTCGCCGGGCTGCGGGTCGACGTGCAACACGTCGCCAAGCGGTACGGCGCGGCGATCGCCCTCGACGACGTGAGCGTGGCCGTCGAGCCGGGCTCGATCCACGGACTCGTCGGCGAGAACGGGGCCGGCAAGTCGACGCTGGGCAAGATCATCGCCGGCGCAGTGGCGCCGGACGACGGGCAGGTCCTCGTCGACGGTCGCGTTGTCAGCTACCGCTCGCCACGTGATGCAATTCGGGATGGCATCGCGATCATCGACCAGGAGCTCGCGCTCGCGCCCGCGATGTCGGTGCTCGACAACGTGTTCCTGGGGGTCGAGCGCGGTCCGCTCGGCCTCGTCGACCGAAACGAGCAGCGCGACCTGTTCGTCCGGGCCGCGGCCCGAATCGGCTTCCACTACGACCCGTCGGTGCGAGCCGGCACGTTGCGCGTCGCCGACCAGCAGATGGTCGAGATCATCCGCGCGCTCGTCCGTGACGCTCGCCTGATCGTCATGGACGAGCCGACGGCCGCCCTCCCCCGCATCGAAGCCGAACGCCTGCTCGAGCTCACTCGCGAGTTGCGCGCCGAGGGGACGACGATCATCTACCTGTCCCACATCCTCGGTGACGTGCTGAAGCTGTGCGACACCGTCACCGTGTTGAAGGACGGTCGGCATGTCCGGACGGCGCCGACCGCAGGCGAGACCACCGACGGGTTGGTGACCGCGATGTTGGGTCGTCAGCTCGATCTCGTCTTCCCGTCGCGCACGCCGATCGACACGGATGCGCCCGGTGGTGCTGTCGGTGCGCGGGCTGTCGGCGCCGCCGAAGTTCGACGACGTCTCGTTCGACATCAGGCGCGGCGAGATCGTCGGCCTCGCCGGGCTCGTCGGCAGTGGCCGCACCGAGATCGCCCGCGCCCTGTTCGGCGCCGATCCGGCATCTGGGACAATCCTCATGAATGGTCGGCCGGTGCGATCCCGCTCGCCGAAGGGTCGCATCCGAGACGGCATGGCGCTGCTGCCCGAGAGCCGCAAGGACCAGGGCCTCGTGATGGCACGTCCGGTGAACGAGAACGTCAGCATGGCCCACATGGGCGCGGTGGCGACGGCCGGGGTGCTGCGTCGCGAACGTGAGCGCGGCGTCGTCGGCGAGATGATGCGCCGTGTCGACGCCCGCGCCGCGAGCCAGACGATGCCCATCCGGGCGTTGTCGGGCGGGAACCAGCAGAAGGTGTCGCTGGCGAAGTGGCTGGTGAAGACGCCACATCTGCTGATCGCCGACGAACCGACGCGGGGGGTCGACGTCGGCGCCAAACGAGCCATCTACGAGTTGATCCACGGCTTCGCCGCCGACGGGATGGCCGTGCTGCTGATCTCGAGCGAGCTCGAAGAGGTCATCGGCCTCTCGCACCGCGTGTTCGTCGTGCGCCGCGGACGGATCACACTGGAGATCGACGGCGCCGACGCCAACGAGGACAACGTGATGCGAGCTGCGTTCGGCCACGACGATGTGAACACGCCCGAGGCGGCCGCCGATGAGTGACACGATCGCCGGCGTGGACGACGAGCTCCCGCCATTGCGTTACTCGAGCGTCGTGGGGCGGCTGACGTGCTGCGCGAGTACGCGATCGTCGTGTCCACCGTGGTGTTGTTCCTGGTGCTGACGTTCACCAGCGACGTGTTCTTCACGAAGCTGAACCTCCTGAACATCCTCGAGCAGCAGGCACCCGTGGGCATCGTCGCCTTCGCGTTGACGCTCGTGATCATCGGCGGTGAGTTCGATCTGGCAGCCGGTGCGATGTTCGTGCTCACCGGCATCGTCGCCACCAGGCTGCACGCCGACCTCGGCACCTACCCTGCCCTCCTCATCGGCATCGCCGTGGCCACCGCGTGCGGGGCGGTCAACGGGCTTCTCGTGGCCTACGTCAAGGTCAACTCGTTCGTCTGCACGCTGGCGACGAGCATCATCGTGTTCGGGATCACCCTCGCCATCACGCAGGGCAAGCTGATCACGATCACGGAGAGCTCGTACGGCACGCTCGGCGGGGCGAAGCTCTTCGGCGTCAAGTACTCGATCTGGATCCTGCTGACCGTCGGCCTGCTGTGCGGTTTCGTGCTCTCCCGCACGAAGTTCGGCCGGCGGCTGTTCGCCGTCGGCGGGAACCCCGAGGCGGCCAGGCTCTCTGGCATCAACGTCCGTGGCATCAAGCTCGCGGCATTCGTCGTCAGCGGCCTCGCGGCGGGCATCGGCGGGGCGATCCTCTCGTCGCGTACCGCGGTCGGTCAGCCGGACAACGGCATCAGGATCGTGTTCGGCGCGTTCGCCGCGGTGGTGGTCGGTGGCACGAGCGCGGCCGGCGGACGCGGTGCGATCTGGCGGACCGCGCTCGGAGTGCTGTTCCTGGCGTTGATCACCAACGGCTTCAACCTGCTCGGGGTCAGCATCTACTACCAGCAGATCATCCAGGGCATGATCATCCTGCTGGCGGTGTCGGTCGACTCGTTGACGCGGACGTCGCAGTGAACGCCCGTGGCGGGTCGACGGACCGGCGAACTGGCTGGCGGCCGATCTCGAGGCGAACCATGTGTGGTGTCGCGAGCTGACGACGGGCGAGATCGACGAGTTGGACGCCGCGCTCCGCCACGTCAGGACTCGCAACCCCGAGCTCGATCTGGCGTCGATGACCGTCGACGACTTCCCACTGCCGACGTTCGCGGCCGAGATCGACAACCTCCGCCGCGTGCTCGTCGACGGGTGCGGGACGTTCGCGTACACCGGGGTGCCGGTCGACCGGTACGACGACGATGAGTTGCGCGCCCTGTGGTGGGGCCTGTGCCTGTCGATCGGGACCCCGGTGGCGCAGAGCTGGCGCGGCGACGTCATCGGCGACGTGCGCGACATCGGCACCGGGGTGACCGGCCGGGCTGGTCGGGGCTACACCTCGAACTCGGAGCTCAGCTTCCACTGCGACACCGCCGACGTCACCGGGTTGTTCGTCCTCCGCCAGGGCAAGACCGGCGGTGTCTCGCGGATCGCCAGCTCGGTCGCGGTGCACAACGAGATCGCCCGCCGCCGCCCCGACCTGCTCGAACTGCTCTACCAACCGATGCCGGTCAGCTGGCAGTCGAACGAGGTGCCGGGCACCCAGCAGTGGTACGACATGCCGGTCTTCGGCCGCGCCGGCGACGACGTGGCGGCCGCCTACGTGCGGACGAACATCCTGTGGGCGGCGGCGAACTGCGGCGCCCCTCCCCTGACGGACGAGCAGATCGAGGCCGTCGAGTACGTCGCCGCCGTCGCCGCCGAGCCGCAGATGTGGGTCGAGCGCCGGTTCGAGGCGGGCACGATGTGGTTCGTCAACAACCAGACGATCTTCCACATGCGCACCGAGTTCACCGACCACGACGATCCGGCGCGCAAGCGGCACCTGCTCCGCGTCTGGATGAGCCTTCCGAACAGCCGCCGCCTCCCGGCGACCTTCGCGTCGTACTTCGGCGACGTCAGCCCCGGCGCCGTCCGCGGCGGCTACCCCAGCCGCTCCCCCACCCCCGTCTTCCACACCACCTGAACGAAACCCCCGGTTCTGTCTGCTTCAAACCGCGGCGGGCGCGTTCTGAAGCAGACAGGTCGGGGGGTTGTCAGTGGGCGTCAGATCGGCGGCGAGGGCTTGCCAGCGGAGGGTGTCGTTGAAGGCGCTGCCGAGGTCGGGGAGCTCGGCGAGATCGCCGTCGGCGATCACCGGCGGGTGCGCTCCGAGCTCGGCGAGGCGGACCGTGACCGCGCACAACTCGTCGAGGTCGACGGCGGTCACGGTGGCCTGCTCGACCGACTCGCCGGCGACCGTGATCCCGTGCCCGCGCAGGATGCAGACCCGGCGATCGCCCATGGCGGCGAGCATCTCGTCGGCCAGCTCGTCGCGCGTGATGAGGATCGGGCGCTCGTAGACGGGGACGCCGTCGAGGGCGAGCCGCATCGCGGGGATGTTGTAGGCGCCGAACACCGCCCGCAGCTCGAGGCCGGCGAGGCCGGCGATCAGCGTCGCCGGCGGGTGGGCGTGGACGACCGCCGCCATCGCCGGCCGCTGCGCGAGCAGCCGGGTGTGGATCGGGAGCTCCTTCGGCACCTGCCAGCCGTCCATCGCCTCCAGCGGGTTCCCGTCGAGGTCGACGTGGCGGATGTCGGCGGCCGTCGTGCGCGCCACGCCGCGCTCGTGCGGACCGCGGCAGCGGACGAGGATCGAGGTCTCGTCGACCCGCGCCGAGACGTGGCCGAGGATGCCGTCGACCAACCGGCGGGCGCCGAGGATGCGGCACGCCGTGGCGACCTTCTCGCGATCGGCGAGCAATCGGGTCAGCGGACACCGAGACCGCCGTCGGAGCGCAGGATCTCGCCCGTCATCCCGCGTGCCGCGTCCGACGCCAGGAACACGTACGCGCCGGCGTGGTCGGCGCCGGTCAGCGCCACGCCGAGCGGCGTGCGCGCCTCGAGCTGCTCGACACGGCCCGGTCGGTCGTCGAGCCGTACGCCGTCGAGACCGAGGCTGCGCGGGCCGCGCAGGTCGGTGGCGACGGTTCCGCCGGGCGCAACGCCGTTCACGCGCACGTCGGGCGCCAGTTCGTGGGCGAGCTGGACGACGAGACCGCGGAGCGCGAACTTCGACGCCGACGTACAGCGGCCCGCCGCGCCCGGCGTAGAAGCTGGAGCTCGACAGCGTGAAGATGATCGAACCGCGGGCTTCACGCAGCGCGTCGAGTGCCGCCCGGGCGGTCAGCAGCGGGCTCTTGACGTTGAGCTCGAACACCTCGTCGAACGCGGCGTCGAACCGATCGTCGGGGATCTCGGCCAGCGGCGTGTACAGGTCGAACACGCCGACGAAGGTCACGGCGACATCGACCGTGCCCCACCGTTCGATCGCGATCGCGACGAGCGACTCGTTGTCCTCGTCGCGTCGTGGCGTCGCCCGGGACGGCGACGACCGCGTCGCCGAAGTCGGACAACGCCCCACACTTGGCCGGGTCGAGCTCGAGCACCGCGACCTGGGCGCCCTCGGCGACGAACGCCGCGACGACGGCCCGCCCGATCCCCGACCCGCCGCCGGTGCACACGACGACCTTGCCGGCAAGGAGCCCACCCGGTTGTGCGTTCACAGGAACAGGGCGAGGTTCTGGGTGCGCAGCACGGCCTCGTCGATGACGATGTCGCGCCTCGCCAGGATCCACCCACCCTCGACGCGGCGGAGCACGTCGGTGCGAGCCGGCCGACACCAGATCGGCCGGCTCGATCGTCGCCGCGGCTGCGGTAGAGCAGGACGTAGCTCCGCGCCTCGACGACGTCGGTGCCGTCGATCGGCGCCACCCGCACGTTGCTGACGAAGCGCCGAGCCCGCGACGGCGGGTCCTCGGTCCACGCGTGGTCGCCCTCGAGGCGCTCGACCCGCTTGCCGAGCGAGTACCGATCCTCGTCGAAGTGATCCATCGCACCAGCCGGCCGGGCATCGGACCCCCGCGCCGTCGTCACCGTGACCGGCATCCGGTAGCGGATGTCGTCGGCGAGCAACGACAGCCACTCGCGCAGGCGGCGCTCGTCGAGCAACTGCGCCTCCCACGCCAGCCACGTGGCGACGTCGTGATGGATCGCCGGCGTCGACGGCCGCAGGCCGCGTCGGGCGCGACGGGGCGACATGGCTGGTGTCGGTGTCGGACGCCGTCACGGCGACCCCGCCGCGACCCGCAACGGCACCGGCCGACGCTGCAGGTCGGCGTCGCCGTGTTGCGAACGCACGCGCCCACATGCGGAGCAGGGCGCGCTGGTTGTACTCGCCGTAGCCGACGTACGCCTCGCCCGGTGCGGGCCACGCCGCCGGCCGGGGTGCCGTCCCGTCGTGTTCGCGGGCCATCCCCATCGTCGAGTCGAGCAACACGTTCGACCCCATCGCACCGCGGCTGACGCTGGTGATCGATGTCCAGTTCTCGACGTCGTCCTGCTCGAACATCCCCGACGTGCCGAAGCACATCAGGTACGCCTTGTACGAATCGGCCTTGAACGCCGGCGGCGCGTTGCGGTCGACGGCGAACCACGACAGGCACTCGGTCTCCGTCGCGCTCACCGGTTGCCACAGCCGGATCGAGATGAACGGCACGACGTCGTCGCCGGGCCGGATCCGCGGCCAGTTGTGCACGAGGCTCAGGTTCGGGAACACCGTCGCCGCCGACACCATGAACCCGGCCTCACCGACGAGCGCCTGCTGCTCGGTCGTCCAGCTCGCCCGCATCCGCTCGGCCATCTCGGGCGGGTAGCCGACGTGGGCGATCGCGTGGTCGAAGTCGCCGGGCGGGATCTTGTACGTGGTGCCACCACCGCCGCCGGCGAAGTAGAGCGCGCCCTCCTTGCGCTTGTTCGCCGTCGGCTCGCGGAACAGCCCGATGTCGACCACGCTCGCGTGGGTGTGCGGCGTGTGGTACGAGTCGCCGGCGAAGTTCTCGGCGCCGATCTTCCAGTTGCACGCGATGCGCCACCGCTGCGGACCACGCAGCTCGACGCCGGCCTCGCTCTGGTTGACGTAGAGATCGAGGAAGAACCGGAAGTCGCCGAGCGCATCCTCGAGCGGCACCGCCGCCGGGATCGAGGTTGGCGAACACGAGACCGCGGTACGACGCGACGTGCGGCGGTGACAGCAACGAGTGCGCCGCCTTGTCGAACCCGGCGGTCGCCGCCGTACGCCTCCTCGTGGAACGGCACACCGACCAGCCGGCCGTCGTTGCGGTACGTCCACGCGTGGTACGGGCACCGGAAGTGCGACGCGTTGCCGGTCTCGGCACGGCAGACCTGCATGCCCTTGTGGCGGCACACGTTGAGCACGCACGTGGATCTCGCCAGCTGCCGTCGCGCGACACGATGAACGAGTCGTCGACGATCCGGCGCACGACGTAGTCGCCAGGGTCGGGGATCTCGGACTCGTGGGCGAGGAACTGCCAGGTGCGTGGGAACAGCCGCTCGCGCTCGAGGGCGAAGATGGCCGGATCGCTGTAGATCGACGCCGGGATCCGGCCGGCGTCGACGTTGGCGATCACCTCAGCGAGCTCCATGGTCCCTGCACACCCTCCCCGGGATCGAGGGTAGCCCAGGGGCGGCGCAGCGGTCGGCGGGGTGAACGCTGGGCGAACTCTCGGTGCCAGACGGAACCCTGGGCAGGTCCGGCGGATTAGGTTGTGCCCACACCAGGCCATCGTGAACTGGCCCTACGTGAACAGGAAGGTCGAACAACGTGAAACTCAGCGCAAGACGAACGAGCGCCATGGTTCTCGCCGCGACATGCCTCGTGCTTTCGGCATGTGGCGACGACGACGAGGAGAGCGCAACCACCGACGCACCGGCCGACACAGGGGGGACGGAGGCACCCGCGGCCACCGACGCACCGGCCGCGACCGACGCACCGGCCGCGACCGACGCACCGGCGGCACCGACGCACCGGACGGCACCGACGCACCGATCTGGGGGCGGCGACCTGTCGGCGCTCGCGGCCGAATGCGAGGCCGAGGGCAACCAGGTCAACCTGATCGCCCTGCCCGACGAGTGGGCCAACTACGAGGGGCATCCTGCAGAGCTTCCGCGAGAAGTACCCGGACATCGAGAACCCGGTCGCCAACCCGAACGCCTCGTCGCGGGAGGAGATGGAGGCGGTCCAGACGCTCGCCGGCCAGGACGACATGCCCGACAGCGTCGACGTCAGCCCGGCCATCGCCCAGGAGATGGCGGACGCCGGCCTGTTCGAGCCCTACGTCCCGACGGTGATCGACGAGATCCCACCGGGCCTCGTCGACGTCGACAACAACTGGACCGCCGCCTACTACGGCATCATGGCGATCTCGACCAACACGCACGATCGTGCCGAACGCACCGCAGACGTTCGCCGATCTGAAGAAGCCGGAGTACGAGGGCGTCGTGGCGCTCAACGGCGACCCGCGTGAGTCCGGCGCCGCGTTCGCCGCGGTGATGGCGGCGTCGTTCGCCAACGGTGGCAACGCCGACGACATCATGCCCGGCATCGAGTTCTTCGCCGAGCTCAAGGCAGTCGGGCAACCTCGTCGGCAGCGACGTCGACCCAGGCGACGCGTGCTGTCCGGCGAGACGCCGATCGCCCTCGACTGGAGCTACAACATCCCGGGCCTGGCGCGCCAGCTCGAGGAAGCCGGGCCTCACGTACGAGACGCACTTCCCGACCGACGGCGTGTACGGCGGCTTCTACGGCCAGGGTGTGGTGAAGGACTCGCCGCACCAGGCGTGCTCGAAGCTCTGGCTCGAGCACATCCTCTCTGACGAAGGTGCGCTCGGCTACCTCGAGGGCGGCGCGATGCCGGCCCGCTTCGAAGCCCTGGTCGAGGCCGGCCTGGTCGACGAGGCGGCGAAGGCCAACCTGCCGTCGGCCGATCTGATCGCGCAGGTCGAGTTCCTCACGCCCGACCCAGATCGCGGCCGCGGCCGAGGTGCTCGGCGAGAACTGGGGCCCGATGGTCGCCGACGCCTGACGTCGATCGTGACCGAAGCAGTACTCGTCGACGGGGGTCGCACCTTGCGTGCGGCCCCCGTCGCGCCCGTCGCCACGGGCGCCGCGCAACTGGGCGTGGGTCGGGCTCGTCGCCGTTCTTCGCCTTTCTCGTCGCTGTTCCTCGTCATGCCGGCGATCGCGGTGTTCTCGAAGGCGTTCGTTCGACGAGCAGGGCAACTTCGGGCTCGACGCGTTGAAGGACGCCTTCACCGGGCAGAACCTCGACGCGTTCAAGTTCTCGGTGAAGCTGTCGGCGCTGGCGGCCGCCTTCGGCGTCGTCGTCGGCGCCTTCCTCGCCTACGCGGCCGCCTCGATCCGCCGACCGAAGTGGCTGCGCTCGCTCGTCATCGCGTTCAGCGGTGTGGCCGCCAACCTCGGCGGCGTCCCGCTGGCGTTCGCGTTCATCGCCCTGCTCGGCCGCCAAGGGCTGATGACCAAGATCCTCGAAGGGCTCGGCTACGACCTGTACGGCAACGGGTTCCAACTCGACACGACGACCGGGTTCGTCGCGGTCTACTCGTACTTCAACATCCCGTTGATGGTGCTCATCACGCTGCCGGCGATCGACGGGCTGAAGGTCGTCGTGGCGCGAGGCGTGCGCCAACCTCGGCGGCACGACGTTCACGTACTGGCGGCGGATCGGCCTGCCGGTCCTCGCTGCCGTCGCTGCTCGGCGGGTTCCTGCTGTTGTTCGCCAACTCGTTCAGCGCCTACGCGACGGCGCGGGCGATGACCGACCAGTCGCTGATCGTCCCGCTGCGGATCCAGTTCTACCTGAGCGGCGACTTCGCCGGTCAGGACCAACTGGGCTTCTCGCTCGCGGCCTGGATGATCATCATCATGGCGGTCTCGATGGGCCTGTACTGGATGCTGCGCAAGACGGGCCGAGCGATGGCAGTCGTAGATCCGACCGGTCTCAGCGCCATCGTCGACGACGGCGCGCCCGACGACGGGCCCGCCGGCGGCTCCTGCCGACTGGTGTGCGCCCGGCCCGCGGTCTCGGTCGGTTGGTGACCGATCGCGGTGGTGATCGTCTGTGGGCTGTTCTTCGTCCTCCCGCTGATCGCGATGGCGCGGTTCGCGCTGCAGAACGTGCCGATGGTGCGCCTCGGCTGGTCGACGCTGTTCGACAACTGGTCGTTCAGTGGCATCACCAAGGCGTTCGACGAACCCGAGTTCCGCAGCTCGTTGTGGCTGAGCCTGAAGCTCGCCGTCGGCACGGTGGTCTTGACGCTCGCCCTGCTGCTGCCCACCACGCTGTGGGTGCACCTGCGCATGCCCAAGGCCCGCACGTTCGTCGAGTTCCTGACCGTGCTCGCCGTACGTGATCCCACCGATCGCGCTGGTCGCCGGGATCCTGCCGATCAAGCCGCACGCCCGGTGGTTCCTCAACTCCGACTACTCGCTGATCCCGTTCTACACCGTGCTCGCGCTTCCGTTCACGTTCCGGGCGATCGACGCCGGCGTCCGGGCGGTCGACGTCAAGACGCTCGTCGACGCGTCGCGCAGCCTCGGCGCCGGTTGGGGCACCACGCTGCGGCGGGCCCTGATCCCGAACCTGCGCACCGCGATCATCTCGTCGTCGTTCCTCACCGCCGCCGTCGTGCTGGGCGAGTTCACCGTCGCCAGGGTGCTGCTGAAAGCAGACGCTGCCGCAGTTCATGTTCGAGTACCAGCAGACGCGAGCCGCAGGGCGGCATCGGGCTCGGCCTCCTGGCGCTCGTGGCCACCACCGCGCTGTTCGCGGTCCTGAGCCTGCTGACCCGCAAGCGGGGCGCGGCACGGCCCGCCACCAACGGTCTTCTAGACGGGATCACCGACACGATGAGCGCACTCACCTACACCTCGGCCCGCAAGACGTTCGGCGAAACCGTCGCGCTGGAAGGGCTCGACCTCGCCGTCGAGCCCGGCGAGCTGATCAGCCTGCTCGGCCCGAGCGGGTGCGGGAAGACCACCGCGCTGCGCATCGCCGCCGGGTTCGAGAAGAGCCGACTCCGGATCGGTGTCGCTGAACGGTGTCGACATCTCGCACAAGCCGGCTCACAAGCGGAACATGGGCATGGTGTTCCAGAGCTACAGCCTGTTCCCGAACCTCAACGTCGCGCTCAACGTCGACTTCGGTTTGCGGACCCGCAAGATCCCGAGCCTGCAACGCAAGCACCGGGTCGCCGAGATGCTCGAGCTGGTCCAGCTCAGCGCGTTCGCCGACCGCTATCCGCACCAGCTGTCGGGTGGCCAGCAGCAACGCGTCGCCCTCGCCCGGGCGCTCGCCGTGCAGCCCGAGGTGCTCCTGCTCGACGAGCCGCTGTCGGCGCTCGACGCCAAGGTGCGCCTCTCAGCTGCGCGACGAGATCCGCCGGATCCAGACCGAGCTCGGCATCACGACGCTGCTCGTGACCCACGACCAGGAGGAAGCGCTCGGCATCTCCGATCGGATCGGGGTGATGTCGCAGGGTCACCTCGAGCAACTCGGGACGCCCATCGAGGTCTACCGCCATCCGGCCAGCGCCTTCGTCGCCCGGTTCGTCGGCTCGATGAACGAGCTCCCGGCCACCGTCGGCGAGGGCGACAGCGTGCAGGTCGCCGGAACCGCCGTCGCCGTGCCTGACGCCAAGACGCGAGAGCGGGGCGAGTCGATCAACCTGCTCGTCAGACCGGAGGATGTCCGGTTGTCCGGCGACGACAACGGCGGGTTGCCCGGCACCGTCGTCAGCCGCACGTTCCAGGGCGCGTCCTCGGTGGTCACCACTCGCCTCGACGTGCTCGACACGCTCGTGGCGGCTCACGTGCAGGGCACCGGTTCGGCGTCGGCCGATCCCGGGACACGGGTGCACGTGGTCATCGACGGCACCCGCGCCGTCTGCGAGACCGTCGACGTCTGACGGATCGGAGCGATGCGGTCGGGCTGGCGTGATGGCGGATGTCACGCTCTCGACACGCATCAGGGCTTGACTTGGCAGCCCGAGACTGGCACCGTGGTAATTGTTGACTAGTTGAGTCAACAATTGATTGGCTCTTCCCCTCGACGGGGCTCGGCGCAGGCGGCTCCCCCTCGACGCCTGCGCCGAGCGAGCCGCTCGGACCCCCACGAGATCGCCATGACCAACCCCTCCCAACACCCTCCACCGGACGACCTGGCCCGGCGACCACGACGTCCCGGCGCGGTTGCGGGCCGCCTCGCGGTCAGCGCATCCCGCCTCCCAGCCGCCCGATCAACCCTGGTTGTGGTCGATCGCCAGCGGGCTGGCCAGCTCCACCGCACCATGGAACGACGGAGACAACGACCAGAAGAACGGTGGCCCGACCGAGGCCACGGGGTCGATCCTCCTGTCGACGTCGGCGTACCAGGTCTGGCACGTGGCGTGGCCGATCGGGACACCGGTCGAGCTCTCGGGCACGCTCGACGTGCAGTCGTTCTGCGTCGTGGAGGGCGCATTGCGAGTGGTCGATCTCGCCGACCCGAGCTCGCCCGACCGGCGGTACGGGCCGGGCTCGGGCACGGTGCTCACGACGCCACGCGCGGTGCTGATCGCCGACGAGCTCGTCACGAGCGCAGTGCACGTCGTGCTCCACGGTGGGACCGCCGGCACCGAGTCGCTGCCGTGGCACGTGATCGGGACGCCCACCGCCTCGGCCGCCTGATCCGTTCTGGGCTGCTGATCCTTTCGGGTGCCGAAAAAATTGGCAGCCCAAATCGTCGTGGCATCGACGCGATGAGTTCCGGCGAGACCGGGCGGTCCAACGTCATGTGACCGCGACATCTCGAGAATCCGACTACCGTCCAACGTCGGTGGACACGCTCGTCCTGATCGGCACGACGAAGGGTCTGTTCGCGCTCCGCTCGGGTGACGGGCGGGAGCAGTTCGAGCTCACGGGGCCCTCGTTTCCGGGCGAGGAGGTCTACGCCACGTGCATCGACACCCGCGGCGCCGGGCCCCGCCTGTACACCGGGTCGGTCAGCAACCACTGGGGCCCGGTCCTGCGGCGCTCCGACGATCTGGGTGCCAGCTGGTCGGAGGACGAACGGGCATCGCTCGCGTTCCCCGACGGGCAGCGATGCCTCGCTGGCCCGCATCTGGCAGCTCACGCCGGGCCCGGCCGACGAACCCGACGTCGTGTACGCGGGTGTCGAGCCGGCGGCGCTGTTCCGCAGCGACGACGGCGGGAGCAGCTTCTCGCTGGTACGTGGACTGTGGGACCACCCGCACCGCCCGCAATGGGAGCCGGGCGGCGGCGGGCTGTGCCTCCACACGGTTCTCGTCCACCCCGACGACCCCCAGCGCCTCCTGATCGCGATCTCGGCGGCAGGGGTGTACCTGAGCGACGACGGCGGCGAATCGTGGCGGGCCAGCAACGCCGGCATCGTCGTTCCCTTCATGCCCGATTCACCCGTGCTGGAGTTCGGCCAGTGCGTCCACAAGGTCGCCCGCGACGCCGGCGATCCTGAGCGGCTGTACCTGCAGCATCACGGCGGCATCTACCGCAGCGACGACGGGGGCGGGTCATGGACGGCGATGACGGGCATCGCCGGCATGGACTTCGGCTTCCCGGTCGTCGCCCACCCAACCCGATCCGGCACGGCCTACCTGCTGCCGCTCGAGAGCGACGAGTACCGGTGCACACCGGACGGTCATTGCACGGTGTGGCGCACGGTCGACGGCGGGGCGTCGTGGGAAGCCCTGACGAAGGGGCTCCCGCAGGCCGACGCCCACCTCACCGTGTTGCGCGACGCGTTCACGAACGACGGCCAGGACCCTGCGGGCCTCTACTTCGGCACGCGCACCGGCGAGGTCTACGGCTCGATCGACGACGGCGAGTCGTGGCGCGTCCTCGCCGACCATCTGCCGCCCGTCGTGTCGGTGCGAGCGGCGCCGGTCGGCTGACGCCGTGAAGGTTCGAGTCCGTGTCCCGACCGCCCTGCGGGAGCTCGTCGCCGGTTCACAGACGGTCGAGGTCGACGTCGGCGACGCGGACGGCGCGGCCGGATCAGCCGGATGCGGACGGTGATCCGGTGACGGTCGGGTCGGTGCTCGACGCCCTCGCCGTCGAGTACCCGGCGTTGGAGCGCCGGGTGCGCGACGAGCTCGGCCGCACGAGGGTGCACGTCAACCTGTTCGTCGGTCCCGACAACGTGCGGGATCTCGACGGCTTGGCGACACCGATCGCACCCGGTGGCGAGCTGTCGATCATCCCCGCCATCTCGGGCGGTTGATCCGACATCGCCGACGGGCGAAGCGGCTACGCGGCGACCTCGACCCCGATGCCGATCGGCACCCAGCGGATGCAGCGCCGGACGTCCTCCGGTGCGTCGGCGAGCACGCGCTCGATCGCGGCGCGGTCCTCGCCGGAAGTGTGACCACCCCTCGTAGTGGACGGGAATGGCGGTGCGCGGACGCACGAGGCGGCACACCTCGACGGCGTCCTGGGCCGTCATGGTGTAGCGCACCGGGCCCGTCACCGGGAATCGCACGCCACCGAGGTGCAAGACCGCGGTGCCGACCTGCAATCGATCGGCGACCTCACGCACGCCGTCGTAGAGCACCGTGTCGCCGGAGATCCACAACACGCCGTGCTCCTGCCCGTCCCACCGCAGGGCGAAGCCGACCACGTCGCCGACGATGAAATGGCTCGCCGGTGGACCGTGGCGGCACGGCGTGGCCGTGATGTCGATCGACGGTCGGTCGGGCGCCTCGAGCCGCGTGACGCCCCACGGCTCGAGCCCTCGAGCGTTGCCGCCCAGTCGCTGCCGCGCCGGAGACGGTGGTGACGACGGCGTCCGGCGACCGGCAACAACGCCCGTCCGGCGTCATCGAGGTTGTCGGCGTGGTGGTCGTGGGTGAGCAGGATCGCGTCGATCGGTCCGAGCTCTCCGGCCGCGATGGCCGGACCGGCCACCTTGCGCGACGACGTGCCCCAACCGAAGCTGTACTTCCGGCCGGGATCGTCGAACGTCGGGTCGGTGAGCAGGCGCCACCCGCCGACCTCGATCAGCATCGTCGGCCCGCCGATGTGCGTGACGCGGATGTCCGTCACGCGTCGACTCTGGCGTGGCTGACCGCCCATTCGAGGGCGTAGTCGGCGACCTCCTCCCAGCCGGCCTGGGCAGGCAGCAGATGTGCCATGCCTTCGTACTCCTTCACCTCGGTCAGCGTGTTCTTCGACTTGTAGTGCTTGGCGTTGGAGCGCTGGATGGACGGCGGCATCAGATGGTCCTCGCTGCCTGCGATGAACAGCAGCGGTGCCCGGGCGTCGTTCTCGTAGTTGACCCAGTTGTCGTCGTGGCCGGGGTGGATGTTCGCCAGCGCGCTGCCCCAGAAGATGCTGCCCGACGCCGGGATGTGGTAGCGCTCGTACAACGCCAACGACTCCTCCTCGCTGAACGTGTTCGTGAACGCGTAGTGCCACTGCTCGGGCGTGAACCCGACGGCCTTGTGGCGGTTGGCGGGGTTCTTCAACACCGGGAACGTCGCCCGGACCTGCGACAGCGGTACCCGCTTCACGCCCTCCGTCGGGGCCGAGTTGATGGCGACGCCGGCGGCGCCGAATCCGTGGTCGAGCAGGATCTGCACGAACACGCCGCCGGCGGAGTGCCCGATCAGGATCGGGGGCGCGTCGAGCCCGCCGACGACCGATTCGAGGTGCTCGATGATCTGCGGCACGGTCACGGCCTCGATCGGCGAGGGGTCGGCGTTGAGCGCCTCGACCTCGACCTCGAAACCGGGATAGGCGGGTGCGAGAACGCGGTAGCCGGCGCTCTCGTAGCGAGTGATCCAGTGCTCCCACGACCGGGGGGTCACCCAGAAGCCGTGGATGAGGACGATGGTGTCGGGTTTGGGGGAGTCGGTGCTCATTGCTTGTCCTTCCGAGTGGGCGGTTCGCAGGACAATAACGCCGTCATCGACACCCGAAAAACCGGCGTCGGGCGTCGTCGCGGCGGGCCTACACGGCGAGGTGCTGGCCGAACCAGTCGAGCATCGCCTGGTACGCCTCGGCGGCCGCGTCGGCGTCGTAGCGCGCGCCGGTGTCGTTGAAGAAGGCGTGATCGACACCCGGGAACACGCGGATCTCGTGGACCAGGCCGGCCGCTTCGAGGGCGGTGCGGGCGGTCTCCTGCGAAGCGTTGACCCGAGCGTCCAGCTCGGCGTAGATGCCGAGGACGGCCGCGTTCGGTGAACCGCTGAAGTCGGCGTCGGCCGGAGCGGGACCATAGAACGGGACGGCCGCCGACAGGCGTGGTTCGCCGGCGTCCAGCAGCTGCCACGTCATCCCGCCGCCGAAGCAGAAGCCGATCGCCGCCAGCTCGGCGCCGGGCGCGCGTCGTTCGAGCTCGTCGAGCCCGGCCCGCAGGTCTTCGAGCAGTCGTTCGGCCGACGCGTTGCCCAGCGCGGCGGTGGCGTCGCCTTCTGACGGAAGGGCGGCCGTGCCTCCCTCCTCGGAGAGCAGGTCGATGGCGAGCGCGGTGTAGCCGTCGGCCGCGAGCCGCGGCGGGATCGAACGGATGTGGTCGGTGAGACCGCGGTTCTCGTGGATCACGAGGACGGCACCGTTCGGATCCGGCGCGGTCGCGAGCACACCGATCAGCTCACCTCGTGGGCCGGCGAAGCGGATCTCCTCGCCGGACGGGGCGGTAGGAGTCTCCGGCCGTCGTGGCCGGTTCGCTCGACGCGGTGTCGTGCGCGGCGGTGCCCGGCACGTCGGTCGACGCCGACGCCGACGGGGCGGGAGACGTCCCGGCCGCGGTCGATGCGGTGGCCGTACCGGATGTCGCGCCAGGTGGCGCCGGTGGGGGTCGACCGCAGCAGGCTCGGCGTCGTCGTCGCTCCCGCACGATGCCAGCAGTGCAGCGGCGGCCGGGGCGGTGAGGCCGAGCAGCATCAACCGTCGCACCGCTTCGCGGCGACTGAACAGGCCATCAGCGCAGTCCAGCGCGATCTCCGAGGCGAGGTAATCGCCGAGCGCCACGTCGCGAAGCGTAGGACGCGGGCACCCGCGAGTGCTGTCAGGCGAGGCGCGAACGCGCCTCCTGGGCGTCGGCGAGGAAGGCGGCGATCCACACGAGCGGCGCGTTCCATCGGATACAGACGTCGTTGGTGTTCTCCGACGTCGGCTCGTCGAGATAGCAGAGCTGCGGCGGCAGCTCGCGGAGCCGATCGTCGGACGGGAAGCCCGCGTACGTCTTCGAGCACGGACCCCCGGCGATCGCACCACGGGGCGGAGGCGGGAACGCGGGGTCGAGGTCGTTGGCGAAATGGCGGGTGCGCTGATGACGAGTGTGGTCGGTGCCATAACCGGTGACGTAGCTCTGGCCGAGGGCGTTGAGCCCGAACAGGTAATCGATGCCGGTCACGGTCGCGTCGAGGTAGTCGGTTCGGGCGGTGAGGTCGTAGGCGGTCGCGAGCACGACGAGGTTGCTGAGGATCCGCCCGTTGGAACCCCAGTCCCAGCCGGCGTCGGGCGCGTAGGGCTGGCCCCATGGCTGCGACCGCTGCAGCCCGACGATCCGGTCGGCGCCGCTGATCACCGAATCCCGCACTCGCGACCTGTCCGGAAGCCGGCTGTCGACGGTGGCGAGATCGAGTCGAGCGGGTACGGCAACACGGTCCCAGTCGAAGCCGTCCGCATCGAACACGTCGTCGTGATGGCACGGCGAACGCTCGAGGTCGACGAGGAACGTCTCTTCGTCGGTGGTGAGGAACATCTCGACGGCCGCCCAGTAGAACTCGTCATCGAGCTCGTCGTCGTTGTACGGACCCCCGCCGAACGCACCGTGGTCATCGGGCGCGAGCAGCACCGCAGATTCGCGCGCCGCACGGTAGGCGATCCGCGCTGCGTCGAGCAGCCGTGCGGAGTACGCGGCGTCGACGCCGGCGAACACCCGCGCACCGTGCGCGGCAGCCGCGGCCAGATTGAGGGTCGCCGCCGTCGACGGACGGTGCAGCACCCGTTCGGTGGGGTCCTCGTGCGGCCACATCGGTATCGGCGCCCATTCGGTGCCGTGGACGCGATGGAACGCCATGCCTGCGAGCGGCTTGCCGGCCGGCACCTGCATGCGCAGCATCCAGTCGAGCTCCCAACGGCACTCGGTCAGCAGTTGTTCGTCGATCGAGGAGACCGGCCCGTGCGTCGGCCGGTGGCGCAGCGAGCGCTCACGGACCGAGAGGAGCTGGGCGACGGACAGCCCGGCGTTGACGACGTACTTGCCGTGGTCGCCGGCGTCGTACCATCCGCCCGCGACGTCGAACTCACCGTCGCACCGCCAACCGGGATACAGGCGTTCCGCGTCGGGGCCGGTCCACGTGCGCACTCGAGTGTCACCGCGGTTCGGCGGCACGCCGACGTGCCCGGCGGGTCGGTCGTACCCGGGAGCGACCGAGTCGTCGATGGCGGCGCCAGAGCGTTGCAGCGTGAAGAACCGCAACGCATCCGCTGCCAGCGTCCCGTACGGGTCGGAAGCGATCGTGAACGGCCGGCTGGCCGCGCCGTCGGCGAGGACGCGGTAGCCGTCGCCGGGTTCGGTGACGGCTCGAAACCCGATCTGATGCACCCGCATCCCGGACGACGGGTCGGGACGCACCGGCCACGGTGCCGACTCACCGACCAGCGCCGTCGCACCGGACCCGGTGCGAACCTCGAAGCGGACCGGAGCCGTGGCATCCGAGATCAGGACTGCCTGCTTGGGACCGTCGGTGAGGTAGCCGACCTGGTTCACACGGACGCGGGGCCGGGTGGCGAGCTCATGGTCGAGTGACCACAGCACCGTTGTCATTGCGGACGTGGATCGTCGGTCCGCGACGCAGACAGCGTCAACGATCGATCTCCACGATGACCTCGATCTCGACCGCGATGTCGAATGGCAACTCGGCCATCCCGACGGCCGAGCGGGCACCGCGGCCGGCCTCGCCGAACACCTCGATGAACAACTCGGACCAGCCATCGATGACCTGTGGGGTGCGATTGAAGCCGGGTGCGCAGTTCACCATGCCCAGCACCTTGACGACGCGTTTCACGGCGTCGAGACTGCCGAGCTCGGCTCGCAGCACGGCGAGGTGCTGCAATCCGACGAGCCGCGCTGCGTGACGGGCCTCGTCGACGTCGAGGTCACGTCCGACCTTGCCGACCACGACGCTGCCGTCCGGGCGGACCGGACCGGCACCCGACAGGAACAGCAGGTCACCCGTTCGCACCGCGGGGACGTACATGCCGGCCGGCGCCGACGGCGTCGTCAGTTCGATTCCGAGCTCGGTCAGTCGTTCGTCGGCCGTCACGGCCGCCGAGTGTAAGTCCTCAGCGCAGTACGAAAGACCGGGTCGTCATTGCGGGAGCTACCCGGCGACGACCGCAGGATCGTCGTCGAGCATCGCGACCAGGATCGTTTCGCGGATGACCTGCCGTTCGGCGAGGGTCCGCAGGCGCTGGATGATGACGTCGCTCAGCTCGTGACCCGTTCCGAGCAGGAGGCTGCCGTCCGAGCCGGTGACGTCGCGCGTGAGCACCATGTGCGGAACGAGGTCGTTGACACTGACGGCCCGCTCGAGCTTGTCGACGAGGCTCTCCGGCCCGTACGCCTCCAGGACGTCGAGGACCTCGGAGTCGTACATCGGGTCACGACTGCGCAGGAGCGCGACCGCGGCGTCGGGCTTGTGGCCGCCGGCTTCGAGGCGGTCATAGGCGATCGACACACGAAGGACGGCCGATTCGAGAGGGAGCGGCCCATTGGGCACGGCGTGAACGCTGTGGAGCCGCAGGACCTCGCAGTCGGACTCGAGACCGGGGATCCGAGCCAGGAGGTTTGCCCCGAGATCCACGATGCCCCGCATCATGCGGCGCTCTTCGTCGGTCAACAGGCGACCATGGTGCATCTTGAGGGCGATGGTCTCCGGCAGGCTCAGCGTTCCGAGCTGCGATGCGAACGCCAGCCGCGCCAGGTGGTGAGGCCGGCTGACGCCGCATCGCGCTCCCAGTGCGGCGCTCACACGGCTGATTCGCTGGACGCGGGCCATGTTGGCGGGGGACGTGATGGACAGCACCTCGGCCAAGGCATCGATGCAGTGCTGCAGGATGTCCTCGGGCGGCGAGTCGCAGGTGGGGTCGATCTGGGTCACGCGATGGAACACCTGAACCGGATCGGGATCGTCGGCCGACCCTTCGACGTCGTCGATCACGGCGTAGGCGGAAGTCACTCGGCACCGTCCACGTCGTTGTCTGGTCTCATCGGTTCCACCGTCTCTCCAACCGGTTGTCGGCACCCTGGCGACAACCTTGAGCTTCTGGCGTCGGTGGCGGCGGAGTACTTGCGTCTGCGTCGCTGATGGTGCACTGTTAAGGAGTTGTAAACGTTCTCGACATCGTTTGCAGAAATGCCTCTGCGGTCGAGTGCGCGACGGTTGGGGGCCGTTCGACGTGACACAGGAATCGCTCAGGGTGACCATCGGCGATGTCGCCGAGCGCGCCGGCGTGTCGATCGCGACCGTGTCGCGGGTCGTCAACGGCCGCTACGGCGTCGCCCCCACCACGCTCAGCCGTGTGCGTGCCGTCATCGACAACCTCGGCTACGAGTCCAGCCTCGTCGCCCGGAGCCTGCGCAGCCAGCGCACCAACGTGATCGGCATCCTCGTCGCCGACATCGAGCCGTTCAGCGCCGAACTGCTGAAGGGCGCGGCGAAGGCGCTCCACGACTCCGACTTCGACCTCGTCGTCTACGCCGCCGGCCAGCACAGCGCCGAGGGCTGGGAACGCCGCTACATGTCCCGGCTGAGTGGCACGCTCACGGATGGCACGATCCTCGTCACGCCGACGGTCGTCGATGTCGTGTCGAACCAGCCCGTCGTCGCCGTCGACCCGCACGTGGGTGGGTCGCAGCTCCCGACGATCGACGCCCAGAACTTCGAAGGTGCCGTGGCCGTCACCGAACACCTCATCGAACACGCGGGACCCGCAGGCGTCATTGACGCGCCCGGTGCTCGAGCTGAAGGCGTTCGCGCGGGTTTCGGTTGGCGTCGGCGAGCACCGGACAGTGACGTTCACCGTGCACGCCGGTCAACTCGGGTTCTACGACCGAACGCTCAGGTACGTCCTCGAGCCGGGCGACATCGAAGTGCACGTCGGGACGTCTGTCGCCGAGCTCCAACACGCAGGGACGTTCACGATCGCCACGAGCAACGGCACCGTCGAAGTCGACAAGGTCTTCGACGCCCGGGTCGAGATCTCCGACTGACGCGGCGCCGCGATCGGCGGGCTCACAAATGTGCGACGATCGTTGACGCCAACGTTCACGTCGCGGTTGCCCGGGGTTCAACCGAGTGTCATCGACATCCGCGATCGTGGCCGCCGTCACCGCGCACCCCAAGGAGGGCTCATGAGCGCACCCCGCCTGACGTCATCGGCCATCGACCGCCGCCGGTTCCTGGAGTACGTGTGGTGGGGCGCCGGCTCGGCCATGGCCATGGCGCTGCTGCCGGGCGGCGCGTTGAAGGCGGCGCCCCGCTTCGCCAGCAATCCGTTCACACTCGGCGTGGCCTCCGGCGATCCCACCGCGTCCGGCATCGTGCTGTGGACCCGTCTGGCACCGGATCCGGCCGACCCGACATCGCTGGGCCGGGCGAAGATCCCGGTCGGCTGGCGCGTCGCTCGCGACGACTCGATGCGACACGTCGTGGCGAAGGGCAAGGCGTCGGCGACGCCGGACCTCGCCCACTCGGTGCATGCCGAGGTCTCCGGCCTTCGCTCCGGTGCCGACTACTTCTTCCAGTTCGACAGCGGCGGTGAGGAGAGCGCGGTCGGTCACTTCCGCACCGCGCCGCGGCGTGACGACTGGGCGGACCAGCTCACGTTCGCCGTCGCCACTTGTCAGGACGTCCCGAGCGGGTACTACACGGCCTATCGCGACATGGTCCAGAACGACCTCGACCTCGTGCTCCACCTCGGCGACTACACCTACGAGTACGGCATCGACTCCGGACCGGCCGAATCCCGGTGACCGCGCCGTTCAACGGAAGAGGCGGTCGACCTGCGCACCTACCGGCTCCGCCACACGCTGCACAAGCTCGATCCGGACCTCCAGGCGGCCCACGCCGCCTTCCCCTTCGTCGTGGTGTGGGACGACCACGAGGTGCAGAACGACTATTCGGGGCTGGCGCCCGAGTGGGGATCGCCGTCGCCGGAGTTCACCGCCCGCCGGGCCGCCGCCTACCAGGCGTTCTACGAGCACCTGCCGATCCGCCTGTCGCGTGCGACCGACCGCGACGAGCTGCGGATCTACCGGCGCTTGAACTACGGCCGACTCGCCGAGTTCACGATGTTCGACGACCGCCAGTACCGCACCGACAACCCGTGTGGCGACGGTGAGTCGCTGCGCTGCGAGGCCGCGCTCGGCGACGACTACACGATGCTCGGCCGCCGGCAGGAGCGGTGGGTCAGGGAAGGGCTCGACGACTCCCGCGCCCGCTGGAGCATCGTCGGCCAGCAGTTGCTGCTCGCCGAGCTCGAGCACCTCCCGTACGAGGACGAGCGCTACTGGAACGACGCCTGGGACGGCTATCCGATGGCGCGCCAGCGCCTGCTCGAGACCGTCGTCGACGAGCACGTGCGCAACCCGGTGTTCTTCACCGGCGACTGGCACTCGACGTTCGTCAACGACCTCAAGCTCGACTTCAAGGACCCGGCGGCCCCGACGGTGGCCACCGAGTTCGTCACCCCGGCGATCACCACCGGCGGCGACGACACGCCGTACGGCCCCTACTACGCCCCGATGGTGCCCTACAACCCGCACATCAAGTACTACGAGGGCGACCGGCGCGGGTACATGAAGGCGACGGTGACGAAGAAGCAGTTGCAGATCGACCTGCGCTTCGTCACCAGCGTCGAAGATCCGGCTGGAACCGGCTACACCGAGCGCACGTTCTACGTCGAAGACGGCGTGCCGGGCGCTGTCGTCTGAACCGAGGCGGCATCTCGGCGACGGTCCGTTCGGAAACCGAGACGCACGCCGCCGAGAAATGCCGGGGCGACCCGGCCGTCGCCGTCGTACTTGGCAGCCCGTACGGGATTCGAACCCGTGCCGCCACCTTGAGAGGGTGGTGTCCTAGGCCACTAGACGAACGGGCCGAGTTGCGGTCCGTGACGCTAGCAGCGCGACGCACCAACCACACCGGCCCAGGCGGTCGTCACCGGGCCGGCTGGTCGAGCTGGGGAGCAAGGAATCGAACCCTGAATAACAGATCCAGAATCTGCTGTGTTGCCAGTTACACCACTCCCCATGGAGCGTGCGACCGAGCTCTCGGACCCGGCCACGATGCGGTCACGGAGTGTATCCCGATCAGCCGGTCAGCCCACTGAGACGACCGAACCCCATGATCCTTCCAACCGCGATGCCGGCAGCCTCCTGGAGGTGCCTCGTGAACGACGTCCCACCGGTCACGACGCTCGTCCCGGTGGGCGACACGTAGGCGTCGAGACCCACCTCCTCGGCGGTCAGCTTGCTCCGCAGGGCGTGGAACGGGTCGGTGACGAGCAGGACGGTTCGCAGCCCACGCGCGTGGAGTTCGTCGGCGACGCCTTCGAGCGACTCGTACGTCGACCGGCCGGCGTTCTCGAAGACGAGCGCATCCTCCGGCACGCCGTGGTCGACGAGGTAGCGGGCGGAGGCCTCGGCCTCGGTGAACCTGTCCTCCGGTTGCTTCCCGCCCGTGACGACGACGATCGGCGCCAACCCCCGCGGCCACAGCTCGACCACGTGGTCGAGCCGCGCCGCCAGCTGGGGCGACGGCCGACCGTCGTACTGGGCGGCGCCGAGCACCACGATCGCATCGACAGGTCGGGCCTCGTCGCGACGCCCCGTCGACCACACCTGGTACAGGGTGACCACGTAGTACGTCAGCCCGATGGCCGCGAGGACGACGACGACGCGGACCGCGATACCGAGCGGCGTCCGCCGCCGCCTACTCTCGGCGCCCGTTCGTGTTCGTGCGGGACGACGACATCCGGCGCGTACGTCACCGGGACCTCGGCCGTCGGCACGTCGGTCGTCGGGACGTGAGCGTCGTTCATCGCGCGTCCAGTCGCTCCAGCGCTCCGCGGAGCCTTCGCAGCGTCTCGTCGCGACCCATCACTTCGAGCGACTCGAACAGGGGCGGTCCGACCGTACGGCCCGTCACCGCGACGCGCACGGGTGCCTGGGCCTTGCCGAGCTTCTGCTCGTGCTTCTCGGCGATCGCCTCCAACGTGTTCTTCAACTCCGGAGCGACGAAATCGACCGAGCCATACGCGTCGACCACGTCACGGAGCAGCGGTGCCGCGAACTCCGAAGCCATCGTCTTGTTCCACGAGCCCTCGTCGATCTCCGGATCAGGCACGAACAGGAAGTCGACCATCGGCGCGACGTCAGCCATCGTGATGACACGTGTCTGCACGTGCTCGGCCATCCGGGCGAACACCGCGCGGTCCCATTCCGGCGGCAGCCACTCGTCGCACGTCGCGATGAACTCGTCGAGCGGCAACATCCGGATGTACTCGCCATTGAACGCGGCCAGCTTCTTGAGGTCGAAGAACGCGGGCGCGTGGTTGACGTCCTCGAGCCGGAACTCGGCCTCGATCCGCGACCACGGCATGATCTCGGTGTCGCCGGCCGGTGCCCAGCCGAGCGTCATCAGGTAGTTGACCATCGCGTCGGCGAGGTAGCCCTCGGCGCGGTACTGCTCGAGGGCGACCTTGTCGCGTCGCTTCGAGAGCTTCTTGCGCTGTTCGTTGACCAGCACCGGAACATGGGCCCAGGTCGGCGGCTCGTGTCCCAGCGCCTGCCACAGCATCTGCTGCTTCGGCGTGTTGGGGAGATGCTCCTCGGCGCGCACCACATGGGTGATCCCCATCGCCACGTCGTCGACGACATTCGCGAGCAGGAACATCGGTGTGCCGTTCCCGCGCAGCAGCACGAAGTCCTCGATGTGCTCGTTGTCGAACTCGACCTCACCTCGCACGAGGTCGCTGACGACCGTCGCCCCGTCGGGCACGCGGAATCGCAGCACGCGGCCCGGCCCCGGTTCGAGCCCACGTTCACGTGAGTAGCCGTCGTAGCCGGGCTTGCCGCTGGCCTTGGCGCGCTCCTGGACCTCTTCGGACGTCAGGTCGCAGTAGTAGGCGAATCCGGACTCGTAGAGCCGTGTCGCCGCTTCGAGGTGGGCGCTCGCGTAGGAGCTCTGGAAGTACGGCCCCTCGAACGCCGGGTCGGCGGACGAGATGCCGATCCACGCCAACGACTCGATGATGCCGTCGGTCCACTCCGGACGGTTGCGCGCTTCGTCGGTGTCCTCGATGCGCAGCACGAACGTGCCACCCAGCCGGCGGGCGATCGCCCAGTTGTAGAGCGCCGTACGGGCCCCGCCGACGTGGAAGAAGCCCGTCGGCGACGGGGCGAACCGGAGGCGTGGCGGCACGCTGGCGGGGGCTGTCATGACGCCCCCGACGCTACCGCTCGTGCACCGACGTCAACCCGAGGTTCCGGAGCTGTCGGAGCGCGACCGAGAGGTTGGTGAGGTCGAACACCTCGGCCCGGCGGATCTCGGCGAACATCTCGAGGGCCCGCGCGAGCGGGCGCTCGTTGGCGGCGATCCACGAATCGGTCGAGCCTCCGGAGCGTCGGATCACGGTGCCCGCGAGCTCGGCGAGAATGGTCATCAGGTCGTCGCGCAACGCCGACCGGGCCTGGGTCTGCCACCGGTCGACTCGCGGCAACGCGCCGATGGCATCCCACAGCCACATCAGTTCGAGGCGATCGAACACCTGCCAGTACACCGTGGCCGCGGTGGCGAGCGGCACGCCGTCGCGTTCCGCGATCTCGATCACGTCGAACCCGGTGTGGAGCAGCTTCCAGATCGCCGACCGCTGCGCGAGGGACTCCGGGACGCCGGCCGCGAGACGCGCCGCCTCCGTCGAGTAGACCGAATCGGCCATGCGGCCCGAGAGCAATCCGTCGAACCCGACGAGGAGCGACTGGATGCCCGACCGGAAGTCGGCGGCCGTCGCCTCGATGTCGATCGGTGGGTGGCGGTGACGCAGCAGCCACAGCGAGCACCGTTCGGCGGTTCGACGGCAGTCGAGGAACAGGTCGAGTTGGGTCTCGAGCGTGATCGATGTGCCGAGCTCGTCGATCTCACGCCACTGTTCGGCGAACCCGAAGATCTCCCGCATCGCGACCCAGGCTCGAGCGACGTCGCTCGTCGACGCGCCGGTGTCCTCGGTCATCCGGTGGTCGTAGGAGATGCCCGACAGGTTGACCATCTGGTTGACGAGTCGGGTCGTCGTGATCTCACGCCGCAGGCGGTGGCTCCGGATCGCGTCCGGGAAGCGTTCGCGCAACGGCTCGGGGAAGTAACTCGACAGGTCGGTGGCCAGCGCCGGGTCGTCGGGCAGATCGGTCAGCAAGATGTCGGCGACGTCGGCGTTCTTGGTGTACGCCATCATCACTGCCAGCTCGGGTGTGAGCAGCCCGCGGCCGGCCGACTGGCGGTCGGCGATCTGACGGTCGGTCGGCAGGAACTCGAGCTGACGGTCGAGCCAGTGATCGGCCTCGAGCTGCTCGACGTACCGGGCGTGCACGTTCGCCATCGGCAGTGCCTGGCGACGGGCGATCATCAAGCCGAGCGTCTGGGCTTGATTGTTGGCGAGCACGAGGTCCGCCACCTCGTCCGTCATCTCGAAGAGGAGCGCGTTGCGCTCGTCGGCCGGCAACCCGCCCGCCGCCACCACATCACCGAGCAGGATCTTGATGTTGACCTCGTGATCGCTGCAGTCGACGCCGGCCGAATTGTCGATCGCGTCGGTGTAGATCAGGCCATCGGCGAGTGCGTACTCGACGCGGCCGAGCTGGGTGAACCCGAGGTTTCCGCCTTCGGCGACCATCCGGCAACGCAGCTCCGAGGCGTCGACACGGACCGAATCGTTGGCGCGGTCGCCGACGTCGGCGTGGCTCTCGCTGCCCGCCTTCACGTACGTGCCGATTCCGCCGTTCCAGAGCAGGTCGACCGGTGCCGTCATGATCGCGCGGATCAACTCGATCGGGGTCACCCGCTCCGCCGTCATGCCGAGCGCCGCTCGCGCCTCGGCGCTCAACGTGATCGACTTGGTGGCACGGGAGTACACCCCGCCGCCGGCCGAGATCAGCCGCGTGTCGTAGTCGGCCCACGACGAGCGCGGGAGCTCGAACAGGCGCCGGCGCTCGTCGAACGACACCTCGGGGTCGGGATCGGGGTCGATGAAGATGTGCCGGTGGTCGAAGGCGGCGATCAGCCGGAGGTGACGCGAACGCAGCATGCCGTTGCCGAAGACGTCGCCGGACATGTCGCCGATCCCGACGGTGGTGAGCGGCTCCGTGTCGGCGTTCTTCCCCAACACGCGTGCGTGTCGCCGCACGCTCTCCCAGGCGCCGCGCGCCGTGATCCCCATCGCCTTGTGGTCGTACCCGGCACTCCCACCGGACGCGAACGCGTCCCCGAGCCAGAAGTCGTACTCCGCGGCGACGTCGTTGGCGAGATCGCTGAACGTGGCGGTGCCCTTGTCGGCGGCGACGACGAGATATGCGTCATCACCGTCGTAGATGACCGCGTCGGCAGGATGCTGCACCACACCGCCCGCCACGTTGTCGGTGATGTCGAGCATCCCGCGCACGAACTCGCGGTAGCACTCCGCGCCCTGCAGACGTTGCTCAGCCGGGTCAGCGGACGCGTTCTTGACGACGAAGCCTCCCTTGGCGCCCACCGGCACGATGACCGCGTTCTTCACCATCTGGGCCTTGACGAGACCGAGCACCTCGGTGCGGAAGTCCTCCCGGCGGTCACTCCAGCGGATCCCCCCACGCGCGATCGGCCCGGCGCGCAGGTGGATCCCCTCGACACGCGGTGAACAGACGAAGATCTCGAACATCGGGCGCGGTCGCGGCAGGTCAGGGATCCTGGTCGGGTCGAGCTTGAACGACAACGCCGGCTTCCACTGATAGCGGTTGGTGCGCACGGTCGCGTCGATCAGCATCAGGAACGCCCGGCAGATGCGATCGTCGTCGAGGAGTTGGATCGCGTCGAGGTCGATCGCCAGCCGGCCCCGCGCCGCGACGAGCGCCGCGTCGCGGTCGTCGAGCGCCGGATCGAACCGCGCTTCGAACAACTCGATCAAGCTCGACGCGACGTGCGGGAGCCGCGAGAGCGTGTCTTCGATGTATCCCTGGCTGAACGCGAAGCCGATCTGGCGGAGGTACTTGGCGTACGCCCGCAGCACGCTGATCTGGGACGCCGTCAGCCCGGCCAACGAGACCAGGCGGTTGAACCCGTCGGCCTCGACCTCGCCGACCATGAGCGCCTCGAACGTCGACTGGAGCTCGGCCTGCCGGACCCCGACGTCGGTTCCCGCAGGTACCCGCACGCCGATGTCGTAGAGGTGCACCTGTTCCTCGCCGACGACGAACGTCGAGGGCCGCTCGTCGAGCGCCACCAGCCCGAGGTGGCCGAGCAACGGGAGCAGGTCCGACAACGCGGCCGGCTCTCCTCGGCGGTACACACGGAACCGCCATTCGTCGGCGGGCGAGCCATCGTCATGGCTCATCGCGGTCGTCAGGCCGTCGCCGGACGCGAGCAGGCGATCGATGCGTTCGAGGTCGGTGACGGCCCGGGTCGGATGCACGTTGGCGCGGAAGTCGGCGGGCGCGTGCACACCGACCCGTTCGTAGAGCGATCGACCGGCTGCCGCACCGAGCTCCTTGGTGAGCACGCTGCGGAGACGATCGTCCCACGCGATCGTCACTTCGTCGACCACGTCGGCGAGTCGATCGAGGTCCGGCGGCGACCCATCGGGACGGCGCACACTCAGCGTGATCCTCGCCAGCGTGCTGGCTCCGACGAGCGTCTCGAGATCGCGGTACGGGCTGCCGTACGCCGCGGCCACCGTCTCGGCGACGAGCTCGGGAAGCCGGGCCGTGAAGCGGGTCCGCGGGAGATACACGAGCACCGTCGACCAGGCGCCGACCGGCTCGGCGACGTCGAAGATGCGCACGAGCTGACGCTCCTGGAGCCCGACGATGTCGATCACGAGGTGCGCCAACCGATCCGCATCCAACTCGAACACGAGGTCGCGCGGCAACGTCTCGAGCGTGTTTCGGATCGAACGCCCGGTGTGGGTCTCGGCGCCGGCGTCGACGAGTCCGAGCACGGCCCGCGCCCGATCTCCGACCGTCGGGATCGACAGGACGCTCTGGCGGTAGGCGCCCGACGCCAGCAGACCGACGAAGCGATGCTCCACGTCACCGTCGCGCACGCTCACGCACGTCCGCCGCGAACCGCGGTGGATCGTCGAAACGGCCTCGCTCCGCGAGATGACGACCGAACCGTTCGGTGCGTCGGCCTCGGCCGGAGGTGGATCGATCTCGTGATCGGCGCGGAGCTGACCGAGCTGGGTGCCATCGCGAACGACGAGCCCGTGGTCGACGTGGTCGTACACCGCAGCGCCGAGGAACACGAAGTGCTCGGTCGCCAACCAGGGCAGGATCGGGTCGTGCTCGCCGAGCGCCACCATCCGGTCGCGCATCTCGGGGAAATCGTCGACGACGAGGTGGACGTCGGCGACCGCCGCGAGTGCATCGGCTTCGAGCGCGGCTGCGGCCTCCGAGTCGCAGTAGTCGATCTCGACCTGCGTCCACGCCTCGGTCGGTCCGGCGCCATGCCCGACACGGGTCACGACACCGGAGGCGTCCCTCGCCACGTCGAGCATCGGATGCACCATCAGGTGGATGTCGAGACGGTGGCGCTCGACGACCATGCGCGTCGTGTCGACGAGGAACGGTGCGTCGTCGGTGACCACGAACACGATCGAGCGCGGTGGCCGTGACTCGTCCATGCCGGTGTCGGGCGAGATCACCCGCACGAGTGTCTCTCCGGGTTGGCGCTGACGGCCGATCGCGAAATGGGCGACGGCGATGGAATACAACGCGTCGAGCCGTCGATCGTCGAGATCGGGCTCGGGCAACTCGCGGTAGTAGCGCTCGAGGAACTCGGGGAGGACCGTTTCGTCGGGTTGCCGGGTGGTCGCCAGCTCGGCAAGACGCCCGAGCGCTGCGGCCACCTCCGGGTGGACGAGGCCGGGTTCGGCGTGTTCCGGATCGTGTCGCATCGATGCCCCTCGGCCCCCCGGACTGTAGCCCGCGCTCTTGCTGCCCACCCGAATGACCGATACTCATCACGATGGACGACTGGATCGAACGCGCGCGGGCGGGCGATCGCGAAGCGTTGGGCGTCCTGTGGCGTGCTCACCAACACCTGCTGCTGCGCTACTTCCGCGGTCGCGGCAGCTCGCAAGCCGAGGATCTGGCGTCCCAGGTGTGGATCGACGTCGCCGCGTCGCTCCACCGTTTCAACGGTGACGCCGACGCGTTCCGGCGCTGGCTGTTCACGATCGCGCGGCGCCGGCAGATCGATGCGGCCCGCAAGCACGGCAGGCGCTCGGAGGACATCGAGGTCGACGTCGTCGCAGCGCGCGCCGACGACTCGAGTGCCAGAGCGTTCGACGAGGTCGGCGCGCTCGATCGGGCAATCGCGCTGGTGCGCCGTCTGCCGCCCGACATGGCCGAGGCGGTGCTGCTGCGCGTTGTCGCCGACCTGGCGGTCGACGAGGTCGCCCAGGTCATGGGCCGCCGCGAGGGGCACGTCCGGGTGCTCGTCCACCGGGGACTGCGCAAGCTCGCCGACGAGCTCGCTGTAACGGACGGGCGGCCCGAAACGATCAACAGATTGTGACCAACGAACCACCAGACCTCGACAAGGTCATCGGAGCGCTCCGAGGCGCAGCGACACCCGCCGAGTTGGCAGGTGAGGACGCAGCTGTCGACGCAATGGCCGCGACCATGGCTTCCATGCCGGCGACGGTTCGAGCCTCTGGATCGCCGCGTTCGCTCCGGGTGGTCGCCGTCGTGGCGGCCAGCCTGATCGGGATGGGTGGGATCGCCGCCGCCGGTGCCGCGACCTTCCGTCCGTCCGATGACCGCGGCGACGTTCGCACCGCCGACACCGTCGTTTCCGACGTCGTCGCCAGCGACACGGTCGACGACGGCACGACCACCACGCACCACCACCACCACGATTCCCGGCCCGACCACCGTTTCCGACGACGCCGGCGTCGCTGCGCTGGTCGACGACCCGGCGACGGAGTTCGACGAGACACAGTGCGCCGAAGGCAACCACGGCGCCACCGTCAGTTCGATCGCCAAAGAGACCCCACCCGGTCCCGGCCACGGCGACGAGGTCAGCATCGCCGCCCACTCCTCGTGCGGCAAGAACACGACCGACGACGACACGACCGACGACACGCGGTCGACGACACGCTGGTCGACGACCCGGCGACGGAGTTCGACGAGACGCAGTGCGCCGAAGGCAACCACGGCGCCACCGTCAGCTCGATCGCCAAAGAGACCCCACCCGGTCCCGGCCACGGCGACGAGGTCAGCATCGCCGCCCACTCCTCGTGCGGCAAGAACACGACCGACGACACAATCGCCGACGACGGTACCGACACCACCGTCGCCGCGACCGATGACGACTCCCCGGGCAACAGCGCCGGCCATGGCAACTCGAACGGCCACGGCAGCGGCAACGACAACTCGGGCGGTAACGGCAACGGACGTGGGAACGGCAAGCCCGGCGGCTGAACCGGAAGGGACGGGCGCGCGAAGATCGGCGGATGCCGAGCGCTGATCGTCCCTTCCGGTTCGGTCTCCAGGTCCGCGGCGACAACAGCGCCGACGACTTGCGGGCGATCGCTATCGCCGCCGAGCGCGCCGGCTTCGACGTGCTCAGCACGTTCGACCACGTCGGTCCACACTGGCCGGCGCTCACGCCGTTGACGGCGATGGCGGCCGCGACGGAACGGATCCGGATCTGTCCGCTCGTGCTCAACAACGACTTCTGGCACCCCGTCCACCTCGCCCGCGAGGCCGCCGCGATCGACCACGTCACCGACGGACGGTTCGAGCTCGGCATCGGCGCCGGCCACGCCCACACCGAGTACGCCGCGATCGGCGCCGCATTCGACCCGCCACGCGTTCGCAAGCAACGGATGGCGGAAGCGATCGAGATCATGCGCCGCCTGCTCGACGGCGACGAGGTGACCCACCACGGCGCGCACTACTCGATCGACGCGGTGCGGACGATGCCGAGCCGGCAAGATCACTTGCCGATCTTCGTCGGCGTGAACGGCGGAGAGGCGCTCGCCCACGCGGCGCGGCACGCCGACATCATCGGGTTGACGATGCTCGGCAAGACCCTCGCCGACGGCCTTCAACACGAGGTGCGGTGGCAGTCGGCGCGACTCGACGCGACGATCGACCACATCGCCGCGGAGAGCGCCGGCCAGATCCCCGAGTTGAACGCGCTCGTCCAACGTCTCGTCGTCACGGACGACCGGGAAGCGGCCGCGGCGGCGATTGTCGCCGACGTCCCGACACTCGAACTCGGCGATGCGCTCGAGACCCCGTTCCTGCTGCTCGGCACGCACGACGAGATCGCGGCCCAGATCGTCAACGCCCGCGACCGGTGGGGTGTCAGCTACTTCACCGTCCGCGACCTCGACGCCTTCGCGCCGGTCATCGAGCGCCTCACGCGGTGACGGCGAAGATGACGAGCGATATGGCGTGCCCGGTAGCGTCGGCTGTGTGAGGCCCCGCGATCCGCATCCGGGTCACCGTGCCGTGTCGGGCGGTCTCGCCCGGGCCGCGGTGTTCGGCGTCAACGACGGGCTGGTGTCGAACGTCTCATTGCTCCTCGGGTTCGCCGCGTCCGGCGTCGACACCTCTGTCGTGCGCCTGGCCGGCATCGCCGGAGCCGTCGCGGGTGCGATCTCGATGGCGGCCGGGGAGTGGATCAGCATCTCGGCCCAGAACGACCTCATCGAGCGCGAGCTCGACGTGGAGCGACGCGAGCTGAAGCACAACCCCGAGTTCGAGACCGCCGAGCTGGCGGCGATGTACGAGAGCCACGGCATGGATGCCGGCCGTGCGGCACGCGCCGCCGCCGAGGTGATGCGCGAGCCCGCCACCGCACTCGTCGTCCATGCCCGGGAGGAGCTCGGCATCGATCCCGACGACCTCCCGTCGGCGATCGGCGCCGCGTCGTTGTCGTTGGTGTGCTTCCTGTTCGGAGCGATCCTGCCCCTGATCCCTTGGTTCGTCGGTTCCGGCAACGCGGCAACGTGGGCGTCGATCATCATCGGGGTGCTCGCCGCTGCCGTCGTCGGGGCGCTCGTCGGCAAGTTCGCCGAGCGACCGCTGTGGCTGACCATCACCCGCCAGGTCGCGATCGTGCTCGCGGCGTGCGCGATCACCTACGCGATCGGTGAGCTGGTCGGCGTCAACGTGAACGGCTGATCGCGTCGCGGAGCTCGCACGCTTCGGCGGCGACGTCGCCCGCGGAATCACCGGTGACGGTGAGGTGCCCCATCTTGCGGCCCGGCCGGGCGACCGCCTTGCCGTAGAGATGGAGGCTCGCCCGCGGTGCAGCGAGCGCGATCGCCCAGTCGGGCTCGCCGCGCTGCCAGAGGTCGCCGAGCAGGTTGACCATCGCCACCGCAGGGGTCGTCATCGTCGTCGCCCCGAGACCCATCCCGCACACCGCCCTGACCTGCTGTTCGAACTGGCTGGTGCGAGCCGCGTCGAGTGTCCAGTGCCCGCTGTTGTGCGGGCGTGGCGCCAGTTCGTTGACGTACAACTGGCCGTCGACGACGAACAACTCGACGGCGAGCACGCCGACATAGTCGAGAGCATCGGCGACGGCCAGCGCCAGCTCTGTCGCCCGAGCGGCAACCGGACCGGCGACCCGGGCCGGCACCACGGTCAGATCGAGCACACCGTCGACGTGGTGATTCTCGGACACCTCGTAGGTGGCCGTCCGTCCGTCTGCGGTGCGGGCGACGACGACGCTGACCTCCGTCTCGAGCTCCATCGCCCGCTCGAGCACGCACGCGGCGCCGCCCAGAGCAGTCCACGCATCGCCGATGCGATCGATCGAGGCGACCGCGGTCTGCCCCTTGCCGTCGTAGCCGAGCTGTGCTGTCTTCAGGATCGCGGGGAACCCGACGTCGGGACGGTCGGCGTCCGACTCGACCACACCCCATGGCGCGACCGGTATCCCGGTCGCGGCGAGGAAACGTTTCTCGGACCGCCGGTCCTGGGCGATCGCCACCGCCGCCGCCGACGGCGCGACGACCGTCGAACGCGCCAACCGCTCCAGCGATGCCGCGGGTGGGTTCTCGAACTCCGTCGTGACCACGGCGCACACAGCGGCCAACCGATCGAGCGCGGCCTCGTCGTCGTATGCCGCCACGAGGTGCTCGTCGGCGACCGCGCCTGCTGGAGCACGCGTGTCGGGTTCGAGCACAACGGTGCCGTACCCCATCCTCCGCGCCGCGATGAGTGCGTACCGGCCGAGTTGCCCGCCGCCCAGCATCCCGATCGTCGCCGGCGGCGCGACGACGTGGCCGACCACGTTGTGACTCACGGGGGAGGCAGCACTGCTCCCGCCGCTTGCTCGCGGCGGTCCGCCCGGTATGCGTCGAGTCGGGTCGCAAGCGCCGCGTCGTCGGCGGCCAGGAGCGACACCGCGAACAACGCCGCGTTCGTCGCCCCCGCCTCACCGATGGCAAACGTCGCCACCGGAACACCAGCCGGCATCTGGACGATCGAGTACAACGAGTCCTGACCGGACAGGTGTCGTGACGCCACCGGCACGCCGAGCACGGGAACGGTCGTCTTGGCGGCGAGCATGCCGGGCAGGTGGGCGGCGCCGCCGGCCCCGGCGATGATCGCCCGCAGCCCCCGGTCACGCGCCGATTCGGCGTAGGCGAACATCTCGTCAGGCATCCGATGGGCGCTGACCACCCTCGCTTCGTGGGCGATCGCGAAATGCTCGAGCACTTCGACCGCCTTCGACATCGTCGGCCAGTCGCTCGACGAACCCATGACGACGCCGATCACCGGCGTCACCTGCTCCAACCCGTCGACACGCGAAGCGATGGACGGCTCGACGATCCCCTCACGAGCCGCTCCTGCGTCACAGGCCCATTGTGCGTTGCCGCTCCGGAACGATCTGGAGGATCACCCGCTCACTCTGGATCGGGTTGTCGTAGTCGGAGCCGGTGTACTTCTGGGCGAGCGAGTCGATGTGGGCTCGCGCTTCGGGACCGCGCACTTCGCTGGCCACCGTGCCGCGCACCTCGCCGTACTGGTACGGGTTCTCGGAGTTCCAGACCGTCACCGTGACGCTCGGGTTGGCCTCGACCGCCCGGTACTTCGCACGATGCACTTCGGTGTTGATCAGCAGGTGGTCATCGGTCGCGTCGACCCACATCACATGGCTGGCGATCTGCCCGTTCGGCAGGTTGACGCAGAACGTCCCGAAGTTCTTCGACGTGGCGAGCTGTTTGATGGAGGGATCGAGCATGGGGGGCATCGTACGTGCTGAGATGTCGGGATGCAGCAGATCAACGTGCTCGGCAGCGAGCTCCAGCCATGCTCGTACGACCCCGTGACGGGGTACTACCGGACCGGCTGCTGCGAGAACCACGGCGACGACCCTGGCATGCACGTCGTGTGCTGCCGGGTCGACGAAGCGTTCCTCGAGTTCAGCGTCAACCACGGCAACGACCTCGTGACGCCGATGCCGCAGTACGGCTTCGCCGGCCTCAAACCGGGCGACCAGTGGTGCGTCTGCGCGGCGCGGTGGGCAGAAGCCCTCGAGTCCGGCCAGGCCTGTCCGGTCGTGCTCGAGAGCACCCACGTCTCAGCACTGGAGTACGTCGACCTCCGAGCGACCTCGAAAGTCCCACGCGGTGGACGGCGCTAGTCAACCGAGCGCGTTGAGCAGATTGGTGGGGGTGTCTTTGGGGCTGATCTTCGGCCAGGCCTGTTCGATCGTGCCGTTCTCATCGACGAGAAACGCCGAGCGCACCACGCCCATGTAGGTCTTGCCGTAGTTCTTCTTCTCGGCCCACACGCCATATCGCTCGGCGACGTCGTGGTCGACATCGCTCAGCAGCGTGAAGCCGAGGCCGTACTTGTCGTCGAACTTCTTGAGCTTGGGCGGCTTGTCGGGGCTGATGCCGAGGATCACGGTGTCGCCGATCTCGCCGGCGATGTCGCGGAGACCACACGCCTGCGCGGTGCACCCGGGTGTGTCGGCCTTCGGGTAGAAGTACACGAGCACCTTGCGGCCGGTGAACGACGACAGCGAGACGGGCTCGCCGTTCTGGTCGGGGAGCGCGATCTCGGGGGCTGGAGTTCCCACGTCTGGCATGGCGACGACGATAGGTGATCGACGTCAGCCGGCGCCCGCGAACTGTTCGACGAGCGGGGCCGCCGAGTCGAGCACGGGCAACACGCGGTCAGCACCTGCGTGCGGGAGCCAGAACACCGCGCGCGTGAAGCCCGCGGCGCGGTAGCTCTCGATGACCTCGGCGTCGACCGGGCAACCGAACACGCCCAGCTCGATGCTGTCGGGATCGCGACCGGCCGCCTCAGCGGCCGCCCGCAACTCGCCGACCCGCTCGAGCACCGTCCTTCGTCCGTGGATCGGCATCCAGCCGTCGCAGTACTCGATGATGTGGCGGAACGTCACCGGTCCGCCGGCACCTCCCATGATCACCGGTGGGTGCGGGAACTGCACCGGCTTGGGCCAGCTCCAGCTCTCGGTGAAGCTCACGTGGTCACCGTCGTACCCGGCGGCCTCCTCGCACCACAGCCCCTTCATCGCCAACACCGTCTCGCGCACGTGGGCGCGCCTGGCCCGCGGGTCGACGCCGTGGTTCTCCATCTCGTCCTCGTTCCACCCGACGCCGATGCCGAACAGGAATCGACCGTTGGACATCAGATCGAGCGAGGCGACCGACTTGGCCAACGTGATCGGGTGATGCTGAGCGACGAGGCAGATGCCGGTGCCGAGGTTGAGCCGCTCGGTCACCGCCGCGGCCGCCGCCAGACCGACGAACGGGTCGAGCGTGCGCCGGTACTCGTCGGGCAGCTCGGACCCGCCCGGCCACGGCGTCCGCCGGCTGGTCGGGATGTGGGTGTGCTCGGTGACCCACAACGACTCGAACCCCCGGTCCTCCATCTCGCGGGCGAGCCGGTCGGTGCGGATCGTCAGGTCGGTCGGGAAGATGAGAGCTCCGATGCGCATGACCGAACCGTAGCGGCGAGCCGGCGAGCCGGCGACCGGTCGGCCGCCTCGTTTCGACTCGCGATCACGTGGGAAGGTCTCGCGTCATGACGACCGTGCTGATCGCCGTCGACGACACCGACTCCTCGGTTCACGCCGTCGAGACCGCACACCGGCTGTTCGGCGACAGCGCCGACTATCTCGTCCTCAACGTCAGCGGTGGCACGTACCTGCCGGTCACCGTCTACCCGGGTGAGATGGGACTGATGTCGCCGATGGCCTGGGCGCCGATGGTTCCGACCGAGACCGCGGGTGACGCCAGCGAGGACGGCGGCATGAGTGACGGGAGCGCCGACGCCGATGCGGCGGAGACGATCGCCAAGCTCACCGGCGAAGAGGGCGGGCTGCCCGAAGCGACTGCACTGGGCATCATCGGCGACCCCGCCAGCGCGATCATCGACGTCGGCCTCGAACACTCCGCCGACGTGATCGTCGTCGGGACGCACCAGCGCGGATGGCTCGATCGACTGCTCACGACGTCCGTCGCCGACGAGGTTCGCCGCGAGTCACCGCTTCCTGTGCTCGTCGTCCCGCTGCCGGGCGACCACAAGCACGATCACTGACAGTCGGTCGCGCCCGTCAGGGCGACCCATCGGTCGCGCCAGGCCGCGGCTGCTTCCTCGACCGTCAACCGGAGCGTCGACTCCGGCACCATGTCGGCGATCCGCCGGCCTTCGCTGTAGTGGTGCATCACGTTCCCGACGCCGGCGAACAGCTGACGACGGCACTCGACCAGATCAGTCGGTGGATCGTCGTCGAGGAACCCCCAGATCGTGAACGCCAGCCGCAGGTCATGGATGACGGGTGCCCGCCCGAACAGCGATGCCCTCCGCAACGCGATGCCGAGACAGCCACGCACGGCGTCCTCGGCGCGCTCGCCTGGCGCGAGCCGTAACGCGGGTCGGAGCAGATTGGCGAGCTTGAGCGCGTACCCCTGATCGGGCCCCTGCGTCCCGAGTTGCGGTCCGCGCGGCTGCGCCCCGTCGAGATCTCCCGGCCGGACCGGCCTCCAGTCGTCCGGCACGTGATCCGGCGAGCCGTACGTGCGCGGCGAGTCAGTGGGCAGCGTCGGGACGTACTTCGGTGCAGCCATGTCGCCCCTGTTCTAGCTCCGTGCGCTCCGTGCCGCGAACTGCACCGCGGTCACTCGCTCCGCCAGAGTCGCGTCAGCCAAGGCAGCCCCGCCAACGCGATCAGCGCCAGCGCAGTCATCCCGATCGCGATCGCGATCTCCTCGACGGCCACGGCGATGCCCACCGTCGCGGCGAAGAACAACGAGGCCGCCGTCGTCAACCCGTGTGGCTCGCGATCCCTGTTGCGGAACATGATCGCCCCGGCGCCGATGAACCCGATGCCAGTGACGACTGCGTGCAAGGCGCGAGTGGGATCGCCCCCGATTCGTCCAGCGGCCACCGCCTCGTCGTTGAGGATTCGCCCGAGCACGACGATCGCCGCGGACGACGAAGCCACCAGGAGATGCGTCCTCATCCCCGCCGCCTTCTCCTTGATCTCGCGCTCGAACCCGAGGATCCCACCGAGCAGCGCCGCCAGGGCGATCAACCCGAAAGCTCTCCAGTCGCCCATCGCGTCGCCCTACGAAGTCCCCCGGCCGACCGAACTCACGGTGTCGCGGTCGGGGCGTGCAGCAGGCCGTACACGAGGCTCTCCTCGAGCGCCCGCCAGGACGCCTCGATGATGTTGGGGCTGACGCCGATCGTCGTCCAGTCGCGCTCGCCGTCGGTCGCCGAGAGGAGGACCCGTGTGACGGCTCCGGTCGCCCCGCTCCCGTCGAGGATGCGCACCTTGTAGTCGGTGAGGTGCACCCGCTCGAGATGCGGGTAGGCCCGCTGGACCGCACGACGCAGCGCGGTGTCGATGGCGTTCACGGGACCGTTGCCCTCGGCGGTGAAGACGTGGCGCTGATCGCCGACCCACACCTTCACGGTCGCCTCGGTGTTGAAATCACCCGTCGGCAACTCGTCGGTGATCACGCGCATGCTCTCGACCCGGAAGAACTCGTGGTCCCAACCGGCCGCCCGACGCATCAGCAGTTCCAGCGAGGCGTCGGCGGCCTCGAAGTGGTAGCCCTCGTGCTCGAGCCGCTTGAGGTCGTCGATCACCTGGTTGACCGCCGGACCGTCCATCGTCAGGCCCAACTCGTCGGCCTTCATCTGGATCGTCGCCCGGCCCGCCATCTCGCTCACCACGAACCGAGTGCCGTTGCCGACGAGTGTCGGATCGACGTGCTCGTAGGCGTCCTTGGCCCGCACGATGGCGCTGACGTGCAACCCGGCCTTGTGGGCGAACGCCGACGACCCGACGTAGGGCGCCTGCGGGTCGACCGCACGGTTGAGCGTCTCGGCGATGTGGTGGCTCACGACCGTGAGCCGCTCGAGCCGGCCCTCGGGGAGGCACTGGTGTCCGAGTTTGAGCTGCAGGTTGGGGATGATCGTCGTGAGGTTGGCGTTCCCCGTGCGCTCGCCCAGGCCGTTCAACGTGCCCTGCACGTGACGGGCGCCGGCGCGCACCGCGGCCATCGAGTTGGCGACCGCGCACCCGGTGTCGTCGTGGCAGTGGATGCCGATCATCACGTCATTGCCCACGTGGCGGTAGACGTCGGCCACGATCGACTCGATCTCGTGCGGCAGCGATCCGCCATTGGTGTCGCACAGCACGACGTGCGTGGCGCCCTTGACCACCGCCGCCTCGAGCGCCCGCAGGGAGAACTCAGGGGCGCTCTTGTAGCCGTCGAAGAAGTGCTCCATGTCGACGAGCACGCGGCGACCGTTGGCCGTCAGGAACTCGACCGAGTCGGCGATCATCGCCTCGCCCTCGTCGAGCGTCGTCTGCAGTGCTTCGGTCACGTGGTACTCGGAGCTCTTGGCGACGATGCAGACGGCCTCGGTGCCGGCCTCGATCAGGTTGCGCAGCGTCGGGTCGTCGTCGACCTTGCCCTTGGGCCGCCGCGTCGATCCGAAGGCGACGAGCGTGCTGGTGGCCAGCGTCAACTCGTCGCGGGCACGGGCGAAGAACTCGATGTCCTTCGGGTTGGCGCCCGGCCAGCCGCCTTCGATGTAGCGCACACCGAGCAGGTCGAGCTGCTCGGCGATCCGCAGCTTGTCCTCGACGCTGGCCGAGACGCCCTCGACCTGCAGACCGTCGCGCAGCGTCGTGTCGAAGATCTCTACCGCATCCATCGCTTGCTCACCTGGTTCCTCACGTCATCGCCTCCACGTCGCCTCCGTGTCATGGTAAGTCGTCATCGTCGATGACTGGTCGTTGCTGGCCGAAAGACTCCGGCCGGAGAAATGAAGAAGCCGCCCAGAGGGCGGCTCGGACGCGCACGCGGTGGCCACGTGCGCTACGGAATGGCGATGAACGCGGCGAGATCTCTGGTGCGGCTCATCAGCGCCATATTCAACCCGCTGGCGGGGGAACCGTCAACATGGGGGGTCAACGTGGGGACGTGATCCGGCGGCCGAGCGGGCGCCATCGAGCGCCTGAAACTGTGGGCAGACCTGTGCACGACCGGTGGATGACGCAACATTTCTTGTGAGTAAACAGAAAGTTCGGGGGATAACCCTGGGGATTCAAAAGTAGCACTTGACCTGGGGTTTCACGTCCGCGAAGGTAAGCGACGTACCGGACAGCGCATGCCGACCGGGGCTGAGACACCGAGTCTGTCGAACGAAGCCGCAACGCTGAGGGAGACGGAAAACCGGGCTCAGTCCACGAGGTGGAAGCGGGTTCGGGCGGGGCGATACGCCACACGGCTACGCCAGACCGGGCGCTCGATTTATCGGGGGCAACGGAGGAGTGGTCAGGAGCGGAAGCGCCGGAGGTCACCCCAACTGATCTCCGGAGCGGAGGCTCCCACGACGCCGAGACCGAGGGCACCGGTTTACCGGGGTCAGCGTGAACGGCGTAGTGATTTCGGAGACGGACCGGGCAACCGGGGACCGGGCTGAAAAGCGGCATCGCCCGCCGAGCCTTCGGGCACGACGGGCGATGTGTAGGTCGAGCGAGAGGCTAACGCCAGCAGGTCGACCAGTGGTGGATCGTCCCAACCTTCGGGCAGCCCCGGGTGGGTGATGCCGGCGCAAGCCGGTGTCGTCACCCGGGGCGCTCACCGTTTTCGGGCTACTCTCGCTGCCGATGGGGTCTGGCCACGATCACGGAGAACCGCGACGCGAGCTCAGCGCCGGCATGGAGGAGCAGCTGTCGATCGGGCGGGTGTTCGGCGGGCTCGCCACGTTCGCCCAGCGGCCGTTCCTGACCGATCCCGAGCAGCTCGACGAATGGCAGCCCGACGTCGCCATCGTCGGGGCACCGTTCGACATCTCGACCACCAACCGCCCCGGTGCCCGGTTCGGTCCGCGGGCGATCCGTGCGCTGGCGTACGAGCCGGGCACATATCACCTCGACCTCGGCATCGAGATCTTCGAGTGGATCGAGGTGGTCGACTACGGCGACGCCTACTGCCCCCACGGCCAGACCGAGGCCAGCCACGCCAACATCCGCGCCCGCGTCCACGAGGTCGCATCTCGCGGCATCGTGCCGGTCATCCTCGGCGGCGACCACTCGATCACGTGGCCGGCGGCCACCGCCGTCGCCGATGTCTACGGCTACGGCAACATCGGCATCGTCCACTTCGACGCCCACGCCGACACCGCCGACATCGTCGACGGCAACCTGGCCAGCCACGGCACGCCGATGCGACGCCTCATCGAATCGGGGGCGGTTCCCGGCGACCGGTTCGTGCAGGTCGGGTTGCGGGGCTACTGGCCGCCCGCCGACACGTTCGCGTGGATGCAAGAGCAGCAGATGCGCTGGCACACGATGCAGGAGATCTGGGAGCGCGGGTTCAAGGAGGTGATGGCCGACGCCATCGCCGAGGCCCTCGCGCGTACCGACCTGCTGTACATCTCACTCGACATCGACAGCCTCGACCCCGCCCACGCGCCCGGCACCGGCACCCCCGAACCGGGCGGACTGACGACCATCGACCTGCTGCGGATGGTCCGTGAGCTGTGCATCCAGCACCACGTCGTGGCCGTCGACGTCGTCGAGGTCTCGCCGCCCTACGACGTCAGCGACCTCACGGTCAACGCCGCCCACCGCATGGTCCTCGAAGCGATCGGCGGGATGGCCGAACGCAAGCGCCGGCAGGGCGCTCAGTAGTAGCGCTCGACGCGGCCGAGATTGGCGTAGATCGTCTTGATCTGCGTGTACGAATCGATCGTCTGCAGGCCGTTCTCGCGACCCAGGCCGGAGTGCTTCGCGCCGCCGAAGGGGATGCTCGGTGGGGTCACGTTGTAGTCGTTGATCCACACGATCCCAGCCTCGATCGCGTCCGCGACGCGGTGCGCTCGCGCGAAGTCCTGCGTGAACACGGCACCCGAGAGCCCGTAGTCGGTGTCGTTGGCGCGTGCGACCACCTCGTCCTCGGTGTCGAACGGCAGGACCGCCATCACCGGCCCGAAGATCTCCTCGCGCACGAAGCTCATGTCGTCCGTGCAGTCGGCGAAGACCGCTGGTGTCACGTAGAAGCCGTCGATGAGCGCCGGATCCGACGGCCGCTCACCCCCGACGACGTGCACGGCGGCGGACTCGCGGGCCGCCGTGATGTACGACTCGACCTTGTCTCGGTGCTCGGCGCTGATGAGCGGGCCGACCATCACGTCGGGATCGAACGGATCACCGACCTTCATCGCCTCGACGCGGGGGCCGAGCCGCGAGACGAACTCGTCGTAGATGCCGCGCTGCACGAAGACCCGGGTGCCGTTCGAGCAGACCTCGCCGGCGGAGAAGAAGTTGGCGAGCAGGGCCGACGACACCGCCGATTCGAGATCGGCGTCGTCGAACACGATCAGCGGTGACTTGCCGCCCAGTTCGAGCGTGACGTGCTTGAGCGTCGACGCGGCATCGGCCATCACGATCTTGCCGGTCGCCGCCTCACCCGTCAGCGAGACCTTGGCGATCCCGCGGTGGCGGGTGAGCGCCTGGCCGACCCGAGCGTCGCCCTGAACGACGTTGAACACGCCGTCGGGGAGCCCGGCTTCGGTGTACACCTCGGCGAGGCGTAGCGCCGACAGGGGCGTGACCTCGGCGGGCTTGAACACCATCGCGTTCCCGCAGGCAAGTGCCGGGGCCGACTTCCACATCGCGATCTGGATCGGGTAGTTCCACGCGCCGATGCCGGCGCACACCCCGAGGGGGATGCGCTGCACGTGGGCGAAACCGTGCGGGGGAAGATCGAAGTAGTCGCCGTGGATCGCCTGGACCAGCCCGGCGTAGTACTCGATCACCTCGGCGCCGGTCACGATGTCGACCGTCGACGTCTCGGAGATCGGCTTACCCGTGTCGAGCGTCTCGAGGCGCGCCAACTCGTCGTTGCGTTCGAACAGGATGGCGGCCGCACGTTGCAGGATCCGCGCCCGCTCCTTCGCCGGCGTGCGTCCCCAGACGCGCTGCGCGGCGCGAGCCGACTCGACCGCCGCATCGACGTCGGCCGCGGACGCCTGCTGGACGTCGGCGATCGGCTTGCCGGTGGCGGGATTGACGGTGCGGAACGTCTCGTGCGATGTGGCGTCGACGCGCCGGCCGTCGATGTAGAGCTGCTGGACGGGCAGGGTCGTCGCCGAATCGACGATGTCGTCGGGCATCTCGCCGATCACGTCACCCACAGGTCGAGCGTACGCTGCGCCGGTGCCACGGCCATTCTTCGTCGATACCGATACCGCCAGCGACGACGCAGTCGCGTTGGTGATGGCGCTCCGCCACGACGACGTCGAAGTCGTCGGCATCGGTGTCGTCGCCGGCAACGTGCCCCTCCCCCAAGCGGTGCAGAACGCGCTGTACACGGTCGAGTTGTGCGGGTCGCCGGCCGCCGTGCACGTCGGCGAGGCCGCCCCGCTCGAGCTCGTGCTCGAGACCGCCCAGCACGTCCACGGCGTCGACGGCATGGGGGACATCGGGCTGCAGCTGTCAGGGCGCGAAACCGTCCGACGTCCACGCCGTCGACGCCCTGCTCGATGCGTCGCGCCAACACCCGGGAACGCTCACGCTGGTGACCCTCGGCCCGCTCACCAACATCGCCGTGGCGTTACAACGCGACCCCACGCTGCCGGAGCGGATCGCCCGCTGCGTGGTGATGGGTGCCGTCGCCGATCACGTCGGCAACACCAACCCGGTCGCCGAGTTCAACATGTGGGTGGATCCGCACGCCGTCGACGTGGTGCTGCGGTCCGGGCTGGCGATCGAGTTCGTCGGATGGGACATCTCACGGCATTACGCCGTGCTCGATCCGACCGACGCCGCTGCCGTTCGCGCGATCGGTACGCCGCTGGCCGAGTTCTGCATCGACATCCAGGGCGTCGTGAACGAGTTCGCGCTGCACGAGACCAAGCTCGCCGGATTCGATCTCCCCGATCCGATCGCGATGGCCTACGCGATCGACCCGACGGTCGCCACCGAGACACGCCGGCTCCACTGCGAGATCGAGACCACGAGCGCCATCACCCGCGGCATGGTCGTGATGGACCTGTTGGGGCTCACCGGACGCGAGCCGAACGCCCTGGTCGTGATCGCTGCCGATCGCGAACGATTCCTCGCGATGCTGCGCGACGCCGTCAGCTGAGCGGCAACGGCGAGCTCAGCCGGCGAGCTCGCACCAATCCTTGTAGCGGTCCTCCTGCCCACGCACGGCACGCGCGTAGACCTCGGCGATCGCCTTCGTCTTGGGTCCCGGGCAGGCGAGGACGCGGTCGTCGACGGAGTTGACGGAGCTGACCTCGGCGGCGGTGCCGCACACGAACGCCTCCTCGGCGATGTAGAGGTCGCTGCGGGCGAGGTTGTCGACCCGCACCTCGAACCCGAGGTCGCGGGCGATCGTCATCACCGAGTTCTGGGTGATGCCTTCGAGGGCGCCGGCCGAGAGCGGCGGCGTGATGAGGATGTCGTCGCGCGAGACGAACAGGTTCTCGCCAGAGCACTCGGCAACCAGTCCGTTGGGTGCGAGCATGATCGCCTCGTCGTAGCCGGCCTTCAGGGCCTCGACCTTGGCAAGCGACGAGTTGACGTAGTTGCCGGTGGTCTTGGCCGCCGGCGGCATCGTGTTGTGGTCGTGGCGGGTCCAGGACGAGATCTTCATGCGCACGCCCTTGGTGACGGCGTCGTCACCGAGGTAGGCGCCCCACGGCCAGCAGGCGATGGCCACGTCGACGGTGCACGGCAGCGTGTTGAGCCCCATCTCGCCGTAGCCGAAGTAGGCGATCGGCCGCACGTAGCAGGCCGGGAGACCGGTCGACGCCACCGTCGCCTTGGTCGCGTCGATCAGCTCGTCGACCGTGTACGGCAGCTCCATCCCGAGGATCTTGGCGGAGTTGGCGAGCCGCACGATGTGGTCGGTCAGGCGGAACACCGCCGGGCCCTCGGCGGTCTCGTAGGCGCGGATGCCCTCGAACACGCCCATGCCGTAGTGGAGGGTGTGGGTGAGCACGTGCACCTGGGCCTTGTCCCAGTCGACGAGCTCGCCGTTCATCCAGATCTTCGGGGTAGGGGTGATGGGCATGTCGTTATTCTCGCACCCGGGTGGCGATTTCGTCACCGACCGAGGTGGTGCTCCCGCTAACGGGATCGGCGCACGCCTTGCGGATCCGGTCGGCGGCATCGTCCTCGCCGAGGAAATCGAGCATCAACGCCGCGCTCAGGATCGCCGCCGTCGGGTTCGCCGTGCCCATGCCGACGATGTCGGGCGCCGATCCGTGCACCGGCTCGAACATCGACGGACCCGTGCGCGCCGGGTTCAGGTTGGCGCTGCTCGCCAGACCGATGCCGCCCGACACCGCGCCACCGAGGTCGGTCAGGATGTCGCCGAACAAGTTGTCGGTGACGATCACGTCATAGCGGTGCGGGTCCTGGACAAAGTAGATGCACGCCGCGTCGACGTGGTTGTACACGGTCGCGATGTCGGGATACTCCGACGCGACGGCATCGAACGTGCGCTGCCACAGATCGCCGGCGAACGTGAGCACGTTGGTCTTGTGGACGAGTGTGACGTGCTTGCGCTCGCGGGACGCCGCCAGCTCGAACGCGTACCGCACGCAGCGTTCGACGCCCATCCGCGTGTTGACCGAACCCTGTGTCGCGACCTCGTGGGCGGTGCCCTTGCGGAGCGTGCCACCCTCCCCGACGTACGGGCCCTCGGTGTTCTCGCGGATGACGACGAACGCGTGCGGCCGATCGTGCCCGGGGGCGGTGCCGACGAACGGGCGTTGGTTGATGTACAGGTCGAGCTCGAAGCGCATCTTGAGCAGCAGGCCGCGCTCGATCACGCCCGGCGGTACGTCGGGCGTGCCGACCGCGCCGAGCAGGATCGCATCGAAGCCGCGCAGCTCGTCGAGCGTCGCGTCGGAGAGGACCTCGCCGTCGCGCAGGTAGCGGGCGCCGCCGAGATCGAACTCCGTGGTCGCGATGTCGACGTCCGCGGCCCGCACAACCTTGATCGCCTCTGCGGTGACCTCCGGCCCGATCCCGTCGCCACCGATCACCGCGATCCTGTGCGACCCGGTCCCCTGGTTCCCAGTCCCCTTCGTCACGGCGCCGACTCTAGGCGGCGGGTCGAAATCCCAGGTATGTGGCCTGCCGCCGGCGAGATCTCAACGGCAGGGTCGACGCGGGCGCCGGTAGGATGTCGGCCCCATGGCAGCCAACCAACTGTCCCGCTCGGCGTACGAACGCCTGACCGCCGAGTTCGACGATCTCACCACCCGCGGGCGGATCGAGGTCGCCGACAAGATCGAGCGCGCCCGCGAGCTCGGTGACCTCTCCGAGAACGGCGACTACCACGCCGCCAAGGACGAGCAGGGCCACATGGAGGGGCGGATCCGCCAGCTCGAGTACATCCTCGAGAACGCCGAGATCATCGAAGGCGGCGCCGACGGCATCGTGGCGCCCGGCACGATCGTCACGATCGTGTACGACGGCGACAGCGACGACGCCGCCGAGCGCTACCTCATCGGCCACATCGAGGAGCGGATCGACGACCTCGACGTGATCAGCCCGACCGCTCCACTCGGGAGCGCGCTGGTGGGCGCCGAAGCCGGGCAATGGGTGTCGTACGAAGCGCCCAACGGTGAACTGCGCGTCCGGGTCCTGAAGGTCGAGCGGGCCTGAGCGACATCGTCGTCAACGAGGCGAGGCCGGTGCCGGCCCTCCCGCCCGGGCACGACATCGAACTCGAAGGCCGCGGCACGATCCACGTACGCGACCTCGCCGGACCTGCCGGGCGCGCCCGCGATCGCCTTGCTCCACGGATGGACGGCGACAGCTGATGTCAACTGGCACTCGTGTTACGAAGCGCTCGGCCGCCAGTACCGCGTGTTCGCGTACGACCATCGCGGCCACGGCAGCGGGATCCGGAGCAAGCGGGCGTTCCGTCTCGACGACGTCGCCGACGACGTGATCGCCGTCGCTGACGCGCTCGGCATCGACCGGTTCATCCCCGTCGGTTACTCGATGGGAGGTGCGGTCGCCCAACTGGTGTGGCACCGCCATCGCGAACGCGTGGACGGGCTGGTGCTGTGCGCGACCGCGCCGTACTTCGCCGAGCTGCGCGGCGAGCGGCTCTCGTTCCTCGGCCTCACCGGCCTCGCCGCGCTCGCCAGGGTCACACCGGCCCAGGCACGCGAGTGGCTGACGGAGCAGTTCTACCTCCAGCGCAAGACCCTCACGTGGGAGCCGTGGGCGGTGCAGCAGGCTGCCTCGCACGATTGGCGGATGATGCTCGAGGCCGGGAGCGCGATCGGCAACTTCACGTCGAGCGCGTGGATCGGACAGATCGACGTGCCGACCTCGATCGTCGTCACCATGCGCGACGGCGTCGTCCCGCTGCGACGCCAGGTCGAGCTGTTCGACTCGATCCCCGGCGCCGAGGCGTTCCGCGTCGACGGCGAGCACGACGCCGTCGTCACCCGCGCCGACCAGTTCGTACCAACGCTGTTGCGGGCGATCGAGTCAGTCGTCGCTCGCGTCGCTCGCGGGGCGCGCGACGACCGTCCACCGGTAGCGTCGCATTCGTGAGCCGCCCCCTCGCTCTGGCCAGCATCGCCGCGTTCGCACTTGCGCTCGCAGCATGTGGCGACGACCCGAGCCAGGCCGACGAAAGCACTGCCACGAGCGTCGACGGCACGACGCTCGACGACGTCGAATTGATCCCCGGCGACTCGACGACCACGATCCCGCGGTCGCCGGAGCCAGTGGTCTCCGTACCGGCTGAGATCCCGACCGAGCTGCTGGTCACCGATCTCCGACACGGCACCGGGTACGCCGCTGCCGTCGGCGACACGGTGCTCGTCGACTACGTCGGGGTGCGCACCGTCGACGGCGTCGAGTTCGACAGCAGCTACGGGCGCGGCATCCCGTACGCGTTCCCGCTCGGTCAGGGACGGGTCATCGCCGGGTGGGATCAGGGCCTGGTCGGGATCCAGGTCGGGGCGCAGCGACAGCTCGACGTCCCCACCGACCTGGCATACGGCGACAGCCCGCCCGGTGGATCGGTCATCCAGCCCGGCGACGCGCTGTCCTTCGTGATCGAGGCCCGCGCCGTGGTCCCCGCTCCGGATCAGATCGCCGCGCCGACCGACATCGAATTCGTGCCCTCGGTGGGAGCACCGGATCTGGCCGTCGTCGACCTCGTCGTCGGCACCGGCCCGCCGATCGCGGCCGGTCAGACGGCGGTCGCGCACATGCTGTTCGTGCGCGGTGACGACACGGCGATCCTGTTCGACACCTGGGCGAACGGCGACCCGTTGCAGTTCCAGCTCGCCGAGGGCGGGTCGGCACCGGGTCTCGTCACCGGGCTCGAAGGGATGCGGGTCGGCGGACGCCGGATGATCACGATGCCGCCCGACCAGGCGTTCGGCCCGGGCGGCGACCCGCAATTGGGCCTGCCGGCCAACACCGACCTGATCGTGGTCGCCGAGCTCTTCGGTTTCTACTGAGCTGAATTGAGTCGGCTCACCCCACGCTGAAGGTGCCCTCGTCTGGTCGCCGACTCGAGCGGCGTAGTTGCGCTGCCTCAGTCGATCACGATCAGGGTGACGTATCGCGGAGGTCGAGGCCGAGGTCGAGCACCCGCGCCGAGTGGGTCAGTTCTCCGACGGCGATGAAGTCGACGCCCGTCTCGGCCACCCGGCGGGCGACCTCGACCGTGAGACCGCCACTGGCCTCGAGCCGAACGCCGGGCGCGTGCTCGTCGCGGTACACGACGGCAGCACGCGTCGTCTCGACGTCGAAGTTGTCGAGCAGCACTTCGTCGGCACCGACCTCGATCGCCTCACGGAGCCCGTCGAGCGTGTCGACCTCGATCTCGACGGGGATCGTCGCCTCGAGGGCACGGACCCGCTCGTACGCGGCGGCCACTCCCCCGGCGGCGGCGACGTGGTTGTCCTTGACGAGCGCCATGTCGGACAACCCCATGCGATGGTTGGCGCCGCCTCCACACCGAACCGCGTACTTCTCCAATGTGCGCAGCCCGGGCGTGGTCTTGCGGGTGTCCCGGACGCGTGCCCGGGTGCCCGCCAACTCGTCGGCCCAACGGCGCGTCAGCGTGGCGATGCCCGAGAGGTGACACAGCAGGTTCAACGCACTTCGCTCGGCCGTCAGCAGGAGCCGGGTCGGTGCCGTCACTCGCGCGACCTCGGTGCCCGGAGCGACCCGGTCGCCATCGGCGACGACGTAGACGAAGTCGCTCGCCGCGTCACCGCACACGACCTCGATGACCGCCGCCGCGACCGCCAGCCCGGCGACGACTCCCGTACCGCGGGAGCCGAACGTCGCGACGCTGCGGTGGTCGAGGGGGATCGTCGCCGTCGACGTGACGTCGATCCCACCCATCAGGTCCTCGGTCACCGCCATGCGTGCCGTCGCCGCCACCGAGTCGGGATCGAGCCCAGCCGTGGTCAGCCGATCCCTGGTCGCGTCGGACAGCGGGTGAAACTCGAACATCGCGGCCGACAGTACCGCTGTACGTTCTCGACCGTGACGGCCGATCGAGGCGATTACCACGTCGCCCAACTCAACATCGCGACGTTGCTCGCACCCATCGACGATCCGTCGATCGCCGACTTCACCAACAACCTCGAACGCATCAACGGGCTCGGCGACGGTTCACCCGGCTTCGTGTGGCGGCTCCAGACCGACGAGGGCGACGCCACGTCGCTCCGTCCATACGAGGACCCGATGGTCATCGTGAACATGACCGTGTGGTCGTCGGTCGCGGCCCTCAAGGACTTTGCCTACCGAACCGCCCACGCCGAGTTCCTCGCTCGTCGGCGCGAGTGGTTCGCGGCGGGCAGCACCGGGGTCGTGTTGTGGTGGATCAGAGCTGGTGAGCTCCCGACGGTCGACGAGGCCAAGCGCCGGCTGGAGTTCCTCGAGCGACACGGCGCCTCGCCGTACGCGTTCCGCTTCGCCCGCCCGCCCGCACCGTTCGTCATCGATCGCACCTCGCTCGATGATCCCGACACGGCCGAGCTCATCGCCCGCCTCGACGACGAGCTGACTGGACGGTACGACGATCCGTCCGACAACCACTTCCGGCTCGACCCCGAAGAGGTGTCACCCGAGGCCGGCGCGGTCGTGGTCGGGCGCCTCGACGATCGCCCGGTCGCGTGCGGAGCGCTCCGCCGCATCCCCGACATCGATTCGGAGATCGATGGAGACATCGACGGCACCGGGCTCCACACCGCGGAGATCAAGCGGATGTACGTCGCGCCCGAGGCGCGGGGCAACAAGCTCGGGGCGGCGATCCTCGACCGTCTCGAGCTCGAGGCCGGCGCCCTCGGGATCGACCGCCTCGTCCTCGAGACGGGGAGCCGGCAGCCGGAGGCGATCCAGATGTACGAGCGCGCCGGGTTCACGGCTCGCGACAGGTGGGGGGAGTACGCCGACGCGCCGCACAGCCGGTGCTTCGAGAAGCGACTCGACTCGGCGACGATCAGCAACGACGGGTGATCAGGCGTCCGGCGGCACGCCGTCGACGTGGATCTCGCCCAACGGATCGACGCCCACACGCAGATGGGTGAGCCACACGTCGCGGGGCTCGGGGAAGTCGGTCCGACGGTGACATCCTCGGCTCTCGGTCCGAGCGGTCGCGGCGGCGACGACTGCCCCGGCAACCGTCAGCAGATTGGTGCCCTCCCATGCGCGACGCGACGGCACGACGTCGTCACGAAGACCTCGGGTGATCGCGCCCAGGGCGCCGGCGGCGGTCGCCAACGAGCCCGCGTCGCGCAGCACGCCGACGTGCCGCGACATCACCGCACGAACCTCCGTCATCCGCGCCGGATCGAGCAGGCGGCAGTCCGGATCACCCGTCTCGGCGGCGACGTCCTCTGTCGACGCGTCCACATGTTCTGGCAACTGCCACGCCAGATCACGCCCGACACGGGTGCCTGCGACCACGCTCTCGGTGAGGCTGTTGGACGCCAGCCGGTTCGCACCGTGCACGCCCGTGCACGCGACCTCGCCGACGGCGTACAGCCCGCGCACCGCGGTCACCCCGTCGAGACCGGCGCGGATGCCGCCGCACGCGTAGTGCGATGCCGGTGCCACGGGAATCCGGTCACGGGCGGGGTCGATGCCGATCTCGCGGCAGGCGGCCGTGATCGACGGGAAGCGTTCGTAGAACCCCTCCCCCATGTGCGTGGCGTCGAGGAAGACATGGTCATCGACTCCGGCAGGTGCCTCGGCCATGCGTCGGGTGATCGCCGCCGCGACGACGTCGCGTGGAGCGAGGTCCTCTTCGGGGTGCACGCCCTTCATCACTCGCTCGCCGGCGGCGTCGTACAGGATCGCGCCCTCGCCACGCACGGCTTCGACGACGAGGGCCTGCTGACCGCGTGCCCCTGGCCCCCGCCACAGCACCGTGGGGTGGAACTGCACGAACTCGACGTCGGTGACGGAGAGCCCGGCTCGCAACACGATCGCCACGCCGTCGCCCGTGACAGCGGGCGGGTTCGACGTGCTCGCGAACACCTGTCCGTAGCCGCCACACGCGATCACGACGGCGCGGGCAGTCACGACACCGACGGACAAGATCTCACCTTCGGCGTCGATCTCGGCGATGCGCACTCCGGCCACCTGCGGGTCACCAGCACCGGTGCGGCCCATCACGAGATCGAGCGCGAACGCCCGGCTGAGCACCTGCACCCCGGCGCCGAGCGCCGATTCGTCGAGCGTGCGTTGCACCTCGGCGCCGCTCTGGTCACCACCGGAGTGAACGATGCGGCGATGGCTGTGGCCGCCTTCGCGGGTCAACGCGACATCGCTGCCCTCACCCGGGTCGAACGCCGCGCCGAGCCGCATCAGGTAGCGGATCGACTTCGGCGCCTCCTCGACCAGCTCGCGCACGACCGCTTCGTCGCACAGTCCGGCACCGGCGGCGAGCGTGTCGCGAACGTGATCCTCGAGTGTGTCATCCGGCGCCAGCACACCGGCCAGCCCGCCTTGGGCCCACGCCGTGCTGCCCGCCGAGAGGATGTCCTTGGTGACGACGAGCACGCTGCGCACCGGTCGGGCGGCGAGCGCCGCCGAGAGGCCGGCGGCACCCGACCCGAGCACGACGACGTCGACGTCGCGCTCCCACGTCGGGGCCGGAGCGGCGAGGCGCACGGGCAGCATCAACATGACGACATCAGCACGGCAGCCTCGTCACGGGAGGAGAGCATCGAGCACGGGGCGCCGGTCATTCGCCCGTCGGTGACGGGGTGCCGATGGCGATCATCCGCTCGACCGACTGACGGGCACGCTCGGCGATGTCGGGCGGCACGTCGACCACGTCGGTGCCGTCGCGCAGCGAGCGCAACAGCTTGGCGGGCGTGATCATCTTCATGTACTTGCACACGGCCGCCGGGTTGACGGGCTCGAACGTGGTCGTCGTGTTGGCGCCCCGCAGCTGGTGGAGCATGCCGGTCTCGGTCGCGACGAGCACCTTGCGGGCGGTCGTGTCGCGCGCCGCGGTGATCATGCCGCTCGTCGACAGGATCTTGGTCCGGCCCTCCGGCACCACGCCCGTCGACGCGAGGTAGAGCGCGCTCGTGGCACAGCCACACTCCGGATGGATGAACAGCTCGGCGTCGGGCTCGGCCTCGACGCGGGCCTTGAGCTCGGCACCGTTGATCCCGGCGTGCACGTGGCATTCGCCGAGCCAGATGTGCATGTTCTCGCGGCCGGTGATGCGCTGCACGTGGGCGCCGAGGAACTGATCGGGGCAGAACAGCACGTCGCGGTCTTCGGGGATGCTGGCCACCACATCGACGGCGTTCGAGGACGTGCAGCAGATGTCGGTCTCCGCCTTGACCGCCGCCGTCGTGTTGACGTAGCTGACGACCACGGCGCCGGGGTACTCGGCCTTCCACGCCCGGAGCTGGTCGGCGGTGATCGTCTCGGCCAGGCTGCAACCGGCCCGCGCGTCGGGGATCAGGACGGTCTTGTCGTAGCTGAGGATCTTGGCCGTCTCGGCCATGAAGTGGACGCCACAGAACACGATCGTCGAGGCGTCGACCTCGGCGGCGAGACGCGACAGCCCGAGCGAATCACCGGTGTGGTGGGCGATGTCCTGGATGTCGGGAACCTGGTAGTTGTGGGCGAGGATCACGGCGTCGCGGGCCTCGGCCAGTTCGCGAACCTGCTCACGCCAGTTGGCCGGGAGGACGTCGATCGGGGTCTCGGTCGCGGTCACATGTTCAGCGTAGGCCGATCAGGCTCCACACCACCTCGGCGACCGAGCTGCCGGTCAGGGCACGGTGATCCGGGCGGCGGCTTCGACGACCTGGGCGCCGAAGCGGTCGCCCGGCCGTCGCGTCAGCCGCTCGACCGGACCGCTGACACTCACCGCGGCGACAACGGTCGCGTCGCCGGCGCGCACGGGAGCGCTCACCGACGCGACCCCCGCCTCGCGCTCCTCGACGCTGGCCACCCAGCCGCGTGGACCGAGCTCACCCGACAGCACCCGGCCCGCCGAACCGAGGTCGAGTGGCAGCCGCGCGCCGTCGGGCACGATCCACCGCAGGGCGTGCGGTGAGGGGAGTGACAACACGCATCGCCGCTGCGTGCCCTCGCGGACGAACAGCTGCACGCTCTCGCCGGTCTCGTCGCGGAGCTGGGTCAGCACGTCACGCGCCAACTCGACGAGCGGGAAGCGCTGGTCGGCGAGGCGCCCGAGCGCCGCCAGCTCCGGGCCGAGGTCGAACCGTCCGTCGTCGTCGCGCCGCAGCATCCCGTGGGCCTCGAGCGCCACCGCCAGCCGGTGAGCGGTCGCCCGCGGCAGCCCGGTCGCAGATTGCAGGGTCCCGAGGGTGGCCGGACGCTCGGCAACGGCGCGGAGTATGTCGAACGCCTTGTCGAGTACGCCGACACCCGTTACAGTGTCCATATCGCAAGAACACTATCCCAAATCATGAGAAATGGGAAGACCGACCTACAGACGGCTCGCTATGAGGAGACACCCGCGATGACGGCGCACACGCTCCCGGAGAAGATCTGGAACCGCCACCTGGTGCATGCCGCGCCAGGGGAACCGGACCTGCTGTACATCGACCTCCACCTCGTCCACGAGGTCACCAGCCCGCAGGCCTTTGACGGCTTGCGCCTGAGTGGGCGCTCCGTGCGCCGCCCCGAGCTCACCGTGGCGACCGAGGACCACAACGTCCCCACGGCCGACATCGACCAGCCGATCGCCGACCCGATCTCGGCCAAGCAGGTCGACACGATGCGGGCCAACGCCGCCGAGTTCGGGATCACGCTGTACCCGATGGGCGACCCGAACCAGGGCATCGTCCACGTCATCGGTCCGGAGCAGGGCCGGACCCTGCCCGGCACCACCATCGTGTGCGGCGACAGCCACACCGCGACCCACGGCGCGTTCGGCGCGCTGGCGTTCGGCATCGGCACCAGCGAGGTCGAACACGTGCTGGCCACCCAGACGTTGCCGCAGTCGCGGCCGAAGTGGATGGCGATCGACGTGGAAGGCGACGTGCCACCTGGCGTGACGGCCAAGGACATCATCCTCGCGATCATCGGCGAGATCGGCACCGGCGGCGGCATCGGTCACGTCATCGAGTACCGCGGCCGGGCGATCGAGGCGTTGTCGATGGAAGGTCGCATGACGGTGTGCAACATGTCGATCGAGGCGGGGCGCGCGCCGGCCTCGTCGCGCCCGACGACACGACGTTCGCCTATCTCGAAGGCCGCACCCACGCCCCCAAGGGCGCGGCGTGGGAGGCGGCTCTCGACGACTGGCGGTTGCTCCACTCCGACGCCGACGCGGTGTGGGACAAGCAGGTCACGATCGACGCCTCGGCCTTGACGCCGTACGTCACGTGGGGCACCAACCCCGGTCAGGTGGCATCGATCGACTCCCGCATCCCGTCACCCGACTCGTTCACCGATCCCGCGGCCCGCGAGTCGGTCGAACGAGCACTGACCTACATGGATCTCCGACCGGGCACACCGATCCGCGAGATCGGTGTCGACACGGTGTTCATCGGGTCGTGCACGAACAGCCGGATCGAGGACCTGCGTGCCGCGGCCGCGGTCTTCGAGGGCCGCACCGTCACCGCCAAGCGGGTGATGGTCGTTCCGGGCAGCCACGCCGTGAAGCTGCAGGCCGAGGCCGAAGGGCTCGACCGCATCTTCATCGCCGCCGGCGTCGACTGGCGCGAGCCCGGCTGCTCGATGTGCCTGGCGATGAACCCCGACAAGCTGGCCCCCGGCGAACGCTCCGCGAGCACCAGCAACCGCAACTTCGAGGGCCGCCAGGGTCGTGGCGGCCGAACGCATCTGGTCTCGCCCGAGGTCGCCGCGGCGACCGCGATCCTCGGCCACTTCGCAACCCCAGGAGACTTGTCGTGATGCCAGGAGAGATGTGATGAAGGAACTGCGGATCGTTCAGGGAACGGCCATCCCACTCAAGCGCAGCGACGTCGACACCGACCAGATCATCCCCGCCGAATGGCTGAAGCAGGTCGAGCGCACGGGCTTCGAGAAGGGTCTCTTCTCGACGTGGCGCGACGATCGTGACTTCGTCCTCAACGACGAGCGCTACGCCGGCGCCCGGGTGCTGGTGGCGGGTCCCTCGTTCGGCATCGGTTCGAGTCGCGAGCACGCGGTGTGGGCGTTGCAGCAGTACGGGTTCGACGCCGTCATCGCACCGAGCTTCTCCGACATCTTCCGCAACAACTGCGCCAAGAACGGGTTGGTGGCCGTCGTGCTGCCGGAGCCGACGGTCGAGGCGATCTGGGCCGCGATCGACGCCGACCCGCAGACCGAGATCGTGGTCGATGTCGAGCGCCTCGTCGTCGAGGTGCCGGCGGCGGGTCTCGTCGAGCCGTTCCCGATGGACCCGACGACCCAGCAGCGGTTCCTCGACGGCCTCGACGACATCGGCATCACACTGGGCCACGCCGACGACATCGAGGACTACGAGGCCAACCGCCCGGTCTGGCTCACGAGCTGACTCGACACCGCGGCCCGCTTCCCGAGTTCTGGGCTGCTTCCGCTTGCGACTGCCGAAATCTCGCTGCAGCCCAGAACGGATTCGAGGCGGCATCAGCCGGTCAGATCTTGGCGTCGGCTTCGAACAGCGTGAGGTCGCGCAGGTTCGGGTTGTTGCTGAACACCTCGACCGGTGGCGTGTTGGCGAGGCGGAGCCCGCGCTGCAGGATGCGCATCTGCGTGTGCTGGTTGTACTCGACGAACGTGATCGCCCAGCCGTCACGCCCGGCGCGCGCCGTGCGGCCGGAACGGTGCAAGTAGTCCTTGGCGTCCTTGGCCGGCTCGTAGTGGATGACGACCCCGATGTCGTCGATGTCGATGCCGCGCGCGGCGACGTCGGTGGCGACGAGCACGGCGAGCTTGCCCTCCGCGAAGCGACGCATCGCCCGTTCGCGCGACGGCTGCGGGAGGTCGCCGTGGATCGCGGCGACGCTGACGCCGAGATCGTCGAGCGCGGTCGTGACCCGATCGCACAGACGCTTGGTCTGGCAGAACACCAGGACCTTGGGGATGCCCTGCGCGATCGCGCCGATCACGCGGTCCTTGTCCATGTGGTGCACCGCCATGAAGAGGTGGTGCATCGTGCCGACGGTGCCGGTCTCGGAGTCGACCGCGACCTCGATCGGATCGGTGAGGTAATGGCGGATCAAGTGGCCGACGTCGCCATCGAGCGTGGCCGAGAACAGCATCGTCTGGCTGCGGCCCGTGCAATGGCGCAAGATCCACTCGACCTGCGGCGTGAAGCCGTCGTCGGCCATGCGGTCGGCCTCGTCGAGGCAGACGATCTGAACGCGACCGACGTCGACCTCGCCCGACTTCAGCAGGTCGATCAGGCGCAGCGGCGTGGCGATGACGAGCTCGACACCACGGGCGAGTGCTTCGATCTGCTGGTGCCGGCTGGCGCCGCCATAGACGGCCAGCACGCGCATGCCGGCCTTGGCGGCCACCGGAAGGAGCACCTCGGTGACCTGGATGGCGAGCTCGCGCGTCGGCACCAGCACGAGCCCGAGCGGTGCGCTCGGTTCGGCGACATCGGTGATGCGGGCGAGCATCGGGACGCCGAACGCCAGCGTCTTGCCGGACCCCGTCTCGGCCCGGCCGCACACGTCGCGGCCCTGCAACGCGATCGGGATCGCCTCGGTCTGGATCGCGAACGGCTGCGCGAAACCGGCGGCGGCGAGACCGAGGTCGATGCGTTCGGGCACACCGAGGGCGGCGAACCCGGTTGGCGCCTCGACGGGAGGGAGCAGGTTGATCGTGGTGAGGTTGCCGGACGACGAGCCACCGTCGCCGTTGCCGGAGACCGATCGATCGTGGTGGTCGGTCGGCCGACGCGGCTGGCGGCGCCGGCGAGGAGCATTACGACGGCCGCCGGGCCGCGCACTGGGGTCGATCATGATCCGCCCACGATATCTGGCAGTTCACCCGGTGAGCTGCCTTCCCTTCAGCGACACCGCATACCTCATTGCCGTTGGCAAGGCGGTGCGATAGGTTGGTGGTGATGACTCGTCGCAGCGACCTCCTCCTTCTCTTGTAGGGCGAGCGTCACATATCTGCGTTCGCCCGCACCCCCCGCCGAACCGGCCGGGGGGTTCTTGATTTTTCGGATCCGCGCAATCGCCCCACCCCACCCACCGACCCGCCCACCCGCAACCAGGAGCTGACATGCCGCCCGCCAACTCGACACCACGCACGATGCCGTTCGACAAGTACCGGGCTTCGGTGCCGATCGTCCTCCACGACCGCACGTGGCCGAACGTCGTCATCGACAAGGCGCCGCTGTGGTGCTCGGTCGACCTGCGCGACGGCAACCAGGCCCTCATCGACCCGATGGATCCGACCCGCAAGATGCGCATGTTCGAAGAAGTCGTGCGGATGGGCTTCAAGGAGATCGAGGTCGGCTTCCCGGCCGCCAGCCAGCCCGACTTCGACTTCATCCGCAAGATCATCACCGAGGACCTGATCCCCGACGACGTGACGATCCAGGTGCTGACGCAGTGCCGGCAGGAGTTGATCGAACGCACCTACGAGTGCATCGAGGGTGCCCCCAAGGCGATCATGCACTTCTACAACTCCACCAACCCACTGCAGCGCGAGGTGGTGTTCGGGCTCGACAAGGCGGGCATCGTCGACATCGCGGTCAACGCCGCCAAGCTGTGCCGCAAGCTCGAGGAGAACATGGGCTCGACGGTGGTCCGGTACGAGTACTCACCGGAGAGCTTCACGCTCACGGAACCCGACTTCGCGATCGAGATCTGCGAGGCGGTGATGGATGCCATCGAGCCGCACGACGACCGGCCGATCATCCTCAACCTGCCGGCCACGGTCGAGTGCTACTCCCCCAATGTGTACGGCGACGTGATCGAGTGGTTCGGGCGCACGATCAGCAACCGTCAACAGGTCGTCCTCAGCCTGCACCCGCACAACGACCGCGGCTGTGGCGTCGCAGCCGCCGAGTTCGGGGTGATGGCCGGCGCCGACCGGGTCGAGGGCACGCTGTTCGGCAACGGCGAGCGCACCGGCAACGTCGATGTGATCAACCTGGCCATGAACCTGTTCATGAACGGCGTCGATCCCGAGCTCGACATCTCCGACATCGACGCCCTGCGCCGCACGGCCGAGTACTGCAACCGGCTCCCGGTCTCGCCGCGGCACCCGTACGTGGGCGACCTCGTCTACACGTCGTTCTCCGGTTCGCACCAGGATGCGATCAAGAAGGGGTTCGAAGCCCTCGACCCGGACTACGACCAGTGGGGCGTGCCGTACCTGCCGATCGACCCCAAGCACGTCGGGCGCTCGTACGAAGCCGTGATCCGGGTCAACTCGCAGTCCGGCAAGGGCGGGGTTGCCTACGTGATGAAGGCCGAGCACGGATTCGACCTCCCGCGCCGGCTCCAGATCGAGTTCTCCAAGACGATCCAGCACATCACCGAGGATTCCGGCACCGAGATCAGCCCACTCGTGATGTGGGACGCGTTCCGCTCGGAGTACACCCCCGACGAGCCCACCCACCGGTTGCGCAGCCACGAGCTGCACACCAAGGAGGGACGCACGACGATCAGCGCCCAGCTCGACATCGACGGTCAGCCGGTCACCGTGACCGGCGCCGGCGAGGGCCCGATCGAGGCGTTCGTGCACGGGCTGTGCAAGACGCTCGACACCGTGTTCGACGTGGTCGACTACGCCGAGCACGCGATGGGTCGGGGCGCCGATGCGACCGCGGTCGCCTACGTCGAGAGCTCCCGGGCCGACGGTCAGATCCGGTGGGGAATCGGCACCGACCCCAACATCACGACCGCATCGCTGCGCGCCGTGCTCTCCGCCTTCGAGCGCCAGCACCGCTGACTCGTCCTCCGTCCGCGTCCGCCCGGCCACCGCCGGGATGTCCCGTCCGGCGCCAGCGGTTGTCATAGTCTCGGACCATGCTCCGCTGGATCCGACGGCTCATCTGGATCGGCCTCATCGGCGGCGTCGGCGCGGCCGCCTACACGGTCTGGCATCGGCGTCAGCTCGAACGACCAGCTCAGGACTGGTCGGGGGACGATGCGGTACCGCTGCGCCTCGTCGGCGACGAGCCACGCCGCGCGGCGACGACATTCACCCCGCTGGCCGACGATCCATCGCCCAACGACGCACCGCTCGTCGATGCAACACCCGACGACACGGCGGCGGAGGACGATCCCCCATCCACATGGGTCGCACCGGTCGACGGTGCCTGTCCGTCCGGATACCCCATCAAGGGCAACTCCAACTCCCTCATCTACCACGTGCCGGGTGGGCGCTTCTACGACCGCACGGTGCCCGAACGCTGCTACGCGAGTGCCGCCGACGCCGAGGCCGACGGCTACCGTGCCGCGAAATCCTGAAGTGCCAAGACGATGAGACCAAGACGATCGAGACCAAGACGATCGAGAGAGGGTTGAACCATGAAGGTGACGGTCGACTACGACCTGTGCGCATCGACCGGATCGTGCATGCAGATCTGCCCGGAGGTGTTCGAGGTGCGCAGCGACGGCTACCTCTACATCCTCCAGGAAGAACCCGGCGAGGAGCTGCGACCGCAGGTCGTCGAAGCGGCCGAGTTGTGCCCGACGGCGGCGATCACCGTCAGCTGACGGAGGTACCGTCGGCACCGTGGGCTTCTACGACCAGCTGAAGTGCGGCTGGGCCGCGTCGGGATCGATGATGTGCGTCGGTCTCGACCCCGATCCGGACCGGATGCCCACCGTTCTCGAGTCCAGCGCCGACCCGGTCTGGGAGTTCTGCAAGGCCATCGTCGACGCCACCGCCGACCTCGTCTGCGCGTTCAAGCCACAGATCGCGTTCTTCGCATCGCAGCGCGCCGAAACCCAGCTCGAGCGGCTGTGCACCTACATCCGCGAGGAGTATCCAGACGTCGCGCTGATCCTCGACGCCAAGCGGGGCGACATCGGATCGACGGCCGAGCACTACGCCCGTGAGGTGTTCACCAGGTACGGCGCGCATGCGGTCACCGTCAATCCGTATCTCGGCGGCGACTCGGTGGTGCCGTACTTCGCGCTCGGGGGCGCCGTGATCGCGCTGTGTCGCACCAGCAACCCCGGCAGCGCCGATCTGCAGTCGCTCGACTGCGGTGGTGAGCCGTTGTACGTGCGCGTCGCCCGCATGGTCGCGGGCGAGTGGATCCAGCACGGCGAGTGCGGTCTGGTGGTCGGTGCCACGTTCCCGGACGAGCTCGCCATGGTGCGCGAGGTCGTCGGCGACCTCCCGATCCTGGTGCCGGGCGTCGGTGCCCAACACGGCGATGCCGCCGCGGCCGTCCGGGCCGGCGCGACGCCCGACGGGCGGGGACTTGATCGTCAGCAGCTCGCGATCGATCCTCTACGCGTCGTCGGGCGACGACTTCGCGGCCGCCGCGAGGGCCGCCACGATCGATGCCCGCGCCGCGCTCACCCTTTGATCAGTGGGGGTCGGCTTCCGCGAACCTGGAGGGCGTGGCCGTCTCCTTCGATCCTCAGACTGGCCTGCCCGCCGACCTGCTCGAGTACGGGCCCGACGTTTCGGTGTACGACACGATGGTGGAGCGCGACGGGCCGCCCGCCTGGCTGGACGAGCTCGACACACGATCGGGCGATCCGTTCGTCCACATGGGGACACACGCGACACCGCTCGACACATGGCTGCTCGCCGACGACGCTCGTGACATGGAGCTGGCGCTCAAGCGCCGGTTGATCGCCGAGCGACCGGACACGGTGTTCGGCTGCCTCCCCACTGCCGAGGCGGCCGCTCACGAGCTCCTGCACGAGGTCGTTGCATGGCTCGCGCGCCAGGGGCTCGCCCACGACCCGCCTGACCCGTCAGAGCACCCGTTGATGGCTGCCGGCCGTCTCGTCCAGGACGACCTCTGCCTCATGATCCGACGCGACGACGACTGGCACTTCGACGGCGGCACCGTGTGCTTCCCCTCGCTGTGGCGGATGCGTGACCGGCTCGGACAACCCACGATCACGCTCCACGAGCGGGTCCCCCACTACGACAGCCTTTCCGACAAGGTCGACCGGTTCTTCGACCGGCTCCAACCCGGCAAGGTGGTGTGGCGACGCAACTGGTCGATCAAGCCGTACCCGCACCTGCACCTCGCCACGGCCAAGACCGAGTTGCCGCTCGCTGTACACGCCGTGGCACCCGACGGCTCACCTTGCTGGCTGCGCACCGAGCGCCAGACCCTGCGCCGGTTGCCCGAGTCGGACGCGATCGTGTTCGTCATCAAGGTCCAGGTGGCGCGAGCCGGCGTGCTGCGTCAGCGACCCGATGTGGCTCGCGCCCTCGCCACCATGTACCGCAGCTGGGACGAGCCGATGCGCCGATTCAAGTTCGCCGGCAGCGACCTGCTCGCCCCGTTCGTCGCATGGCTCGACTCCATCAGCGCCGGCGAGCTCCGCTGGGCGCGTAGGGCAGTAGTTCCAGCTGACCGTCAGCCGGTCAACACGACGACGCTGGTGATGCCGGGCGCGGCGCGCAGCGTCTCGATCAGCGGGTGGCCGACCTCGGTCGACGTGGCGATGAGCATCAACGCCGAGCCCGCCTCGGCACGTCCGACGTCCATGTCGGCGATGTTCACCCCGGCGTTGCCCAGCAAGGTCCCGACCGTGCCGATCACCCCCGGCCGGTCGTCGTTGGTGACCATCAGCAAGTTGTCCGCCGGTGGCACATCGACGCCGTGACCGTCGATCCGTACGATCCGCTGCTCGCCACGCCGACCACTCAACGTGCCGCTGATGGAGTGACCGCCTCCCGAGAGCGTGATCAGGTTCACGTAGTCGTCCGACGTCGTGCAGTTGACGTCGCGGACCTCGATCCCGTGGTCCTTCGCCAGCTGGGGGGCGTTGACGAACGTGACCGGCTCGTCGCTGATCCCGCCGAAGAAACCCTTCAGCACCGCCAACCCCAAGATCCGCGTGTCGTAGCCGCCGATGTCGCCCTCGAAGCAGCACTCGAACGAGCTCGGGACCTTCCCGACGAGCGAGCCGAACAACCGGCCGAGGCGCTCGGCGAGCGGCAGGAACGGGCGGAGGGTCTCGTTCGCCTCGGCGGCGCTCACGTTGACGGCAAACGGCACGAACTCCCCCGCCAGCGCCAGCTGGACCATGTCGGCGATCGTGTCGCCGGCCTTGTCCTGCGCCTCACGGGTGCTCGCCCCGAGATGGGGCGTGGCCACGACGCCTTCGAGCTCGAACAGTGGCGACGACGTCGTCGGCTCGACGTCGAACACGTCAAGCGCGGCGCCGGCAATCACGCCGTCGCGGATGCAGTCGGCGAGATCGGACTCGACCACGATCCCGCCGCGCGCGACGTTGATGACGCGCAATGTTGGCTTGGCCTTGACGAGCAGGTCGCGGTTGATGAGTCCGGCGGTCTCCTTGGTCCTCGGCAGGTGGATCGTGAGGAAGTCGGACTCGCTGACGACCTGGTCGAGCGGGAGCAGCTCGACGCCCATCTGGCGGGCACGGTCGGCTGAAACGTACGGGTCGTAGGCGACGAGCCGCATCGAGAACGCCCTCGCCCGGTCGGCGACCAGCTTGCCGATCCGGCCGAGGCCGACGATCCCCAGCGTCTTGTCGGCCAGCTCGACGCCCTCCCAGCGGCTGCGTTCCCACCGACCGGCGACGAGCGCGGCGTGGGCCTGCGGGACGTTGCGCGCCTGGGCGAGCAGCAGCGCCATCGTGTGCTCGGCCGCCGACACGATGTTGCTCTGGGGCGCGTTGACCACCATCACGCCCCGCCGCGTCGCGGCGTCGACGTCGATGTTGTCGAGTCCGATCCCGGCCCGACCGATCACCATCAGCTCGTCGGCTGCGGCGAGCACCTCGTCGGTGATCCGCGTCGCCGAGCGGATGATCACCGCGTGGACGCCGACGATGCGTGTGAGCAGGTCGTCCGCGGTCATCTCGAGCGTGATCTCCACCGAATGACCGGCCACCCGCAGCCGGTCGAGCCCACCTTCGGCGATCTCTTCGGTGACGAGGATCCGCGCCATGCCGCCATGCTTACCGGCGAAACCGCCCGCGACAACGACCTTGTACATTCCGTACACCATTGCGTGCTCTTTCCGCTGTCCTTTCAGAGCGCCCGCGGGGCACGACCGGCCCCCGTCGACGCCCCTCACACCGGGTACGGTCCGGGCTGATGAACGACGAGACGCTCGAGATCAGGCTCCTCGAGACGGCCGAGCAGATGGCCCCGATCGTCACGATGTTCCAGCAGGTGTGGGGATCGGTGATCCCCCTCGTCGGGGTCGAGTTGCTGCGGGCGATCGGGCACGCCGGGGGCTACGTGGCAGGGGCGTTCGACTCGGGTCACATCGTCGGCGCCTCGTTCGGCTTCCTCGCCCGCTTCGAAGGTGAGGACGCGCTGCACAGCCACGTCACCGGGATCCTGCCCGGCGTTCAGCGCAGCGGCGTCGGGCGGGCGATGAAGAACCACCAGCGCAGCTGGGCCGCCGAGCAGGGGCTGAAGTGGGTGACGTGGACGTTCGATCCCCTGGTGCGTCGCAACGCGTGGTTCAACATCGAGGTTCTTCGGGCCCACGTCGCCGAGTACCTCGTCGACTTCTACGGACCGATGACCGACTCGATCAACGCCCACGACGAGTCCGACCGGCTGCTCGTCGCCTGGCCGACCGATCCGACAGCAACCATCGATGAGCCGGTCCATGATCCGCAGGCGATCGAGGTATCGACGCCAGAGGACATCGTCGTCATCCGGCGTACCGATCCCGACGCGGCACGCGACTGGCGTCTCCGCGTCCGGGAGGAGCTCGGCGAGCGGATGCACCGGGGTGCCGTCGTCTCCGGCTTCACGCGGGCCGGCGCCTACATCGTCTACGAGGGGGGTGCCACGTGAAGATCCGCGAGGTCGAACTGCGTCGCATCGGGATGCCACTCGTGGTGCCGTTCCGCACCAGCTTCGGCACCGAGACCGACCGCGACATCCTGTTGATCCGCGTCACGGGCGACGACGGTTCGACGGGGTGGGGCGAATGCGTAGCGCAGGCGGAACCCACCTATTCGGCGGAGTACGTCGATGCCGCGGCGCTCGTCATCGAGTCGCACCTGCTCCCCCGCCTCGCCGCCGCCGGCGACATCACGGCGGGTGAGATCGCCGGACTGCTCCGGCCGGTCAAGGGGCACCCGATGGCCAAGGCGGCGCTCGAGATGGCCGTCCTCGACGCCGAGCTCCGCGCCGACGCCACCAGCCTGCACACGCACTTCGGCAGCGCCCGCGATCGGATCCCGAGCGGTGTCAGTGTCGGCATCTTCGACACCATCGACCGGCTGTTGAGCGAGGTCCAGGGCTACGTCGACGACGGGTACGTCCGCATCAAGCTCAAGATCGAGCCCGGCTGGGACCTCGAACCGGTGCGTCTCGTGCGCGAGCTGATCGGACCCGACATGCCGCTCCAGGTCGATGCCAACACGGCGTACTCGAGGGTCGACATCGAGCACTTGTGCCGGCTCGACGAGTTCGACCTGTTGCTCATCGAACAACCCCTCGACGAGGAGGACATCGTCGGCCATGCCGAGCTGGCCAAGGCGTCGGCGACGCCCGTGTGTCTCGACGAATCGATCGTGTCGGCACGCACCGCCGCCGACGCGATCGCGCTCGGCGCGGCGGAGATCATCAACATCAAGCCGGGTCGCGTCGGTGGTTACCTCGAGGCCCGTCGGATCCACGACCTGTGCGTCGATCGCGGCATCCCGGTCTGGTGCGGCGGCATGGTCGAGACCGGAATCGGACGGGCGGCGAACGCCGCGCTCGCGGCCCTGCCCGGATTCACACTGCCGGGCGACATCAGCGCCTCGACGCGCTTCTACGCCCGCGACATCGTCACCGAGCCGATCACGGTCGTCGATGGCCACGTCACCGTTCCGACCAGCCCCGGTCTCGGTTTCGAGCTCGACGTCGACTTCCTCGACTCCGTGACCACCGCGACATCGACGCTCTGACAACTCGCGCTACTGCGAGTTCGGGCCCTCGATCTCCGGTGCGTCGCGCGGTCCGCTGATGCGCTCGCCCCCCGCCTCAACGGCCGCACGTTCTTCCGCTGTCGCGGTGCGGACCGTTTCAGCGGCGTCGAGCGCCGTCTGCTTGCCGGTCTCGGCGGACTGCTTGGCGGTCTCGGCGACGCTGTGCGCTCCCTCGGCGGCCGCCTCCTTGACCTGCTCGATCGCGGCGAGGGCGGGCTGCTTGAGATGCTCGGCAGCCTCTTGGCCGGCGTGCTTGAGCTCGTCCGCGAGCGGTTGCGCCTTGTCCATCAATTGGCCGGCGGCCTGCTTTTCGATCTCGCTCGGCTTGAAGACCGATGCGATCAGCACGCCGACACCAAAGGCGATGGCCCCTGCGACGAGCGGGCTGCCCTGGGTTTGCTGGCGAACGGCGTCCGGGCTGCCCTTCAACGTGTCGACCGCTCCACTCGCGGCATCGCCGATGGCATGTCCCGTGTCGGCGAGGGCGTGGCCGGTGTCCGACGCCGAGCCCATCACCCGCTCACGGGCCGACCTGACCATGTTCGTCGCACGGTTCTTCCGGCGCTCGACCATCCGGCCGGGGCTGACCCGGTCGCCGATGGCGTCGAGGGTCTCCCCGAGCTCACCTCGGGTCTGTTCGATGTCACGCCTCAGTTCTTCTGCGCTTTGGCCCATTCCACGTCCTCCTTGATCGTCTGTTTCGTCTGTGGTAATCCCCGCAGCTCTGACAACTTGTGCCGTGCGCTGCGCTGGAGAATGAACGCCGCGATCGCCCAGAGTGCGCCCACGATGGTGAACGACAGGGCTCGGTTGAGCACGTCGTCCAACAGCCAGGCCAGAGCAAGCGACAGCAACACGAGGGCCAGCCACGCGGCCAGGGCGGCGCCGCCGAACATGGCGCCGGCCTTGCCGATCGTCGTGGCCTGCTCCTGGGCCTCGGTCTTGGCAAGCTCGATCTCCTTGCGGAACAGCGTGCTCAGCTCGCTGGTCATCTCGGAGAGCAAGTCGCCGAGCGACTCATCCGATCGTTTCGGTTCGGTCGCCAGGTCCCGATGCTCGGTCGCGACGTCGGTCGATTGTGTCGGCCTCGACGTCGCGCTCACTGCATCGTCCCGCGATCGGATTCCGACGGTGCGGACGACGCACGAACCACGCGCCCCACGACGAATCCGGCGCCGAGGGCGCCGGCGAGGAAGAGGCCAGGGCGACGACGGGCGAAGCGCGTGACGTCGTCGACGACCCCTTGCGGCCCGCCCTGCTCCAACCTCGACGCCAGTCCGCGTACGTGCTCTTGCGCATCCTCCAGGTACCGAGGGAGCGAGCCGGCGCTGTCGGGCCGACCCTCGGCGAGAGCCGCCACCTGCTCCGACAGCGTGCGGAGGCCGCCCGCGGCCTGGGCGCTGCGATTCTCGGCCTGCTGGCGTACCTCTTCCCGCGTCTGTGTGATGAGGCTGTCGACCTGCTGCTTGGCCTGGCTGACCACCGCCTTGGTCTGCGTCGAGGCTTCACCGGCGACCTCTCTGGCGCCCTCTGCTGCGGTGGCCGCGACGTTCGACGCCTCCGAGCCGGCCGTCTCCGCCACTCGGGCCACGCTCGACTTCTCTTCGTCGGCAATGGCAGTTTCTGTGCCGCTTTGGGTTTCGATGCTCATGCGGGTCCTCCAACTCGATCGTGACCGCCGTGTCGTACCCCGCGGCGCCGACGCGCATACGCGTCACACCCACAAAATGTCGCCACGCGACGAGGTTCACCCGATGTGATGACAGCGATGCCCGGTCAATCCGGATCGGTGATCACTTCTTGGTCGGAGCTGGCTTCAGGAGCTGCGAGCAGGCGGTGTCGCCGAACCACTTCTCGTACTGCTCGGGCGTCCACGCGCGCTTGCCGACGAGCAGTTGCCACATGTCGGGGTGGTTCAACGTCCAGAGGATGTCGGTCGCCCTGGTGACGTCGAGTCCAGGCCGGAGCGCCTTCTTCCGGTGCAGGGTCTGGACGATGGTGCGCTGGTTGTCGTAGAAGTCGGTCTGGATCAGGTTCCACAGGGCGTCGATGTCGGCGTCGACGGGAGCGGCGTTGCGGATCGTCTCCAGGACCCCCGCGATCCGCTCCTTGACGACGCGTGAGTTGCGCGCGTTCAATCGCAGTTGGCGGTGGGGGTCGACCTCGTCGAGGACCTCTCGATACCAGGGCCGCTCGGCCACCGCGGCCTCGTCGAGGTCGCCCTTCAGGAGCAGGTCCCACAGACCACGCAGGACACCGCTCTTGGTCGCGAACGCGACGTACACGGTCTTGAGCGCCACCCCCGCGTCCTCGGCGATGGCATCCATCGTCGTCGCCGCGTACCCCTGCCGCTCGAACAGCCGCTGGGCGGCTTCCAGGATCGACCGACGTGTGGCGGCCGCCTGCGCTTGCCGGCGCGGCGAGTGGTAGCTGCGCTTGGGCTTGACACGCTCAGCCATTTCATTAGTCTAGGGAAGAATTCATTACTCGTAACGAGTATCGAAATTGACGACTGAGGAGGTGGGTCATGGAACCCGCAAGCGTTGTAGAAGCCGACGAGATCCGAACCCGCGTCCACGGCATGTGGGCGTCGGTCGCAGGGCGTTGGGGCGAACATGCGGACTACGTCGACGCACGTGGCGCTTCGCTGACGGCCGAGATGCTCGAGCTGACGAGCCCGAAGCCCGGTGAACGTGTTCTCGAGTTGGCCTGCGGCGCCGGCGGGGTGGGATTGGCGGCGGCGGAGCGGGTCGGGCCGGAAGGCGAGGTCGTGTTGTCCGACGTCGTCGCCGAGATGACGTCGATCGCCGCCGCGCGTGCCGAGTCGCGCGGCCTCACCAATGTGCGCACGTGCGTCCTCGATCTCGAGCAGATCGAGCAACCGGACGGCTCGTACGACGTCGTGCTGTGCCGTGAGGGCTCATGTTCGCGCCCGACCCGGCGCGTGCCGCCCGCGAGATCCACCGGGTCCTGCGACCCGGCGGCAGGGTTGCGCTGGCTGTGTGGGGGCCGCGGGAGCGCAACCCCTGGCTGGGCGTCGTGCTCGACGCGGTCAGCGCCCAGATCGGCGCGCCGGTGCCGCCGCCGGGCGTTCCCGGCCCGTTCTCGCTCGGCGATGCGGACCGCGTGGCGGAGCTGCTGTCCGGCGCCGGGTTGGCGGACGTCGTCGTCGACGAGCTCGCAACGCCGCTACGTGCCGGCTCGTTCGAGGAATGGTGGACGAGGACGTCGGCGCTCGCCGGGCCGCTCGCGAACATGCTCTCCGCGCTGTCAGAGGACGCGACACACGCCCTTCACGCCCGCCTGCACGAGGCGGTCCGCGAGTACGAAACGCCCACCGGACTGGAGTTCCCCGGCGTCAACCTCCTCGCCGCGGGGCACCGGCGGTGACCTCAGGGTGTCGGGACGGGCTCAGCCGGACGCGCCGCCGGTGAAGTTCCACGATGCCAAATGCAGCGCCGGGCACGACCACCGCGGCGCCGTCGCCGTGTACGTGTCGCCGGGAATCGGCGTCGCGGTGCGGCCGACAGCCTTGACGTTCCCGGGCATCAGGGCTTGGGCGTAGGACTGGGTGAAGCGGAAGTTGCGCAGCGGCCGCGTGACCTGGCCGTCTTCGATGAGCCACACGCCGTTGCGCGTGAGACCGGTGATGGCCAGCGTGCGCGGGTCGAGCATGCGGGTGTACCAGAAGTCGGACACGAGCACGCCGCGTCCGACGCCGGCGACCAGCTCGGCGACGGACGAATCGGCGACCGGCCCGTCGACCTCGCCGGCGACGTCATCGTCGTGGCCTGACGGCAGGAGGCCGAGGTGGCGGGCGATCGGCCCCCACCCGAACGCCATGTCGACGGCGTGTCCCGTCGTCGTGGCGGCGGCCTCGGCCGCCGCTCGGCGGTCGTAGGTGAGCGACACCGTCGTGCCGCGGTCGACGAGGACCAGGCGCTGACGCGGGGTGCCTTCCTTGTCGTATCCGAGTCCGACGGCGAGTGGGTCGTCGACGAGGGTGATCGCAGCATCGAACTGGTCCTCGCCCACCCGTACGAACGAGCGTCGCTCGTTGACCGCCTTGCCGTTGAACCCGGCGACGGCGAGGAGCTCGACGATGTCCGCGACCGCGGTGGGCTCGAGCACCACTTCGTGGCGGCCCGGCGGCAGCTCGACGGGGTCGTCCCACGCGCGTGCCTTGGCCGCGGCGCGGCGTCCGAGCGCGGCACCATCCAGCTCGCCGAGGGCGAGCGGGGCGTGGCGGGCGACCCCATCGGCCCCGTCCTTGCGGGCGATGCCCGAGAGACCGCACTCGGCGGCTTCGCCGGACACCACGTGACCGGCCGAGTTGGCGAAGCTCCCCGTCCAGTGGTTGGAGCGGCAGAAGCCCGCCGTCTCGAGACCGCCGGCACCGTCGACGAACGCCCGCACCACTCCGGCCCGGTCGGCCGGGGTCGTCTCCGAGGCGGGCGCGGCGGCTGCAGTCGTTTGACCGCGCGCGCCAGGCGGGGTGAGGCCCGGCCACCCGGGATCGCGGGGCGCGACCTTGACCGCGTCGGTCGCCCGCTCGACGAGCGCGCGGAGCCCGGATTCGTCGATCACGGTGGCCGACCCCGATGCCGTGCGGCCGTCGTGGTGGATCCGCACGCGCACCGTCGTCGCATCCTCGGCCACGTTCTGGTGGATCACCGAGTTGGCGAAGCGGGTCAGCGCCAGCCGATGGCGGTCGGCGGCCGCCTCGACCTCGACCCCGGGTAACACGGGCCATGACCTGTTCCACCGCCGACGTCGCGAGATCCTGCTCGGCGGTCACGCCCGGACCCCCACCCGGACGTTGCGGAAGCGGGCGGGCGCCGCTGGATGTCCGGTGTGGCCGACCTGGCCGGGTTGCCCCTTGCCGCAGTTCGGCGTGCCCCACACCACGATCTCCGACGACAGCATGTCCATCGACGACCAGAACTGGGGGCCGATGCCCGTGTACGTCGGATTCCGCAGCAGCCGGCCGAGCTGGCCGTGCTTGACCTCGTAGCCGACCTCGGTGCCGAACTGGAAGTTGAGGCGGCGATCGTCGATGGACCACGAGCGATTCGTCTCCATGTAGATGCCGTCGTCGGTGTCGGCGATGATCTCGTCGAACGTGTGCGGACCGGGCTCCAGCCCGACGTTCGTCATCCGGACCATCGGGAGCCGAGCCCATCCGTCGGCCCGCACGCTGCCTGCGTAGTCGAGCCCAGCCACGGCGGCCGAGTCCCGCCCGGCAAGGACGCCGACCCAGGTTCCCTCGCGGACGGCGTCGCGCGGTGCCGCGGGCGTCCCCTCGTCGTCGTACCCGAACGATCCGAGAGCCCCCGGGATCGTCGGGTCGATCGTGATGTTCATCAGCTCCGACCCGTACTTCATCGAACCGAGCTGGCTCAGGTCGAGCCAGGACGTGCCGGCATAGGCGGCCTCCCAGCCGAGGATCCGGTCGAGCTCGATCGCGTGGCCGACGGACTCGTGGATCTGCAACGCGAGCTGCTCGGCGCCGAGGATCAACGTCGTCTCCCCACTGGGGCAGGCCGGGGCGCTGAGCAGCTCGCGCGCCTCCGATCCGACGCGGGCGGCGTGGGCTTCCAGTTCGAGGCCGTCGATGAACTCCCACCCCGACGTGGCGTACTGGCCGCGGGCGGCCGGGTACGAGCGATGTTGGGTCTCACCGTCGCCGATGGCGGTGGCGGCGATCCCCGCCCCGCACTCGCGGACCTGCTGATCGATGCGGTGCCCTTCGCTGGAGACGAACCACTTGCGCGTCTCCCACGCTTGGTACATCGCCTCCGCCAGGTCGGCGCCGTGCTCCCCCATCGTCGTCGTCGCCCGCACGAGCAGATCGCCCTTGTCGGACAGCGCCACGGAGAACGGGTCGATCACACACTCACTCGCCCACGAACCGGTCGCCGGGACGCTCGGAAGAAGCGCGGACGCGGCACGCGACACGAGCGCGCTGGCGGCGGCGATCTCGGCGGCCATCGCGCCAGCGCCGCGCACGGCGCGGTCACCAAGATCAGGGGTGGCGAAGAACCCCCATCCCGAACCGACGAGGGCCCGCACCCCGACACCGGAGTCGGCTTCCTGCGAGACCGCCTCGATCTCACCGTTGCGGGCGGCCATCGACTCGTGGCGTCGATGCATCACCCGGGCATCCGCGTAACGCGCACCGGCGTCGAGGGCGGCCTGGACAGCCGCCTCAGCGGCCTCGAACTCGCTCATGCCATTCGACCATAGAGGAGGATCTCACCCGTCGGTCATGCGCGACTCGACCCCGGCTCGGTGCCGTACGCTCCACACGTGGCCACCGCCTCACCGTCACCGACACCGAACCCCGACGCGATGAAGTTCACGCTCGACACCACGCTCCCGGAGATGCTCAACGTGGCGAGCCCGGACGCCGCGGCCGGCATGCCGTTCGCCGAGGCTGTGTTCGCGGCAGGCGGGGTCGCGTCGATCTTCGGCGTCAACGACTTCGTCACCGTCACGCGCCAACCAGGGGTCGAGTGGGATCCGATCGTGGCCGCGGTGGTCGCCGCGGCCGCCGCCCACTTGTAGGGCGGGAGCCCGAGGGTCCAGACATGTCGGTCACCGGAGGAAACCACGCCGTCGTCGTCGGTCTCGATGTCGGGGGCACGAAGACCAACGCCACCGTGCTCGACGAGACCGGCGCGTTCCTCATCGACCGGATGATGGAGACGCCGAGCCGCGTCCACCAGGGTCCGGCGGCGGCGATCGAGGTGATCGGGCAGGCGATGGATCGCGCCTTGGAGATCACGGGCCGGTCTCGAGACGACGTCCTCGCGGTCGGCCTCGACACTCCCGGGCCGGCGAGCGCACGCGGTGTCATCTCGGCTCGAGGCGCCACCAACTTTGCCGAGCCCGTGTGGTGGGGTTTCGACTTCCGCGGCGCCGTCGAGCATTCGCTGCACCTCCCGGTGATCTACAACAACGACGGCAACGCCGCCGCGCTCTACGCCCACCAACGCCAGTTCGGTCCCGACGCCCCTCGTCGATCCTCCATCTCGGCGATCGTCGGCACTGGTCTCGGTGGGGGCGTGATCGAATCCGGTGAGGCCGTCCGCGGCGCCTCCGGCATGGCCGGCGAGTTGGGTCACGTCCACATCCCGATGGACGGCCTGCTCGCCGCCGGGCAGCCGATCCCGCACTGCAACTGCGGGTTCGTGGGCGATCTCGAGAGCTTCGCCTCCTTGAGCGGCATCGAGAACAACCTCTTGCCCTACTGGCTCACCAGGTATCCAGACCATCCGCTCGCCGCCGAGCCCTCCATCACCGCGGCCGCCAGGCTCGTGCGCGGCTTCGGCGAGGCCGGCGACGAGATGGCGCTGCAGATCTTCGGGCAACAGGCGATGGCGATCGGGCGGATGTTCACGATCGCCGCCAACTTCACCGACCCCGACGCCTATTTCGTGGGCGGCGGCGTGATCGAGGCGGCACCGCACTTCCGGGATTGGTTCCTCGCCAAGGTGCACGAGCACACGTTGCTGCGCGAGGAACAGGCGCTCGCCTCCACCATCGCCCTCGTTCCGGATCTCGACATGGCCGGCGCACGCGGCTCGGCGATGGCCGCGCTCCAAGCGATCCGGCCGTAGACGTCGATCTCGAACGGGCGGGTCAGTCGTCGGCCTTCAACCTCGCATAGAGCGTCAGCAGGGCGAGCAGGATCACGACGACGAGGAAGGCGCGGAGCAACCAGAAGAGCGAGCCGAGGACGAAACGAATGAGGATCAGGGCGACGATGACCACGATGAGATAGCCGACGACCGTCGCCAGCCACGACCGAACACCTCGTTGTTCTGTGGCCACACGAGGAGTATGCCTGCCAGCGCGGGGCGTGTCGCTCGAGACGGTTCGCCACTCATCGACGCGTCGTGGCAGCGACGAATTCTCGGAGCACTGCTGCATACGCGGCTGGTGCGTCCAGCCACGGGAAATGACCGGCTCCTGCGATCACTTCGAGCCGCCCGACGCCGGCCCTGAGCGCACCGACGATCTCGCGCGACGCATCGACGGGCGTGACCGAGTCCAGCTCGCCGACACAGACGAGCGTCGGACACTCGATGCGGGGCAGCTGATCCAGGATGTCGAGCCGCCGGAGCAGCTCCATGCCATGTGGGCCGAGCTCGGGGTTCCGCGTCCTGCGCGCCATCTGCTGTGCGTCGGGGACATGAGGACCGAAGGCGGCGAAGACCCTCGCCCACTCCTCGTCCGAGACCGAGTCGCCGCCGTAGTCGCGCCGGGCGAGCGCCGCAACGTCGTCGCCGGCGACGCGCCTGACACCCTCGACCAAGCGGTCAAGGTCGAAGCGGGCGCAGGTCGATTGGAGTACCAGGGCCCCGGCATGATCTGGATGCCGTGCGGCGTAGAGCATGGCGATGAATCCGCCCATCGAGTGGCCGTAGACGATCGGCCTGGCGATTCCGACGGTGTCGCAGAAGGCGCGCACGTCGTCGGCGCAGAGTTCGAACGTCCAGTCGTTCGGGTCGTGCCGGGCTGAGCGACCGTGGTCTCGGAGGTCGAGGTAGACGACTTGCGCGTGCATCGTCGACGCCGTGAAGTCGGGCTTGAAGTAGGAGTGGTCGTATCCGCCGGGCCCACCGTGCAACAGCACCACAGTGGGTCGTTCGGACATCGTCGAGCCGTCCGGCACGAGTGCCGCCCCGTCGACATCGAACCACAGTCGGGTCCCATTGACGTCCACCTGCACGCCGCTCTCCTCTCCTCGTCTGCATAGTCTCCTACGAATGGCCAACCTCGCTGCCGACCTCGACAGATCCATCGACGAGATTGCGTCACAGTGGCGCTCCGAACGCGCCGAACGTCAGGCGCGACGTCATCTGGATCAGCCGGGACTTCGATCTCCTGCGAGATGCCGGCCTCCTGAAGCTGGCCGTGCCTGAATCCGCCGGCGGGTCGTGGCAAAACGCGGCGTCCTCGGCTCGTCGCGTCTGCGAGATCTACCGTCGTCTCGCATCCGCCGATCCATCGGTCGCCCTCGTGTCCACGATGCATCCAACGGTGCTCGGGTTCTGGCTCTCGACGTCGGATCCATCGCAGCCGGACTGGGAGGAGCAGCGACAAGCGGTCTTCGCCAGCGCCGCGGCCGGCGAGCAGTGGGGAACGATCACGTCGGAGCCTGGGAGCGGCGGCGACATCGCCCGCACACGAGCGACCGCCACGCCCACCGATGCACAACCGTTCCTGGCTGGCCGGTCATACGCCGTCACTGGCGACAAGCACTTCGGAAGCGGGTTCGGGATCACGGACCGGATGATCACGACCGCGATCCCCGAAGGAGAGTCAGACCCGACGGTCTTCGTGCTCGACGTCCGAGACCGACCGTGGGACGGAAGCGCCGGCTTCAGATTGACCGCCGAGTGGGACGGCATGGGGATGGCAGCGACGCAGAGCCACGCCATGCGGCTCGAAGGGGCACCGGCCGTGCGGCTCGCGTGGAACGGCGGCGCTCGATCAGATCACGCGGGCCGCCGGACCATTCGTCGCGACGGTGTTCACCTCGGTGATCGTCGGAGTCCTCGATGAAGCCATCGGTACGGCACGCGAGCAGGTGCGACCGAAGTCCGACCAACTTCGCGCCTACGAACGGGTCGAGTGGTCGCGAGCGGAGCTCGACCACTGGGTGGCGGTGCAGGCGTACGAGGGTGCCCTGCGGGCCATCGAGGGCGGGGACCCGGCGACCGCGTTTCACGCCGCGCTTCCGCGCCAAGCAAGCCATTGCGGATCTCGCCGAGACCGCCCTGCTCCGAATCACCCGGGTCCTGGGCGGAGGGACCTACTCGCGACGATCACCATTCGCCCACTGGTTCGAGGACGTCCGCGCGCTCGGGTTCCTCCGACCACCGTGGGGGCTCGCCTACGACGGCTTGTTCGCGACATCGATCGACTAGCATGACACGGGGCGGCGACCCGTCCTCTCCCGTCGTGTCGGCCAGCTTGTCAGGGTGTCCTGTCAACTCGCGCAGGGTGTCCTGTCGGAGCGTCGTGACTGGACCCGTCGGCGGACCCTTCCATGAGGTCACACGTGGCCAGTCCACAGAAACCCGCAGGAACCAGCGGTCGGTCGGCGATTGGCAGCCGGGACGGGGTACAGTCCCGGCCCATGTCGCATGCATTTCTGTCGGACGAGTGGATGGAAGCCGTCAAGGAGATCCGCTCCAAGTACGGGGACCAGGTCCCCAAGATCACCCTGAGCGTCCGCATCAATCAGGTCGTGACCGACGTGCCGTTCGGTGACGGCACGATCACGAGCTACTTCGACACCTCGTCGGGTGATGTCGCCATGGACATCGGCGAGCTCGAGGCGCCGGACGCGACGATCACGACCGACTACCAGACCGCCAAGGCGATGTTCGTCGACGGCGATCAGGCGGTCGCCATGCAGGCCTTCATGGCCGGCAAGATCAAGGTCCAGGGCGACATGATGAAGATCATGGCGATTCAGACGGCGATGCCGAAGGACGAGATCAGCAAGCAGATCGAAGACGAGATCAAGGCGATGACCGACTGAGTCGGTCGTCGGCCGCATCAAGATGGCCCGAGGCGGGCGAGCTCCTTCGCCAGTTCTTCGACGGTCCACATGCCTGGGCGTTCGAACGTCTCCGCCATCGCCCACGACTCGACCCGCTTGACGACACCACCCTGGACGAAGAACGTCTCGCCGGTGAACGCGCACGCTTCGCTGCTGAGATAGGCGACCAGCGGCGAGACGTTGGCGGGGTCCCACTCGTCGAAGCATCCTTCCTTGGCGGCGATGATCTCGCCGAGCCCGGGTGTGGCGAGCGTGAGTCGCGTGCGAGCTCCGGGTGCGATGCAGTTGGAGACGACGTCGTAGCGCGTGAGCTCCTTGGCGACGATCTGGCTGAACGTGGCGATGCCCGACTTGGCGGCGCCGTAGTTGCTCTGACCGGGATTCGAGAACAGCCCCGACGTCGACGACGTGTGCACCAGATTCCGGCGCCGGCCGCGCCCCGCCTTGTGCTCCTCACGCCAGTAGGCAGCGGCCCAGCGCGTCGGCGCGAAGTGTCCCTTCAGGTGCACGGCGATCACGTCGTCCCACTCCTGCTCGGTCATGTTGACCAGCACGCGGTCGCGCAGGATCCCGGCGTTGTTGACGAGGATGTCGAGCGTGCCGAACGTCGCGATCGCGGCATTGATCAGACGCTGGGCACCCTCCCAATCGGCGACGTCGTCACCGTTCGAGATCGCCTCGCCGCCCTGGGCTCGGATCTCGGCGGCAACCTCCTCGGCAGGCGTGATGTCGGCGCCCGAGCCGTCGTTGGCGGCGCCGAGATCATTGATCACGACCTTGGCGCCTTCCGCGGCGAAGAAAAGCGCGTGCTCGCGGCCGATCCCGCGGCCCGCACCGGTGATGACTGCAACACGTCCCTCGAGAGCACTCATGTCAGTCGTCCTTTCGATCGAGCCGGCGCCGTTGCCAATCCGAAGGATGGCACCGTAGTGATCAGAGATAGACCAAGTCGACCTGCGTGCCGCGCGGGTACGCCGTTCCCACCTCGGCCGGAACGCCGTTGATCGAGGCGGACTGCAACGTGCCCTCGACGGCGCCGAAGCTGAGGACGGGAACGAAGCCGGCGGCGGTGAGGGTGGACGACGCGACATCGAACGTCATGCCGGTGAGATCCGGCATGATCACGACGTCGGGACCCTTCGAGACGACGACCACGACCCCGGTTCCGCGCTCGACCTGCTCGCCGGCAGGAGGCGATTGCGAGATGACCGTGTCGATCGGGACCGTGTCGCTGAACTGGCGCTCGGATTCCGACACGCCGAGCGCCAGCGGCTCGACGGTGACCTGGGCGTCGGCGAACGTGAGTCCGACGAGGTTGGGCACGGTGCGGGGCGCGGGTCCGATCGACGAGACGACACGCACCAGGCGGCCGGGCAGGACCTGACTGCCGGCGACCAGCGTCGGGTCGTCGGGGACCCCCCACGTGATGACGTTGCCGATCGGGACGACCTCGTCGTTCTGTTCGACGAGCTCGACGAGGAGGTCGAGCTTGGCCAGCTCGGTCGCGACGTCGGCGTACGGGCGACCGGTCATGTCCGGGAGCTCGCGGAACAGCGGGCCATCGCTGACGATGAGCAGGAACGGTTCACCTTCGGTGAGCTCCTCGCCGGCCGCCGGCGCGGTGCGGATGACGTGTCCCGGCCGAGGCTCGACGTCGCTGCGCTCGTGCTGAACGCTCACCTCCCACCCGTTCCCGGTGATCTGGTTCCTGGCGACCGGCTCTTCGACCCCGACCAGGTCGGGCACGGCGTAGACGGGGGTCCGGAACAGCTGCCATGCGAGCACGCCGAGGCCGACGAGCGCAGCCACGACGACGAGTGGGATCAGCAACCTCCACGGGACATGCAGGCGCCGCGGCGACGCCGGATCACGGCCCCACGTCCCCGGCCCACCATCGGGCGCCGCCGTCGGCAAGGGCTCGTCGATCGACGCCGCAGTGCCCCCGAGGATGACCAGGTCGTCCGTGCGATCGACGGTCGGGATCGCACCGAAGGGCTCGAACTCGGGGGCCACGGTGGAGCCCGCGGCGCCCACCGGGCCGGCCGATCGGGCGGTCCCGACGTCCTCGTCCTCGACATCGATCGGCACGATCATCAGCTCGTCGTCGGGAGAGGGCTCCCAGTCGACCGGTGCGCCAGCACCGGCGTCAGCGGGACGTATGGCCGGGTCGTCAGGCGACGAACCGTCAGGCTCGTCGAGCGGGATCAGGAGCAGTTCGGTCGGGACATCGGCCTGACTCGGTGCGTCCGCATACGGGTCGGCCGTCGCGCCGGGGCGTACCACACCACCTGTTGGATCGTCCGGGTTCCGGAGCTGCTCGACCGGGACGTCGAACAATCCGCTCGACAACAGCGGCAGCGGTTCTGGACGCGGCAGCTTCTCGGCGGCCTTGACGAGACCCCGGCCGAACTCGGCCGCCGTCGAGCGGTCCTCCGGTTCGGGCCGCCCGGCATGTTCGAGCACGGCCGCCAGCGACCCGAGGTCGGCGGAGACGGGCATCAGACGACCGACCCGCGCCGACAGCGTCGCGACCGTCGAGTCGGAGGCGAACGGCAGCGAGCCGGTCACGGCCTCGACCATCACGAGGCACAGCGCGTAGACGTCGCTCTTCCCGTCGATCGGCAGCGACAGTGCCTGCTCGGGCGACGCGTAGCCCGCGACGTGGGTGGCGACCGTGGCCGGCTCCTCCCACTGCTGTTCGCCGAGCAGGCGGGCCAACCCGAAGTCGACGATCCGCAAGCGACGGTCGTCGCCGAACACCAACTTCGACGGCGTCAACTCCCCGTGCACGAAGCCGCGCCGGTGGGCGTGGTCGAGCGCGCGGCAGGCGTCGAGTCCGATGACGAGGGCCTGCGATGGCGTCAGGCGACGACCGCGGTCGAGCAGGTCGCGCATGCTGCCGCCACCCAGTCGCTCGATCACGACGTACGCCGCCGGACCCGCCCCGTAGGCCGCCTCGCCCCAGTCGTAGATGGCGGCGATGTTGGCGTGCGAGATCGCCGCCACGGGACGGATCGCACGGTCGAAACGATCGAGGAACTCCGGCGCTCCAGCCATCGCCGGGAGCACGATCTTGAGCGTCACGGGTCGGCCGGACACAGTGTCGTCGGCGTCGAAGATCACCGTGTTGGCACCGGCCGAGGCCATCCTGACCAGGCGGTACCGCTCGGCGAAGAGTGAGCCCACCAGCAGTTCCGGGCCACCGGTGCCGGCGTCCGGATCGATCTTCTCCACGATCCGAGCACGCTATCGCTTGACCGCCATCGACGGACGACAGCCCCCAGCGACGCGCGCCGGGCCCGGCGATGGCCTCCCGGGGCGCCCGGATCCGCTGCGTAACCGGCTCTGCCGCACGGCATCATGGGGAGATGGCGAGCGAGCCACCCACGATCACGGCCCCCGGCGAGACGCCTGCCGTGACGCCCGACGCCACCCCGGCCGTCGACACGACGCCATCGCGCAACGGGTCATCGGGACCTCGTCGTCGCCGCCGCGATCGACCGCGGCTTGCTGCTCGCCAGCGCCGGCATCGCCGTCGGGATCGTCCTCGTCGGGCTCGGGCTCATCGTGTCGGTCACCGGCGACGAGGCCACGAACCTGCCCGACGAGGTCGAGGAGATCGCGCCGGTGCCGGATGCCGTGCAGGTGCTGTCGCAGACGAGTGTCTTCGTCGATCTGCTCACCGACTACACGGGCGTGCTCGTCATCGACGGTGTCGAGATCGAGACGATCGACCTGAGCGAGATCGATTCGAGCGCGGTCCAACCCGGCCAGCAAGTCGACATTCCGCCCGCCACGGTGTACGAGCCCGGCAACGCCACACTCACGTACACGCCGACCGAAGGCGCTCCGATCGAGACCTTCGAGACCGGACTCCACAACGTGCAGCTGATCTACTGGCGGGTCGAGGAAGGCCGGTCGCGCGCCGGCGTGTACGCCTGGACGTTCAACGTCATCTGACACCCACATCGAACAGGGCGTCAGAGCACCCTCAGCCGAGCTCGCCTGTCTCGAGCAGCTGCTGGAACGCGGCCTCGTCGACGATCGGGATCCCGAGCTGTTCGGCCTTGGTGAGCTTGCTCGCCCCCGGCGACTCGCCGACGACGACGGCGTAGGTCTTGGCGCTGACGCTCCCGGGGCTCTTGCCGCCCCGCGACGTGATGGCCAGCTCCGCGTCCTCGCGGCTGAAGCCGGCGAGCGTGCCGGTGACGACCACGGTCTTGCCGGCCAGCACCTGCGGTACGGCGGCGCGAGCCGCGGCGGCCGCGGCAGCTGCCGACTCGCTGCCGAAGTCGACGCCCGCCGCGCGCAGCTTCTCGATGAACGCCCCGCTGGCCGGGAGCTCGAACCACGTGGCGATCGAAGCCGCGATCACCGGCCCGACACCGCCGACCGCCGCCAGCTCGTCGGATGACGCCGCCATCACTCGGTCGAGCGTTCCGAACTCGCTGGCCAGGACCTGCGAGGCAGCGGGCCCGAGATGCTTGACGCCGAGCGCCGTGAGCAGGCGCGGCAACGGCCGGGACTTCGAGTCGGCGATCGCGGCGACGAGCTTCTCGGCGCTCGCGCTGGCGAAGCCCTCCAGTGTCGCGACCTGCTCAGCCGTGAGCGCGTAGATGTCGGCCGGATCCTCGATCAGACCCTTCTCCGTGAGCTGCATCACCGTGCGCTCGCCGAGACCCTCGATGTCCATCGCGCCGCGCGAACCCCAGTAGATCACCCGCTGGTCGCGCTGGTACGGGCACGCTGGATCGACGCAACGGGTGTCCGCTTCGCCTTCGATTCGTGTCAGCGTGCTCCGCAGCGGGCACGGACAGGTCGTGGGGAACTTCCATGCACGCGTGCCCTTCGGCCGCAGCGACAGCACCGGGCCGACGACCTCGGGGATCACATCGCCGGCCTTGCGAACGACGACGGTGTCGCCTGGGCGGACATCCTTCACCCGGACCTGATCCTCGTTGTGGAGCGTCGCCATTCCGACGGTGGAGCCACCGACGAAGACGGGTTCGAGGACTGCGAACGGCGTGGCACGCCCGGTGCGTCCGATCGACACCTTGATGTCGCGCAGCACCGTGGTGCGCTCCTCGGGGGGGAACTTGTACGCGATCGCCCACCGCGGCGCCCGCGATGTGAACCCGAGCTCGAGACGTTGCGCGAGGTCGTCGATCTTGACCACCACTCCGTCGATCTCGTAGTCGAGGTCGTGGCGGTGTTCCTGCCAGTGCGCGCAGTGCTCGAACACGTCCTCGAGGGAGTCGAGCACCTTGACCTCGGGGTTGACCGGGAACCCCAGATCGGTGAGGAACTCGAGCGTCTCGTGATGTGTCGTGAATGCGGGACCGCCGATCACCTCGCCGAGCTGGTAGGCCCAGAACGCCAACTCGCGCTTGGCGGTGATCTGCGGGTCCTTCTGGCGAAGGCTGCCGGCCGCCGAGTTGCGCGGGTTGACGAAACGCCGTCCGCCCACCGCGTCGGCCGCCGCGTTGAGCCGATCGAATCCGGCGATCGTCATGTAGATCTCGCCGCGGACCTCGACCACCTCGGGCACCGCGACCCCCTTGCGTCCCTTCAGCTGCTTCGGGATCACGCTGATGGTGGCGACGTTGGCGGTGACGTCCTCGCCGACACGCCCATCGCCCCGCGTCGCCGCCTGGACGTACCGTCCATTTTCGTACCGCAGGCTCATCGCCAGCCCGTCGATCTTCAACTCGCACGCGAAACTGGCCGGCGCGTCACCGAGACTGCGACGGATGCGGTTGCCCCACGCGTGAAGCTCGTCAGCCGACATCGCGTTGTCGAGGCTGGTCATCGGGACGGCGTGGACGACGGGCGCGAACAGCACGCTCGGCGCGCCGCCGACGGCGTTGACCGGCGACTCGTCGACCGCCAGGTCGGGGTTCTCCGCCTCCAGCTGACGCAGCTCGCGGGCGAGCGCGTCGAAGTCACCGTCACTGATCTCGGGCGCGTCGAGCTCGTGGTACCGCTGATTGTGGTAGGCGACCTGGGCCCGGAGCTCGGAGATGCGTTCGGCGGCGTCCGGGTTGGTGTTTCGCTCGCTCATCGGCCGATCAGGCTAAGCGCCGAGGACGAACCGCGCCGCGGTCGACTGGTCGCGGACGCGGCGGGCGATGTCGCGCACCATCTGGTACACCCGCTCGGCGACGCTCACGCTGTGAAGACCGAGCCCGCAATGTGGCGTGATCATGCTCTGGCGACGAATGAGCACGGGATCGACCCCGGAGCGCACGAACTCGCACCACAGCTTGCTGAGCTGGTGCCAAGCCCGGCCCCCGGTGACACCGATCGGGCCATCGACCGCGACCGCACCCCATGCGATCCAGCCACCGTCCTCCAGGAACCGCTGCAGGTAGCCACCGATCGATGCCAGTTCGCGTGTCGCCGGCATCGACAACACGCGCGGGCCGGCGGCGAGCAGTGACGCCCAGTCGGCCGGTGCGCAGCAGTGCACCCCGACCGCACCGAACGGCTCCCCGGCGGCCATCGCCGTCGACAGCAGGTCGACCGCGGCGTCGGGCGGGAGCGCGAAGTCGGGCGACATCAGATCGGCCATCGCCGGCTCGTCGAGCACGACCAGCTGCGGCGAGCCGGGCAGCGCGTCGGCGACCGCCTTGCCGAGGGCGGTCACGTGCGACCGCACGGATCGGGCGGCGACGTCGAAGGCGATCTCCGCCGGCGCACCGGCCCGCAACAACGCCACGCCCAACGTGACCGGTCCGGCGAACGACCACTTGACCGTCGAGCCGGCGATTCCCGACGCCGCGGCATGGTCGAGGAAGGCGCGGAAACCGCCGAAGCCGTCGGAGGACAGGTCGGTGACCACTGGCGCCTCCGGATCGAGGCGATCGAGGTCGACCGCGATGGCGCCGTACTGGCCGAGCGTGATCCCCGGCGTCCCGACGACCGCCTGGGCGATCAGCGATTCGGCCGGTGACCGTCGGGGGAGGCTCGGGATCATCACCAGCTCGTTCTCGCGCAGCGAGAACTCGGCGGCGGCACGCGCGTCACGATGCGGGAGGCTGCCGACGCCCGTCGCCGCCCCCGCGAGGAGCCCGTCGAACGGCGACGACAGCCCCGCCAACCGCGTGTCGGTCTGCGGCACCTCCACCTCCGTCCTCTCTCGCGGGATCTCCCCCGCGTGTGTCACGCACGCCACCTGGTGTTCGTTCGTCGGTCCGTGCGGACCCGCTCTGTCGGCGCCAGGGAAGCGCGCTGCGCGTCATCGTGGCACGGCACGTGCGCCGGTCACGACTCCGGACCTGCCGACGGGTGGCGAGAGGACGTCGGCGGGGCCATCGTCACGAGCTCCGACGCGCCATCCTGGTGCGGTGCCCACGCCTCGTGCCGACCGCGCCGTCTGGCTCCCGTGGATGCTCCGCGTCACGTGGATCGCCGCCGCCGCGGTCGGCTGGCCGGCGGTGACCTCGGCAGTGAGCGACCGCAGCGACGCGGTCGAGGCCGTGGCCACGGTTGGCGCCACCGTCGCGTGGGTGGTCGGGGTCGTCGCCATGGCCATCCCCGCGACCGCGTCGTTGACGGCGACACGCGTGATCGTGCCGTTGGCTCCGGCTGTCGGCCTCATCACCCTCGTGGGCGGCGGCGACACGGCAGACGGAGTCGAGTTGGTGATCGTCGGCGCGCTGGCGACGCTCGTCGCGATGTCGGGCGAGTTCGGCAGGTTGTTCGTACAGGCATCGGCGTACGGCGACGAGGAACGGCATCCGCTGCGTCCCCCGCTCGGGTTCGCCGCTGTCGCCGTCCTCGCCTGGATCGTGTGGGCCGGCGCGCTGATCGCCGGTCCGCTGTTGCTCGCCGCGCGGGCCTGGATACCCGGCGCGATCGTGACCGTCGTCGCCCTGGTCGGGACGGCGACCCTGCCCAGTCGTTGGCACCGGCTGTCACGACGATGGCTCGTGCTGGTGCCAGCCGGTCTCGCGCTCCACGATCCGGTCGTGCTCGGCGAGACGCTGATGCTCCGACGGTCGGAGGTCGCGTGGATCCGTCTCGCACCCGTCGACACCGACGCCGCCGATCTCACCGGCCCCGCGACCGGACACGCCATCGAGGTCGGCACGGAGGCCCCTGTCACCGCACTGCTCGCTCCGACCCGCCAGCAGCCACGCGGTCGCGCGATCCACCTCACCGCCTTCCTCACCAGCCCGACGCGCCCGGGCCACGCTCTGGTGGCAGCCGGCCGGCGCCACCTCCCGATCGGCTGAGACGTCAGCCCGCGGCGAGTCCCCCGCCGTAGACGAATCGATCGCTGGGGTCGTAGAACACCACGCTCTGACCCGGTGCGACGCGGCGCTGTGGCGACTCCCACGTCACGTCGATCCCGTCGCCCGCGGGGGCGATCGTGGCCGGATGGGGAGCGCCGTGGGCACTGCATTGCACGAGCACGTCACCCGCTGGTGCCGCGTCGACCCACGCGAGGTTGGTCACGTGCAGACCCGTGTCGACGAGGTCCTTCGCCGACCCGACCGTGACGATCGCGGCCGTGTGATCGACGCCCACCACGTAGCGCTTCGGCCCTCCGCCCGGGAGGCCCAGCCGGCGACGCTGGCCGATCGTCACCAGTTCCAGTGCGTCGATCGTTCCGACCGAGTGACCTTCGGTGTCGACGACGTCGGCGCGGCGGAATGGGATCCGGCCGCCGAGGAACTGCTCGCGTCCGCCGGTCGAGGTGACGAAGCACACGTCCTGGCTGTCGGGCTTGGCGGCGGTCCGCAGGCCGAGCCCGGCGGCGATCCGGCGGACCTCCGCCTTGGTGATCTCGCCGACCGGGAAGAGCGTGCTGGCGAGGTCGCGCTGACCGAGCATGTGCACCACGTAGCTCTGGTCCTTCTCCCGATCGACGCCGCGCTCGAGCGTGTAGCGGCCGTTCGCTGTCCGGCCGATCCGCGCGTGATGGCCGGTTGCGACGGCGTCGAAACCGAGGACGGCGGCCCGGTCGGCGAGCCGGGCGAACTTCACATGGCGGTTGCATTCGATGCACGGATTCGGCGTCTGGCCGGTGACGTGCGCCGCCACATACGGGCTGACGACGTGCTCGTCGAAGTCGTCGCCGAAGTTGAACACGACGTGATCGATCTCGAGTTGCTGGGCGACCCGTCGCGCGTCGTCGACGTCGGCGACGCTGCAGCATCCGGTGTCGCTCTCACCACCCCACAACCGCATCGTGACGCCGACGACCGTGTGACCGGCCGCGAGGAGGCGCGCGCCGGCCACCGACGAGTCGACGCCTCCACTCATGGCGAGCAGCACCTTCACGCCGAACGGCCTCCGCGACGAGGCGAGGTGGCGAGCACCGAGCCGGCTCGCCGCAACGTGGTGACGGCGTCGACGATCACATCGACGCCGCGGTCGACGTCGGCCTGGCTGCTCGTGTGGCCGAGGCTCATGCGCAGGGCGCCCTGCGACCACTCCCGGTTCAGCCCCATCGCCTCGAGGACGTGCGACGGTTCCATCGCACCGCTCGCGCAGGCGGACGCGGCGGAGGCGCACACGTCGGCCTCGTCGAGCAGGTAGAGCAGCGCCTCGCTCTCGATGCCGGCGATGCACACGTGCGCCGACCCGGCGACCTTCGCGTCGCGGGGCACGGTCTCGAGCACGTCGTCGAGCTGCGCCGTGATGCCGTCGACGAGCCGGTCGCGCAAGGCCCGCAGCCGCTCGTTCTCCCGGTCGCGGTCGGCGTCGGTGATGCACAACGCCTCGGCGAGGGCGACGATCCCCGCGACGTTGTGTGTGCCGCTGCGGCGCTCGCGCTCCTGACCGCCACCCAGCATGATCGGCGCGAGGCGCACGCCGTCGCGCACCGTGAGCACGCCGACGCCCTTCGGCCCGCCGAACTTGTGGGCGCTCAACGACATCAGGTCGACCAGCGGGGTGATCGCCCGCAGGTCGAGCCAGTACGCAGCCTGCACGGCATCGGTGTGCAACAACGCCTTGGGCGCTCGCTCGCGGACGAGCCTGGAGACCGCGCCGAGGTCGGTGATCGCGCCGACTTCGTTGTTGACCGCCATGACACTGACGATCGCGACGTCGGGTCCGAGCGCGGCGGCGAGTTGGTCGAGGTCGACCCGGCCGCATCCGTCGACGCGTACGACGCGCCCATCGAGGTGCTCGACGGACTCGAGCACGGCGTGGTGCTCGGCCGCCGCGCACACGGCGGTGCCGCCCTTGTCCGTCGCCCCGAAGATCGCCGCGTTGTCGCTCTCGGTGCCGCAGCCGGTGAACACGATCTCGCCCGGTTGCACGCCCAGCGCGCCAGCGACGCGATCGCGCGCCTCATCGACGGCGCGGCGGGCGTCGCGAGCGAAGCGGTGGGAACCACTCGGGTTGGCGAACCGTTCGGCGAGGAACGGCAGCATCGCCTCGATCGCCTGCGCGCGCATCGGCGACGTCGCCGCGTGATCGAGATAGGTCGGCGAGAGCACGCCCATACGCTACCGAGCCACGAAGATCGGCCGTCCGGTACCGTGCACCTGCTGTGGAGGGCTACGGACCATCCTCGTACGGCGACCGGTTCGCCGACGTGTACGACGACTGGTACCGCGGACTGTCCGACGTCGGCGCCACTGTCGACGCGCTGCTGGGGCTCGCCGGGCGCGGCTCCGTGCTCGAGCTCGGTGTCGGCACCGGACGGCTGGCGATCCCGCTCGCCGTCGCCGGAGCAGGCCGTGACATCACCGTCTGCGGGATCGATGCCAGCGCGGCGATGCTCGACGTCATGCGGTCCAAGCCCGGCGCCGACCTCGTCGACGTTCGTCTCGGCGACATGGTCGACGAGATGCCTGACGGACCGTTCGAGATGGTCTTCGTCGCCTACAACACACTGTTCAACCTCGCCGACCGGGACCGCCAGGTCGGTTGCTTCCGCGCCGTCGCCGACCGCCTCGCGCCAGGTGGGCGTTTCGTCGTCGAGGCGTTCGTCCCCGACGATCCGCCCCGCGACGGAGCCGCCGTCACCGTGCGGTCGATGACGGCCGACCGGGTCGTGCTGTCGGTCTCGATCCACGATCCGGCGCAACAGCTCGCCGAGGGGCAGTTCGTCGAGCTCACCGAGACGGCGGGCGTCCGTCTCCGGCCGTGGTCGATCCGCTACGCGCCACCGGCCGAGTTGGACGCGATGGCCGGCGCGGCCGGGCTCGCGCTCGAGCACCGCTGGTCGGGTTTCGGCGATCGCGATTTCCGCGAGGGCGATGAACGCCACGTGAGCGTGTGGCGCGCGAAGTGACCGACCGATCCACGCGATCTGGCCATCTTGCTGGAGCGCTCTACCCCTGATCGTCGACCGGCGCGCCTTCTCCGGACAGAACGAATCAACGCGCCGACGTCGGCGCGATGAATCGGACAGAACGAAAAACGGGTGCACCCGCGAGCGGCCGCGGCGGGTCGGGCTCTCCATGCCTGCGTAACGGTCGCGGGCCGACGTATCCTGGTGACACTGTGAGTCAGATGCGCCTCAACCAGTTGACCGGACGCTGGGTGACGATCGTCGCCGACCGGGCGGATCGTCCGACCGACTTCGCGCCACGCGGCCGCCAGATCGAAGCCGACACGAATCGGCCGTGCCCGTTCTGCCCGGGCAACGAGGAAGCCACACCACCCGCGCTCGAAGCGATCGACGAGGCAGGCAGTTGGTCGATCCGCATCGTGCCCAACCTCTATCCCGCGTTCGACGGCGACGACGGCTTCGCCGTCCGTCACCTCGGCCCGGTGCACGTCGCCGCCAAGGCCAGCGGCATCCACGAGATCTTCGTGTTCTCACCCGATCACGACGGTGGTTTGCAGGACCTCGACGATCGTCAGGCGTCCGCTCTGATGCACGCCCTCAAGCGTCGCTTCGTCGACCACGCCAGCACCCGCCACGTGCGCTACACCCAGGCGATCGTCAACCACGGGCACGAGGCCGGCGCCTCGCTGTCGCACCCGCACGGGCAGCTCCTCGGTCTGCCGTTCGTGCCGGGCGAGGTGCTCGACGAGGAGCGGGCGTTCGCCCGCTTCGTCGGAGGCTGCGTGTTGTGCACCACGGTCGAGGCCGAGATCTCGGCCGGTGAGCGGATCATCTTCGCCAACGACGACGTCGTCGTGATGTGCCCCTACTGGAGCGGATCGCCGTACGAGCTGCTGTTCGTACCACGACGTCACGAACAGCACCTGCAAGACGCCGACGACGACTCGCTCGACGCGATGGGACGTGCGCTGCGCGACGCGACCGGGTTCCTCAACGAGGCGCTCGGCGACATCGCCTACAACGTCGGGTTCCACACGGCGCCCCACCAACACGGCGGCGAGTTCCACTGGCACGTGCACCTGTGGCCGAACCTCCACACGATCGCCGGTTTCGAACGCGGCACCGGCGTCCTGATCAACGTGGTTCCGCCCGAGCAGGCCGCCGAGGTGCTGCGCGGGGTCGCCGCGCTCGCCTGATCCCGCGGGACGTCACGGATCGGTGGCAAGCATCTCCGTGTCGATCGAGCTCGACGCGCCGCCGGATCACGTCTGGCAGGTGCTCGAACCGATCGAACGTCACGTCGACTGGATGGCCGACGCGGTTGCCATCCGATTCGTCGGCGACCAGCAGCGCGGGGTGGCGACCAAGTTCGTGTGTGACACGAAGGTCGGGCCGTTCACGTTGACCGACGAGATGGAGATCACCGAGTGGGAACCGGGACGCTCGATGGGTGTCCGGCACTCGGGCATCGTCACCGGTTCCGGGGTGTTCACGCTCGAGCCGATCGACCTCGGACGTCGCACCCGGTTCACGTGGGCGGAGGACCTACGATTCCCGTGGTACGTCGGTGGTCCCATCGCCGGGTTGCTCGGTGGGCAGGTGGTGCTCCGCATGATCTGGCGGCGCAATCTGCGGTCCCTCGATCGGCTCATCGGGACGCGCGCCTGAGCCACGTCGATCGTCGCTGCGCTCAGCCGATCGGCGCGGCCGCTCAGCTCAGCAGTCGGATCACTGCGGTCACCGCGGCGCCGATCACGATCACGACGATCAACGGCGCTCGGCGCCACGTCGCCACCGCGGCGGCCGCGACACCTGCCGCGCGGGCGTCGATCACGAGGTCCTGGCCGTCGGCGAACGTGCCGTTCACGATGAGTGCCGCGATCAAGGCGGCCGGGATCAACGCGAGACACCGTTCGAGCGGCGCCGGGAGCTGGCGGCGGCCGATCACGATCAGGCCGACCACCTTGAACGAGTAGGCGGCGGCCGCGAGGACGAGCACGAGTGTCCAGGTCATGGCGGCGCCCGCAGCCCGAGGAGCGCCGCCGCTGCCGCACACAGGATCGGCACGCCGATCGGAGCGACCGGGATCAGGACGAGACAGATCAGGGCACCGAGGATCGCGACCTGGCGACCGATCCGCGTCCGCAGATGCGGGGCGAGCATGGCGACGAAGCCGGCCGGGAACGCGGCGTCGAGACCGAACGTCTCGGGGTTGATCGCCTCGCCGGCGAGCGCTCCGATGAGCGTCCCCACGTTCCAGCACACGTAGACCGCGCATCCGGTGATCCAGAACGCCGCCCGCCGGGCATCCGGATCGTCCTGCGCCGTCGCCATCGCCGTCGACTCGTCGATCGTGAGCTGGGCGGCGACGAGACGGCGCCGCAGCGGTCCGTCGAGATCGCGCGCCATCGTGAGTCCGTACACACCGTTGCGGGCGGCCAGCAACATCGCGCTGCCGAGGGCCGACGCCGTGCTGCCGCCCGAGGCGACGACGCTGACGGCGCTGAATTGCGAGGCGCCCGTGAACACGAGAAGCGACATCACGCATGCCTGCAGGACGGTGCCGCCGGCCGACACCGCCCCGACACCGAACGCGATCGCGAACACGCCGGCGGCGACGCCGATCGTCAGGCTGGCACTCACGACGGGGCGCATCTCGGCCGCCGTGACATGGCCGAGCACCGAGCGCACGCGAGATCTCTGTGGCGGGCTCTCATCAGCGCGTGTCATGGCGGAGGAATCGGCGTCAGGTCGGCGGCCGGAGGGGGATCTGACACGGAGACCGACGCACCCCGCCAGGGTAGGGTGCGCGACCGTGCGCGTCCTGATGCTTTCGTGGGAGTACCCGCCCGGCGCCGCCGGCGGCATGGCTGCGCACGTCGACGGCTTGTCGCGGGCGATGGCGAGCGCCGGCCACGACGTCGTGTTGTTCACCCGCACCAACCCCGCGTGCGCGGTGGACGAGATCGTCAACGGGGTCCGGGTCGTGCGCGCCGACGTCGACATGCCGTGGCTGCGCGCCGACGCCGAAGTGGCCCGTGCCGCGTCCGCCAATCACGCGTTCGTCGGCCGATCGGCGTGGCTCGGCGACTGGGTCCCCGACATCGTGCACGCCCACGACTGGCACGTCGGTTGGGCCTCCGAAGTGCTGGCCACCGTGTTCGATGTCCCGCTCGTCACCACCCTGCACGGCACCGAGCGCGGCCGCCACGGCGGCCACCTCCCGTTCGGTGATCCGACCGACATCAATGCGGTCGAGTGGTGGCTGGCGTTCCGGTCGAGCCGTGTCATCACCAGCACCCGCCTGATGGTCCGCGAGATCACCGGCGGGTTCGAGCTCGACCCCGACGTGGTTCGACGAATCCCGAACGGCATCGACCCCGTCTGGTGGCGCGTCGGTGCGCGCGACGAGGCCGCCGAGGCGATCGCGTGTGATGCCGACGATCCGGTCGGCGAACAGCAACGCCGTGCACCCCGCCTCCCGACCGGTCGTGTTCACGTGGGGGCGCGTGCAGTACGAGAAGGGCTTCCAGGTCCTCGCCCGGGCGATGGCGGCGTTGCGCGCCCGTGTCCCGGGGATCATCTGCGTGATCGCCGGACGCGGGTCGTACCTTCCCGAGCTCCAGTCGCAGATCGACCTCGAGGGCGTGAGCGACATCGTGCAACTTCCGGGCTACCTGCCCGACGACGAGCTGCGGGCGGCGATCCACCGGGCCAACTGCGTCGTCATCCCGTCGCTCTACGAGCCGTTCGGGATCGTCGCCCTCGAGGCGCTGGCCGCCAACGCCGCCCTCATCGTGGCCGACACCGGCGGCCTGGCCGAGCTCGTCGGCGGCACCGGATCGGCGTTGATGTTCGAACCGGGCAACGCCGACGAGCTCGCCGATCGGATCGAGCACGTCCTGACCGAGCCGGAGACGGCTCGGGCGATGCGGCGGCGCGCGAACGAGCTGCTCGACGCCACGTACAGCTGGGACGCGATCGCGTCGCGGACCATCGACGTGTACGCCGAGGTGGCCGCGTCGTCCGTCAACGCCCGGTGAACGTCGCCTTCCCGGGCCCGTGCTCGATGAAGCTCTTGACGCCGATCTGGCTGTCGTCGGAGTGGAACACCTCGACGAACGCGTCGCGCTCGAGCGCCAGGCCCTCGGCCAACGACGTCGACAGTCCGGCGTCGATGACCCGCTTGGCGATCGCCTGGGCGACGACCGCGCCTCGCGCCAGCTCGCCGGCCAACGCCAGCGCCCGCTCGTGGAGTTGTTCCGTCGGCACGACCTCGTCCGCGAGGCCGATCCGCAACGCCTCGTCGGCCTTGACCTGACGGCCGGTGAGGCACATCTCCTTGGCCTTGCTCGGGCCGACGAGCCGGGCCAGCCGCTGCGTGCCGCCCCCGCCGGGAATGATGCCGAGCAGGATCTCCGGCTGCCCGAACACCGCCCGCTCGCCGGCGATCCGGTAGTCGCACGCCATGGCCAGCTCGCAGCCGCCGCCGAGCGCGTAGCCGCTGACGGCGGCGATGACGAGGCGGGGGATGGCGGCGATCGCGTCGAGCGCCTCGTGGATGTTGACACCGATCGGCTCGGCCTCGGCCGGGCCGCCGAACTCGGAGATGTCGGCGCCGGCGGCGAAGATCTTCTCCCCGCCCGTCACCACGACGGCACCGGGCGGATCGTCGGTGAGCGCGCGGGCGGCGTCGCGCAGCCCGGCGACCACCGCGCTCGACAATGCGTTCACCTTCCCGTTGGCGAGCGTGATGACCGCCACCCCGTCCGCCCGCCGCTCCAGTTCGACCCCTCCAGCATCAGCCATCCCCCCATTCTGTCTGCTTCAGACGACCACCCCCACCGTTCTGTCTGCTTCAGATGACCCGATGCGCGATTTGAAGCAGACAGGTCGCCGGGTTTCCGGTCGAGGGGCGGTGGGGCACACAGGGGACGGTGATGGGCGAGTTGTTCGAGGTGATGGCGGCGCAACACGGCGTGGCCAGCTCGGCGCAGGCGCGGGCGGCGGGGATCAGTTGGCGTGTCGAGGACGTCCTCGTCCAGCGCGGCGTCATCGGTCGCCCAGCGGCAGGCGTGCTGGTTTCGCACGCGGCACCGCGCACCTGGCACCAGCGGGCGATCGAGGCCGTGTTCGCACCTGGTGATGCTGTGCTCTCCCACGCGGCCGCGGCGCGACTGCACGGGCTCGACGGGTTCGACCGCTATGACTTCGTCGACGTCTTGTGCCGCAAGGGCTGGTGGCCGAACCCACCGGCGGGCACGATCACGCATTTCACGCGCGGGCTCACCGACGCAGCCGATGTGACCGAAGTCGACTGCGATACGCGTCCTGACGGTGCCCGCCACGCTGACGCTGCTGGCTCCGACGGCCGGGCTCGGACCCACGGCTCGGGCCCTGGATAGCGCGCTGCGCCTCGGTCATCACCTCGACGAACTGCGCGAGGTCGCGATCCGGTGGAAGAGACGCGGGCGGGCAGGGCCGCCGACGCTCTTGACGCTGCTCGACGAGCGTGATGGTCGCCTTCTCCCGCGCAGCTGGTTCCAGCGGCTGGCGAAGACCGTCCTCGAACGAACGGGGATCCGGCTCGTCGACGAGTATCCCGTTCGAGACGAGCGAGGAATCCTGATCGCCGAGCTCGACCTCGCCGAACCACGGCGCAAGATCGGGATCGAGTGCCAATCGTGGCGATGGCACGCGACGCCCGATGCCCAACATCGCGACGCCCGCCGGCGCGGCGCGCTCCGAACTCTCGGGTGGGAGATCGTCGACGTGTGGTGGCGCGACCTCGATCAGCCCAATCGCATCATCGCCGAGCTCCACCACCTCCTCACCACCCGACCTGTCTGCGCCAGATGACGCCATCCGCGTTCTGAAGCAGACAGAACGGAGGGGTTCAGGCGTCGACGGGGGCGAGCATCTCGTCGGCGGCGGTCCAGGGGTCGACGGTGTGGGCGACCACCGAGCCGCTCAGCTCGTCCCAGCGATCGCCGGTGCAGACGTCACGGGCCTTCTCGCGCAGGCGTTGGGCGACGATCTCGCGGAGCTCCTCGCGGGTGCGGAACGCGCGTCGTTCGGTCAGCAGCCCCACTCTGGGTCGCGTGTTCGCGGTGGCGGCAGATGGCGTCCCACACCTCGACGATCCCCTCCCGGGTCGTGGCCACCGCGGGCACGATCGGGGCACGCCACGCATCGTGTGGCAGGTCGGACAGGTCGAGCATCTGTTCGAGATCGCGGCGCGTCGCATCGACGCCGGCACGGTCGGCCTTGTTGATGACGAACACGTCGGCGATCTCCATCAGCCCGGCCTTGTTCGCCTGCACGCTGTCGCCCCACCCTGGGTTGACGACCACGACCGTCGTGTCCGCCTTGCCGGCGATCTCGACCTCGACCTGGCCGACGCCGACCGTCTCGACGAGGATCCATCGGCGCCCGATCGCGTCGAGCAGCCGCACGGCCTCCGGGGTGGCGAGCGACAGCCCACCGAGGTGACCACGCGTCGCCATCGAACGGATGAACACGCCGGGATCGGTGGCGTGCTCCTGCATCCGGACGCGGTCGCCGAGGATCGCGCCGCCGGTGAACGGCGACGACGGATCGATCGCGAGCACGGCGACTTCGAGATCGAGCGAGCGCAGGTGGGTGATCAGCGCGCTCGTGAGCGTGCTCTTGCCCGACCCCGGCGCGCCGGTCAGACCGACCGTGTACGCCTCACCACTCTGGGCATGGGCGATGCGCCCGACATCGCGGGCGGGCGCGCCCCCTCGCTCGATGAGCGACAACAGGCGGGCGGTCGACGCACGGTCACCGCCGAGCGCGGCCTCGAACAGCGCGGCAGGTGCTTGGTCGCGACGGCTCACAGGCTTCCCGCCGACCATTCAGACGGGGGCCTCGGCGACGTTGACCACCTCGGTCACGCCGTCGACCCGGTCACGCATGATCCGCTCGATGCCGGCCTTCAGTGTCGCTGTCGACGCCGGGCACGTTCCGCACGCTCCCACCAACATCACGGTGACGACGCCGGTGCTCTCGTCGACGTCGTGCAGCAGGATGTCGCCGCCGTCGGCTTGCAGCGCCGGGCGGATGACTTCGATCGTTGCTTCGACTTGCTCACGCATCTCGATCCATTCAACCAGCGATTGCCGTACGATCTTCCCTCGTGGCGAGCAGTTCCGTCCGCTTGGCCCACATGGTCGCCCACCAGGGGGGTTGGGACGAGATGGTGCTCGTCGCCGCACCGATCGTCGTCATGATCGCCCTCCTCGCCATCGCCAAGCGCCGGGTCGACCGCAACGCCGCCAAGGTCGCGGCACAACTCGACGAGCCGGACCAGGTCGGCGACGGCCGCTGATCGTCCATCGCCGGTGCACGCACCCGACTCACGACGGCGTCACGCGTTCGATGTCGGCACCGACGCTGCGGAGACGGCCCACGAGATCGTCGTAGCCGCGGTCGATGTGGTGCACTCCGGCGATCGCCGTTGACCCCTCGGCGGCCAACCCGGCGACGACCATCGCCGCGCCCGCCCGGATGTCGTGCGCACGCACCGGCGCGCCCGAGAGCCGGCGAACACCCCGCACGACGGCGTGGTGGCCGCTCGTGCGGATGTCGGCTCCGAGGCGCTGCAGTTCCTCGACGTACCGGAACCGCCCGGGGTAGAGGTTCTCGGTCACGATCCCGACTCCGTCGGCGATGCTCAACATCGTGATGATGAGCGGCTTGTAGTCGGTGGCGATCCCCGGATACGGCAGCGTGGCGACGTCGATCGAGCGCAGCCGTTCGGGCGCCGCGACCACCAACCCCTCGTCGGACGATTCGATCGCGACACCCATCTCACGGAAGCGCGTCAGCAGCATCTCCATGTGCGACGGGCGGGCGCCGCGCACCACGATCTCGCCGCCGGCCACGGCAACCGCGGCGAGATAGGTCGCGGCCTGGATCCGGTCGGGCACCGTGGTGTGCGACACAGGTCGGAGCGAGCCGCGGTCGACGCCCGTGACGGTGAGCGACGCGGTGCCGATGCCGTCGACGAGGGCGCCCATCGCGACCAGGAAGTCGCAGAGGTCGATGATCTCGGGCTCGCGTGCCGCGTTGTGGATCGTCGTCGTCCCCTCGGCGTACACCGCGGCCATCAACAGGTTCTCGGTCGCACCGACGCTCGGGAAGTCGAACGTGATCTCGGCTCCGTGCAGACGATCGGCGAACGCCTCGAGGTAGCCGTGGCTGAACTTGAACGTGGCACCCATCGCCTCCAACCCCGCCACGTGCATGTCGATCGGGCGCGCCCCGAAGTCGTCGCCACCCGGCAACGAGAGGCGCACGTGTCCGCAGCGGGTGAGCAGCGGCCCGAGCACGTTGATCGACGCCCGGATCCGTTCGACCAGCTCGTACGGCGCGACGGGCGTGAGGTCGCCGTTGTTGGTGAGGACCAGCCGACCGGGTTCGGGGGCGACGATCGACACGCCGATCGCGCCGAGCAGTTCCCCCATGATCGACACGTCGACGATCTCGGGCACGTTGCCCAGCTCGAACGACCCGTCGGTCAGCAGCGTCGCCGCCATCAGCTTCAGCACCGAGTTCTTGGCGCCCGGCACGACGACTTCACCCGCCAGCGGACCGGCGTGGCGGACGACGATCGACGGCTCTGGCGGCGCGATGGAAGGGGACGGGACCGGATCCATCGCCACCAGTATGCTCCGCCGGTGCCCGCTGCCGGTCGAACGGTCACTCGCGTGTGGCCCGACGAACCCGACGTGGCGGCGGCGCTCGAACGACCCCGCGACGACCTGGTCCTCGAGCGTCAGACGCCGGACGGCACGTTCGAGCAAGCGGACGGGCCGTTCCTCGAGTACGAACGGCGCCTCGAACACTCGGACGGGACGCTCGTCGAGACCACCCGCTACCGCATCTCGATCCCGTGGTTCAACTGGTTGTTCGCGCTGCCGGTCCGCGCCCTCGTCGGGCGCCGGTGGCACCAGCCGCACCACCATGCTGTTCCTCGGGCGAATCCATGGTGGGCGCCGCCCGACCGGCTGACCGAACGCCAGATCCGCGTCCTCGGACTGCTCGCCGCGGCGTCGATGAGCTCGGCGTACATCAACACGCTGTTCACCCAGACCGTCAAGTTCGCGGCCGACGACTTCGGTGTCGGCAACTGGGGCGTCGGCGTCGCTGGTTCGATCGTGCGCGCCGGCATCGTGCTGACGTTGCCCGCCGCGGTGCTCGCCGATCGGATCGGGCGCAAGCGCGTCGTCACGTTCGTCGCCTGGGCGGCGCCGATCGCGACCGCCCTCGGCGCGCTCGCTCCGACGTTCCCCGCGCTGGTCGCGACGCAAGCCATCGGCCGCCCGCTCGGGCTCGCCCTCGACTTCCTCGTCGCCGTCGTCGCCGCCGAGGAGATGCCACGCAACAGCCGGGCCTACGCCGTCAGTGTGCTCGCCATGGCGAGCGGGTTCGGCGCCGGCATCGCTGTCATCACACTCCCCCTCGCCGACATCGGGGAGTCGTCGTGGCGGTTCATCTACGTGGTCGCGCTGGTGTGGTTGGTCGTCGCCGTCGACATCGCCAGGCGGTTGCCCGAAACGACGCGATTCACGCGTCCGCACAAGGTCGCACCACCGCTCGATCGGCGTCGCTTCGGGACGCTCGCCCTCGTCGCGATGGCCGCCAACTTCTTCGTCGCCCCGGCGAGCTTCTTCCAGAACAGCTACCTGGAGGACGCACGCGGCTTCTCGGCCGCCCAGATCTCGTGGTTCACGCTCTCGACGGCGACGCCGGCCGGCATCGGCTTGATCATCGGGGGACGCATCGCCGACATCCGAGGCCGCCGGCACGTCCTCGCGGTCGCCCTCCCACTCGCAACGATTCTCGCGGTGGCCTCGTTCGCTGTGAACGGAGTACCGATGTGGTTCTCGGCGTTCGGCGCGGGCTTCATCGGCGGCATCGCCTATCCCGCGCTCGCCGTCTACCGCGCCGAGCTGTTCCCGACCGGCAACCGGGGCCGCGCCGCCGGTCTGCTGACCGCGGCCGCGCTCCTCGGCGGAATCGGCGGATTGCTGCTCGCCGGCCAGTTGCTCGACGCCGGCTGGCCGCACGGCCGGGTGATGGCCCTGCTTGCCTTCGCCCAGGTCGTCGTCGTGACCGTGGTCCTGGTGTCGTATCCCGAGACCGCCCACCGCGAGCTCGAAGAGCTCAACCCGGAGGACGCCGCCTTCGCCCGAAGCCCCGACTGAACGCCGTTCTGTCTGCCCAGATGTACCGATGCTGCAATTTCACGCAGACAGAACGGATCTGCAGAAGATCGTGACGGCTTCGGCGATCGTCGCGTCGGCGCGCTTCAGGTCGTGGCCGGCGCCTTCGATCCAGACGTGATGGACGTCGCCGGGGATCGTCGCCGTCCAGTGCTCCAGCTCGGCGGGTGTGCCGAACGGATCCTTCGTGCCGGAGACGAACAGGCACGGCACGGTGATCGCCGGGAGGTGTTCGACGCGCAGCCGGTCGGGCTTGCCGGGCGGGTGGAGCGGATAGCAGATCAACACGAGGCCGGCGACGTCGGCGGGGGGCGGCGACCCGTCGGCGGCCCCGGCGACCATCGAACACATCCGCCCGCCCATCGACCGACCGCCCATCACGACCGGTCCACCGTGCGCGGCGAGGACGGCGTCGAGCTCGGACCGCACCGCGGCCATGAGCACGGGCGGTCGGTCAGGTGCTCGCCGGCCGAGCTTGCGGTACGGGAAGTCGGCGCGGACGCAGGGTGTCGGCGCCAGCGCGCTCTCCATGGCGACGAGGCTGGGGTGTGACGCGTCGGTGCCGGCGCCCGGGAACAGCAGCACCGCGCTCATGCGCTCTTGCCCGTGAGGATCCGGCGGGCCGTGTTGAGGTCGAGGATCGCGCGGCCGGCGTTGGTCTGATCCCCGCCGTGGTCGGGATGGACGAGCCGCATGCGGAGGCGGTACTGAACCGTGACCTCCCGCTTCGTCGGCGCCGTCGTGCCGACCGGGAAGCCGAGCACATCGAGCGCCCACGCGGTGGGATCGGCGAGCGCCGACAAGGTGGTCGTCTGGGCACCGGCGAGGTGGGCGATCAGCGCCGGCCCGATCGGGCCCCGCCACTGCGCCGCCTTGTGCAGGACCGGCGCCACGACCAGCCGGCTCGCCTGCTCGAGCCGTTCGACGGCGTACACCGCACCCAACACCTGGGCGAGATCGGTGCCGGAACTGTCGAGGTCGAAGCTCAGGTCGTCGGCGTTCCCGATCATCCGGTGCCGGCTGCGGGCGAGCCCGTGACGGTCGACCTGGAACCGGTGTCGCAAGCGCGGTTGCACGACTCGGTCGCCGCGCTCGATCTGGTCGATCAGGCGGTGCACATCGGGATGCAGCTCGTCGTCGACGCCGTGGATGTGACCGGCGACGACGGCGCCGAGCAACAGGCCACCGAAGCCGGGCGCAGGGTCGACGGGGAGGATGAGGTGGCCGAGCGACAGGCGCCGGGTGGGGACGGCGGGGCGCGTGTGCCACACCTCGAGCTCGGCGAGCAACATGCGTGGTGACGTGACCTACACGTAGGGGCGGACGATCGTGCGCAGATCCTGCGCGTGCCCGATCACCTCGGATGGGTCGTGCTCGGCCGCGTGGAAGTCGTCGACGAGCGTCTGCGTCGCGGTGACGGCGTGGCTCCACACCCGCACCGTGACGCCGAACGGCGGCTGGCGACCGTCGAGCTGGGCGGCGAGGTCGAACAGCTCGTTGCGAGCGGTGGCGTCGCCGGGGTCGCGGGCCAGCCGATCGGCCGTCGTGAACAACAGGTTGAGCGCGCCCTCGGGCGCCCCGCCGGCGTCGTCTCCGAGCGTCGCCAGGTCGCCCGACTCGATCGCGTCGAGCAGGTCGTCGACGACGTGTTCGGCGTCCGGGGCGACGTGGAGCGTCGAACCGTCCCAGCGATGCGGGATCTCGGCCTCGAGGAGTGCCTGCTGGAGCAACTCGATGTCGGTCGGCGGCCACTCGTCGAGCCCGAACTCGGTCGACGGCACGTCCGCCGCGAGCCCCACCGGGAACGGACCGAGCTCGCGCTCGAGGCGGTCGAACAACTCGTCGACGGCGTCTTCGATCTGCTCGGGGACCACGAGCTCATCGCCTTCCCACGCGTGCGGATGGCCGGCGTCGGCGAACGCCGCCGCCAGCTCGGCACGCTGGTCGACCGACCACGCCGACACGTCGTAGAGCACGTTCACCGCATCGGGGTCGTTCGGGTCCCAGTCGATCGGCGGCGCTCCAGATGGTGTCGCACTCGACTGATCCTCATCCTCGCCGTCGCCTCGGGTCACGAAGGGCATGGGCGCACGCTACCGGCCGGGCTCGACCAGTGCGTCTCAGCCCTTGCGACACGGCCCGACGTGTTGCCCGATCACCGCCAGCGCGACAGGAAGTCGCCGATCAACCGGTACTCGGCCAGCTTGTTGTCGACCGCGCGAAAGCCGTGTCCCTCACCCTCCATCACGTGGAACTCGACCGTTCCTCGATGCGTGGGGTCGTCGGAGGAACGGATGCGCTCGACGAGCCGGAGGCTCTGCTCGATCGGCACGACGGGATCGGCGTCGCCGTGGAGCACGAGGAGTGGCACCGCGATGTGTTCGGCGAACGTGAGCGGTGATCGCTCGCGGTAGAGCCCGACGTCGTCGAGCGGACCGACGAGCGACAGGGTGTAGTGCGCCTCGAAGCGATGGCTGCGGGCCGCGACGTCGGCCAGATCGGTGACCGGATACAGGGCGACGCCGGCCGCCGCGAGCCCGTCGTGCAGACCGAGCACGCCGAGCACCGTCATCCCGCCGGACGACCCACCCATCACCACGGTGCGCTGCGGGACGCTCCAGCCACGCGCGTGCGACCCCGCCAGGATCGCGGCGGTGTCGTCGACGTCGAGGCGGCCCCACTCGCCGCGCAGGGCTTGCTGGTACGCACGGCCGTGGCCCGTGCTCCCGCGCGGATCGGGGACGAGCACGTCCCATCCTTGCGACCACCAGTAGGCGACACGCGGCAGGAACTCGACCTGCCATTGATCGGTGGGTCCGCCGTGGATCCAGCACAGCGTGCGGCCGGCGCCGGAGACGTAACGGCGGGCGTGCAGTGTGGTGCCATCGCGCTCGACGGTGACCTCCTCCGGCTCCGGCAGCTCGACGGAGTCCCAACCGACGACGGGTCCGACGGCCAGCACGCGCCGCTCCCACGTGCCGGTGGTGGTACTGCTGGTGTCGTACACCACGATCTGGGTAGGCGTGCGCGCTCCGCTGCGCAGCGCGGCGAGACGATCGCCGACCCACGTGAGCTGCCCGTGGACGCCGCGCGCGATCTCGCTCACCGTCGCCGGTTCGGACATCCGCCACGCAGATCCGACCGAAGCCGCGCTCGTTGCGCGTGAAGGCGACGCGACCTCCGTCGGGTGACACGGCGTATGACCGCTGCCCCATCCCCCACGACGGGCCGGCGTGCTCGAACGGTTCGTCGACCAACGGGCGGTCGCCGACCCAGACATTGAGCCAACCCGTGTCGTCGCGCACGGTGATGCTCGATCCGTCCGGCATCGTTCGCGGCTGATGCACACCGCCGGTACCGACGGACACCGTGCGTCCCGACGCGGTCCCCGATCCGCCGAACGTGAGGTGCTCGACACGCGCGGCATCCCAGGGCATGTCCGGCACGTTCCACGCGGTCCACATCGCGGCGGTCCCGTCGACCGTGATCGCGGGGTCGAAGCAGAAGTCGGCCGTTCCATCGTCGAGTCGCTCGGCGGGGAGGTCGCGATCGATCCAGCACCGCCACACCTCGGCCTGGTCGACGGCGTAGACGGCGAAGCTCCCGTCGCGGGCGACCGTCGGAGCTTCGACGCGAACGTCCGGACCGTGGCGGGTGAGGCGCGTGCACCGCCCGGCCGGCGATCGAGTGCAACCACAGATCGCCACCGACTGCGGCGTACACGACGCCCGAACCGTCGGGCAGCCAGTCGAAGCAACCACCACCGAATCCGCGTCCGGCCGCCGGTGGCGGCAGCGTCGTCAGCACGCGTTCGGGCCCACCCGCGGCGGCAACGACGACGATCGCCGACGATCCACCCATCGTCGCGACGAAGGCGACGTACGAACCATCGGGCGACAGCTTCGGTTCGGTCAGCTCGCGCCCGGCGACGCACATCTCCGGGGTGATGTCGTGCGGTCGGTTCGTTGGCGGGGGCACCACGGGCAAGATACGCGGCACATGTCACACGAAACTCACTTGCGTCGGTGTGCGGGCACCGGGCACCATGTGGTTCCCACGACCGGAGAGGAGGTGTACCGATGACGATGAACAGTGCCAATGCACGAGTCCGCTTCGGCGCGCCCGCCGGCTGTGGTCTCACCGCCTGACCCGCACACGTCGCAACACGGGGTACGCACCTCGGCGCACGTGTCTCGCCAGGCGAGCGCAACCATCCACGAAATCCCTGGGGTGCGATCGCGCCCCGAACCCACGAAAGGAACCGTCATGTACTCGAACTCATGTGACCTGAAGCTGATGTTGGCCCGCGATCGGCAGGAAGAGCTCCGCCGCATCGATGGTCGCAGCCGGCTTCGGTATGAGTCGCGACGGCATCGAAGACGACGCCACTAGCGACACGATGAGCAACACCACCCGGACGGGACGCGGGGCGGAGGAGTACTGGGTCGGCCCGGTACGGTGAGCCACATGAGTGGCTCCTCCGCCCAGCGTCCCGACCGGAACCTCGCCATGGAGCTCGTCCGGGTCACCGAATCGGCCGCGCTCGCCGCCGCCCGATGGGTCGGTCGGGGCGACAAGCTGGGCGCCGACGGCGCCGCGGTCGACGCCATGCGCACCATCCTGAGCACGGTCCAGATGGACGGAATCGTCGTCATCGGCGAGGGCGAGAAGGACGAAGCCCCGATGCTGTACAACGGCGAACGCATCGGTGACGGCTCGATGCCGGAGGTCGATGTCGCGGTCGATCCGATCGACGGCACGACACTCACGGCCAACGGTGCCGACAACGCGCTGGCCGTGATCGCGGTCAGTGAGCGGGGCTCGATGTTCGATCCCGGCCCCTCGTTCTACATGGAGAAGATCGCCGTCGGGCCGGAAGGCGTCGGGGCGATCGACATCACGGCGAGCGCCACCCAGAACCTGCGCTGGATCGCCAAGGCGAAGCGGGCGAGCGTCCGCGACCTGACGACGGTGATCCTCGACCGGCCGCGCCACGCGGCACTCATCGAGGAGGTGCGCGCCAGCGGAGCGCGGATCCGGCTGATTCGGGACGGTGACGTGTACGGCGCGATCGCCACGTCATGGCCCGACGCCGGCGTCGACGTCCTGCTCGGGATCGGCGGCACGCCGGAAGCGGTCATCGCCGCCGCGGCGTTGAAGAGCATGGGCGGCGAGATGCAGGCGAGGCTGTCACCGCAGTCCGAGAACGAACGGGCGGCCATGATCGCGGCCGGGTACGACCTCGACGCCGTGCTCACCGAGAACGACCTCGTCCGCGGCGACAACTGCTTCTTCGCCGCCACCGGGGTGACCGACGGCCAGCTGCTGCGAGGCGTCAGCTTCGACAGCCGCGGTGCTCGGACACAGAGCCTCGTGATGCGCTCGCGCAGCGGCACGGTCCGGTTGGTCGACGCCCGCCACCGTGTGAAGAAGCTCCAGGAGTTCTCCGCGATCGACTACTCCTGACCAACACAACCGTTCTGTCTGCGTCAGAACGCGGCGACGGGCGTTTGAAGCAGACAGTTCGGGGGGTTCAGGCGACGGAGATGCCGGCGGCGCTGAGGCGGGCGTTGGCGCGGCGCAGGGCGGCCATGCCGGCGACCACCTTGGCGTCGTCCTCGTGGCGGATCTGTTCCTCGGCCCGGTCCTTGGCGGCCCGGGCGCGCTCGATGTCGATCTCGTCGGCGAGCTCGGCGACGTCGGACAGGATCGACACCTTGTTGCCGCTGACCTCCACGAAGCCGCCGTGGACGGCGATGTCGCGCACGACACCGTCGACCTGGAACACCCTCGTGTGGTTCTCCGACAGCGCGCCGAGGAACGGTGCGTGGTTGGCCTGGAACGCGATCTCGCCGCCGCCGAACGTCCGCGTGATCACCATCGTGGCCTCGCCCGAGTAGAGCACCCGCTCCGGCGAGACGACCTCGACGGCCATCGGCTCGCTCATCGAGGTATCTCCACGGCGCCGAACGACGAGGACTCGCTGCGCAGCAGTCGACTGAGCGACCTCACGTGCTCTCCTGGAGGGCCTTGGCCTTGATGTGCACCTGCTCGATGCTGCCGACGTTGAGGAACGCCTGCTCAGGCACCTCGTCGAGCTCGCCGTCGATGAGGGCCTCGAACGAATCGACGGTCTCGTCGGTCGGCACGTACTCACCCTTCAACCCGGTGAACACCTCGGCGACGAAGAACGGCTGGGAGAGGAACCGCTGCACCTTGCGGGCCCGGTTGACAGTCAGGCGGTCCTGCTCGGACAGTTCGTCGAGGCCGAGGATGGCGATGATGTCCTGCAGCTCCTTGTAGCGCTGCAGCGTCTCCTGCACGCGGCGGGCGACGGTGTAATGACGTTCGCCAACGACCTCGGGCGTGAGGATCGTCGACGTCGACGCCAGCGGGTCGACGGCGGGGTAGATACCGAGCGCGGCGACCTGGCGTGACAGCTCCGTCGTCGCGTCGAGGTGCGTGAACGTCGTGAACGGCGCCGGGTCGGTGTAGTCGTCGGCGGGCACGTACACCGCCTGCAGCGACGTGATCGAGCGGCCGCTGGGTCGACGTGATGCGCTCCTGCAACTGGCCCATCTCGTCGGCGAGCGTCGGCTGGTAGCCCACCGCCGACGGCATGCGCCCGAGCAGCGTCGACACCTCGGAGCCGGCTTGCACGAAGCGGAAGATGTTGTCGACGAACAGCAGCACGTCCTGGTTCTGGACGTCGCGGAAGTACTCGGCCATCGTCAGCGCGGAGAGGGCGACGCGCAGCCGCACGCCCGGCGGTTCGTCCATCTGACCGAACACGAGGGCGGCCTTCTCGAACACGCCCGACTCCATCATCTCGATCCGGAGGTCGGTGCCCTCACGGGTGCGTTCGCCGACCCCGGCGAACACCGACACGCCACCGTGCTGGGAGGCGACGCGGTTGATCATCTCGGTGATGAGCACCGTCTTGCCGACGCCGGCACCGCCGAACAGACCGATCTTGCCGCCGGCGACGTACGGCGTGAGCAGGTCGATCACCTTGATGCCGGTCTCGAACATCCGCGCCGACGGCTCGAGCGCGTCGAAGTCGGGCGCGTCGCGGTGGATCTCCCAACGCTCCATCTCGGCGTAGCCCTCCGGCGGCTCGTCGAGCGCATCGCCCCAGACGTTCCACACGTGACCGAGCACCTTCTCGCCGACGGGGACAGAGAGCCCCTTACCGGTGTTGCGCACCGCGGTGCCCCGCGTCAGGCCGTCGGTCGGCCGCATGCAGACGGCGCGGATGCGCCCTTCGCCCAGCTGCTGGGCCACCTCAGCGAGCACGGAGTGCGTCTCGCCTTCGACGGTGACGTCGAACTCCACCGCGTGGTTGAGCTCGGGCAACGAACCGCGGGGGAACTCGACATCGATCACCGGGCCGGCGATGCCGACCACCCGGCCTTGCTTCAGATCGCTCTCGGTCGTGGTCATGTCAGTGATGTCTCCTGCTCACCGTTGCACGGTGAAAAATGGTCACAGTTGGTCGCCAGACTTGGCGAGGTCGTCGAGCTCGATCAGCACGACGGAGGACTTCTTCTTGGAGCCGAGCGCCTCGGAACCGCCCACGATCTCCATGATCTCGGTGGTGATCGAGTCCTGCCGAGCGCGGTTCATGATCCGGCTGAGGTTCTTGATCAGTTCCTCGGCGTTGTCGGTGGCCGACTTCATCGCCCGCTGACGGAACGCCTGCTCGGACGCCGCACCGTTCAGCAACGCGGCGTACACGCGGGCCTCGACGTAACGCGGCAACAGCGTGTCGAGGATCGTCGACGGGTCGGGCTCGAACTCGTAGTCGCCGCCGGGTCCTTCACCCGAGCCGGCCTTGCCATCGCCACCGGCGACGGCCTCGGTCGTCAACGGCACCAGCGGCCGCAACACGACTTCCTGGCTGCCGGTCGTGATGAATCGCGTGTACACCAACTCGACGCTGTCGACGTCGCCGTTGACGAACAGGTCGACGACGTGCTGCCCGATCGCCTTGGCGTCCTCGTACGACGGGCTCTCGCTGAACCCGTTGAACGCCTGACCGAGCTTGTAGCCCCGGAACCGGAAGTACCCCTCGGCCTTGCGACCGACGGGGATCACGGTGTAGTCGCGTCCGGCGAGGACGTCGGCTTTGACCTCGCCTTCGGCGGCGCGTTGGACCCCGGCGTTGTAGCCGCCGCAGAGGCCGCGGTCGGCGGTGATCACGACGTAGCAGGTGCGGCGGATCTCGTCGCGCCCGACGAGGAGCGGCGACGACGTGCTGCCGCCCGCGGCGGCGAGGTCGCGGACCACCTCGGTGATCTGCTCCGAATACGGAACGGCGGCCTGGACCCGCGCCTGGGCCTTGACGATCCGCGACGCGGCGATCAGCTCCATGGCGCGCGTGATCTTCTTCGTCGCCTGGACGGTGCGAATGCGTCCTCTGAGGATCCGTTCCTGACCGCCTGCCATCGCTTACTCCGTTGCGAGCGTCTTCGAGCTGTGGGCTTCGCCGACCTCGTCGGCGTCGACCGAGGTGGGGTCGACGGCGAGTTGGATTCCGCTGTCGGCGACGAACTGGTCCTTGAAGGCCTGCACGGCGTCGGCCAGCGCATCGGGCACGGCGCCGGTGCGCAACTCGGCCAACAGCGAGGCGTGGCGGCTGCGCATGTACTCCAGCATGCTGGACTCGAAGCGCTTGACGTCGGGGGCCGGGATGTCGTCGAGGTAACCGCGTGTGCCGGCGAAGATCGAGACGACCTGTTCCTCGACCGCCATCGGGCTGTTGAGCGGCTGCTTCAGCAACTCGACGAGCCGGTAGCCGCGATCGAGCTGGGCCTTCGACACCGCGTCGAGCTCGGAGCCGAACGTGGCGAACGCCTCGAGCTCGCGGAACTGGGCGAGATCGAGCTTCAACGTGCCGGCGACGGCCTTCATCGACTTGACCTGCGCGGCGCCACCGACGCGCGACACCGAGATGCCCACGTCGACGGCGGGACGCACGCCCGACTTGAACAGGTTCTCCTGGAGGTACACCTGGCCGTCGGTGATCGAGATCACGTTGGTCGGGATGTACGCCGACACGTCGCCGGCCTTGGTCTCGATCACCGGCAAGGCGGTGAGCGAACCGGCACCGTTCTCGTCGGAGAGCTTGGCGGCCCGCTCGAGCAACCGGCTGTGGAGGTAGAAGACGTCGCCGGGATATGCCTCGCGGCCCGGCGGGCGGCGCAGCAGCAGCGACAGCTGGCGGTACGCCTCGGCCTGCTTCGACAGGTCGTCGTACACGATGAGCGCGTGCTCGCCGTTCTCCATCCAGTGCTGGCCCATCGCGCACCCGGCGTACGGGGCGAGGTACTTGAACGGCGCCGGGTCGGCGGCCGGGGCGATGACGACGACGGTGTACTCCATGGCGCCGGCCTGGCGGAGCGTCTCGACGGTCTGGGCGATCGTCGAGCCCTTCTGACCGATCGCCACGTAGATGCACTTCACGCCCTGACCCTTCTGGTTCAGGATCGTGTCGACGCACACGGTGGTCTTGCCGGTCTTGCGGTCGCCGATGATCAGCTCGCGCTGACCACGGCCGATCGGCGTCATCGCGTCGATCGCCTTGATGCCGGTCTGCAGCGGCTCGTGCACCGGCTTGCGGCCCATGATGCCCGGGGCCTGGATCTCCATCCGCCGGGACTGGACGCCGACCAACTCGCCGAGCCCGTCGACCGGCTCGCCGAGCGCGTTGACGACGCGACCGAGCACGCCGTCGCCGACGGGTACGGACAGGATGCGACCGGTGGCCTTGACCGTCTGGCCCTCCTGGATGTCGTCGGAGTTCCCGAGCACGACGGCGCCGATCGAGCGCTCGTCGAGGTTGAGGGCGAGACCGACCGTGCCGTCCTCGAACTCGAGCAACTCGTTCACGGCCGCGTCCGGCAAGCCCGACACGCGGGCGATGCCGTCGCCGACCTCGGCGACACGACCGACCGTGCGGGCCTCGAGCGAGGGCTCGAAACCTTCGAGGTTCTTCTTGAGTGACGCCGCGATCTCGGCGGCGGAGAGGGTGAGTTCAGCCATTGTGAGGATCTCCTACAGGCGGCTTGTCAACTGGTCGAGACGGGTGCGGACGCTGCCGTCGATGACGGTGTCGCCCACGGTGGCGACGATGCCTCCGAGCACGGAGGGGTCGACGATCACCTTCAGGTTCACTTGCTTGCCGGTGGCGTTCGACAACGCCGCCTTCAGACGATCCTGCTGGTCGTCGGTGAGCGGTACGGCGCTGCGCACCTCGGCGACCTCGAGGTTCTTGGAGGCCGACGCTCGCTGCACGAGGCTGTCGATGATCGCCGGCAGATCACGGCCGTGGCCGGAACCCACCACCATCGAGACGAGCTGGACGGTGGTCGGCGTGGCCTTGCCGCCGAGCAGGTCCTCGACGACCGCCTGACGCGTCGCCGCCGGCACCATCTCGTCCGTGAGCGCTTCACGAAGTGCCTCGTTCGACTCGAACGTCCTGGCGAAGCGGAACAGTTCGTCCTCGACCTCGTCGAGCGTGCCTTCGGCGCGGGCAACCTCGAACAGCGCCCGTGCGTATCCGTCGATGAGTCCTTCGTCGCTCATGTGCTCGCTCCAACTCGTGCGATGAAGCTCTCGACGAGCTCCTGTTGCGTGGCGTCGTCGAGGGTTTCCACGACGACCTCGTCGATCACGGCGCTGGCGACGCGGATGATCTCGCTGCGCAGTTCGTCGCCGACGCGACCGGCCGCCGCTTCCAGATCCGACGCGGCCCGCGCTTCGAGCTCGGCGATCTCCACCTCGAGGCGGGCCCGTCCGTCGGTCAGCAGCGTCTCCGCCTCGGCGTCGGCGGCGGCGAGCAGGCGCTCCCGCTCCTCTTCGATGTTGCCCTTGGCCTGGCGGATCTCGACGGCCTCGGCCTCGGCCTCGGCCAACGCGGCCGCGCTGGCGTCGAGCTCGGCCTGGACCCGGGCGGTGCGATCGGCGAGTGCCTTCCTGGCCGGCGGGCCGGCGAACCTGTACAGCAGGTAGAAGATGATCAGCGAGGCGGCGGTTCCGTAGATGAGCTCCGCTTGCTCGGGGAACAACCAGTGATGGGTGACGATCTGGCCGTTCTCGTCGCGGTGCGGTTCCTCAGCGGCCGCGAGCAGGATGGCGTTGACGAGCCTCACCGTGCGACCCCCGCCGTCATCGCCGCCGAAACGGCAGCCGACACCACGGAGCTGTCCGGTCGTTTGCCGGTCGCCCAGTTCGACGACTCTCGACCCGAGATCGACGACCGCCTCTTCGATCTGGGCGCGAGCCGCTTCGCGGGCTGCGTCCGCCTGGGCGACCGCCTCGGCCCGGCGCTCGGCGATGCGGGCGTTCGCCTCGGCGAGACGCTCTTGGCGTTCGGCTTCGAGCGTCTGGCGGGCAGCGTCGACGCGGGCGGACGCCTCGGCCCTCACCGCGGCCAGTTGGGCTTGGTAGTCCGCCACCTCGGCCTGGGCGGCCTGACGGATCGCGTCGGCCTCCTCGTGACCGGCGCGAACGTGGGAGTACCGGGCCTCCATCCCCTTCTTCATGCGCGGGTACAGCACCAGCCGCATGAGCACCGCGAACACGATGAACGCGCCGGCGCCCCACACGAGCTCCTTGAGCTCGGGCGCGATCGGGCTCGGGCCGTCCTTCGGCTCGACATCGCTGTGTGCTTCACCCTCCTCGGCGGCCTCGTCGTCGGCGACACCGACGATTCGGACCTCGACGGGAGAGCTGCCCCGTTGGGTGGCGACGGCAATCAGCACGTCAGCTCCTTTGGTGGGATTGGGGATCGGTTCGGATGGGGATTCGTGACTCGGACGCGCGACGCGAAGGCCGAGCCTGCGAGGCAAGGCGTTACAGCCCGAGGAGGATGAACACCACGAAGCCGATCAGGGCCAGCGCCTCGGTGAAGGCGATGCCCAAGAACATCGTGGTGCGCACCATGCCGGCGGCTTCCGGCTGACGGGCCATCGCCTCGATGGCCTTGCCGGCGACGTAGCCGATGCCGATGCCGGGTCCGATGGCCGCCAGGCCGTACGCAAAGCCGGCGCCGATGGCCGCGTTGGCAGCCTTCTGGTCGTCGGCGTTGAGAGCGGCTTGGGCAACCAGGCCGGTGATTGCTTCCATGGTGGTGTCTTTCTCCTGTGAGTGGAACGTGAGTGGGAGATCGGCGAATTGATCGGATGAGGCGTGATCGAATCAGGCGACGGCTTCGGCGGTCGTCTCGACGGGCTCGGCGTGACCGTCGGCGAGGCCGGTGAGCAGGTCGACCACATCGGAATGCTCTTCGTGCTCGTCGTGGCCCGCCATCGAGAGGCCGATGTACACGCAGGCGAGGATCGTGAAGATGTAGGCCTGAAGGAACTGGACCAGCACCTCGAACGCGGTGACGAACACGAGCATGAAGAACGGGAGGACCGCCAACGGCTTCAAGACGGCCGTGTCGCTCTGCACCAGCGCCTCGGTGAGGATGGCGAACGTGACGAGCAGCATGTGACCGGCGAGCATGTTGGCGAAAAGTCGGATCATCAGGGCGAAAGGCCGCAGCAGGATGTTCGACACGAACTCGATGAGCCCCACGAGCGGCTTCATCGCCGTTGGCACGCCGGGCGGCCACAGCATGTGGGTGAGGTAGCCGAGCTTCTGGTGCTTGAACCCGACGGCGTTGTACATCACCCACACGACGAGGGCGAGGAACATCGGGATCGCCATCCGGGCGGTCGCCGGCATGTAGATGATCGGGATGATGCCGGGGACGTTGCACAGGTAGATGAAGATGAAGAACGAGAGCATGTGGGGCGTCCACTTGAGCCCGTCCTTGCCGATCGTCTCCATGATCAGACCCTCGATGAACTCGACGATGATCTCGGCGAGGTTGCGGACCCCCTTGGGGGCCACGAGCGGGTCCTTGCGGTTGGCCAGTACGAAGATCGTCGTGCCGATGATCGTCGCCGCGCAGGCGATCATCGCGATCTTGTTGAAGGTGGGGAACAGATCGACCCACCGGACCACTTCGTTGATTTCGGGGAATTCGAGTCCGAGCACGGAGGCTGTCCTTTTGACGTGACTGGTGTGTCGTGACGAGACGGTCGGTGGCGCGGGATCGCGATGAGCGTTACGGACGTGCGGGTTTCAGGCCGGGATGGGCGAGCGAGATGGCGACGTACTTCAACTCCCAGACGAGGAGCCCGAGGTGCGTCACAATGATGCTTGTTCCGAGGGCCGGGAGCGAAATCCACGCGGTGTCCTTCACCACGTAGACGGCGACGAAGATCAGTGCCAGACGGAAGAGATAGCCGAACAGCACGCCGCCCATCATCACCGCCAGCGAGATGCGACCGGTCACGGCGATGATCGCCGCCGACAGCCCGAAGTTCACGAGCACGAGGCGCGATCGCGTAGGCGCTGCTGATCGCGCCGTCGCTGCCCCAGATCACACCGCAGATGGCGATCAGGACGGGGCCCGCGATCAGACCTCGCTTCACCATGTCGAGCGAGACCTCGACCTCGGGCGCGGGTCCCTCGAGGCGGGTGGTGAGCACGGACGGTTGCGGCTTGGGCATCAGGCCACCCTCTCGTTGCGTGCCCGGGCCGATGCCTCT
>CAVRNI010000058.1:0-72926 GCA_963722415.1 Ilumatobacteraceae bacterium
GGCCGAGCCGACGTCGGCTCACTGCGAACCGGCAGCGACGAGGACTGCGGCAAGGGGCTCGAGGTCCTCGATGAGCTGGTCGAGCTCGTCCGGCTCGAGAATGTCGTAGGCCGGAGCAGCGAGCTCGTCGGTGAGCGATTCGACCCGTTCCTTGACCTGCCGGCCGTCGGCGGTGAGCCAGCCGTCGGCACCGATGAGGCCGCGGGCGCGCATCGCGTCCACGACCGCCGCCAGCTGCGCTCGGGGCAGGTGCCCGAGCCGCCCGAACTGCTCCGCAGGCATGCCTTCCGACAGCGCGTGCAGTACGTGCGCCTCCGTGCCGCCGATGCCCATGGTCACGAGCGCGGCGACGTGGCCGTCGCCGCGGTGCTCGCGGAGCAGGTTGGCCCCGTGCCAGAGCCGCGCCATCGGCTCGGTGGGCAATGGCAGCGTCCGCACCGCGGCGTAGAGGGGCCGTCCCTCCGTCCGGGCGCTGGTCCCCGCCTTGATCACGAGCTCGGCAGCACGGGCGACGCCGGGACTCTCGGCGAGGTCGCCCAGGATCCGGCGCAGTGCGACAACCGAGCCCCGTTCGCGCGCTGCGTTGGCGGCCTCGGGAGTGACCCTGTCCCAGACGCGCGGGATGTGACGGGTGACCTCGCCGTCGGCGAAGTTGTAGAAGAGCGCGTGCACCACCTCGGGCGGTACATCGCGACCCAACGGGGCGGCCCGTCCCGCGAAGTAGGCGTCCCACACGTTGCCTGCGCCGAGCGCCATCACTGCTTCGGTCGGCTCGTCAGCCATGTAGGTGACGACCGCGACGGGCTCGACCAGCTGAAAGAGACGGCGCGCCATGGAGTTCGGCATCGGCGGTCCTGGTGGCTTCACGTGGTGGGTTTGAGCGGTGGGTGCTCGAGCACGCGGGGACGGTACTCGACGAGCTGGATGCGGCCGTCGAAGGTCCGGTGGTCGGTCATCTCGAGGGCGACGTCCGGGTAGCCGTCGTAGATGCGTTCTTCTCCCGTGGCGCCGGTGATGACCGGAAACATCACGACCCGGAATCGGTCGACGAGTCCGGCTCGCAGCAGGGACCGGCCGAGGCTGAGGCTGCCGATGGTGCTGATGAGGCCCGAGGCGCTCTCCTTCATCGCCCGGACCGCCTCGACGGCGTCATCGCGCACGAGTGTGGAGTTCGCCCACGTGAGCGGCTCGTCGACAGATGAGGAGAACACCACCTTCGACGCCCGCGTGAGTCCGTCGACGGAGGCCTCCTCATCGGCGGTGAACTCGTCTTGGCCGGCTGGAATCTCTCCGGCGGCAAAGCCCGACATCAGCCGGTAGGTGTTCGCTCCCATCAAATACGTGACCTCCGGTTGCTCGCCCAGCCAGGCGAGGTACTCAGGCCCCTCGAGACCCCAGAAGCCGGGCCAGCCCTCCCCCGATGCGTACCCGTCGAGGGATGTGATGAAGTCGACCAGAAGCTCTGGCATGGGTGGAGTCCTTTCCTCGAGTGTCACGTCGCCGCCCCTGGCTGCGCTACCGCCGCGGCACAAGCTTGGACGGGCGGCGAGTCGCAAAATCATCGCGAGCACGCGACCGAGTCAGCCATCGGCTCGTCATTTCGGCGGTACGCGGCCACTCTCGGCGAGTCGGTGCCATGTCGTGGCGAGCCAGTCGCGGTAGGTGTCGCTGTCCCAGCCGGTGGTCTTGCCGATCAAGAGGTACGTGTCGGCGTGGGCCACGAGCGTCGCAGTCTCGGTGAGCCACTCGAGATCGATCGATGGTGGGAGAAGACCGTCATCGTGGATCCGGTGCCAGAACTCCCCGAGCGTCCGTCTGGTGTCAGCGCGTCCAGTGGTGGCGGCGGCGGCGATTGATGGCTCGGAAGGGGCGGCTTGGAAGGCGACGTCGAGCAGCGGCCCAGTCCGCTCCATGAGCGATGCGGTGAGCGATGCCATGAGGCGGAGCCGCTCATCGAAGGTCGCCGCTGTCATGGCCTCGGCCATCGCCGGCCGATCGGCGAGGGCGATCGGTTCGGCGTCGCCGGCGATGGCGATCCCGATGCACCGCAGCAGCAGCTGCGCCTTGGTCGGGAAGTGGAGGTACAGCGTCCTCGGTGCGATGTCGGCGTGTTCGGCGACGTCGGCCAGGGTTGTCCCGGCGTAGCCCCGCTCGACGAAGAGCGCGGAGGCCGATTCGACCAGGCGGCGCTCTGTCTCGGCTCGCCGCTGCCCGCGGCGGTCCGTCTTGACGAGCTCATCCATATGCTGCAGTATAACTGCATCAATGCAGCGATACTGCACTTAGGAGTGACACGTGAGCACCGCACCCCGTCTCGATGGCATCCACCACCTCAAGCTTCCGGTGACCGACCTCGACCGGTCACTGGCGTGGTATCAGGAGCACCTCGGCTACGGCGTGATGACCGAGTTCGTCGAGGAGGGCGTGCGGATGGGCGTGGCGATGACCCACCCCAACGGCGGTCCCGACCTCGCGCTGCGCTGCGATCCCGACCGAGCTCGCGCCGCTGCGGGCTTCGACTACTTCTCCATCGGCGTGCCCGGCCACGATCCCATCGAAGCGCTCGCAGCCCGCCTCACGGAGAGAGGCGTCCACCACGACGGCGTGCACCGCACACCCGTCGGCTGGGTGCTGCTCGGGGTGCACGACCCCGACGGCCACGCGGTCCGCTTCTACACCGTTCCGCTGGAGCTGCCCGACGAGGCGTTCCTCCAGGCATACGAAGGAGAGAACCGTGCACGCCGTTGATGCATGGCAAGCACGTGCGCAGCCGGTGCAGCTGCATCGCCACGCCGGTCGAGTGGTGGGCGCGCTCATCGCGTTCGGGTCCACACCAACCTTGCGCTGCTGGAGCGGCAAATGGTGGCAGCCGTCGCAGCATCGAGCGCCCGGCGCCGAGCTCGCTCACTTGGCGCGTATCGAGCCGCCTACATCGTCGCCCAGGGCGTGAAGAGCTGCACGGGGCCGCCGCCGGTGAACGGCGCCCGGAGCTCCGCGCTGGGTTCACCGAAGAGCTCGCCGAACACCGATCCCGTGGCGATGATCGCGTCCATCATGTGGGCGAGGTTCTCGCCGTGCTGGATGAGCGCTTCGGAATCGCGAAAGCGCTCGATGACGATGCACTCCGTCTCGTCGTCGTTGAAGTAGGTGTCGTACTGCAGCGTCCCGGTGTCCTGGGTGCGGACGATCTCCATGCACTGCGCGGACAAGCGCTTGAATTCCTCGACGTCGCCGTCGTGGAACCGGAACCGGACGATGGCCTGAAGCTCGGTCGGAGCCATGCTCACTCTTCTTCGACTCCTGCAGCCCCATCGAATGCTCTGACCCGGGGACGGAGCCGGGGCGATGTTCTCGACATCCGACGGCGAGACAGCAACACCCCCGACCCACGTCGGCAACCTCGCCTGGTCAGTCGCCGGCTTTGCCCGTTCGGGGATCGTCTTCGCGGAGATCGTCGGTCCAGAGCGCCGGGCCGAACGCGACGTCGAGCTCGGATTGGGCGTCCGCGATGCCGGGATGGTCACGCACGAGCGGCTCGAGCCTTTGAATCTGGATCATGTCCGCGGCCCGCTCCAGATCGCGGTTCAACGCCTCGTAGTTCGGACCGTCGGGCTCGTTCGGTCGCGGGCGGTCGGTCACGGTGTGTACTCCTGACTCGCGGTTGTTGGCACGGCACCGCATGGTCTTGGGCACCGAAGCTTGTGTTGTACCACAGACCGACGGCCGCCCGAACCGGAGTCAGTGCAGGGGGGATGTCGGTGGCGGGCGGAGGGCGCAGGAGGGCGCGTCCAGCCGCCCGCCCAGTGTGTTCACGCGCGACTACGGAAGATGCTGTAACCGCCGGGGCCGACAATGCAGCCGGCCACGATCAGCACGATTCCGAGAATGATCTGACCTTGGATCAATTGCACGATGCCGACGATCACCAGAATGGCGGCGACGATCCATAACACGGTTGCGCTCATTGTTGACTGCTTTCGGTTAGATGGGCAGAGCAGGGATGCCCGATCCGCAGTGGCGCAAACTCGGGGATCGCGTCTTTAGTTTCTGTGGGTTCACGCTCCTTCGGCGGCGACATTTGGTCGTTGCGGCGCTACGACGCGGCCTGGCGGCGGGGGAGCTTCCAGCCCGGCCTGATGAAGTGGCAGGTGTAGCCGTTCGGATACTTCTGCAGGTAGTCCTGGTGTTCCGGCTCGGCCTCCCAGAAGGGCCCTGCCGGCTCCACTTCGGTGACGACCTTGCCGGGCCAGAGTCCCGAGGCGTCGACGTCGGCGATCGTCTCGTCGGCAATCCTTCGTTGCTCGTCGGACGTGTAGTAGATCGCTGACCGGTAGCTCAGCCCGCGGTCGTTGCCCTGGCGGTTCTTGGTGGTCGGGTCGTGGATCTGGAAGAAGAACTCGAGCAGGTCGCGGTAGGTCGTCTGGGTCGGGTCGAACGTGATCTCGATGCCTTCGGCGTGCGTGCCGTGGTTGCGGTAGGTGGCGTTGGCGACGTCACCGCCGGTGTACCCGACGCGGGTCGAGATGACGCCGGGTAGCTTGCGGATCAACTCCTCGACGCCCCAAAAGCAGCCTCCGGCGAGGACGGCGCGCTCGGCTTCCTCAGTCATGTCTCCACCTTTCGTGAATTGCGTTGTCGTGCAATAGAACAGCACAAGGCCCGGTCGTGTTCCGACCCGGCCCCGCGAGTGCATCTCGAACGCGCCCTCGCCCCGGCCGACGGCTTCGAGCTCCCTGTCGCAACTGCCCCAGGCTGTTGGCAATGGCTCAGCACAGCTCGCCATCGCGGGCGATGACTTCGCCGCCGCGGATGACGAGCGAGCGCGGTGGATGGTCCATCACAGCGGCGCAGACCGTGTCGGCGGCGACCACGACGAGATCGGCGCGAGCACCGGGCGCCAGTCCGGTGAGACCATCGTCGATGATCGCCGCACACGACCAGGGCGACGCCGCGACGATTGCACGACCGCCGCGCGACGCCACGTCGACGCACAACTCGACGAGCTCGTCGTCGCGGAAACCGTTGCGAAAGGCCAGCTGCCAGGAACGTTCCAACATGTCACCGTTGCCGTACGGCGACCAGTAGTCCCGAATGCCGTCTTGGCCGAGCCCGACGCGAACACCAGCATCCCGAAGCGCCAGCAGCGGCAGCGGCTCGCGGTTGCCCGGCGCGACGGTCGCGACTGCGATGTCCTGCACCGCGAGCAGCTCGACCAGGGCCGCCTGACGGCTCGCGTCCACCGTGCCGAGCGCGAAGGCGTGGCTGATCGTGACCAGACCCTGCATCCCGAGCGCAGCCGTGCGCTCAGCGATCAGCTCGAACGTGAACGCGCCGAGCTCTCCGACCTCGTGGAGGTGGATGTCGACGCCAACTCCGTGCCGTTCCGCGATGCCGAACACGACGTCGAGATGGGCGACCGGATCCCGGTCGAGGGCACACGGATCGAGACCGCCGACGATGTCGGCGCCTGCCCGCACGGCGGCGTCGAGCAGGTCGGCGGTACCCGGGTCGCGAAGAATGCCGCACTGTGGGAATGCGACCACCTGTACGTCGGCCCGCCCAGCGTGCGCCTGCCGGGCCGCCAGCACACCCTCCAGCCGCTCGAGCCCACTGTCGGTGTCGACCTGGGCGTGGCTCCGGACCGTTGTGGCGCCAGAGGCGATCGTGGCTCCCAGCGTCCTCGTTGCCCGCTCGCTGACGGAGGCGCCAGCATTGCGCCAGTTCGCACGATCGTTGCTGATCAGCCCGGTCAGGCCCGCCCCGGCGGTGTGCGGGCGGAACGGCAAGCCGAGGCGTGTCGAGTCGAGATGGGCGTGGGCATCGGCGAACGCCGGCAGCAACACACCGCCCCGGCCGTCGGCGACGGGCACACCCGCCGTTGCTTCGCCAGCGGCGATCTTGCCGTCGTGGATCAAGACGTCGACCGGGCTACCGCCAGGCTCGCGCGGCCACGGCCGAACATCCCGCAACAGCAGATCTCCCACCTGTCCAATCGTTCCGTCCAGAACCGTGTGGCGCAAGGCTTCGGCAACTGTCCGGCGCACCGCACTCACCGAGCGTCTCGCTCGCCTTGGTGATGCGAGTCACTTGACAGTGGACGTGCCGGCAGACGTCTAATCGACTCTCACGGACCATGAGGGGGGCTTCGACATGGCTGCTCCAGAACAAGGTGATGTCGGGTTGCTGGACGACGCGGCGGCGCGGGACCTGCTCGTCTCGACGGTGCCGGCACATCTGGCCTACGCGTGGACTGATGGCACACCGCGCAACACGCCGATCTGGTTCCACTGGGACGGTCGCGCGGTGGTGATGTGCAGCCCGTCGAACGCACCAAAGGTCAAGGCGCTGACGCAGGGGGCATCTGTCGCCGTGACGATCCATGGCGCGGACTGGCCATTCGCCGCGCTTCTCCTTCGCGGGACAGTCGACGTCGACCAGGTCGACGGCGTCGCACCCGAGTACCGGGCGAGCGCGACCCGGTACTTCGGAGCGGAGCAGGGTGAAGCGTGGTGCGCGTCGTTGCCGGCGGAGCTCTCCATGACCCGCTACAGGCTGGAACCCACGTGGGTCGGCCTCCTCGACTTCAACGACATGCGTCGATTGCCCAGCGCCATCGCCGGCTGACTGGCTACCGCGACGCTCGATGGTCGATGTCGAGCCACGCGGCGTTCCATCGTGCGCAGCGGCTCGCCAAGGCGTTCATCAGGTGGTACGAGACGATCAGCATCGCCAGGCCGAGCGGCAGAAGAAGCCATGACCACGGAGAGTTCGACGCGAAGTCCTCGAGCTCCGACGCCCAGAACCAGTCACCGAAGGAGTCGTCGACGTACCGGGCATAGATCGGTGCATACGCAACGATGATCGGCGCCGTGAGGGCAGCCACAGCAATGGTGAATGTCGCGACGCCAGCCGGGAAGCGCAGCATCAGGTATCCGAGCTCCCGCCAGCGATCTCGTTCAGCGGTCATCGAGCGCAGCCGGACCCACAGGTTGCCACGGTGCGTCGAAGCGATCGGACCGAACGGGATGTCTTGTTCGAGGAGCACGTTGGCAACGCTGCGCTCGACGTTGGCGAACGCGCGGATCACGTACCACATCCCCAACAGCATCGGAATGCCGAGCAGGGCGACGATGAGCATGCTGCCGGCAACGGACAAGCCGGTGACCAGCACCGTGAACCAGACGGTCCCCAACGGGAGTCCGAGGAGCAGGTACCCGATGCTTCGGTAGCTCTGCGGTCGGGCCACGACGCCGAAGAATCGGCGCGACCGGCGCCGTCCGGTTGGTCGGGCTCGTGGAACGTGCGGTTGTCGGTTGCGAAGCGATTGCGGTGTTCATGGGAGATCTCCTCGCGCGGATGGGTGACGGATCGAAGGGTTGGACGCCACGACTCATTGGGCGATGGCATCGAGGACATCGAGACGGCCGGCTCGGCGAGCCGGTAGCCACGCAGCCACCACACCGGCGCTCGCGGCGACGACGATCACGACCGCGATCTGGGAGATCGGGATCGAGAACCCCGAGGCGAACGAAGCCGGGAGCGCGGTGACGACGCCGAACCCGAAGAGCAGACCGAGACCGACTCCGAGGGTGGCACCGAACGTGGCGACCAGTGCCGCCTCGTACCGAACCATGCGCCGGAGCTGCCGGCGGGTCATGCCGACCGCTCGCACCAGGCCGAGCTCACGGGTGCGCTCGAAGACCGAGAGCGCAAGCGTGTTGGCGATGCCGATGAGAGCGATCACCACGGCGAGGGCGACCATCACGTTGACCATGGTCAACACCTGATCGATCATCCCCTCGATCCGTTGCCGGAACTCGTCCGGGGTCTCGACGAACGCGTTCGGGTACTGCTCGGACACGTTGGCGACGAGCGTCTCGACGGCGGGCCGGTGGCGCGCCCTCCGCGACCGACACGGCGACCCACTCTGCCGTGTTGTCGACTCCGGCGTCGGCGAGGACGCTCGTGTCGAACAGGTAGTCCTCGCCCAGGATGGCCTGGTCGTCGAACAGCCCGACGATCGTCGCCTCGACGTGGGATCCGTTGGCGACTTCGAGGGCAATGGCGTCGCCCAGTCCGGCGTCGATCGCGGTTGCCTCATCGGTGGACACGACCACCGGGTGCTCGACGCTGCGGTCGAACCCGCCGGCCTGGATGTCGAGGTCGAGCAGGGCGTCGATCTGATCGAAGTCGAACCCGACCACGCCGGTCACGGTGCCGTCGACACGGGCGTCGAAGTGCGTGAATCCGGTGGCCGCGGCGACGACGTCGGACTGGCGGAGCTCGTCTACGAGCGAGGCGGGGAAGTCGACTTCGTCGAGATCGTCGGTGAGGTAGTAGTCGGCTTTGGCAGACCGCTCGAACGTCGAGCCGATCGTTGCCTTGACGGATTCGCCGACGACGAGTGCCGTGGTGACGAGTGTGAGGCCGATCATCAACGCCGCGGCCGTGGTGGCGGTGCGACGCGAGTTGCGAGCGGCGTTCTTCTGCGCGAGATGTCCGGCGACCCCGGCAATCTTGCTCATCGGCCAGCCGAACACGGCCCGTGACGCCACGGACCGCGAGTGGGCTGATCACGGTGACACCCACGAAGATCGCGATCACGCCGAGGGCCAGGCCGATCGACGCCGACCGAGCCGGCTGCGAGTCCGGCGGCGCCCGCGAGCAGTCCACCGGCGATCAGCGCGAACCCGGCCACCATGCGACGGCGAGACGTGATCGCGCCGGCCTCGGCACCACCGTTGAGGGCGGCGATGGGCGGCACCGTCGCCGCCCGCCGCGCCGGTCCGATCGCGGCCAACAGCGTCACGCCGATGCCGGTCAGCGCCGCTGCGATCAGCGTGCGATTCGCGAGGATCAGCGGCCAGTCGGACAGGTCGACGCCCATCACGCCGAACAGGGCGTCGATGCCCTTGGCGACGGCGATGCCGCCACCGATGCCACCGGCCGAGGCGAGCACGCCCATGGCAAGTGCTTCACCGAGCGCCGAACGCCGAATCTGCTTCGGGTCGGCGCCGACCGTGCGCAGCAGTGCGAGCTCGCGGGTCCGCTGGCTCAAGACGATGGCGAACGTGTTGTAGATGATGAAGATCGACACGAACAGCGCGACGCCGCCGAATCCCAGCAGGATGTTGCCGACGACGTCGATCTCGTCGGTGAACTCCGTGGTCGTCTCCTCGAGAACCGTCGCGTTGTCGACGACCTCCGCGGTCGGCACCGCCGCCGCGACGGCCGCTTGAACGGCGGCGACGTCGGCGTCGTCGGCGACCTGCACGGCGACGCTGTTGATGCCGTCGATGCCGAACAGCTCGCTCGCTTGGGCGGTGTTCATCTGCATCAGCACGGCGCCCAGCGTCGCGTTGTCGGCGCCGAACGAAGACGTTCCCGACATGGTGAGGTCGACGCGGCCATCCGGCACCATGAACTCGTATGTGTCTCCGATGACGAAGCCGTACTCGGCGGCAGCATCGACGTCCATCGTGAACTGTCCGATCTGAGGCGGGGCACCGTCGACGAGCCCGAACGCGCTCAGCTGTTCGTTGTCGATCCAGTTGAAGGCCAGCTGTGGCGGGCCGTCGGTGGAGATGACGTCGCCGTTGGCCCTGATCGGGCGGACGGCGTTGTCCGCCGATTCGATGCTGGCGACGGCGTCGGCGACACCGTCCACCGCAGCAACGGTGTGCACGGTGTCGGCTGGGAGCGGCGGCACCTCACCGAAGTCGGAGACGTTGCGGACTTCGAGATCGACACCGGCCGTGATCTCCTCGGAGACGCCGGTGAAGGTGCTGCGCAGGCCGTCGGCGAGCACGAACGCCGAGACGACGAAGCTGACGGCGAGCATCACGCCGAAGGTGGTGAGTGCGAAACGCACCTTGTTCGCCCAGAGGTTCTTGATGGTGAGTCGGTACATGGCAGATCCCATTTCTCTTGTCTTGGGCCGGCTCAGTTGCTCAATCGACGCATGTGGTCGATGACGGCGTCCGGGGTCGGATCGGGGAGATGGTCGGTGACGGAGCCATCGGCGAGGAACACGACGCGGTGCGAGTAGCTCGCCGCCACCGGGTCATGGGTCACCATGACGATGGTCTGGCCGAGATCGCGCACGGCGTGGCGCATGAACGCGAGGATCTCGGCGCCCGTGGTGCTGTCGAGGTTGCCTGTCGGTTCGTCGGCGAAGATGATCTGCGGCCGGCTGGCCAGTGCACGGGCGACCGCGACGCGCTGCTGCTGGCCGCCGGACAGTTCGCGGGGCCGATGCTTCAGACGATTCGACAGTCCGACGGTCGTGACCACGTTGTCGACCCAGTCCCGGTCCGGCTTCCGGCCGGCGAGCTTCATCGGCAGGGTGATGTTCTCGATGGCGGTCAGGGTCGGTACGAGGTTGAACGCCTGGAAGATGAAGCCGAGGCGATCGCGCCGCAGCAGCGTCAACTGCTTCTCGCTGGCTGCCGTCACGTCGACATCGCCGATGGTCACGGTGCCGCTCGTGAGGCGGTCGAGGCCCGCCATGCAATGCATGAGCGTGGACTTGCCTGAGCCGGAGGGACCCATGATGGCGGTGAACTCGCCGGCTGCGAAGTCGACGTCCACGCCATGGAGGGCGCGGACTTCGGTGTCGCCGCTGCCGTAGGTCTTGGTGGCGCCGCGGGCAGACGCCGCGGCAACCATGCTGCTGGGGAGGCGGGGAGGGCTCTGAAGGAGCGTCATGATCGGACTTTCTCGTGAGGAGGGAATGACGTCAGCGGTGGCGAACGAGTCGCCAGACGGCTGGGCGTGTCGTGCGCCGCGACCAGTCGCGATCGGCGGCAGCGTCGGCGAGTTCGTGGCGCAGCGTGGCGGCACGCACCCGTGCGTGATGCCTCGCATTCGCGAGGTCGAACCTGGTGGTGGTTTCGAGGAACATGTCGGTCACCTTTCGGCGTCGAGGTCATTGGGGACGCTTTCGACGGTAAGGAACTGCGACCTCGTGATCGTCCGGCGATCGCCTGATCGGGGTTCCGACCGACGGGTGGTTCCGCGGGGCGTCGGACCGGCACGCGGTCATCAATTCGGTGGACGTGCGGTCAGCACATCGTCGGACGACCGGCCGCACCGCGCGCGGTACCGTCGATCCGTGGAGCACCGCTCGAGGCGTCGATGAGCGTCACCCGTCGCTGGGTCACCGATCGGCGGGTGCTGGTCGATGTCGCCGTCGCCGTCGTCGTCGCCGTGCTCTCCGTCGTCGACGTGGCATCGGCCTCCGACGTCGGGATGCGCGGACAACGGCCCGCGGACGCACTCGGCTACGCACTGGTCGTCGCCGGATCGCTGAGCCTGTTCTGGAGGCGCCGGGCACCGCTCGCCGTGCTTGCGATCGTGATCGCTGTCGTCATCGCGATGTACCTGCGTGAGTACGGGGCGTTGTTGTCGGTGCTCGGCCTTCCCGCGCTGTATGCAGTGTCTGCGCACGAGGAACATCGCCGGCGGGCCTGGTGGGCGATGGTCGTGGCCTGCGTCGCGCTGATGCTCGCGGCGTGCGTGAGTGTGCTCGACACCGAGGACGGCTTTGCCTTCCTGACGGCGCTGAGCATGGTCGCCTTCCTCGCCGCCGCGATGACAGCAGGAGTGCTCATTCGCAATCGAGAACGGATCTTCGTCGACACCGAACGCCGCGCCGCCGCTGCCGAGGCCGACCGCCTCGCCGAAGCCGAGCGTGCGGTCGCCAGTGAGCGCAGCCGGATCGCCCGTGAGATGCACGATGTGGTGGCGCACTCGATGAGCGTCATCGCGGTGCAAGCCGCCGCTGGACGGGAGATCGTCCACGCCAACCCCGACAAGGCCGCCGACGTGTTCGCCAGAATCGAGTCGGTCGGACGCGAGTCACTCGCCGAACTGCGTCGCATGTTAGGGGTGCTCCGCGACACTGGCGACGGTGACGCATCACTGTCTCCACAGCCGGGGATCGCCGACATCGCGGCCGCGGTCGCGCAGTCGTCCGCCAGCGGCGTGGCAACGGAACTGGTCGTCGACGGCCGCCAGCGAGACCTCGCCCCGGGGATCGAGTTGGCTGCGTACCGGATCGTGCAAGAGTCCCTCACGAACGTGCGGAAGCACGCCGGCCGAACGGCGTCGGCGACCGTCCGCGTCTCGTACGAGACGCACGCCCTCGTCGTCGACGTCACCGACGACGGCAGCGGTGCCGCCAGCTCATTGTCGGGGATCGGCTCGGGTCATGGCCTGATCGGCATGCGAGAGCGGGTCGAGATCTACGGCGGAGAGTTCACTTCAGGACCGCGAAAGGGTGGGGGCTACGCCGTGCGCGCCGTGCTTCCGGTCGTGAACAACGATGTCGGGAGTGTCTCAGCCGTCGAGCAACGCGCGGCCGGATCATGAGGCAAGGGGGAACACGATGACCATCAGAGTCGCGATCGTCGACGACCAGGCGCTGATGCGTGACGGCTTCAGCATGATCCTCGATGCGCAGCCGGACATCGAAGTCGTCGGTGATGCCGAGAACGGTCGGGTGGGGGTCGAGCTCTGTCTACGTACCCGCCCGGACGTGGTGCTGATGGATGTCCGCATGCCCGTCCTGGACGGCATCGAAGCAACACGCCTGATCGTCTCGAACGAGTGCGACACCAAGGTTCTCGTGCTCACGACGTTCGACCTCGACGAATACGTGTACGCGGCCCTGCGCGCCGGCGCCAGCGGCTACCTGCTGAAGGACACGCCGGCCAAAGAGCTCGTCGCCGCGGTTCGAGTCATCGCCCAAGGTGATGCGCTGCTGTCCCCATCGGTCACCAGGCGCCTGATCGAGGAGTTCGCCAAGCAACCCGAGCCCGAAGCCGTCGCGGCTGCCCTTCCGGACGACCTCACGGAACGCGAGCGCGAGGCCCTCGAGCTCCTGGCCCACGGCCTCAGCAACCGCGAGATCGCGGCCAGGATGTACATCGGCGAGGCCACAGCCAAGACCCACGTCAGTCGGCTCCTCACCAAGCTGGGCGTCCGCGACCGGGTTCAGGCCGTCGTGCTCGCCTTCGAATCGGGCCTCGTCCGCCCAGGCGCGGCGGCGAAACGACCCGACGCGCCGGCGACTTGATCGACCATGACACGCATGTTGCGACCCGAGCACTACTTCGATCCTGCCTGGTACGAGATCGAGGCCGAACGCGCCCTCCGTGCGAGTTGGCTCCCTGTCTGTCGTGCCGATCAGGTGTCGAGCCCTGGCGATCGGTACGCGGTCGTGCTGGCCGGCCGCCCGATCGTCGTCACGCGCACCGACACCGGTGACCTGCACGTCCTCGGCAACGTCTGTCAGCATCGCGGCTCGCTGCTCGTCGATGACGGGCCGTCGAACGGGTCTTCCGTCGTGTGCCCATACCATCGGTGGGCGTATCGCCTCGATGGCTCACTGATCGGTGGCCCGCTCACGGAGGGTCTCGACCTTTCGCACGTCTGCCTGCCGCGGCTCCGCCACGCCCTCTGGGAGGGATTCGTGTTGGTGAACCTGTCAGGCGACGCCGCCGATCCGGTCGACCAACTGGCCGACCTCTCGGCCCATCTCGCGCCGTGGTCGTGGTCCGAGCTCGTAACGGTCGGGTCGAGGACGTTCCAATCCGATTGGAACTGGAAGGTCATGGTCGAGAACTGGATCGAGTGCTATCACCACCTCGGCAGTCATCGGAAGACCGTGGAGCCGTACCAGCCGGCGCGCACCACGCGGATCATCCCGAGCGAGGGCGCGCCGTGGGTCGCCATGACGGTCGACACCGTCGCAGGTCTCGAAGGAGCGCCGGACACGTGGATCCCTGGCATGCCGCCGGAACGGTCACGGGACCTCTCGGTATGGTCCGCGTTCCCGTTGCTGCTGGGTGGCAGCAATTCGCGCTACGCGTTCTGGCTGCACGTCGTGCCGATCGACGTCGATCGACATGCCGTCACGTGGTACCTGCTCGCGCACGAGAGCCAACGTACGAACTTCACCCAGGAGCGCGTCGACGGCGAGCTGGAGATGCTCGCTGCTGTCCACGCCGAGGACATGGCGGCGTGCCGATCGGTTCAACGCGGCATCGAGTCGCGGATGATCGACGAGTTCCGGTTCACGCGTCTCGAAGCAACGATCGCCTGGTTTCACGAATGGGTAGCGGAAATGTGCGGAGCGAACTGAACACCGGTGCGCCCGGGTTTCGGTGACGCAGAAGATTTCTGAAAATTCTTCTCAAGTTCCGCTGTCGAGGTGCCGATACGGCGGCACAGGGTCGGCGAAGTGCACCAACGGGATGGATTGTTCCTGCGTGTACGGACGTTCTGATCCCAGACCCTGCCCGTCCACGTGGAGCGCGGTGTTGTCGGCGCAGCCGTGGGAGCCAACGGGCCAGAGCCGGTCACCGACAGCAATCGGAGTTTGGGTGACCGCCGTTGTCACCCGGAAGCGACCCGCCCTCGTCTGTAGGTCAACACCACCTCGCAAAAGGAGGGCTCCATGCCCACGGATACCGTTCGGACACTCACGCTTGCTTGCTTCCCTCGCCTGGCTCGTCGTGGGCGGCTATGGGCTCTGGGGGATCCTCGTCGAGGACGCGGGCGACGACTGGGAAATCCCCTACCTCATCTTTGCCGTCGCGCTGATGCTCGGCGCCGCGCTCACAGTGGCGGCCATCTGGAGTGTGAGCCGACGGGAGGAGCGTTCGCCGACGCGAGTGATCGGCCTCGGCTTCTGCGTCGTCGGAGTGGTGAGCACGCTCGTCGCCTGGGCGCTTCCACTGTGGATGACTCTCCTCGCCGTCGGGTTCGCCTTGGTCGCGCTTTCGGGGCTGCGTCCGTGGCGACGCGCGGTGGCGTTGCTTGCCGGCGCTCAGCTGCTCGGCATGGCGGCGATGTTCATCGGGATTGCCGCTGAGGTCGGCCGCCGCGACAGCTACGGCGACTACCCCGTCGCGGGCAGCATCGGCATCGTCGTGACCGCCGGCGTCACCGTCGTGTCGCTCTATCACCTCGACCGCAGTGTCAACACCCACCGCGCCCTCATGAGCGCGCCCGGCTCGAGTGCGAATGCCTTGACGGGCTAGCCGGCCACGCTCCGCTGTGAACGTGCTTGGGCGTCAATGCTCCATCAGGCTGCGAAGCGTGGCAAGGTCGGCGGTCACGGCTTCGACGTCTGCGGCGAGGTCCGTCTCGCTCATACCGGGTCGCCGGCGAACGGTGAAGACCACGTCGCAGCCGTCGCCGTTCGGGATCACCCGCATCGGATTGCGCACCGTTTCCCCATCCGGAAGGGTGACGTCGTGGTCGACGATGCCGAAGTCGTTCGGTGGAGCGAACGCCACGATGACGCGTCCCATCGGCGACTCGACGACCCACTGGCCATCGACCAACTGCACCTCTTGATGGGCGAGTCCCGCCGCCCACGTCGACAGGTTCTCTGGGTTCGACGCGTAGTCGTAGACGTCACCGGCAGGACAGTCGATCGTCGTGCTGACATGGACGCTCTCATGCACCATCTCACCAGTCTGACCACACCGAAGTCAGGCGCCTCAGTCGCACGCGTTCGGTCAGGAGTCCACCATTGGCTCCCACGCCGCGACGTCGAGCCGGTGCGCGTGGAGCTGCTCGTAGAACGGCAGGTGATGGGCGGCGAAGCGCGCCAGCTCGTCGGAGCTCTCGACGGTGTGGGTGTACCTGCGCTCGCGCGGCGCGAAGCCGGTGCTCGCACTGACGTCGACGTGCCACCGTGCGGACCGACGCCACTCGGACCGTTCGCCCGGCTCCCACGTGAGCGCCCCTGGGATGAACGGCAGCTCGACGGCCGCGCAGTACGCCGCCATCGTCGCCGCGGGTCGTGCGACGAGATCGTCGGAGTCGATGACGACCGGGCGGTGTCCTCCGGCGTCGCGGACTGCGGCGTGCAGCTCGTGCAGCGCCTCCAAACCGATCGCGTCGATGCCGATGCCGGGCTCTACCGCGTACGACGACGCTGCGATCTCCTCTGGACGGCGGATGAGGAACGCGTGCCGTGCCTCGGCGAGCAAGCGCCGATCGGCGAGGACCGCGTGGAATCGGCGACCAGTCGTGTCCTTCAGGAACACGTTGACGTCCTGCGTCTGATCGACCAGCCAGGCGAGGAGCGACACCGGTGAGTCGAACGGCCGCCCTTCGACGTCGGTCTCACCCAAGCCCGCGAGGTCGGAGAACGGCTCGTGGACGGCGACCATGTCGCCGCGTTCGACCATCGAACGGAAGAAGGCCGTCGAGCGTGCTCGTGGTGCGCTCCACAACGCGAACACCGGCATCGTCGCAACGTATCCCTGAACGCCGCGTGTTGAGCCCCGGGAATCGCGGGGAGGTCGACCTCAGGTCACGTCCGCCCGGCGCGACCTCCTCGTCGCGTTCACACCCGACGGGGCTGACGTCACGATAGATCGGCGGAGCGTCCGGTCTGTCCAGCGGCGACGCGTTGTTCGTGGTCGCTGGTCGCTCCGTGTCTGGCCGCGTGCATGGCCGCCGCGGACTGTTCGGCGGTGAGGTCATGGACGAGACAGAACTCATTGCCGAACGGGTCCTGCATGACCGCCCAGTCGATGACCGGCGCATCGTCGCCGTAGGTTCCGGGGCGTGGATAGAGGCTGGGCGGCTTCTTCACGGACCCACCGAGCTCGACGATCCGTTCGATGGCGGCATCGACACCGTCGTTGGGGGTGATGTCGATGTGGACCCGATTGGCTTGGTGGCGGGTCGGCTGCTCGGCCTGGATCGGGGCGGTGTCGGTGTTGATGAGAATCAACTCGTGTTTGCGCGGCTCTGTGGTCCCGAGGTAGCCGAGCCATCCGTGCCAGCCGTGTTCGGGGCCCAGGATCTCGTAGCCGGTGACGGCTGACCAGAACTCGTAGCCGACGGCGAAGTCGGTCACGTTGATCGCGACACATCGCATCGTCCCGATGCTCATCGATGCTCCTGTCCTACTCGGGTGGATCGGTCACGCTCTATGCTCGCATTGCGAGTATAGACTACGGCGGTGGCAACGTCGCCCACCACGTTCGGTCTGCTGGGGCTGTTGGCCGTGCGGTCGTGGACGGGGTACGAGCTGGCCAAGCAGATGCGCCGCTCGTTGCGGTTCGTGTGGTCCTCTTCGGAGGGGCACCTCTACCGGGAGCAGAAGCGATTGGTCGAGCTCGGCTGGGCCGAGGTCGAGGTGGAGCCGTCAGGCGGACGATCACGGAAGCGATACACGATCACGCCCGCCGGCGAGGCGGCACTGCGCAGTTGGTTGGCGACCCCTCCGCAGGAGCCACACTTCGAGGTCGAAGGCCTGTTGCGCCTGTTCTTCAGCGATCACGGCACGCTCGACGACATGATCACGTCGATGGAGGCGACCGCAGCCGCGGCGCGTTCGATGCTCGACGAGCTGCTCGGCTTCGTCGATGAGTACCTCGCCGAGGGTGGCCCGCTGTGGATGCTCGAACACGGCGTGGGCGGACACGGGGCGGAACGGTTGGAGTTTCGCGGTCGACCGATGTTCCCCGAACGACTGCACCTGGTCGCCCTCGTGATCGACGCCACCACCCGTCTGCTCGCCGATGTCGAGACGTTCGCCCGAGCCACCGCGAACGAGGCGCGTACCTGGCGAGGCGCGGCCGACCCCACCAACACCGCCGCCACGCGAGCCCGACTGGAAGCGATCAGCGCCCGGTACCGATCGGGGCCGTGACCGAGCCACCTTGCTTACTCTCAATGCGAGTATTACGCTACTCGCATTGAGAGGATCACAGGAGGCCACATGCACGTCGCCAAGGATGCGATTCCCGTCAAGATCAACGCGCCCGGAGCCATCGCCCGCCAACTCCCCGACTTCGGAATCGCCGATGGCGCCATCGGAGCCGAGTACTTCACGCTGAACGCGGGAACCGACCTCGCGCCGTTGCTCGCGGGCCTCGCCGACGACGTTTGTCACGCCGCCCATTGGGGCTACGTCATCATCGGCGACGTCGTCGTCACCTATCGCGACGGGTCCAACGAGCGGTGCACCACAGGCGACGTCTTCCACTGGCCGCCCGGGCACAGCGTTCGAGTGGACCGTGACGCCGAGCTGATCCTGTTCAGCCCTCAGGCCGAGCACGAGGTCGTCATGGAACACATCCTCGACAAGCTGGCGACCGCCTGACGGCGCGACTCAGAGCGCCGCGAGCTCCTGCTCCAAGCGATCGAGACCGAGCGGACCGAGGGCCAGGGCGCGGGCGTGCCAGGAACGCAGGTCGAAGGACGTCCCCGCCGCGGCCCGGGCCTCGTCCCGACCGGCCAGCCAGGACCGCTCGCCCAGCTTGTAGCACGTCGCCTGGGCCGGCCACGACAGGTAGCGCAGCACCTCGCTGCGGGCGAAGTCGTCGGCCAAGCCGCCTGCGGCCCGCAGGGCAGCGACGGCGGTGTCGAAGCTCCACGGCTCACCGGCGCCCGGCAAGCCGTCGGGCACCGTCCGCCCCAGGTGCAGCCCGATGTCGACGACGACGCGGACGGCGCGGAACGCCTGGGACGAGAGGAACCCGAGCCGGGTGTCCGGCGTGCGGAACCAGCCGAGCTCGTCCATCAGCCGTTCGGCGTACAGCGCCCAGCCCTCACCGTGGGCGCTCTGGAACCCGAGGCGCTGGGCACGGGTGAGCGAGGCCATGTAGCCGCAGCCGAACTGAAGGTGGTGTCCCGGGACGGCCTCGTGGTACGCGGTGGTCACGTCGGCCCACATCGGGAACGACTCCGCGCCGAGCGTCGGGAACCAGACGTGCCCCGGCCGGGACAGATCCTCGCTGGGAGGCGTGTAGTACGGCGCGGCGGCGGTCCCCACCGGCGGGATCCCGACGTCGCAGCGACGCAGCGCATCGGGGATGTCGAACTGCGAGCCCGAGAGCCCTTCGATCGCCTCGTCGACGAGGTCCTGGAGCCACAGCCGGTAGGCGTCGACGCCGTGGACCGCACGGTCCGGGTCGGTCTGCAGCAGATCGCACACGGCGGCGAAGCCGGCGCCGGGCATGATCCGGTCGCACTCGACGACCTTGTCGGCCTCGAGCCGGGCGAGCTCACCGCAGCCCCACTCGTAGCTCTCGTCGGGGTCGAGGTCGGCGCCCAGCATGGCGACGGCCCACACCCGGTAGCGGTCGGGACCGACGCCGTCGTCGGTTGACGCCGCCGGCGCGTACGACTGGCGCAGCCACGTCGCCAGCTCGCCGTAGGCGGCGGCCGCGTCGCGGGCGAGGGCGTCCAGCGCCGGATCGGCGGCGTCAGCCACGTACTCGCCGAACCACCCGCCGTCGCCGTCGCCCGCCCACGTGGCGCATTGGTCGGCGACCGCCTCGGCCTGCCGGACGGTCGACCGGTGACCGGCAGCCAGACCGGCGGTGAGGTTCTGGCGGTAGCCGTCGATGGCCGCCGGCACCTTGCCCAGCCGGATCCCGATCCGCTCCCACGCCTCCGGCGACCCGTCGTCGAGGAGGTCGAAAAGCTGCCGCACCGCCGCCTGCGGTCCGCCGAGCTCGCTGAGCAAGCAGGAACGCTCGCCCGTCTCGATGAGTGCGAGGCCGGTGGCGCAGAGGTCGTCGAGGTAGCCGGCGCCGAGCCGCTCGGATTCGTCCTCGGGCGTCGCCGCCGCGAGCGCCTCCCGCGTGCGTCGGTACAGGTCGGCCATGGCCGCCTGGCCGTCGGGTGAGTAGTCGGTCATCGTGTCGGCGTCGAGTCCGACGCCCATGTCGCGCACGGCCTCGACCGGATCGAGGACGGCGAAGGCGTCGATGAAGCTGTCCGAGATACCGCTGATGGTCCCCATCGGGCGCACACTACGGCCGCCCGAACCGTCGAGCCGACGGTCAGTTCACTCTCGGATCTCACCGATCTCGCCGCGATTCCCAGCTGCATTCGCGGCGACGTGCCGTCGCGGATTCCGGACTGAGCGTCGCCGAGAATGACAATCGAGCTGGCGTTCGCGGGCGTGCATCAGTTGTGCGCTCCATGTGCCGGGCTGCGCGGTCAGTCATTTCGGGGCTGACGTCGCGCTCGTCCAAATGCTATGACAGTGCGATGCGTGCTTTCGTGGTCGTACCCCTCATGGCAATGACACTCGCGATCTCGGCGTGCGGCGACGACGACTCGTCGGACGACACGACAACGGAGGAATCCGTCGCGGTGGATGTCCCGGACGTGATCGGCGACTCCGTCGAGGATGCGACGGCGACGCTCGAAGAGGCGGGATTGATACTGCGGGTGGTGCGGCGCGACGGCGAGGACGTGCCGGGTACCGCCGACTTCATCGACAACCGCGTGAACGTGGCCGTCGAGACGCAGGACGACGGCACCGAGGTCGTGACCGAAGTCGTGTCGATCGGCTGACACGCGTAGTCGTGCGCACGAGAGAATCGCGCGGTGCAGTTCAGTCCTGAACTTCGCGATCGGGTGGCAGACGGAACCATCACGGTCTCGTACCGTCTGTGGACGAGGCCGAAGGTCAAGGTCGGTGGCGTCTACCGGAGCGGATCCGTGGCGATCGAGATCGACGACATCGAGCTGCTCCCGTTCTCCTCGATCACCGACGAGGACCTTGCTCTCACTGGAGAGAACGACGTCGAGGCCCTTCGTAACCGCGCCGCACACGCGGGTCCGATCGTCGATGACACGTTGCTCTACCGCGTCGAGTTCCATGTCGCGCGCCAACCCGACGACGACATGTGACCCCAATCGCCGGCTGAAACCCGCCTGTGCTGCCTCCACGTCAGAGCTCGGCGATGAGGGCGTCGAGCTTGGCGTAGCCCTCGTCGACGCCGGTCTCCATGCCGCTCGCCAGCCACTGGTCGCGGCCCTCGAAGCTGTCGACGAGCGACTGGGCGTGCAGCCGGGTGCGGCCGTCGCCGAGGTCCTCGAACCACAGCGTCTCGAGCGCGACGCCGTCGGGCTGACCGTCGAACGTGAAGGTCTGGACGATGCGGTCCTCGCCGACCTCGTGGAAACTGCCGTGGAAGCCGTACTCCTCGCCGTCGCGCCCGGCGACGTAGCGCCAGCGGCCGCCGGTGGTGGCATCCCAGTCGAGGATCTTGGTCTCCATCTCGTTCGGCCCGACCCAGCGGGCGAACAGCTCGGGATCGGTGTGGGCCCGCATCAGCTGCGCCGGTGTGGCGTCGAAGTCACGGGTCATGCGGATGATCGGGAGTGTCGGGTCGGCCTCGATGGAGACCTGGTAGCGGTTGCTGGTTTCGTTCATGACGCGGTTCCTAACTGTGGGTGTGGGTGTTGGATGGATTGCTGGTCGTCGCGCATCTCGGCGAGGACGGAGTCGAGGCGCTCGTAGCGCTCCTGAGCCTGTTGGCGGTAACGCTCGATCCACTTCGTCATCAGATCGAAGACCTCCGCTTCGAGATGGCACGGGCGCCGTTGGGCGTCCTTGCTCTGGCTCACCAGGCCGGCGTCGGAGAGCACCTTGATGTGCTTGGACACTGCCTGGATGGAGACGTCGTACGGTGCGGCCAGCTCCCCGACGGTGGCGTCGCCCACGGCGAGGCGGGCCACCATGTCGCGCCTCGTCGGATCGGCGAGAGCGGCGAAGACTCGGGAAAGCTGGTCGTGGTCCACCGGCGACTCCTTGTTCAACTGATGGGTTGAAGAACAACCTACGCCGATGCTCCGCCGTTGTCAACCATCTGGTTGAATAATTCACGATCCGCCGAACCGGGATGCGGTCGAACGCGGAACACCCCGCACCAGGATCCGGTGCGGGGTGTCGGCGGCGCCGAGTCAGGATGTCAGGGCGTCCGTTTCGGGCACCCTCACCGCCACAACGCGGCCGTCGCGAGCGCGGCGCCGTCGGTGAGCGTCTTGAGCTTGGCCCACGCGATCTGCGGATGGCAGCGCAGGCCGAGGCCGCAGTCGGTGGAGGCGATGACGTTCTCGCGTCCGACGAGTGCCGGCGAAGCGCTGGATGCGATCCGCCACGAGTTGCGGATGCTCGATGAGCGGCGTCGAGTGGGTCACGACGCCGGGGGCGAGGATCTTGCCGTCGGGCAACTTGGTCTCCTCCCACAGCGCCACCTCGTGCTCGTGACGCACGTTGGCGGCCTCGATGAGGTACGTCTGGGCCTTGACCGACAACAGGATGTCGATGACGTCGGGCAGCGGCAGATCGCGCGAGTGCGGCCCGTGCCAGCTGCCCCAGCACAGGTGGTACCGGATCTGCTCCTCGGGGATGTTGCGCAGCGCGTGGTTGAGGGCTTCGCAGCGCATCTGGCAGAACTTGCGGTACCCGTCGATCCCCATCTCGAGCCCGATCCGGTCCCACAGCGCGCCGAGCCACGCATCGTCGACCTGCACCTGGAACCCGGCGGCGGCGATCGCCTCGTACTCGACCTGCATCGCCTCGGCGATCGCGTAGATGTGCTCCTCGTCGGACTTGTAGAACTCGTTCGCGCGGCCCGGTTCGACGCTGAGCGGCGCCGTCGTGGTCAGGAACGCGTCGGATGCAGGCCGGTCGCCGAGGGCGTTCTTCAGCATCGCGATCTCGCGGTCGAGCGCCGCGTGGCCGCGAAACGTGATCGGCCCGGTGCACACCCAGTCCTCGACGAAGGCGATGCTGTCCTCGGCGCCCTCCGGCACGTGCGGGGCCGACCCCGACTGCTCGAACAGCGTGCCGTTCTGGAGGACCGCGAGGTAGAACTCGTCGAAGTCGACCCAGTCGGCGCTCGACATCAGCAGCTTGCCGAGGCCGCCGCGCTCGGCGGCAGGCTCGTACCCGCCGAGACGGGCGGCGAGGTACTGCGTCCAGTGGCCGCCCTTGGTCAGCTCGCCCTCGTTGATGAAGTCGACGCCGGCGCTGGTCTGCATGTCGCACACCTCGGTCACGGCCTCGCCGAGACGTTGATCACTCACCTCGAGTTGCGCCCACACGTCGTCGGGCGCGGGCAGCGCGCCGACGTGGGTGGTGAGAATCCTGTCTGTGCTACGTCGCATGGACGTGACCTCCGAGTCGTGTGATGTCCCCATGTCTACGGGAAACACAGATTGGCGTTGAGGGGATCCAACGCCACCGCGTCCGCTGCTCGGCCAACTGTCCGTATTCGATACAGTCCGAAGCCTCATCGATCAACGATGCGGTGTTCCAATGCCGTGTCCGCAGCGAACCAACGCCAACATGAAGGGAGCGGCATTCGATGCCTGCCTCGGTTCCGTCCTCTCACGTCGATCTCCTCGACGCTTCCATCGCCACGCTGGCGACCGTCGGCCCTGACGGCAGGCCGCAGGTGTCCGCCGTCTGGTTCCTCGCCGATGAAGGCGTGGTGAAGGTGTCGCTGAACACAGCCCGCCAGAAGGTCAAGAACCTCACCGCCAACCCGGCTGTCACCGTGTTCATCGGCGACCCGGCGAACCCCGCCAAGTACGTCGAGATCCGTGGCGACGCCACACTCGAACCCGATGACGGAGTACGCGTTCGCGGACCGTCTCGCCGCCAAGTACGGCGGTGCCGACCTGCGGGCCATGGACGGCCCGGACGGACGTCGTGTCGTGGTCACGGTCGACCCGGTTCGCGTCAACGCCGTCGACCTCAGCGCCGGCTGATCGCGCGTCACGCATCCGACGCCGTCGTTTCTTGCTCACCGAGGTAGCCGGACAGGATGAGCCGGTGGTCGGCACGCAGCGCCTCGGCTGCTTCGTGGATGATGAGCTCGCCATGGGAGAGCACGTAGCCGCGACTCGCCACGGCGAGCGCGATGTGGATGTGCTGCTCGACCAGCAGCACGGCGCAGCCGCTCTCGGCGGCGTACGTGGTGACGACCGGGAGCAGGCGCTCGACGATGACGGGCGCGAGCCCGAGCGAGAGCTCGTCGAGCAGCAACAGCCGGGGCCGGCGGGCCAGCGCCCGCCCGAGCGCGAGCATCTGCTGTTCGCCGCCTGACAGCAGCCCGGCCCGACGGTCGGCGAGCTCGGCGAGGGCCGGGAAGTACCCATACGCGATCTCTGCATCGAGGTGCTCGCCCCGGGATCCGAGACGGAAGTGCTCGGCGACGGTCAGTCCGAAGAACACCCCACGACCCTCGGGTACATGCGCAATGCCGAGGCGCGCTCGCGCGGCAGGCGACCGCCGGGCGATGTCGGCGCCGTCGACGCGAATCGTGCCCGACATCGGGCGGACGAGACCGGAGATCGCTCGCAGCGTGGTCGTCTTGCCGGCGCCGTTGGGGCCGAGCAGGGCGACCACCTCTCCGGAGCCGACATGGAGGTCGAGCGCACGCACGACCGCCGCCGCGTCATAGCCCGCCGAGAGCGCCTCGAGCTGGAGGACCGGTTCAGAGCTCATCCGTCAGCGCCTCCATCTCCTTGGCGGCTGAGCCCAGATACGCGGTGATCACCTTCGGGTCGGCGCGCACATCGCTGGGAGTGCCATTGGCGATCACCTTGCCGAACTCGAGCACGACGACGCGGTCGCTGATCCCGAGCACGAGCCCCATGTCGTGGTCGATCAGGAGGATCGGCGTGCCACGGTCGACGATCTCGCGCAGATGGCCACCGAACGCGATCGACTCGTGGGCGTCGAGACCGGCGCCCGGTTCGTCGAGACACAACAACTTGGGACGTGCGGCCAGCGCCCGGGCGACGGCGACGAGCTTGCGCTGACCCTGCGTGAGCTCGCTCGGGGTCGCCTCGGCGAGATGCTCGAGCGCGAACGACTCGAGCGCCTCGTCGACCGAGTCCGAACGATCGCCGCGGCTGGTGAAGATCTCCTTGAACGCCGCCAGCAGCGACGGGTGGTTGGCGGCGACGGTGAGGTTCTCGCGGACGGTCAGGTCGTCGAACAGCTCGATCGCCTGCCACGTGCGGGCGAGTCCGAGCCTGGCGCGCTCGTGTGGGCTGAGACTGGTGATGTCGGCACCGTCGAGGGCGGCCGTGCCGCGATGCGGCACGAACCCGGTGATGGCGTCGACGAAGGTCGTCTTGCCGGCGCCGTTCGGGCCGATCAGCCCGACCAGCTCGCCCGGCTCGACGTCGAGATCGACGCCGACCACGGCGTGCACGCCGCCGAATGACACCGACACCCCCCGCGCCGACAGCACGCTCGTCACCGTGTCACCTCCGTGGCGCCCCGACCGATCACCTGCTGGCCGTCGTCGTCCGACGCGAGCGGGCGCGGCGGCGTGTTGTTCGCGTTTCGCTGCCGCCTTGGCGCGCTTGGCCGCCTGCCGCTTGCGGTACGTCGTGCCGGCGACTCCCTCGGGGTTCTGGATCAGCGTGAAGATCACGAGCACGCCGCCGACGAGCAACGTCCAGTTGCCGGAGATGCCGAGCAGCTCCTCGAAGAAGTACGGAACGAGCCCCTCGGTGGCGACGAGGCCGCCGATCACCGCGCCCGAGACCATCGTGATCCCGCCGATGTAGGCGAAGGCGACGAATCCGAGCGCGATCAGGATGCCGAACCGGGCGGCGCTCACCGAACCGAAGTTGTAGGCGTACATCCACCCCGCAGTGCCGGCGATGAACGACGAGATCGCGTAGGCCGTGATCTTGACCCGCGCCACGTTGATTCCCGCCGCCGCGGCAGCGCGCTCGTTGGCCCGCACCGCAAGCATCTGCTGCCCCAGCACGCTGCGCCGGATCTGGGCGACGAACAGGCAGAGCGCGATCACGACGACGAGGTACAAGAAGCCGAGCACCGGACTCGGGAGCTTGTCGTCGAGCCCGCGGAAGCCGGCGTCGGAGCCGATGCTGAACCCGAACAGGCGCGGCTGCTCGACCGGCGAGCCCGAGACACCGGCACCCCACCTCCGGTTGGTGAAACCGAACTGCTCGATCGCGACGACCCCGGCCAGCGTCACCACGGCGAGGCTGGCGCCGCGCACACGCAGCGCGGAGATCCCGACGATCAGGCCGACGACGACGCCGGCCAGCGATCCGATCAGCGGACCCCACGGAAAACCGATACCGGCGCGCACGATCATGTGCGACACGACGAACCCCGACGCCCCGGCGAGACTGACCTGCGCCAGCGAGACCTGGCCGACGAACCCGGTGATGACGACCAGCGACAGGCAGACGACGACGCCGATCAGCGACAGCATCAGCGCCTGCCGGTAGCCGTACGGCAGCACGATCAGCAGCGCCGCGCCGACCACCGCCAACACTGCAGCCGGTCCGGCGAGCCGCCGTGGTCGCGGCGCGAACGGGAGCCGCTTTTCGACCAGCTCGCCGCGCGACGGCAGGCTGGCACCGCGGAGCGACAACGCGAACACCAGCAGCAGGAACGTGAGCAGCGCCTGCGTGCCTGGGATCGGATTGCCGCGGTCGGTCGGGAACCAATCCAGCGTCACCACCCACGCCATCAGCGACCGACCGATCCCGATGCCGAAGCCGGCGAGACAAGCGATCCAGAGCGACGAGAAGCCGGCGAACAGCGCCGCCGCGAGCGCCGGCACGATGAAGAACACCAACGTCGTCGAGTCGGCCTGTGCGAGCGGAGCGGCGACGATGCCCATCGCGCCGGCAACCGCCGACGCCAGCACCGTGTTCGCCATCGAGAGCTGGTTCGGCGACAACCCAGCGAGCATGCCGAACACCTCGTTCTCGGACGCCGCCCGAGTCGCAAGACCGAACCGGGTCCAGCGGAACAGGGCGACGAGCGCGAGCGCGATCAGCAGGACGACCCCCGCCATCCAGAACCCGTACACCGGGATCGACTTGCCGAACACCTCGACGATGTCCTTGGGAAACACGCTCGGGATCGACTGCGACGCCGAGCCGAACCAGAGCAGCATCGTCGCCTGGAGGATCAGGAGGATCCCGAGCGAGGCGACGAGCTTGGCGAGCGGCGACGACGTTCGCAGCGGTCGGAACACGAGCAGCTCGCTCAGCACACCGACCAGGGTCGCCACCGACATCGTGACGATCGCCGCCGGGACCGTGCCGAACGTGACATGGAAGTAGCCCGACTTCAGCGCCCAGAAGCCGTACGCCGACACCATCGCGATGGCGCCGGTGGCGAGGTTGATGATCCCGGAGCCGCGGTACGTGATGACCACGGCCATCGAGATCCCGGCGATCACCGCGCCGCCTCCGAGGCCGAGCAGCACGAAGAGAACGACGTCCTTCATGACCTACTCGGCGCTCGAGGCGGGCGTGCGGTGATGCGAGCCAGAATCAAAGGCGAAGGAATCAGGGGCTACGGCACCCATCCTTCGGGCGGCCCCACGAAGCCGCCGGCAAGCTCCCACCCGGCGTCCGCGCCGTTGTACTTGTAGAACTGCGTGTAGTCGTTGCACACGCCGGGAGCGTCGGGATACTTGCCGCAATCGAGCACCGGCGACCCGAGGATCAGCGGACCCTCGAAGGCCTTCATCTGCTCGACGATCGCGTCGGGGGTGGCGTTGTCGGGGCCGGCCGCGTTGAGGAACTTGGCCAGTGTCATCGCCTGCCCGAAGCCGACGAGGATCCACGGGTCACCGATCATCGACTCGTTGCCGTGGGACGTCAAGATGTCGGTGTACGGCGGCACCGACGGATCGGTCGGGTCGATGCTGAGCGACGAGGCGACGGCGTAGTGCCACTGCGGAAGGTCACCGAGCGCGGCGCCCACGTCTGCGTTGATGCAGATCGGGCTGGCGAGCACCTTCTCGTCGGGGATCTCGAGCTGTTGGATGGCATTCTCGAACTTGACGCAGTCGTTGGGATTGATCACCGGCATCACGAGGTCGACGTCCTGGGCGCCGGCGGCGATCAGCGGCACCGTCAGATCGGGCGTGTCGGCCGGGTACGACACGACCTCGATCGGGATGCCTGCCGCTTCGAATGCCGACGCCTGCCCCTCCGCACCCTCGTCCTGGCCGGCGCCTTCGGGATAGATCAGCGCCGCCGACGTGGTGCCCAGCACGTCACGGGCGAACGTCGCGTACGGAGCGAGGATGTACTTGGCGCCGCCGAAGAGCACGGCCGCCGTGTCCTGGACCGTGTCGGCCGGGCTGACCGACACGCCGTGGATCACCGGCTTCGAGCCGGCCAGGGCGGCGTAGAACGACTCGGTTCCGATGAACGTCGGTCCGGAGATCACGGCCACGATCGAGTCGTCGTTGGCGAACTCCTGCCCGCACTGCTGGCCTTCCTCTTCGGCGTTGGCGACGTAGCAGGTCACGACCTCGAGCGGGTGGCCGCCGATGCCGCCGGCCTCCTCGTTGATGTACTGGACCGCCTCGTTGACGCCGTCGATGTTCGTATGGCTGACCTCGACCGCGCCGCCTTGCTGGTTGAAGTAGCCGACCTTGATCGGATCGAGGCTGTCGTCGGCCGGGCCCGACCCGCCGACGTAGGCGGCGAAGTCGGTCACCTTGCCCTCGACCTCTTCCGGCGCCGTCGTTTCGTCGCTGGGGGCCGTCGTGTCGTCGGCGGGTGCGGTCGTTTCGTCGGCTGGGTGCCGTCGTTTCGTCGGCGGGTGCGGTCGTGTCGTCGGCGGGTGCGGTCGTGTCGTCGGCGGGTGCCGTCGTCGAGTCGCTCCCGGTGTCGGTCGATGCGTCGTCGTCGTCACCGCAACTGGCCGCGACGAGCGTGCGCGATCAGGAGCAACGAGCTCAGCCGTCGGCGCCGTGTACCGGCCGTAGACATGGTGTTCCTTCGCATGCGTCCCCCTTTGTCGCAGGTCGATCGTAACCAATGGTCGCAGACGCTGTTGGCTGCCTCGAGTCAGGCGTCCCCATTGGATCCGCACATCGGACGTCCGTCCGGCATACGGACCGTATGGTACGCACACAGCGGTCTGGGTCGCAAGCGCCTGATCGTCGAGTGGCGAACGATCCTGCCGCGCTCGGCACGTCAGCCGAACAGGCGCCGTGACGCGATCTCGCAACCCTGGGCCATCGACGCCAGCTTCGCCCATGCCACGTCGGGGTCGATGCCCTGCATGCCGACATGGATCGAGAACCCGCAGTCGACGCCCGCCATCAGCCGGCTCGGGTCGACGACGGTCGCCCATCGCTCGAGTCGCTGGGCGACGAGCTCGGGGTGCTCGATGTAGTTCGACTGCGGCTCGATCACGCCCGGGCAGATCACCTTGTCGTCCGGCACGCCGAGCTCGGCCAGCACGGCCCACTCATGGGCGTGGCGCGGGTTGGCGCCCTCGAACAGCACGGTCCTCGGCTTGGCCTTCCACACCAGGTCGACGATGTCGGCGAGCGGCACGTCGCAGTGGTGCGGACCGGGGTAGTTCCCCCAGCACAGGTGCATGCGCAGGCGGTCGGCGGGGATGTTGCGCACGGCGTGGTTGATCGCCTCGATGTGCATCGCGATCGTGCGTCTGAACTCGTCGAGGTCCATCCCGGCGTACGCGCTGTGGCGTCCCATCGCGAGGTCGGGGCAGTCGAGTTGGACCGTCGCGCCGGCGGCGGCGATCGCCTCGTACTCGTGACGCATCGCTTCGGCGATCGCGAACACGTACTCCTCGTGGGTCGGGTAGTAGTCGTTGCGGAAGAACAACGACACGACGCCGGGTGAGGCGGCGCTCGAGAACGTGGCGGCAGCTCCAGCACGGCTCGCCGCCTCGGCGAGGTGCTTCATGTCGGTGTGCGCGGCCTCGGTGTCGCGCACCGTGATCGGGCCGGTGCAGGCCGGTGCCGATCGTTTGCGGCGGCCCGGGTTGTCGGCGACGCGCGCCGCGCTCTGCGGGAAGTCGTCGAGATCCTGGAACCGGTAGCTCTGCGGCGACTCACCGCCGAACCCGTCGAGCCGGTCCTTGACGTACGTGGCGTACGACGGTTTCGACATCTCACCGTCGTTGACGATCGACACCCCAGCCGCCACCTGACGCTCGACGACCTCGTGCACGGCGGACTCGACGCGTGCGGCGAGGGCGCGCCGCATCGACGGGGATGCCGTCGCCGATCGCCCACATCATCCGCACGAGGTCGTCGGGCCGCGGCAGGCTTCCCGTGTGCGTGCTCAGGATGCGATCGTCGACCATCGGCGTTCCCAGGGGTTTCCTCGTCGTGTTGGATTGCCTAGTCGTGTTGGATTGCTGGCTTCCCGGGGCGAACGGTACTGTACGCAGGACGGCGACACGTCCGTGTGCCGGGCACGATCATCGACTGCAACGACGAAACGGGGGGATGATGCCCAAGACCGCGATCGCACAACGACTCCACCACACGGCCTTCGTCACCAAGGATCAGGAGGCGACCCGGGCCTTCTACGAGGACGTGCTCGGGTTCCCGCTGCTGGCGACGTGGTCGGAGGCCGACGAGTTGTTCGGCGCCGTGCGCGTGTACTGCCACACGTTCTTCGGCCTCGCCGATGGCAGCGCGCTGGCGTTCTTCCAGTTCGCCGAGGAGGCGGATCAGAAGGAGTTCGGTCCCGAGCTGGAGCCGTCGCCGTTCCGCCACATCGCGATGAAGGTCGACGCCGACGGCCAGGCCGAGCTGGAGCGCCGTCTGCGGGAGGCGAACTGGAAGCCCGAGGGCACATACGTGCTCGAGCACGGCTACTGCCGCTCGCTGTACACCGAGGATCCGAACGGGATGCTGCTCGAGTTCACGGTCGACGTGCCCGAGGCCGACGAGATCGCGATCGAGCGGCGAGCCGACGCCCACGAGACCTTGAAGCGCTGGCTGGCAGGGGACCACACCGGGAACAACCCGTACCGGTGACCACTCCAACCGTCACATGAGCGATCCGTCGCGCCCGGACGAGGCCGCGGCGGTCACGGTCGGGGTGACGGGCTCGTGACGCGCTGCGAGGTACCGGTGACGAGGGGCGAGGTGGTGGGCAGCATCGCCAGGTTGGACCACGACGTCGACACGTCGGCGGCTGCCTCGAGCAGCAACGGCAGGTACTCGCCGACGAGGCGCTCGCTCGACGTCTCGGCGGCGTGGACGGTGACGTTCATGGCGGCCGCGGTCCGGCCGGAGTGGTCGCGGACCGGCGCCGCGATCGAACGGATGCCGATCGAGAGCAGTTCGTCGGCCTGCGCCCAGCCGCGCTCGCGGACCTCGGCCAGGACCTCGTCGAGCTCGGCTCGCGAGAGGACCACACGCGGGATGATGGCGGACGCCGACGGGGTGGCGAGGGTGGCGTCGAGCTGCGCGGCCGTGAGGTCGGAGAGCAGGACGTGGCCCATCGACGTCGCCGGCGCCGGGAAACGGGTTCCGATGTGGACCGAGATGGCGATGATCTTCGCCACCGGCACGCGGGCCATGTACACGATGTCGCTGCCGTCGAGCTGCGACATCGAGCTGGACTCACCGGTCTTGCCGACCAGCGCCAGCATGTGCGGGCGGGCGACGTCCCAGATCCCCTGGGCGGCGATGCATGCCGTGCCGAGCTCCAGCGTCTTCGTCGTCAACGCGTATGCGCCGTTCGAGAAGCGCGCGTACCCGAGCTGCTCGAGCGTCATCAGCAGGCGCCGCGCGGTCGGCCGCGGGAGACCGGTCTTGGCGGCCACCTCGCTGACCGTGAGCTCCATCGACGTCGGCCCGAACGACTTGATGACGTCGAGGCCGCGCGCGAGCGCCTCGACGAAGTCGCCGCTCCCGTTGCGCTTGTTGGTCGTGCTCTGCTCGGCGTCCACCCACCCGTTCCGATCCACATCGAAAGTGACCGTGCCATGACCACGCACCCCGCCCACGGTCCTGACGACGACAACTCTAGGGGTCCGCTCGACGGGCACTCTACAGGTCCACTCGACGGGCTCGTCGTGGCGGATCTCTCGCGGGTGCTCGCCGGACCCTACTGCTCGATGCTGCTCGCCGACCTCGGCGCGACGGTCGTGAAGGTCGAGGGACCGGGCGGTGACGACACTCGCACGTGGATGCCACCGGACCGCGACGGCGTCTCCACCTACTACCTGTCGATCAACCGCAACAAGCGCTCGATCGTGCTCGACTTCCGCGATCGCGACGACGTCGCGCTCGTGCACGAGCTGTTCCGGCGGGCCGACATCGCGATCGAGAACTTCAAGCCCGGTGGGCTGGCCAAGTTCGGCCTCGACTACGAGCACGCACGCGAGATCAACCCGGCGCTGGTGTACCTCTCGATCAGCGGGTTCGGCACCGCGGAGGGGGCATGGCTGCCGGGCTACGACCTCGTCGTGCAGGCGGTGTCGGGTCTGATGAGCCTCACGGGCGAGCCCGGCGGGCCGGCGTACCGCGCCGGGATCTCGGTGTTCGACGTCATCACCGGCCTGCACGGCACGATCGGTGTGCTCGCCGCCCTCCGCCAACGCGCCGAGACCGGCCTCGGCCAGCACGTCGAGGTGAACCTGCTCTCGTCGGCGCTGTCCGGGCTGGTCAACCAGAGCGGCGCGTTCACGGCGGCCGGCGTCGTGCCCGAGCGGATGGGCAACGCCCACCCGAGCGTCTACCCGTACCAGCCGATGCCGACGCGGGACCGCGACATCATCATCACCGCCGCCAACGACCGCCAGTTCCGTTCCCTGTGCGAGGTGCTGGGGATCGCCGAGGTCGCCGACGACGAGCGGTTCCGTCTGAACGCCGACCGCACCAAGAATCGCGACAGCTCCATCCGATCCTCGTCGCCCAGCTCGCCGAGTGGTCGGCGGACGACCTGTTCGTCGCCCTCAACAAGGTCGGTGTGCCGTGTGGCCCGATCAACTCGATCCGCGAGGGCGTCGAGCTGGCCGAGCGGCTCGGTCTCGAACCTCGCGTGACCGTGGGGGAGGGTGAACGGGCGGTCGACATCGTCCGCAACCCGATCCACTTCAGCGACGCCGAGATCCGCTACGACGAGCCGCCACCCCTGCTCGGCGAGCACAGCGACGACATCCGCGCCTGGCTCGCCACGCCCCCGACCCCTGACCAAGAACTGGAGCCCCGATGACATCCGACACGTACCGGACCGGCATCGGCGTGTCGGATCTCGACTCGATCACCCTCCTCGGCCACGACCTCGCCGGCGACCTGCTCGGCAAGATCACGTTCGGCGAGCTCGCCTACTGGCTGATCGCCAAGCGGCGGCCGAGTGCCGGTCAGCGCGTCATGTTCGAAGCCGTGCTCGTCGCCCTCGCCGACCATGGCTTCACGCCGACCGCGATCTCGGCGCGACTGACATTGCTCAGCGCACCCGAGTCGATCCAGGGCGCGCTCGCCGCCGGCCTGCTCGGCGGTGGTTCGCGCTTCCTCGGCGTCACCGAGGACGCGGCCAACTTCCTGCACGCGGCGATCGCCGATCTCGACGAGATCCCGACCGACGAGCACGGGTGGGATGCGGTCGCCGGCGGGCTCGTCGCGGCGGCACGCGCGGCGGGTCGCTTCGTCCCCGGGCTGGGCCACCCGGTCCACAAGCAGGGCGACCCGCGCACGCCGGTGATGTTCCAACTCGCCCGCGACAACGACGTGTACGGGCCACACCTCGAGCTGTTCGCCGCGGTCGGCCGGGCCCATCCCGCGGTGCTCGGCAAGACGCTGCCGCTGAACGGCGCCGGCGTGTGCGGCGCCGTGCTCGCCGACATCGACGTGCCGCTCGGCGTCGTGCGGGGTGTGGCGTTGCTCGCCCGCTGTGCCGGCCTGCTCGGTCACCTCGCCGAGGAGCTGGACGACCCGATCGCCAACGACATCTACATGAACGTCGACCGCAACATCGACTATCGGCCGCCGGCGCCCTGAATCGTATTTGCCGCGGCGCGCGTTCCCGGTGGCGAACGACGATCACGGCGTTATCGACCACTGAATGGTACGGTGTCCGACTAGTGGACGGGGGGCGTCCACGAAGGGGGTGTGACACACACATGTCATATGCAAGTCCGGGCCGTCCGTCCGCGAGATGGCAGAACTTCGTCGACGCGAGACCAATCGCGTCGCTTGCGCTCGTCGGCGTCATCGCCACGCAGTTGGGCACGTACTTCGGCTACGTGTTCCCTGCGTTCGGCCTGCCGGTTCTGCCGTGGCCGCTGTACAACGGCATCCTGGGGACGACGTTCGCCGACGGCGTCAACGGCTCTGGTCAATCTGGACACCACGTTCGTGGCCAACTTCGCCACATCGGGTGAGGCGTTCTTCGTCGGGAACTCGCTCCACTTCGTGAACGGCATCGTGTTCGCGATCCTGTTCGGGATCCTGTTCCGTGAGGACGTGCCGATCAAGAACACGTTCGGCGGGAACATCGCCAAGGGCCTGCTCTACAGCGTGATCATGACGATCATCAGCGCCGGCTTGCTCGTGCCGTACGCGTACGTGCCCAACCAGGGTTACGGACTGTTCCTGTTCGACGGACCCGACGGCTGGAAGCTGCCGTTCGCGATCCTGGTCTGGCACCTGATCTACGGCTTCTTCCTCGGCTTGCTGTACCAGCCGACCAGAGTGGATGTCGTGGAGCCAGCCCCTGTGGCCTGACGCCCAGCAACGGCTCCGGCGATCGCACTGACGTGACGAATCCAATGACCAGCGGGCCTCCCGTTGCTCCCGACCTCGCTGGTGGGTTCATACGCGCAGCCGGACTGGCTGATCGACCGGGAGCGGCTCGCCGGCCGGTTCCCGCCCCGCGTCCGCGCCACGGAGCTCTGGCGAGTCGCGCCGGAGTGGCTGGAGCAGGCACAGGACGACGCGACGATCCTCGCCATCCGCGACCAGGAGCTCGCGGGGCTCGACATCGTGACCGACGGTGAGATGCGGCGCGAGAGCTACTCGAACCGGTTCGCGACGGCGCTCGAGGGGGTCGACATCGACAACCCCGGCACGGCCCTCGACCGCAGCGGCCACCCGAACCCGGTGCCGCGCGTGGTCGGGACGGTCCGCCGCAAGCATCCGGTCGAGGTCCGCGACCTGGAGTTCCTGAAGGCCAACACCGACCGGGCCGTGAAGATGACCGTGCCCGGGCCGTTCACGATGTCGCAGCAGGCCCAGAACGATTTCTACGAGAGCGAGGAGGCCCTCGCCGTCGACTACGCAGCGGCGGTGAACGAGGAGATCCGCGACCTCTTCGCGGCCGGTGCCGACATCGTCCAGATCGACGAGCCGTACATGCAGGCCCGACCCGCGAAGGCGCGGGAGTTCGGCCTCGTCGCGCTGGCCCGCGCCATCGACGGCGTGACCGGCACCGTCGCTGTCCACATCTGCTTCGGGTACGCCGCGATCATCCACGAGCGCCCGGAGGGCTACTCGTTCCTGCCCGAGCTGGCGGGAACGGCCGTCGACCAGATCTCGATCGAGACCGCGCAGTCGAACCTCGACACGTCGGTGTTGACGTCGCTGCCCGGCAAGACGGTGATCCTCGGGGTGCTCGATCTCAGCGACCCCGAGGTCGAGAGCCCTGAAGTCGTCGCGGCGCGGATCCGCCGCGCCCTGCCCTACGTGTCCGCCGACCGGTTGGTCGTCGCGCCCGACTGCGGCCTGAAGTACCTGCCCCGTGAGTCGGCGTTCGGCAAGATGCAGGCGCTGGTCGAGGGCGCCGCGCTCGTGCGGTCAGAGCTCGGACGCTGACGCCGCGACCACCTCACACGGCTTCGACCAGCGAGAGCCGATCGTCGAGCGCTCTGGGTAATGTCATGCGTGCGGAATCCGTCGCGATCTCGATACCGATGCGGATCATCGCGCCGAAGAGAACCAACAAGTACGATCAAGTTCCGCATCACATTTGGGAGGAAGAATGCGCGATGAATTGTTCTTGATCGGCCGGATCGTGTTCAGCCTCATGTTCTTGCTCTACGGTGTACGCCACCTCACGCAAACCGAGGGTTCGGCTGGCTATGCCGCATACAAGAAGGTTCCGTCGCCGAGACTCATGGTCCAGTTCACAGGCGTTGCCATGGTCCTCGGTGCGCTGGCGGTCATCTTCGGATTCTGGATGGACTTGGCGGCTCTGGGTCTCGCGATCTTCGTCATGGCCGCCGCCTTGTTCATGCATCGGTTCTGGGAGGAAACCGATGACCAGACACGACAGGTCGAGATGGCCCAATTCATGAAGAACGTCTCGATCGCAGGTGCGGCTTTGATACTGGTCGCGGTCAGCGAGCATGCGCCGTACACGGTCACAGACGGGGTGTTCTAGGAGTCTGTATTCAGATCTGACCGGTCGTTCGGAGCAGTCTCGGAGACCGGAGAATCCGACCGGCTAGAGACCCCGGGCCTTTCGGACACGCGCCTGGAGCTTGGCTTCGCTGTGGGCGTGCTCGCGCGCACTCATCGATCCGCCGCGCACGATCAGGTAGATGAACACTCCGAGGTACGGAACGAACAACACGAACAGTGCCCAGAGCGCCTTCGAAAGGCCCCCGATGTCCTGGGTGCGGAAGAGGTCGGCGATCACCCGGAACAGCAGCATCAGCCACGCGAACCACAGCGCGACGATGAACATCGTCCAGAAGAATCCGAGCAACGGATAGTCGTACGCCAACATGGCAGCTCCTTGCAGGGGGATCGCGGTCTGGGTTGATGAGGAACGAGTGGCCGGCTGTGAGCCGTGCGGTGAGATCATCACATGCACGACAACTCGGACCGCGGATGCGCGTGACGGGTCGCCGCCCGAACGAAATCGGATCGGCCGGCGATGTATCTGCGCGACGTCACGGTCCGTCCGATCGAGTGGTCGCCAGGAATCGCTCCATCTCTTCGAGGAACCGAGCCCACGCCGGTTCGTGCTCGAACAGCAAGTGGTTCGAACTGTCGAGTGGGACGAACCGACTGTGCGGGATTCGAGCGGCGAGTTGGCGGCCGAGCTCGAATGGCCACACGCGATCGCCTCGGCAGTGCAGCACGATGGTCGGCACCGTGATCTGGTCGGCGAGGTCGCGCACGTCGAGACGGAAGAACGCCTCGAGGAACCGGGCGGCGTTGGCCGGCGATGTGCTGTTGCGCTGCAACTCGTCGAACGCGGCCCACTCGGCAGGCGTCCCGTCGGGCATGAACGACGACGTGAACATCTGCCGGAACGCCGGGTTGCGCTCACCCCACCCGACTCGGGCGAGGTCGATCAGGACCTGCGCCTGGGCTCGGTGCCGTTCCGGCGACGACGCGGTGAGCGGGCCCCGCGCGTACGAGCCGTAGAGCACGAGGTGGCTCACGCGCTCCGGGTTCGCCACGGCGTACGCGATCGCGACGGCCGCCCCCTGGGAGATCCCCAAGCAGCGGGAACCGGTCGAGACCGGCGTGGTCGGCGACGGCGCCGAGATCACGTACCCACGCGTCGAGTGAGTAGTCGTCGGTGTCGCGATCTGACAAACCGCCGCCCCGCTCGTCGTAGCGCACGACCCGATGGTGGTGACCGAGCGATCTCAGCCAATGGCTCCACACCGGGCTGTTCCAGTCGTAGTCGAGGTGAGTCAGCCAGTTCGCCGCCTTCATCAGGACCGGACCGTCGCCATGGACCGCGTAGGCGAGGCGTGCCCCGTCGGAGGCGCGACAGAAGTGGATCTCCTGGGGCTGGTCGATCGGCGTCGAGGCCGGAGACGACGACGGCTCGTCGTGGGCGGGCGTCTCGTCGATCTCGACCACGTCGGCGACGAACAGGTAGCCGCGTCCGTGCACGGTTCGGATCACGGCTTGACGCTGCCCGTCGTCGTCGACCACACGACGGGCGGTCTTGATCCTCGTCGTGAGCGTCGACTCGGTGACGAATCGGGTCCCCCAGACCTCGTCGAGGAGCTCTTCCTTCGTGACCAGACGGTCGCGGTTGCGGAGAAGGTGGACGATGACGTCGAACACCTGCGGCTCGATGAGCACCGGTTCGCCGTTGCGGCGGAGCTCGAACCGATCCTGATCGAGTTCGAACTCACCGAACCTGGCAATCATCGGGCCGCGACGCCGGAGCATCGCCGGGTCCGCGCGGTGTTGGCTGCCACCGAGCTCACGTGAGGGTCAGCCGAGCGCCTTGGTGAGGGTCTCGCCGGCGAGCGCGACGGCCTCGACGTCATCGGCGTCGGCGACCATGTTGAACACGACGCCGTCGAGCCCGAGCGCGATGAGGTCGCGAACACCGGCGATGACCTCGTCGGGGTCACCCCACACGAACCGGCCGAGTAGCTGTCGCGCGCCCGCCTCGTCGGCGAGCAATGCGTCGGCATCGAAACCGCGGCGGTTGACGAGTGCCTTGAGCTTGACGACGGCCGCATCGTGGCTTTCCGCGACGACCAGGGTCCCGAGCGAGGTCACCGTGATGTCGTGGCGATCGCGTCCCAGGTCGTCGAGGTGGCCTTGGAGGGCGTCGAGCTTGCGTGGGAGGTCAGCGAAGTTGGCGGTCGTGTTCAGTTCGTCGGCGTACTGCGCGGCGATGCGGAACGTCTTCTGCTCGCCCTGCCCACCGACCAGGATCGGGATGCGGTCGATCGGCGCCGGCGAGTTGAATGCGTCCTTCACCGCATGGTGAGTGCCCTCGTAGGTGGTGGCGTGCTGAGTGAACATGCCACGGCAGATCTCGAGTGCGTCGACGAGGTGTTCGTAGCGCACCCGCAACGGCGGGAACTCGAATCCGAGCGCGGCATGCTCGCCGTCGAACCACGCCGCACCGATGCCGAGCAGTGCTCGCCCCTGCGAGATCACGTCGAGCGCGGTGACGGCCTTGGCCAGCAGCGCCGGCTGGCGGTAGGTCACGCCGGTCACGAGCGTGCCGAGGCGGACCCGTTCGGTCCGAGCGGCGAGCGCGCCCAGCAGCGTGTACGACTCGAACATCTCCTGATCGGGCTCGCCGAGCATCGGGAGCTGGAAGAAGTGGTCCATCACGAAGACGGTGTCGAATCCTGCCTGTTCGGCGGCCACGGCTTGCGCTGCGACGCGCTCGAAGAGCTGCGTTGGGTGGACGCCCGAGTAGGTGAAGTTGGGGATCTGGAGTCCGATCCGGGTGTGGTGCATCGACGCCAGCCTAGAGCGAGCGGCTGGAGCTCGATCCGGACGGAGCCGACCCGCTGCAGCCTCAGGCGGCGATGTCGCGGCGGTGGGCGATGACCTGGTCGATCATGCCGTAGGCGAGTGCCTCGTCGGGCTCGTACCAACGGTCGCGATCCCAGTCGACGAGGATCGTCTCGATCGGCTGGCCGGTGTGCTCGGCCATCAGGCGGCTCATCCGGTCGCGCAGCCGGATGATGTTCTGCGCCTGGATGTGGATGTCCGCCGCATCCCCGACCATCCCGGCCGACGGCTGGTGCATCAGGATCGAACTGTTCGGGAGCGCGAACCGCTTCCCGGCCGCGCCGGTGCAGAGCAGGAACTGTCCCATCGAGGCGGCCATCCCGAAGCACACCGTCGCGACGTCGCAGGCGATGAACTGCATGGTGTCGTAGATCGCCAGCCCGGCCGTGACCGATCCGCCGGGCGAGTTGATGTAGAGCCAGATGTCGGTCTCCGCGTCCTGCGCCTCGAGGTAGAGGAGTTGGGCGCACAGGGTGTTGGCGATCTCGTCGTCGACTGCGGCGCCGAGCGTGACGATGCGGTCCCGCAACAGTCGCTCCGACATCGAAACGGGGAACTCGGTTGGTGCAACCATATGGTTGCACATTAGCGACCACACGCGCCGGGGTGCAACTGATAGGTTGCACGTTGTGGACGACCAGGACATCACGCCCGACCAAACCGAATTTCGCGTCGAGACCGAGTTCGATGCCGAGCCGTCGGAGGTGTGGCGCGTCCTGACCGATCCGGAGTCGATGGGCGAGTGGTTGGGAAGCCCCGTCGTGGTCGAGGAGGTCGACGACGAACGCCGGCTGGTGTTCCGGTGGGCGTCGACCACCGAGGCGCCGACGGTCGTCGAGCTCGACCTGCGCCCGATCGGGCGCCGCACACATCTCTCGATCGTCGAGCGCCCGGTGCACCAGGGCGGCCTACGCCAAGGAAAAGTCATCGGCATGACGGCGCGCGCCTGCGTGTTGGCGCGCGCCGCGTAGCGGTGGCCGGCGCGGCAACCCCGACCGCGGCGCTCGCCGCGCTCGCCGACCCGACCAGGCAACAGATCCTCGAGCTGCTGAGCGAGCACGGTCCGCAGAGCGCGAGCGCGCTGGCGGCGCGACTTCCGATCACCCGTCAAGCGGTCGCCAAACACGTCCGGGTCCTTGCCGACGCAGGTTTGGTGCACGGCGGCCGTGACGGACGCGAGGTCGTGTTCGACATCGTGGCCGATGGTGCAGCGGACGCGGCGTCGTGGTTGGCGGCGACCGCCGACCGCTGGCAGCAGCGCATCGACCGTCTGCACCGACTGGTCGACAGCTGACGCGAACGACTCGTGTGCCCCGGCCGTCACGGCGGACGGTCCGCGCAACCGACCGATCACGGCACGGCCGAAAGGGTCTCGCGGGAGGGCGCGAACCTAAACTGCCCCGCCTGGGGAGGAGACCACATGGAAGAACGACGGATGGACGCACCGTTTCCGCTGGCCGATCACATTCACGACGAGTGGTACCCGGGCACCGTGCTGCCGTTGCCGGGTCCGGTCATGGAGGAGGCGTTCGGTCTGTTCACCGATGCCGACGCTGGTCGCTTCTGGTTGTTGGAAGGCCATTGGAGCCGCGGCATGACACCGCTGTGCGTATCGACCGCCAACGACGTGTTGTGGGGCACCCAGTACGGCGCCAACCTCTACCAACTCCCACCCACCAAGGGTCAGGCGGCACGGTTCAGCGGCGTCCACGCGTATGCGAGCGACTCGCCGTGCTGCAGCGAGTGGGAGGTGATGCAGCGCGCCGCACGGGTCGAGCACCTCGTCGGTCCCGCGATCATGAACTTCCCCGCGATGTGGGACGCCAGGCGCGAGTCGATCACCGCCGCGCTCGCGCACTTCGAAGGCTCGGACCTGGCATCGATGGACCTCGCCGCGCTCCACACCTACCTCGGCGAGTTCTGGGCCTTCCACCGCTGGGCGTGGGAGGTCCACTTCGAGTTGATGGATCCGCTGATCGCCAACTACTTCGCGTTCCGGGCGACGTGCGTCGAACTCGGCATCGACGAGCAGGACGTGGCCCGATTCTTCCAGGGCACCGAGACCAAGATCATGGAGACCGACCGCGAGCTGTGGAAGTTGACGGCGGCCGCCCGTGACACGGCGGTGGAGGTCGTGCTCAAGGCGCACGATCCATCGGACTCGCTCCGCGAGCTGCGAGCGTCGAACGACGACACCGTTCAAGGGTGGCTGCGCGCCCTCGACGTGTTCCTGAACGAGTACGGCTGGCGGACCGAGGGCATGTGTGATCCGTCGCTCGCACCATGGGTCGAGGACCCGACACCGATGCTGTCGATGATCACCACGTTCGTCCGCAACGGCACCGACCACGACTTCGCCGCCGCCTTCGACGCGGCAGTTGCCGAGCGCGAGGCGACGCTCGACCGCGTGCGGTCGTCGCTCGATGACGCCGGACGCCAGCGGTTCGAGGAAGGCCTCGGCGCCTGTCAGCACGCGAACTTCTCGTGGTGGCAGGAAGAGCACAACTTCTATCTCGATCTGCGGGCCCACATCCCGCTGCGGATGGCGGCGCTGCGCATCGGCGAGATCGTCGGCGCCGAGCGACGCGACGACCTCATCTACCTGTTCCGTCACGAGCTCGACGACATGGCCGCCGAACGGATCACCTACGGCGAGGTCCGGGACACGATCGTCGCCCGTCGTGCGTACTACGAGGCGAGCCGCGCCCGACGCTCCGAGATGCCGGCCGTGCTCGGCACCCCACCTGCCGGCACCGACGACCCGATCATGAAGGAGATCTTTGGTGTCGACCAGCGACTGCTCGACACGGTCGGCAGCGTCGATAGCGACACGATGTCGTTGCGCGGCGTGCCGGCATCGTCGGGTGTCGCACGCGGCCGCGCCCGTGTGATCGTGGAGGTCACCGACCTCGGCGACCTCGAACCGGACGAGATTCTCGTGTGCGTGTTCACGTCCCCGAACTGGACGCCGGCGTTCGCACAGATCGCCGGCTGCGTGTGTGACACGGGCGGCGCGCTGTCGCACACCGCGATCGTGTCGCGCGAGTACCGCATTCCCGCCGTGTGCGCCACAGGCGCCGCGACGACGCTGATCCGCACGGGCGATCTGATCGAGGTCGACGGCACGGCCGGTGTCGTCACCATCCTCGAGCGCGCCTGAGGCTCGATGCCGACGACGCTGTTCCGCGGCGGGCGGATCCGTGCCGACTTCGCCGGTGCGGTGCACGATTCGCTCCTGGCACGTGACGGACGTGTCGTCGCCGTCGGCACCGCGGCCGACGTGCGTCCTTCGACCGGCCGAGTCGACGAGACCGTCGATCTCGGCGGCGCCTGGGTCGTGCCGGGACTGATCGACGCACATCCACATCTGCTGCACTTCGGTGCCGCCGCGGCGGGACTGGCCGACCTGTCCGATGCCGCGGACCACGACGACATCGTCGCCACGATCACGAGGATTGCGTCAGGGCGGGCACCGGGCGAGTGGGTGATGGCGACGCCGGTCGGCGAACCGCACTACTTCTTCCGCCGGGGCCACGAGCACCTACGCGAGGGGGCACTCCCGGACCGGGTCGCGCTCGACCGGGCGACGGTGCGGCACCCCGTGATGATCCAGGCATGGTCGCCGACCGTGCCGAATGTGTGTGCGCTCAACTCGGCGGGCCTCGTGACGCTCGGCATCAACGCCGCCTCGCCGGACCGCGTGAGCGACGTGTGGATCGAGAAGGATGCGGCCGGCGTGCCGACCGGCCGCCTGTACGGCGCCGTCAACAGCAACTACAACACCGATCCGTTCTTCCGCGAGATCCTGCTGCGTCTCCCCGGGCCTCCGTCGCATCTCGTCGAGCACGGCACGCTCCACGGCATCGCTGCCCATCACCGCATGGGGATCACGGCCGTGTACGAACCGCATGCCATGGAGCCTCGCCACATCGACGTCTACCGCCGTCTGCGCGACACCGGCCGGTTGACGATGCGCGTCAAGGCGGTGCCCGAGTACCAGCGCTTCACCCGGCCGTCGGATCACCAGAAATCGATGGCCGAGTTGGCGGCGACGCTCGAGGGGGCGCTCGCCGCGGTCGACCTCGGCGACGAGTGGGTGCGCGCCGAGGGGATCACCGTCTCCGGCGGCGGAACCTGTGGCATGGGCAACATGCCATGGCCGACGACGTACCGCGACGCGTTCGGGCACGCGACAGACGGCCGCTGGTTCATCTCGCCCGAGGCGATCGAACAAGCCGTCGAGTTCTGCGCGCGCGCAGCGCTCCAACTCAACGTGTGCGCGATGGGCCCGGCCGAGTACGAGGTCCTACTCGGGTTCATCGAACGCCACGGCGTACGCGACGGCATCGTCCAGCACGGCGCGCTCGATGCCGCTCTCCTACGCCCGCCGCTGGGCCGCGGCCGGCTTCCGACAGACGATCTGCTGCGGGTTCACGTGGGGCAAGGGTGACGTGTACCGGAACGCGTTCGGCGCCGAGTCGCTCGCCGACCTCAACCCGTTGCGCCGCCTGCTCGACGAGGGTCTGGCGCTGGCGGCGTCGACGGACTGGGGCCCGAAGAACCCGTGGGAGCAGATGTGGCTGGCGCAGACCCATCTGCTCGGACACTCCGCGATCCGCAACGACGGTGCCGACCAAGTCGTCACCCGCGCCGAGGCGCTCGAGATGTGGACCAGCGGTGGAGCGGCGGTCCTCGACTGGCCCGAGCTCGGCGGCCTGCGCGTGGGCAGCTACGCCGATCTCGTGGTGGTCGACCGCGATCCGCTCACGTGTGCCCTCGACGATCTGCCGGACGTGGTCGCGCTCGAGACCGTCACTGCCGCGCGGACGGTGGCCACGCGCGACGTGCCCTAGATCACCACAGGCAATGCCGTGATCAGGGTGAAACGGCGTCGTCGACGAGCTGCCGCACGCCGTCGACACCGTCGAGGGCTTCGTCGCGTGCAGGACGGATGATCTCTGCTCGGCGCCCCGCCCGGGCGGCGTCTCGCAGCGCGGCGGCGATCGCCGCGGCAGCGGTGTTGTCGGTGCGGCGCAGCTGCGACAGGTCGACCACGGTGACCCCCTCGCGCTCCTCGATCCGTTCGGTGCCGCGGCGTCGTCCCCGACGTCCCCGCCAGATCTGGACGAGCAACCGTGGACCGAAGACGAACGCATCCCGCGCGTACCGCATGGCGAGGCGCCGCGGCTCGGTGCCCGCCCGGTGGAGCCACTCGAGTCCGGTTCGCTGCATCCAGGCCGGGGCGCGGCGCTTCTCGCCGACGAGGAAGTCGAGCGATCCTCCGACACCGATCATCACCGGGATCCGGAGGTCGTCCCCGAAGCGGTCGATGAACTGCTCCTGTTTCGGATTGCCGAACGCGACGCAACAGATGTCGGGCCGACTGGCACGCAGCGAATCGAGCTCGGTCGGGTCGAGCTCGTCGACGCGTTTGATCATCGGCCCTGCTTCCGACGTGATCGCGGCGCCGGGGAAACGGTCCCTGAGCAGCGCCGCGGCGCGGTCGGCGATACCCGGTGCGGCGCCGAAGAGGTGGACGGTCGCGCCGGTGGACGCCGCCCGCTCGGCGATCGCGGCCACGAGGTCGGCACCGGCGACGCGGGTGCGGAGGGGCGTGCGCATGAGGCGGGCTCCCCACACGACGGGCATGCCGTCCGGGATCGAAAGCGATGTCCGGCGCAGGATCGCGCCGAGGGCCGGATCGCGCACGGCGTTGACGATGAAGTCGACGTTGACGGTGGCGACCTGGTGGGTACGGCCGGTTGCCTGACCATCGGCGACGAGGTCGAAGATCAGATCGACGGTCTCCGCGAACGTGACGTCATCGACGGGCACGCCCAGGATCAGGGCGGCGCGGGCGCCGGGTGTGTTCATGTCGATGAGTGCTCAGTCGGGTGATGTGTTCATGTCGATGATGTGCTCATGTCGGCGGGACCTTCGTCGCGGGTTGGTCGGCGTTGCGGGCGGTGCGGATCCAGCTGACCTCTCCGGGCCGCACGACCATCCGCAGCCACAGGTTTACCTTCCACACGATCGCCTTCGGTGCGAGCAGGAGCGATCGGTACACCGCTCGCGGTGCGCGCGCGACTCGCAGACCGAGCACGACGTGCACCGCAAGTCCGGTGAGCGCAAATCGCGATGCCCACGCGCCTGCTCGCACGAGACGCGTCGGCACCACTCGGCTGGCAAGGGCGAACCAACCGGTGAGGCCAACGGCGACTGCCGCCAGGACCGAGAGCGGTGGCACCGCGTGATCGAGGGCGGTATCGATGGCGACCAGACGCTGACGGCCGCGTGTTCGAACAGCGCGTCGGAGCAGGGCCGGGATCGCGCGTCTGGCGAGATCGATGCGCCCGCGTTCCCAGCGCTCGTTCTGGGTCTGTGACGCCTCGAGCGTCGCCGGGATCTCGGCCTCGACGACTGCGTCGGCGTGCGAACACGACGATTTCGCCTTCGAGGACGAGCTCCGTCTGCAGCTCGAGATCCTCGGTGAGGTGGGCGCTCATCGTGCGTCGTCGCAGCACGTCGGACTCAAACGCCATGCCGTTGCCGTAAAGGCCGCACGAGGCCCCGAGCGCGTTCCGGCCGAGCGGCCGCACGAAATGCCGGAGCGCCAAGCGCCGCCGCGCGGACTCCCGCGTTCGCCGACTTCTCGACATCGCGCACGGCGTAATAGGCCTGGACGACGCGGGCGCCCCCAGCGAATCTCGCGTCGAACACGCGGAGAAACGCGCGGGTCGACAATCGAATCGGCGTCGATAACGACCACGACGTCGTGGCGTGACCCTCGCTCATCGAGACGTGATGCGCAGCCACGCCAGCGCCGGTCCCTTGCCAGCGGGTTCTGGGTCGATGTGCTCATGAATCTCGATGCCGGCAGCCCGGACGATCTCGGCGGTGCGGTCGGTGCAATGATCGGCCACGACATGGACCTCGAACAGGTCGTCGGGGTAGTCGATCTCGTGCAGGCTCCGCAGTGTTGTGGCGATGAGCCGTTCTTCGTTGTGGGCGGGGACGAGGATCGCGAATCGCGTCGTAGGCCTGTCGCGGATCGCCGTGACGTGGCGTCCGCGCGGCGGGTCCAGAATGCGGCGCCCGTCAGGACTAGCAGGTAACCGGTCAGCGGCGACAACGCGAGCGGCACGGCGGCCGTCGCGCCGAGGCCGCCTGGCGAGGAACACGTGACGCCGCGCCGGCGTCGGACACCCTTGATCCGCGCACGCCTCATGTCGCCGCTGGTACCTCGACCAGGGTGATGGAGTACGGCGGGAGTTCGAGGGACGGATTGTCGCCGAGTGACATCTCGTGCTCGGTGATCGCAGCGAGATCGTCCGGGCCGTAGCGGAACACCCGCCCCGTCGCGGCTGGGTCGATCGATCGGATGTCGAGGGCGAGGTCGATCGGTGTGTCGGGCAGCTTGTTGATCAACATGAGACGCAACATCTTCGTCGACGGGTCGTAGGCGGCGAACGCACCGAGGTCCTCCGGCGGATCGAGCCCGTCCACTACCACCGGGACCGACTGCCCGCCGAAGCGACCTCCTTGGCCGTCGTAGTTGCCGTGGATCTTGAAGGCGAGGTAGCCGGGACTGGCCGCCGCTGGCCGCTCCCAGTACGAGGCGAGGTACACCCCTTCACGGCCGTAGATGCCGAGCACGTCGGCGATGGCCAGGGCACCGTTCATCGTGCCATCGGCGCCCCAGTTCCATTCGCTGATCGCGATCTTGGAGCCGGGATACGAGATGTCGACGGCATGCTCGCAGGCGTGGCAGGAACCGAATGCGACCGACACCCACGATTCGTCCGTGTACAACGGGTCGTACAGCGAGCGTGTGCTGCGCAGGCGCCGGGCGGCCGTTTGCGGCGTCGACTAGGTCGTTGACGACATCGGCCTGCGGGTAGTAATGGACGTCGAGGACGTCGAGCGTTCGGAACGCCGTTCGTCAGTCGTGGTCGTGCACATGTCGGAGGAACCACCCGAGGAAGTCCTCACCGGACCCGTCGGCGGGCCCGGGAGCGGTGCGCCAGTAGTCGAACCAGCAGCACATGACGGGGCCCATCAACTCGGCGTCCGGCGCGACGCCCCGAACGGCGACGGCGTACTCGAGGTACTTGAGGAGGATCTCCTCATAGGTCGGGCACGTCGGATGGATGTCGTAGTGGGCGGTGCCCCACAACTCCGGTTCGTTGTCGAAGGCGATAAACCGCGGTGTGGTCGACGGATCGGCGACGAGTCCGGCGATCCACGACGAGACACCACGTCGTGGTAGAGGCGACGCTGGTGGCCGCGGGGTCGGCGACCGCGATCGGGTTCAGACAGCTCGCGTCGTTGGCGTTCCAGCACCCACCACTGTCGAGCGGGAACGAACAGGTCGTGGGCTCGGCGTTCTTGGCGACCCACCCGAGCGTCGGGACGGCGACCCGGCTGGCGACGCCGGCGCCGGATGCCGCGGCGAGGAGGGCGGTCACGGCATCGCCGCCCGAGCCGATCTGTTGATTCTGGTAGTCGGAGTCGCTCGCCACCGTTCGAGGCCCCGATCAGATGGTTGAAGCGAGTTGCCGTCTCGCCTCCCCAGCTGAGCAACGTGATCCCGGCGGCGCGGACGATACTCGGCGTCGGCTTCGCCGGAGACGCCGAGGATGAGTGGACTGATCTCCTCGCCGGCTTGGGCGACATCGACGACGAGTGTCGGAACGAGTTGTTCGGAGGGACCCGATGCCGACACCGTGGGCACGGTCGGCGTGGTGATCGGATCCTCGAGCGTGATCTGCGGATCGCCCGACGCACACGCACCGCCGACGAGCACGAGGCGGTGGCGAGGCGGACTGGCCCCCATGCGATCATGACACGAGTTCCATCTTCTCGGTCGACGGTGACTCCCGGCTTCTTCTTCGGCGCGTCGGCTTCGGGCGGCGGTTCGAGGACGGTTCTCGAGGTCGGCGCAGATCGCGATCGCCATCGCGAGGAACACGGTGCTGCGGATGTCCCAACCGATGTCGACGTAGCAGTACACCATGTACATCACGACGTACACGACCGAACCGATCACGATGGACGCCAGGTCAGGCGACTGGATCCGGATCGACCGACCGCACGCCACGGTGGATCGTTCGTGCGATCAGGTACAGCATCGCCATGAATCCGCCGACTCCGATCTTCATCCAGATCCACAGGATCGAGTTGTGGGGCATGTACTGCCAGAAGACGAAGAAGCTGATGTCGGGCAACTGCCATCGGTCGCAGGAACTGCTGACCGAATCCGACTCCGAACAGCTCGTTCGAGCGAATGGTGTACCAGATGTCGTATGCCTCGATCTGGCGGTACAGGTCGGAGTTCCGGTCCTCCTCGCTCAGTTGTCCGGGCGCGATCACGGACTTGATGGCCTGCGCGCCGAAGCCGATCCCCCCGTCGAGTTCCAGAACGCCGCGCGTGTAGAGCGCCGCCGAGCACGACAGCGAAGAGCGTGAACCATATCGCAGCCCACCGCCGACGCTGGTAGATCAGCACCGCCAGAGCACCACGACGCCGAGCATGAGTGCGATCGCCGCGGCCCGGCGCTGCGCCAGGACGAACATCCAGACACACGGGCACGAGGGCGACCGTCACCCAGATCCGCCGTACGTGGTTGCACCGCGGCAGCAGCCAGATCGTCAGCACGAAGATGATCAGCACGTCGACGTGGATCGACGCCGCGTGCTCCGTGAGGCTGTCGAGGTGCTCGCGGAACTCGGGATCGAGCGAGTGGAAGTACTGCAGCGCGAGCAGGCTCTGGACGACGACGCCGACGAGTCGCACACATGAACAGCCGCTCGTACTGGCGGGCCGTCGTGAACAGGTTCGTGATCAGCACATACAGGATCGGGATGTACAGCAGCGGGCGTGCCTCCCAGACCGCGACCGTGGTGTCGTGGCCGCCGCGGCTCAGCCCGTAGACCAGCCCGAGGAACACGAATCCGGTGAAGACGCATCATCGGCTTCCACATCACGCCCCGGTTGAGCTGCCAGGCGGAATCACCCAGCATGCGCAAGATCCACGACAGCGCAGTGAGCAGGATGATGATCTCGAACGGGTTGATCGTCAGTCCGTCGGCGATGAAGAGGATCGATTCGCGGCTCGAGAGATTCTTCGTGAACGGGTACCACGGAACCGTCACCGTGTCGCCGACCATCGTCAGGAACACCAGCGCCGTACACGCCGAGAATCGGCCGGACCACCACCGCTGCACAGCAGATGATCAGCACCAACAACACGATCGAGAACGGGTGCGGAGCGCTGGTGTAGTGCCGACCGGCGCTCACGCCAGCGACAGCAGACACCTGCGCGTAGAGCAGCCGCCAACGGCGACGGTCGAGCCGCTGTTGTGCGGCGACACTACTGCGGCAGGATCCGCTGTGCCGATCGCGCATGTCAGATCATGCGCCGGGTGAGGAACCCGATCGAGACGATCACGATCAGGAATCATGACAGGGCGGGTCTTCGGAAGGTCGTCACGTCGCTGCGCCCACGAGCGCCATCGCGACGCACGAAGCCCAGGAAGAACAGCAGCAGATTCATCGATGCAGTGGCCGACTGGCGGTCAGACCCCGACGAGTCGCCGCAGGAACTTCGGGATCCGCGTCGCGTTGCGGTTGAGGATGATTCCGAGGTTCACGACTCCGCGAAGCTCGTCGAACGCGTCGAGCACTTGATCTTGAGTGGTGACGCCCTGGTGCACGACCATGGCATAGGCGTCACACAAGGAGCGCCAGAGCCAGCGCGTCGCTGGTTGCCAGCACAGCGGGGAGATCGAGAACCAGGTGGTCGTAGTGCTCGGCCAACTCGTCGATTACCTCCGCGAGGCCGGTCACTCTTGGCGAGTACGGGTCGCTGGGCGACGGGACGATGCCGGCTGGCATGATCACCAAGTTTGGCTCGGCGGTGGTGACCAGGACGTCGTCGAGGGTGATGCCGGATGGTGACCACGTCGGCGAGGCCACTCGAATCGCGCGTCGCGCTCTCGTAGTTGGTAGGGTTCCCCCAGTTGAGATCGACCAGGCAGCACGGCGATTGAGGTCGTGGGCGATGACAGCGGCGATCGCGCTGGCTCACGAACGTGACGCCTTCACCTCGCAGCGCGGCGGTGACGGCGAGCCGCTGGGGGAGTCCGGCGGCGTCGTTGAGCTGGACACGGGCGAGGAGATACCGAACTGACGAGGCCACAGTCGGCCGACGCCCGGAAATAGGGTTTGTCCAGCCGTCGTCGGTGATCGTCGAGCGTGCTGTCGTCGACGGTCGACTGGGCGGCTGCGATGCTTAGGTGTGCGGCGGGCTGCCGTTCGACGTCGGTCACGCTGAGTGCCCTTCGCCGACGGTGACCTCGTCGGACCCTCGACCGGAACGACGGCGAGGACCTCGACGCCGAGCGACGCTCGGATCTCTTCGGCAAATCGCAACGACCGGTCCAGCAACGACGCGGCGACGACGCAGCCGACCATCAACAAGACGCCGAGCATTGCGAACGTGCCGACGGTCATCACGACGTCGCGCAGCCCGGCTTCGGGCGACAGTCGGCAACGTGGCTGGGTCGACGATGTTGTAGCGTCTGCGTGGCGTCACTGGTGGCCTGCTGGATCGGAGTTCGGCCGCCGGCATGTCGTCGAGCGTGTCGGCCAGCCGGTCGTCGCGCGCGTTCAACGTTGCGGTTGAGCCGCTCGATCTCGAACTGCTCCTCGACCGGGCGCTCGGAATCGTCGCACGGCGCCGGGTTCGTCAACAGGAGATAGGCGCAGCATCGCCTCGGTGGCCTGCTCGTAGTCACCTCGCAGCTGGGCATGTTGGTGCCGTCAGGTAGTCGACGCGTGGTCGTCTCCAGTGCTGATCTGGTTGTCGATGACGGTCTGGAGGAACGTGTTGATCGTCGATCGACGAGCTGTCTGTGCGAGTTGCGGATCGATGGTCCTGGCGTTCACAGTCAGCAGGTTTTGCCCGTCAGCGACGCCCAGAGGCTCCCGGCGCACGTCCTAGAACGTCACGACAGCGAATCAGCGGGAACGCCGGCGGCGTCTGCTACGAGCCGCACGAACTCGTCGGTTCTGAGCGCCTCGTTGATCCGACGCGACGTGGCTGGGCTGGGTTCTCCCATGCGAGGATGTCGTACGCGAGCGCATCCTGCAAGTCGTCGAGCAAGGGCTCGAGATCGGCCGCCGAGAGCACGGCCGACGAACGGTAGGCGTCGGCCTTGTTGCCGGCGGTGTAGATGCCGAGGCCGATCATGGCGACGACGCGGCAAGATGTAAAGCCACCAACGGCTGAAGAACGTCTCGAGCAGGCGGGCGATCACGTGACGGCGCGATCATCGTGCTGTCATCTCCCGCTCGCCGTCCTCGCTCGTTGTTGGCCGCCAGGACCACGCACAGCGACGGCAGACCAGCATCGTCCGCCGAAGCTCATCACCCGTCAACGCTACCGTCTCCGTACACGGCCTGGTCTCGTCGTTATTCACCCCCGCGGTCGCTGCGACCCGTCAGGGTGCTGTGAACGGGGTGTTTCGTGAGCGGGTGCTCCTCGTTCTGGAGGACGAAGTCGGTATCGTCGGCGGAGCGTTCGGCGACGGACGACCAACGGCGGACATGAGCGCGCACAGTGGTGAGAAGACGCGGAGGAGAGGAGTTGTGAGGGACGTGCCGAGGGTGAGTGTCGTCATCCCCACCTTCAATCGCCGCCAGCGCCTCCATCGCGTGCTGGCGGGTCTGGCCGCGCAGACGTTCGACGGCGACGTCGAGACGGTGGTCGTGTCGGACGGGTCGACCGACGGCACCGACGCGTACCTCGCCAGTGGCGCCACGCCGCTCCCGGTCGTTTCGGCCACGCAGGAGAACCAGGGGCCTGCGGTCGCTCGTAACCACGGCGTCGAACTGGCAACGGGAGACCTCGTCGTGTTCATCGACGACGATGTCGTGCCCGATCGCGGGTTGATCAGCGCCCACGTCGCTGCCCACGCCAGGTTGGGTGACGACGTCGTCGTGATCGGTCCGATGCTCGACCCACCCGATCACCGGATGTCGATGTGGATCCAATGGGAGCAGTCGATGCTCGCCAAGCAGTACACGGCGATGACCCGCGGTGACTTCGAGCCGACGGCGCGGCAGTTCTACACCGGCAACGCCTCGGTCCTGCGGCGCCACGTGGTCGACGTCGGCGGGTTCGATTCGTCGTTTCGGCGCGCCGAGGACGTCGAGCTCGCGTACCGCCTTGCGGTATCGCGGTGTGCACTTCGCCTACGAGCCGGCGGCGATCGGTTACCACTACGCCGCCCGCAGCTTCGATTCGTGGCGGTCGACCGGCTACACGTACGGCCGTAACGATGTCATCTTCTGTCGCGATGCCAGCCGCAGGGACATCCTCGGATGGCTCCCCGCCGAATACCGCGACCGCAACGTGATGGTGCGCGCCCTCACGCGCATGTGTGTGCCCCGACCGTGGTTGGCGACCGCGGTGAGCCGCTGCCTCCGGGTCGTCGCGCGAGCGGGAAGGCTGGTGAGGGCGGAGACCATCACCCGGCAGGCATTGAGCGGCATCTACAACGTCGCCTACTACCGCGGCGTGGCCGACGAGCTGGGCGATCCGGCGTTGTTGTGGAGATGGATCGACCACGACGACGGCCCGAACCGTTGGCGACAATGACCGCGCCACATGTCGGTTTCGTGCTCGAGCAGACCCTCGGCCACATCACCCACACCGACAACCTCCGTCGACTCGTTCCTCGCAATGACGCGATCGAAGCGACGTTCCTTCCGATCGCGTTCGGGGTCGAGGGCCTCGCGGCGCGGGTGCCCGGCTACGGGAACTGGACGATTCGTGCCGGGCTGCGAGCGCGTCGTCGCGATCCGTCACGCCCGTCGCGAGAAGCAGTTCGACGCGATGTTCGTCCACACCCAGGTTCCCGCCGTGCTGATCCCCGATCTGGTGAAGCGCGTTCCCACCGTGGTCTCACTCGACGCAACGCCACGCCAGTACGACGAGCTGGGTGACCACTACGCGCACGCCACGTCCGGGGCACGTGTCGAACGACTCAAGTGGCGCGCCAACCGTCTCTGCTTCGAGCGGGCTGTCCACGTCGTCACCTGGTCAAGGTGGGCGAAGGCGGGGTTGGTCGACGACTACGGCATCGATCCCGACCGCATCACGGTGATCCCGCCGGGCGTCGATCCGTCGACGTGGGCGAAGTCGCCGTCCGAATCCGAGCCGGCGGGCGAACCGGTGCGGATACTTTTTGTCGGCGCCGACCTGCGACGCAAGGGCGGCACCCACTTGATCGAGGCCTACCGGACCTTGCGTGCCGACACCTCCCTCCCACCGGTCGAGCTGCACCTGGTCACCCGTGCCCCGGTCGACGACGAGCCAGGCATTGTCATCCACACCGGGATGCAGCCGAACAGCCCGGCGCTGATCGACCTCTATCACCGGAGTCATGTCTTCTGCCTGCCCACCCTCGGCGACTGTTTGCCGATGGTGCTCTCGGAGGCGGGCGCCGCCAACCTGCCGCTCGTCTCCACGGCGGTCGGCGCGATCCATGAGATCGTCAGGGATGCCGACACCGGATACCTCGTGGCACCCGGCGACGTGGCCGCGCTGACCGGGCGGTTGCGCGACCTGGTGGTCGACGGTGCACTCCGCGATCGTCTCGGGACCCGAGCGGCAGCCCTGGTGAACGAGCAGTTCGATGCTGCCAAGAACGCATCGGCGCTCGTCGACCTGATGGCCGAGACGGCCCGTCGCTGACGTGTGACGCGCCACCGCCGAGCCCCGTCGGATCTGCAACCGGTCGTGCTACCTTGCGTCCCACGATGAACCCGCAGCCTCCGCTCGTCAGCGTCGTGACTCCGTTCTACAACACGGCTGACTACCTTGCCGAGTGCATCGAGAGTGTTCTCGACCAGGACTATCCGAACTTCGAGTACATCCTCGTCGACAACCAGAGCACCGATGGGTCCTCGGAGATCGCGCAGAAGTACGCAAGTCTCCATCCCGGAATTCGTCTGGTCCGCACCGAGCAGTTCCTCACCCAGGTGCAGAACTACAACTTCGCACTTCGGCAGATCTCGGAGGACAGCCAGTACTGCAAGATCTGTCAAGCAGACGACTGGCTGTATCCCCGCTGCCTGACCGAGATGGTCGCGGTCGGGGAGCAACACCCGACGACCACCATCATCAGTTCGTACTCGCTACAAGGATCTGAGGTCGTCTCAACCGGGGTGTCGCCCGAGATCTCGTTGCTGTCCGGTCGAGACGCGTGTCGCAAGTACTTCCTCGACGGTGTGTTCCTCTTCGGGAGCCCGACGACGGTGCTCTACCGCTCGAACATCATTCGTGAACACGGCGACCACTTCTACGAAGAGGGCCGGCTGCACGAGGACACCGAGTTGGCGTTCGACGTCCTACGCGAGTCCGACTTGGGGTTCGCTCACCAGATCCTGAGCTTTCTCCGGGTCGACGAGGCATCGATCACGGGCGCCCGCGAGGATCTGCTCCCGAAGGATCTCGACCGGATGATCGTGACGGCGCGATACAGCAGGCACTTCCTCAGTGCGGACGAGTACTCGGAACTGATCAGATCGACCGCGCCTCGCGTACCACCGACGACTCGCCGAGCGAGTGCTACGCGGTCTCTTCCATCCGGCACCCGCGTCGTTCTGGCGATACCACCGCCAGGGTCTCGCGACCGTTGGCGAACGACTCCACTACGAGCTCCTCGTTCGCGGGCTCATTGCGGCGATGTTCGGGGTCTTGCTCCGTCCGGCTGACGCGATGCAGGCGGTACGGCGAGTCAGGAAACGCCGAAGCGCATCCCGGCATCATTGAGTCACGGCGACCGAATCCAAATGCCACGTGGTCGAGATGACAGAGCCATCCTTGGTCGGCGTGTAGTACTTGAACTCGAGCATCACCTTCGACGGCCCGGACGGGAACTTCCCGGGGCGGGAATGGGAGAGCAGCACCGCGCCGCTGACCGGGTCGGAGACGGTCGTCGTCAACGTCCCTGCGCCGTCGTCCGTGAAGCACATCGGGTAGCGGGTCGCCACATCGGCGTTGGCGTCGAACGACTTGGCCTGGTTCACGTTGCCGTTGATGCCCAGTTTGCCGAGCCACGCCGACGGACCTGACCACAGCATGACCGCGTAGTCAGAGCGGGGATAGATGACGACCTCGGGACGGCCGGCGACCGACGAGGCGATCGACGCATCGGCGAACATGTCCGGCGCGGACGCCGGGATGACCCCGACCTCGAACCACTGGCGGGTGCCCATGTCGGTCAGGTTCACTTCCCAGCACACGGAGGCGGCCCCGGACATGCTGAACGTCTGGTTCGGCGAGACCCAGGCGATCGAGTATCCCGACGCGTCGCCTTCGGAGATCATGAGGTGCTTGGCACACTCGTAGAAGCTCTCGTCCGGGTTCGACCGGTGGACGATCCGCTTCTGATCGGGGGTCGAACAGGCCAAGCTGTGATCGGCGGGCCACTCGGTCTGGCCGACGAGGGTGTCGTCGCGACGCCAGAGAGCATGGCGGAACTGGCTCTGGAGTTGGCCGGGTGTGTTGAAGTCGGCGTAGAAGTCGGCGCCGGCCGGAGCACCACTGCCGTCGCCACTGTCACCCTCGTCGGACCTGGTGTCGAGGAGGCGGACCGGCGAGATCGAGGTGTAACCGGTGGTGAACCACCCGTTGACGTCGGCGATCAGCTCGGTGTCGGTGTCGGCCGTCAGCAGGCACACCTTGCCGTTCGTGCCGATCTTGACGATCGCCGAGTTGGCGACGGGTGCGCCGACGCCGTAGTTGAGGTTCGAAGCCGTCGGCAGGGTTTCACCGCACGGCCACGCGGTCGCGAAGCCGGTGCCGCGGGCTTCGGCTGATGTGATGTTGAGCACGACCGCGGTGGCGGCGTTGGGCACGCCGGCTCGTCCCCTCACTTGCAGCTCGTAGATCTGGCCGGCGCGGCGGAGTCCTTCTCCGGCGCTCACGCCGTCGGCCGTGGTCTGTCCAGGACGGGTGTCGAGCACACGCACCGGCGACGTCGACGTGTATCCGGATCCCGACGGGAAGTAGCCGTTGATGTCGGCGATCAACTGCGTGCTGGTGTCGGCCGTGAACAGGCACACCTTGCCGCCGGTACCGACCTTGACGATCGCCGAGTTGGCGACCGGTGCGCCGACCCCGTAGTTGAGGTTCGACGCGTTCGGACGCGACGAGCCACAGGGATAGGCAGTGGCGAAGCCGGTCCCGTTGGCTTCGGCAGATGTCACGTTGAGCACCACGGCCGCGGCGTTGCCGGGCACACCTGCCCGACCGGTCACCTGCAGCTCGGTGGTCGTGCCGGAGGTGCGGAGTCCCTCGCTGGCGGCGACACCGTCGACGGTGGTCAGCCCTGGCCGTGTGTCGAGCAGCCGCATCGGCGATGGCGTCGTGGTGTAGCCGGAGCCGGCCGGGAACCAGCCGTTCACGTCGGCGATCAGCTGGGTGTCGGAGTCGGCGGTGAACAGGCACACCTTGCCACCGGTGCCGATCTTGACGATCGCCGAGTTGGCGATCGGTGCGCCGACTCCGTAGTTGAGGTTCGACGCGTTCGGACGGGCCGTTCCACAGGGATAGGCGGACACGAACCCAGTGCCTTTGGCGTCGGCGGACGTGATGTTGAGCACCACGGCAGTGGCGTCGGCTGGCACACCGGCACGACCGGTCACCTGGAGCTCGTACGTCGTCCCGGCCTTTTGGATCGCCTGGGTGAACTCACCGCCGGCGACGATGGCGGGAACTGCAATCGCGCCGCACATGACGACGAGTGACGTGGCTCGCTTCATTGACCTCTCCCAGCTGAGTGCTCGCGGCCGCCCGATCGAATCCGTCGCGAACGCATCGTTCTCATCGGCGTGGCTTGTCGAGAACTTGAGGAAGCGGCGGGTTCGGGCGACTGTGCACCGAAATGTTGCAGTTACCTTACAGCATGTCAATTGGATGACACAGCACCGGACAGGCGTCACCCCAACGCCTGAAGCCCTCCGCCGGACATCGTGGCACGTTTGGCGTGACCTGGGAAAGCGGCGGCTACGCGTCGCCGCGAGCGCGTAGACCGGAGTCGCCCACGCAGGGCGCTGAGCACCCGACTCCGCCCGCCATCTCGATCACCGAGCGCGGTGAATGGTCAACAACACCAACGATTTGCGCGCACGCCGCCACGTTCAGTGTCTTTCGAATGACAAATGGCACAAAACGTGACGAAGATCTCAAATAATCGTCTCGGGTTGGTGTGTCGCGCGTGATAGACATGTTCCGGACGGGTCGCACGGCGGTGCGAACGCAGCGGGAAAGGCGAGGAAGTTGAGCGGGAATCTATTGGAGTCTGCGGGCTTGGCGGCCGCAACCCCGGGGCGAAGTGGTGTCGCCCCGATCGTGCACGACACGGGCGGAGTTTCGGTCGAGCCGATCGCCCTCAAGCAACGGCTGATGTGCGCGGACGCGGTGGCGATCTGCGTCGGGGTGTGTCTGGCGTTCCTCGTGCAGGAGACGCTGCGTCCGGTGCCGCGTCACATCTGGTCGACACACGGCCGGCTGCTGGCCGTCAGCATTCCGGTGTGGATCATCGCGATGGGGATGAACAAGCTGTACACGGCGCGCGCCAACGAGCGGCGGACGGAGGAGTTCCGTCGCATCTTCGCCGCGACGGGTGCCGGTGTGGGCAGCGTCATCGCGATCGCCTTCGCATCGCAGTACAAGGAGCTCTCCCGCCTCTGGGTGATCGCCCTGTTCCTCAGCGTCAGCGGAGCATTGATCCTCGAGCGCAGCATCGCTCGCCGGATGTTCCTCAATCTCCGCAGGACCGGCCGCATCAGCCGCCGGGTCGTGATCGTGGGAACCGACGCTCACGCGATCGGCCTGCTGCACACGGTGCAGCGCAACGCCGACCTCGGCTATCACGTGGTGGGATTCGTCGGCGATGCCGACCTCGGCGAGCGCGGCGGCGTCTCGGTGCTCGGCACCTATGACGATCTCGAGCAGGTCATCGCCGAGACCAACTCGGTGGGCGTCATGATCTCGCTGTCGTCGGTGTCCGACACCCTCGTCAACACCATGACCCGCCGCCTCACGGACGGTGGATACCACGTGGCATTGTCGTCGAGCCTGCGTGACATCGACGTCACGCGGATCCGGCCCCAGTACCTCGGCGGCCGGGCGATGATCTACGTCGAGCCGACCATCCGCAACGGATGGAGGGCGGCAGCCAAGCGGTTGTTCGACGTCGCGATCGCGATCGTGGCGTTGCTGGCGACCCTTCCGGTCATCGCCGTCGTCGCCGTCGCCAACAGGTTGAAGTCGCGTGGTCCGATCTTCTTCCGTCAGATCAGGGTTGGTCGAGACGGTCAGCTGTTCGAGATCATCAAGTTGCGGACGATGGTGGTCGACGCCGAGGCCCGCAAGGCCGAGTTGATGGATCAGAACGAGAGCGACGGCGCCCTGTTCAAGATCCGCAACGACCCGCGGGTCACGCCGATCGGGCGCTACCTGCGCAAGTTCTCGCTCGACGAGCTGCCCCAGTTCTGGAACGTGCTGCGCGGCGAGATGAGCGTCGTCGGCCCACGCCCGGCACTCCCCGACGAGGTCGCCAAGTGGCCGGCCGACGCCCACGAACGGTTGCGGGTCCTGCCCGGGATCACCGGCATGTGGCAGGTTTCGGGCCGCTCCGACACCTCGTTCGACGAGTACAAGCGGCTCGACATGTACTACGTCGACAACTGGTCGCTGCTCCACGATCTCAACATCGTGGCCAAGACCTTCGGTGCCGTCGCCTCCAGCCGCGGCGCCGCCTGACACGTCTCGCCTGATTCCGTCTCGACGCTGCTGTCGGTGACAGCCGGCGCGCCATACGGTGTCTGACGTGGTGTCTCCCGAAGGTAGTTACCCCGACCGTTGCTGCACGGTGGTCGAGCTCAGGCAATACACGCTGCACCCCTCCCGGCGCGACGACCTGATCGAGCTGTTCGATCGCGAGTTCGTCGAGACCCAGGAGGCGGCCGGCATGCACATCGTCGGTCAGTTCCGTGATCTCGACGACCCGGACCGGTTCGTGTGGATCCGGGGGTTCACCGACATGTCGAGCCGGCACGCGGCGTTGCAGAATTTCTACGGAGGGCCGGTGTGGAAGGAGCACCGCGCGGCAGCGGCGTCGACGATGATCGACTCGGATGACGTGTTGCTGCTGAAACCGGCGTACGACGACGCCGGTCTCGCGCATCCGCCAGCACCACGGCCGTCGGCGGTCGACGCGGCCGGGTCGGCATCGACGATCGTGGCAACGATCCACGTACTGACGGAGCCGCTGGACACGGACCATGTCCGCGACTTTGCGGCCGAATCCGACGCCGTCGCCGAGGCGCATGGCGCGCGGCCGCTGGCGTGGTACGTGACGGAGCCGGCCGAGAACACGTTCGCGGCTCTTCCCGTACGTACCGACGTGTCAGTGCTGGTCAGCCTCACCGCGTTCGACGACGAGGAGCACCATCGCGCCTTCGGGACCGGGCACGCGGCCCGGGGAGCGGTGAGCTCGTCCCAGTTGCGACTCGCGCCCACGTCGCGATCCCAGCTGCGCTGAACGGGCGACGGCGACCAGCCGTTGATCGGCTGTGCGTGGTGGAATTGCGCCGTGACAGATCGACCCGCCCACGACCGCGCCCGAAGGCGACCTCGAGACGTACACGGTCGCGCCGTTCAGCCACGACGGTGCGACCCACGACGTGTACCGCAAGGGCGCCGGTCCGGCGGTCATCGTGATCACCGAGATGCCCGGCATCTCGCCACTCGTCCTCGGGTTCGCCGACCGCGTCGTCGCCCTCGGTTGTACGGCGGTTTTGCCCGACCTGTTCGGCACCGCTGGTCGCGACCCGACCGCCGGCGGCCGGCGCCAGAACACGGCGTACGGGATGCGTTCGATGGCAGGGTGCGTGCGTCAGTCGCGAGTTCACGGTGTTCGCGACCGGCCGCACCTCACGCGTGATCGGCTGGTTGCGGGCGCTCGCCGCTCACGAGCACGACCGGCTCGGCGGGCCGGGTGTCGGTGTCGTCGGGATGTGCTTCACGGGCGGCTTCGCGCTCGGCGATGGCCGTCGACCGGCGCGTCGTGGCGCCGGTGCTCTCGCAGCCGTCACTCCCGCTTCCGATCACGAAGCGTCGCAAGCGCACGATCGACTGCAGCCCGGCCGAGCTCGACATGGTCGCCGTCCGGTGCGCGACCGAGGGTCTCTGCGTGCTCGGGTTGAGGTTCGACGGCGACCCGTTCGTGCCGGTCGAGCGGTTCGACTTCCTTCGCAAACGGCTCGGCGACGGTTTCGTCGCGATCGAGCTCGATCAGGCCGATGGCAACCCGGCCGAGACACTGGCCAAGCACCACTCGGTCCTGACCGGCGGGCTCATCGACGAACCCGGCGAACCGACGCGCGATGCACTCGATCAAGTGCTCGCGTTGTTCCGGAGCAAGCTGCTGGGCGAGGTGTCATCGACCGACGGGTGAGCGGCCGGCGATCGGCCCTGCGTGTCACACTCGGGTGGTGGCCCGTCCCCTCCGCGTCGCTGCGCTCCTACTGGCCGTCGTGGCGGCGACGCTCGGCCGCCGGGTGCACGGCGGAGCCCGACCTGCACGGCGACGAGGAGAATGTTGCGCTGACGACCGAGTCGAGCGCCACGAGCTCCACCACGACACGTGCCAGCACGACGACGCTGTCCACGACCACGACGATCGCTGCCGATGGCGACGCGTCCGTGGAAGCCAGCGTGTCCACCACATCGACCACCGTCCCGATCGCATCCACGACGACGAGCACGACCGTCGCCCTCACCGCTCCGACGGCGACCAGGTGCACCACCGTTGCCCACATCGGTGACTCGACGGCCGTCGGGCTCTTCGAACCCGAGTACATGCCGGAGCCCGGCGACGCCCTTCCCGCGCAGTACGAGCGCGTCGGAGTTCGCGCGCTCTACACCGAGGTGTCCGGCGGCCGCTCGATCATCGAGACGATCGGAGGCGAGGAGAACGCCTTCGACACCGTCGTGCGTTTGCGGGAGATGGGCTATCAGGGGTGTTGGGTGGTCACGATCGGCACGAACGACGCCGCCAACGTGTCGATCGGCGGCGTACCAGATCTGACCACACGCCTCGACCGGATGATGTTCCTGTTCGGTTCGGAGCCGGTGCTCTGGGTCGACGCGGTGACGCGTCTCGACGAGGGACCGTACGCGGACATCAACATGCAGTCCTGGAACGAGGTGCTCGACGCGGCCGAGACGCGGTTCCCGACGCTGCGCGTCCTGCGATGGAGTGATGTCGCCCTGGACGAATGGTTCGTGTCCGACGGCATCCACTACACGAGCGGCGGTGCCGCGTGGCGTTCCCATGCGATCGCCGACGCCCTCGTCGCGGCGTTCCCCGCGGCCGCGCCGTGACGAGGGAGGCGACGCGGTTCGCCATCTACGCTCGCCAGCGATGAGAGCCGTCGCTGCCCGCCCGGCGGACAACGCGATGTTGCTGCTGCTGGCGACCGTGGTGGTGTGGGGATGCACTGGTCGGGTCATCGCCGTCGGTGCGCCACACAGCGAACCGCTCACGCTGACGACGTTGCGGGCGGTTCCAGCCGCGATCTTGCTCCTCGCCGCCCTCCCGTTCCTGCGCTGCCACCTGCCGCGACGACTCGACCTGTGGGTCTGGACGGCCGTCAGCGGGCTGTTGATGGTGACGGTGTTCCTCGCCGGCTTCACGGAGGCGGTCGTGCGAGCCGGTCCGGGCAACGCCATCGTGCTGGCGAGCACGACACCGTTCTTCGTCGTGATCCTCGGGTGGTTCGTCGCCGGTGAGCGGATCTCGTGGCAGGGCTTGGGTGGCCTCGTCATCGGCTTCTTGGGAGTCGTCCTCGTCGTCTCGAGCCAGCTCGGTGGCGACCAGGACGATCTGGCAGTCGGCATGGCGTTCGCGTTGGCGGCGGCGATGGGGTGGGCGGCCGGGACGTTCGTCGTCAAAGAGCTCGTCGTCCGCCACCCCGAGGTCGACCTGGTCGGCGTGACGGCCGGTCAGTACCTCGTGGGCGGCGCCGCGCTGCTCGTGCTGTCGACGTCGTTCGAAGGGTTCGGGGGGACCGAGTGGTCGTCCGGCGAGTTGTGGGTGTCGGTGGCGTTCGTCTCGATCGTCGGATGCGCGCTGGCGACGATCGCCTACTTCGCGGCCCTGCGGCGGTTGAGCGCGACCACGGCGACGGCCTGGTCGTTCCTGTCACCCGTCGTCGCCGTGCTCCTCGAGATCGCGCTCGGGAACATGCCGCGTCCCGTCGTGCTGGCCGGGATGGTGGTCACGATCGCGGGCGTCGCGATCGTGAACGCGGCGCCGCAGCGCCCAGCTGTGCTCAGCCGAAGCGAACGGCGACGTCGGCGAGGATCGATCCCTCGTCCGGCGTGACGTTCTCGTCCACGCCGGCAACTTCCCGTGCCGCCGAGAACAGGGCGCGGCGGAGGATCCGGCTCGAGATGCGTCGGTCGATGTCGTCGAGCAGCTCTGTCACACCGTCGTGCTCGACTGCCTCCCGCACCCGTGCCACCGCCGGGCCGAGGTACTGCTCGAACGAGAACGCTCCGCCGCGCCAGTCCTCGCTGATCGAGCGGATCGTGTCGACCTCCTCCTGATCGACGTGTCGGTCGGCGAGCATGACGAGCACCAGCAGCTCGAGCGCCGCCATGTGCTCGAGATCGGCCGTCGCGTGCACTGCGACACCGTGGTACAACCGGCTCAACCGCTCGTTCACGTCGACACCTCCGCGCGCTCGACCGCCATGCCGAGCGACCGCCGGAGGAACTCCAGCTGGTGCAGCAGCAGGTTCTCGGCCACGACCTCGTCGTTCGCCATGTGGGTCATGCCCACCAGCGGCAACACCTCGTGCGGCTTGCCGGCCGCCAGCAATGCCGACGACAGCTGCAGCGTGTGCGCGGCAACCACGTTGTCGTCGGCAAGGCCATGGATCAACAGCAACGGCCGACTCAGCCGGTCGGCAAGAGGGAGCAGCGAACTGTTGTCGTAGGCCTCGGCGTTCTCAGCCGGATTCCCGAGATAGCGCTCCGTGTAGAACGTGTCGTACAACCGCCATTCCGTGGCGGGCGCTCCCGCGACAGCGGCGTGGAAGACGTCGGGACGGCGGAGCACCGCGAGCGCGGCGAGGTACCCACCGAAGCTCCAGCCGCGGATGGCGACCCGGTCGAGGTCGAGGAACCCCAGTTCGTCGGCGGCCTGGTACAGGCCGTCGATCTGGTCCTCGAGCACGGGATCGGCGAGATCGCCGTGCACCGCGCGTTCGTGCTCGGAACCACGGCCCGGTGTGCCGCGGCCGTCGACGATGACGACGGCGAACCCCTGGTCGGCGAACCACTGGGAGCTGAGATACGCGTTGTACGACTGCACGACGCGCTGGGCGTGCGGGCCGCCGTACGGATCCATCAGCACCGGGAGTGGCGAGCCGTCGTGATCGTGCGGCAGCACCACGGCCGTGGCCGTGGGGCGCCCTCCCGACGCGAGGATCCGCACGTTCGGCGTCACGAGCGCGTCCTCGGCCAACGATGTGAGTGTCGCGCCCGACGGCAAGACGTACCTGACGCCGGGCTCGTCGAGGGTGGTGCTCCGCACGACCGTGGTCGAGCCCCCGACGGCGGCCGAGTGCACGCCCGGGTCGTCGGCGACCGCTTCGAGTCCATCGGCGCTCCAGCGCCACACGTGTTGCACGCTCGCGTCGTCGATCGGGTTGGCGGTGATCGTCACGGCATCGTCGCCGGTCGCCACGATCGAGCGGACCTGCAGATCCGGAGGGGTCACCGGCTCGCCGTCGACGAGGAGGCGCCGGGCACCGTCGCGGTCGGCGCAACCGACGAGCCGTCCGTCGGGTAGGAGGCGGGGTGAGCCCGGCACCAGCTCGACCCAGGCGTCGTCGTGATCGACGAACAGCACCGACGTCTCGCCGGACGTGGGGTCGATCGCGACGACCTGGATCGAACGCTGGTCGCGGGACTGCACGGTGGCGATCAGCCCCGCCGACGACCAGTGCACGTCGGCGATGTACGGGAACGCGTGACGGTCCCATTCGACGTCGACCGGCTCGCTGTGATCGATCGGGAAGATGTGCAGGCTGACCTCGGCGTTGTCGGTGCCCGCGGCCGGATAGGCCATCTGTGCCGGCTCCGCGGCCGGGTCGGCGGGATCGTTGATGTACCAGCGCTGCACCGGAGCGGTGTCGACGCGGCACACCGCGATCGCGTCGCCGTCGGGGCTCCACCAGTAGCCGCGGAAGCGATTCATCTCTTCGGCGGCGATGAACTCGGCGCTGCCCCACGAGATCGTCTCGGGCTCGTCGAGGTCGCCACCGGCGAGCACCCACCAACTGCTGTCGAGCTCGCCGATGCACAAGAGGCGCCCGCTCACGTACGCGACGCGGCGCGCCGTGGGATCGGGGCGCGGGTCGAACACCGGCCCGGCGACGTCGAGTGGTCGAGCTGCGCCCGAGACCAGGCCCGCCACGAACAGCCTGCCAGCGAGCGCGAATGCGGCGACCGTGCCGGCCGCGTCGGTGGCGTACGCCGTGATGCCGGACGCGCTCTCACGGGCGCGCTCACGGCGGGCTCGCTCCTCGGCGGGGAGGTCCTCGTCCGTCGATGGGTCGTCGCTGGCGAGCAGATCGTGAGGATCGGCGACGAGTCGCTCGTCCCCGGTGTTGACGTCGGCGACCCACAGGCAGTTGACGGGGTCGTCACCGCCGCGGCTGCGCAGGAAGACGATGCGCCGGCCGTCGGACGACACGCTCACGTCGCGGGGAGCCCCGAGAGTGAGACGTTGGGTGCGCGCGTATTGGCGCGGGAAGGTATCGGCCACGTCGGTCACACTAGGCGGGCCACGGTCCCGCTGATCCGGTCGGCTGGTGTTCGTCACTCACCGCGTTCGTTCAGTGCGGTTGCACCATGATCTTGGCGTGTCCTTCGGGATCGGCGAGCTCGTCGAACGCCGCCGGTACCCCGTCGATGTCGACCGTGCCCGTCACGAGCGGGGCGAGGTCGACCGCGCCGTCAGCGATCGAACGCAGTGCCGCCGCGAACTCGTGCGGTTCGTAGGCGAGTGCGAACTGGATGCTGAGCTCGCGCCCGATGCCCAGCATCGGGTGGATCCGATCCTCCTGCATGCACACCCCGACGACGAGGACGCGGGCGTCCTTGGGCGCCATCCGCATGGCCTGTTCGATCATGCCGGGCACACCGACGGCCTCGAAGATCACCAGCGGGCGGACACCGTCGACGCGCCGCCAGACATCGATCACGCGCTCGGCGCGGGGGTCGACCACGACGTCGCACCCGAGGTGCTCGGCGAGGCTCCGCCGCCGTGACGAGAAGTCGGCGCCGATCACCGGCCCGATGCCACGCATCTTGAGCTCGGCGACACATGCCAGCCCGACCGGGCCCAGCCCGAGCACGATCGCCGCGTCCTGTCCGGCGATCCGACTCTTGTTCACGGCGTGGACGCCGACCGCGAGTGGTTCCGTCATCGCCGCCAGCGAGGGCGGCACACCGTCGGGGACGGGGATCGCCAGCAGCTCGTTGAGCACCAGGAGCTCGGCGTAGCCGCCCGGGTAGCGGCTCGAGTATCCGACGGCGTGGATGCCGTCGCCGTCGAACACGGCCGGCATGCTGACGACGACTTGGCCCGGTGTGAGGTTGCTCACGTCCGGTCCGAGCTCGACGACCTCGCAGCAGAACTCGTGACCCATCACCGTGTCGGAAGCCGGCTCGAACGGGATCGGACGCATCGGGTCGGGCGGCAGTTCGGCTTCCAGCTCCTGGCTCAACCGGCGCAGCTCGGCGCCGTACTTCAGCATGTGCAGGTCGCTCCCGCAGATGCCGCACGCCAACACCTTGGTCAGCACCTGCCCGGGCCCGGGAACCGGGTCGGCGATGTCGTCGACCCGCAGCTCCCAGTCCCTCATCACAGTGGCGCGCACACTGCGACAGTAGGTGACCATGGCCTATCTGCTGAACCAGCCGATCGCTTCGAGGACGACCTCCCATGCGGCGGCCGCGTCGACCGTCAACAGCATGTCGCAGTTGGCGGGCGGTCGAGCGGTGATGGTGCGCTGGTCGATCACGGTCATGCCGCGGGTGAGCTCGCCACGCACCTCGACCCGCACGTTGCGAGGACCCCGAACGAAGAGGTCCGGGTGGGTCAGGGCCAGTACCGCGAGCGGGTCGTGCACGGCGGCGCCGACCAGTCCTTCGTCATGCCGGCTGATGTAGTTGTCGGCGAAGAACGCGAACAGCTCACCGAGCACGCCAGCGAGCCGTCCGGGGAGGGCTTGGAGTCGGGCGATCAACTCGGGCGTCGTGACGAACTGGTGGGTGACGTCGAGGGACGCCATGACGAGCGGCACCCCCGAGTCGAACACCACGGCGGCCGCCTCCGGATCGGCCCACACGTTGAACTCGGCGACGGGCTCGCGGTTGCCGAACGTCCCGCCTCCCATCACCGAGATGCCGGCCAGGCGGTGGTGGAGGTCGGGCGCGGTGCGCAGCGCGAGCGCGATGTTGGTGAGTGGTCCGACCGCCACGAGCCACGTGCCGTGCTTGGCCCGGCAGGTGTCGATGATGAACCTGATCGCGTCCGTGCCGTCGACGTCACGCGTCGGCGCCGGCAGGTCGGCGCCGTCGAGACCGCTTGCACCGTGCACGAAGCCGGCGTGCCGCGGCTCGGCGACGAGCGGCCGTTCGGCACCGGAATGGACCTCGACGTCGAGCCCGAGCAAGTCCCGCATGACACGGGCGTTGTACGTGGTCCGTTCGAGCGGTGCGTTGCCGGCAACGGTCGTGATGCCGAGCAGGTCGGTGTGGCGGGCGGCGACGACGATCGCCACCGCGTCGTCGTGGCCGGGATCGCAGTCGAGGATGATCGACGGTCGGGGCATGACGGCGAGCTTGGCACGCGGCGCGCGACGATGAATCCATGCGACCGAGCGTCTTCGTCGCACATGGGTTCGGTGTCGCCGCCGCGGTCGGCGTCGCGCTGTCGGTCGCTCTCGCCGGCTGCTCGTCGGCGGACAACGATCCAGGTCGTGCGGATGACGAGGGGCCGACGACCACCGCGGTCGCGGTTGCCCCGTCGAACTCGACGGGCGGTCCGGTCGGCGGTCCGGGATCGGAGCCGACGTCGGCGACGCCCGAGTCGCTGGCGACGATCCCCGAGGTCGGAGTACCCGGTCTCGACAGCGACGAGGTCGTCTGCCGGGCGTGGAGCCGGTTCGCCGGTTCGTTCCAGGTCGTCTCCGTCGCGGCCTCGTTCGGCTCCGGCGACGCCGAAGACGTGGCGAGCCTCGAGGTGATCGCCGCGCCGACGGTCACCGCTGCATACGCCGACCTCGTCGCCAACTGGCCGGACGAGTTGGCGGACGAGGCCGACGCCGTGGCCGACGACTATCTCGGTCCGTTCGCGCGGCGCGCCGACAGTGCGCTCGCCGCCCTCGAATCGGCGGGTGCCGATGCAACGGCGATCGACGCGATCATCGCGGCATGGGAGACCGCGCTCGAAGGACGCGACCCGACCGTGCCCGAGATCACCGTCGAGCTGCCCGACACCATCCAGACGATCGTCGACGCCGCGGCGTCGGAGCTCGCGGCTCAGCTCGTGCCGATCCCGTCCGACCCCAGCCTCGTCGTCGCCGTCGACGTGCCGTTGACCGATCAGTACCTGGCCGACAACTGTCCCGACCGCGGCACGCTCGGCGGCGTCGACGGTTGATCGGGTTGCACCGACTGCGTCGGAATTCATCGCGGCGCAGCTACGTCGGCGTCTGTTGGTGGAAGCACAGCCGCCATGAGCCAGCTGTGTTCCGGTACCCGCTACTGACCAGCGCCGAGTACTCCTCGTCCCCTTCGCGCTGTGCCGTCGCACGGTACGTCAGGATCGCTGCCGTCTCCGACTGCACGATGGTGTGAGGGGACTCGATCCGGAACCATTTCCACGGCTGGCTGCCGATGGAATCCAGGATCGCATCCCGATCGTCCATCACCATGCCGCCGGGGAACAGCATCACGATGTCGTCGTCGAGGAACTGCTCGAAGAACTCGCGGGCCGCGTCGGCTCCCGACGAGAGTGCGGTCCACGAGTCCTCCTCGAGCTGAACGAGTTGATCAGCGATCTCTGCCACGAGCGCATGGTGCCCGGTCGGGACACCCGTCAAACCGTGCGCGATTCACGCGACGAGCAGGAGGCCCTCCGCGTCGAGCGTCACCGCCCGGCCGACCCATTCACCTTCGCAGACGGCGGCTGCGGTGTGGGGGTCGTCCGACAGCCCCCACGCGCGCCTGCCGTCGGCGAGCAGGCAGCTGCTGATCACGTTCTCCGGCGCGCCCTCGCGCGAGTGCATCACGGTGTACGCCTCGATGGTGGCCGGACCGGCGGCGGCCGCGGGTTCCGCCAGCTGGCGACGGGGGAGGGCGTCGATCTCGGCTTGCGGCGACTCGTGCCGGTAGCCGTTGGGCGGCGGGACCGCCGAGTACACACCGAACGAATGCTTCGTCGCGTACCCGCCGTTGGCCCACACCAAGCCGTAGTCGTCGGAGCCGTCGCGCAGCTCCGCCATCAACGTGGCGATGGCGTGCATCACATAGTTGTTCCAGGGCCCTCCGGCGAACGCCAACCCACCGGTGCGCGTGAGCTGCCGTTCGTCGTCATAGGGATCGAGGCCGAGCGACGTCGCCCCGAGCTGTACGGCGGACGGGAAGCACGAGTACAGGTCGATCAGCGCCACGTCGTCGATCCCGACGCCGGCGAGGGCGAGCGCCCGCTGGCCACCGATCTCGATCGCGGGTGTGCGGGCGAACGTGTCGCGGTGGGACACGAACGCGTGCTCGTGGCAGTCGGTGCCGCTGTGCGGGAACACCCAGCGATCGGCGGCGACACCGAGCCTGCCGGCGGCTTCGGCCGAGCACATGATCAGCGCCGCGGCCATGTCGACGTCGTTGTTGGAGTTCATGCACTTCGTGTAGGGGAGCCCGACCATGCGGTTGGCCGGCGTGGGTGTGCGGATGTCGACCGCCGACATCGCCCGCCGCGACCACGCGTTGGGGTTGGCGGCCGCGACCTCGCTGAACCGCGACCACATCTCGCTGATGAGCTCGAGGTGAGCGGCCGGACTCCGCCCACTGGCTGCCCGGATCGCGGTGTCGAACATCGGGTACACCTGCACCGGCTGGACGATCCCGCGATCGAGCTCGGCCTGATGGTTCATCGTGAACTCGGAGCCGATCGTCGTCGGTGGCTGCTCCTCGGGGGCGCGGGGCCAGTCGAGCTCGGCACCTTCGCGGCGGGCGCGCATCCGTGTCCGCCACGCCTCCCCGCCGACGAGGATCGCGACGTCGAGCTCACCACCGAGAATCTGTCGAGCGGTGGTGTTGACGAGCGCCTGGGGCGAGTTGCCGCCCATCGTCGTGACCGCCAGCTCGCGGGGTTCGAGTCCGAGCCGACCGGCGACGACGAATGCCGGGTTCTGGTATCGCCACGACAGCGAGCTCACGACCCGGATCGAATCCGCGTCGGGGGGACCCGCCAGCCCGGCATCGTCCGCCGCCGCCTCGATCGCCCTGGCCATCAGGGCAGCCGGCTCGAGCGCGTCGGCCACACCGTCAGCGCGATGGAGCACCTGCCCGCCGCCCACGAGCACGGGGGTGCGGGGATCGATCGCCATCGAGCCGGAGGATATGCAGCGGGGGCTGACGTTTCGTCAACGGAGCCGGGTCGGTGGCGCGGCGCCTCGTACACTCGGCCGCAGTGGCACGCATCGCGCTCGGCTCCGATCACGCCGGATACGAGCTCAAGCAACACTTCGTCGCGATGTTGTCGGCGACCGGCCACGAGATCATCGACCACGGCACCGACTCGACCGAGCCCGTCGACTATCCGGCCTTCTGCGCGGCCGCCGGGCGCAGCGTGCGCGACGGCAATGCCGACGTCGGCATCGTGGTGGGCGGCAGCGGTCAGGGCGAACAGCTCGCCGCCAACAAGGTGCGCGGGGTCCGAGCCGCACTGTGCAACGACCTGTTCACCGCCCGCCTGGCACGCGCCCACAACGACGCCAACGTGATGTCGATCGGCGCCCGTGTCGTCGGCGTCGGCCTGGCCGAGGAGATCGTCGCGGTGTTCCTGTCGACCCCGTTCGATGGCGGCCGCCACGCCCGTCGCGTCGCCCAACTCACCGAGCTCGAGGAGCACTTCTGACATGCCCTTCCCATCCGACATCGATCCCGACATCGAGATCACCAACCTGCTCCAGCGCGAGCTCGAGCGACAGACCAGCGGACTGCAGCTCATCGCCAGCGAGAACTTCACGTCGCCGGCCGTGCTGCGCGCCGTGGGATCGGTGCTCACCAACAAGTACGCCGAGGGGTATCCCGGCAAGCGCTACTACGGCGGGAACGCGGTCGTCGACGATGTCGAATCGCTCGCCATCGAGCGCGCCAAGGAGCTGTTCGGCGCGGAGCACGCGAACGTGCAACCCCATTCCGGTGCCAACGCCAACATGTGCGTGTACCAGGCGCTCCTCGAGCCGGGCGACACCGTCCTCGGGCTCAGCCTCAACCATGGCGGACACCTCACCCACGGGTCACCGGTGAACGCCAGCGGCATCCTCTATCGCTTCGTCGCCTACGGGATCACGCCCGGCGACGAGCGGATCGACTTCGACCAGATCCGCGAACTCGCTCTGCTGCACCGGCCGAAGTTGATCGTCGCCGGCACGACGAGCTACCCGCGCCGCCTCGATCCCGAGCCGTTCCGGGCGATCGCCGACGAGGTCGGCGCGCTGTTCATGTTCGATGCCGCCCATGTCGCCGGCCTGATCGCGGGCGGTGCCCATCCCGATCCGGTGCCGTTCGCCGACGTCGTCACGTTCACGACGCACAAGACACTCCGTGGCCCGCGCGGCGGATGCATCCTCTCGACGCGCACCCACGCGGCGGCGATCGACAAGGCGGTGTTCCCCGGCTGGCAGGGCGGGCCGCTCGAACACGTCATTGCCGGCAAGGCGGTCGCGTTCCGCGAAGCCGCCCATCCGAGCTTCCGCGACTACGCCCACCAGATCGTGCGCAACGCGTCCGCACTCGCCGAGGCACTGGTCGTCGAGGGCTTCCGCCTGGTGTCGGGTGGCACCGACAACCACCTCATGGTGGTCGATCTGCGCCCGTTCGACGCAGAGCTCACGGGCAAGGAAGCCCAAGCCGTACTCGACGAGGCCGGCATCACGCTCAACAAGAACGGCATCCCCGATGATCCGCGAAGTCCGTTCGTGACGAGCGGGCTCCGTATCGGCACGCCGTCGGTCACGACGCAGGGCATGACCGAAGCGGAGATGTCACTGATCGCGGCCTGGATCAGCCGCGCGCTCCGCGACCGTCACGACGCCAACGAGTTGCAGCTCGTCCGCAAAGAGGTCGCCGAGCTGTGCGCGCGATTCCCGGCCTATGCCGACGTGACGATCTGACTGTCGGTGGTTCCGCAGCGCGTCGGCTCCGCGGCGCATATGAACGGCGGGGGAGCGCTCCCGTAGGCTGACCTCCGATGCCGTCGTTGGGCGACTACCTCATCATCGGTGTCGTCGCAGCGGTGGTGACGTTCGCCGCGACCCCGCCGGTCGCTTGGTACGCCAAGCGACGCGGCTGGGTGTACATCCCCAACGAGCGGTCGGTGCACACGTCGCCCGTGCCCGACGTCGGTGGGCTGGCGATGCTGATCGGCTTCTTCGCCGCGCTCGGTGTGGCGCGGATGCTCGACCAGTTCGACGGGTTGTTCCGCACCAACACCGAGCCGCTCGGCGTCGCCATCGCCGCCATCATCATCTTCCTCGTCGGTTTCATCGACGACATCCAGGACATCCCGCCGCCCGCCAAGGTGACCGGCACCGTCCTCGCCGGCGTGGCGTTGGTCTGGTTCGGCGTGACGATGTACTTCGTCCGGGTGCCGTTCTACGACGTGATCGTCCTGTCCCCCGACTGGAAGCCGTTGGTCACCGTGCTGTGGCTGCTGGTGATGACGCAGGCGATCAATCTCATCGACGGCCTCGACGGGCTCGCCGCCGGCATCGTCGCCATCGGCGCCGGCGCGTTCTTCCTCTACAGCAACCGACTCGCCGAGCTCGACCTGTTGTCGGCGCCGAACATCGGTCCGCTGTTCGCGATCATCACCGTCGGGCCTGTGCCTCGGCTTCCTCCCGCACAACTTCAACCCGGCGCGGATCTTCATGGGCGACTGCGGCGCCTTCCTCCTCGGCTTGCTGATGGCCGTCTCGACGAGCGTCGTCGGTGGTCGCGCCGACGAGAACACACAGGCCTTCGTCGGCCAGACGTTCTTCTTCCTCGCCCCGCTTGGTGATCCCGCTGCTGATCCTCGGCGTACCGATCCTCGACACCCTGTTCGCGATCGTGCGGCGCACGACCCGCCGGCAGGCGATCGACGTGGCCGACAAGGGTCACCTGCACCATCGCCTGATGAACCTCGGCCACGGTCACCGGCGCAGCGTGCTGATCCTGTGGACGTGGACGGCGCTGCTCTCGGCGTTCGTGCTCTACCCGGTGCTCACCAACGAGAACCCGACCTACCTCCCGTTCGGGATCGGCGCCCTGGCGATCGTGCTGTTCACCGTCTTCCACCCGAGCGTCCGCCGCCGTACCAACGGCGTCCACTGACCCGAACCACTCCGACGCCCCCGAACTGTCTGCTTCAGATGACGCCACGGGCGTTCTGAAGCAGACAGATCGTGGGTTTGACGTGAGACGTAGTTGCGTCGCGGCGGCGGCGTGGGTTAGCTTGTGCTTAGTTTCACAAGCTTCATCGGCGAGGCTGTGAAACCCTGTGACCCGATGAAACGCCTCCCCACCCCCAAACGAGTGGAACCCGACGATTCGATCGTGCAGGGGATGGAGGCGGTCTTCGCCCTCGTGCTGTTCCTCGGCCTCGGAGTGTTGATCGACCGCTGGCTCGGGACAGCACCGGTGTTCACGATCGGGATGATGTTGCTCGGGGCGGTCGGGG
>CAVRNI010000059.1:0-19709 GCA_963722415.1 Ilumatobacteraceae bacterium
GCGACCACTGCGGCGCCGTCCGACCCGGCGAAACGGCCTGGTGAAGGTGTTCCCGACCCGACCGGTCGGATCGCGTTCGGTCGGATCATGGCCGGACATGAGCGGAACGATCAGCTCATGGCGCTGTACACGGTCGACCCGGACGGTTAGCGACCTCGTTCAGTTGACCGATGGCGACTCCGCTTTCCCTGCTGGTGGCCCGAGGAATGGCCCGCGGCTGGCGTTCACCCTCGTCGACTCCGACCAGGAGCGGCAGATCGCCACGATCGCCGCCGACGGCAGCGACCTCCGATGTTGACATCGAGAGGGGGCGTGCGCCGAAGCGCCCGAGCTGGTCTCCCAATGGCTACCGTGGATCACGACGGCTTTCACCGATGCGCCTGGGGTGCCGGTTTCCACACCGTTATCTGCCGGATGGACGCGGACGGGGTCGAACCAGGGACCGCTGGGCGACCCCAACACGCGACTACAAACGAAGATCTCGCCGAACGGACGAACGTATTGTTCCGGCGCTTTATGGACCGGGACCGAAGATACGGTCGTGATTCGCGATTCGTCGCCGCGACGGGAGCGCACCGTGCTGAGCGCTGGCGGTCACAAACGCCAGTCGGGACCCCGACGGCGAAGCGATCGTCGTCCAAGCCCGATCCGTCGATCACCGATCCGTCCACCGCGGGTTGGATCTTGGGGTCCGATAGTGCGCAAGTCGCCGTGGGCGAGGGGGAAACCGGAATCCACCAAGCTGCTCCCCGGTGGTGATGAGAGCGGCCGGTTCAAGCCGGTGTACTCGCCGGACGGGAGCCGTATCGCCTTCGGCTGCGGGCAGAACGCAGGAAGTCCGATTACGACGAGGCGATCTGCATCATGAACGCCGATGGCACCGACGTCAGGATCCTCGTGGACGCCCCTGGCGAATGGGACAACGAAGTCGCCTGGGGCGACACGAACTCCTGATCACGTACCCGGCTGCGGAGTGTTGAGCTCGGACGCGACCCGGTGGGCCAGGTCCGTACGCGAGCGGACGCCAAGCTTGCGGTAGATCTTGGACAGGTGGTCCTCCACCGTTCGCCGGCTCATGAACAGCTCCGCCGCCACCTCCGGATTCGAGCGACCGGCTGCCACCAGCTCCACGATTCGGCGCTCGCTGACCGTCAGTTCACGCGGTGCCGGAGCACGCCCACCGATCCGAGCCAACTCACTGTTACCTTGGCGATCCACAACGGGGCGCCCACCCGCTCGAAGCCGGAGCGGGCGTCATCGAGCCTCCGGCGTGCCTCGGACCCACGGCGGGCGCGCCGCCCGACTGTCCCGGCGACGAGCTCGGTGCGGGCCAGCTCGAATGGCATCGGCACACCGGCGTGGTGCTCGAGACTCTCATCCAACACCTTCAACGCACCACCGGGATCGCCGCGGGCGCTGATCAGCAGCCCCCGGCAACGAGTCGCAACTGCGATCGGCCAGCGCCCGGCGGCGGTCCCGACCGCGCGTTCCAAACGCTCGACGGCGGCGTCTGCTGCGTCGAGGTCACCGGTACCGATCAGCGCCTCGATGTGGTCGCCGGCGCATCGCAGCACACCCGGATCCTCGACGCCAGCTGAGATCTCGACGACTTCAGCCAGATGCTCGAGCGCCGGGCCCGGGCGAGACAGGGAGAGCTCCAAGAATCCGAGGACGTGCAGGTTCTTGACCATCTCGTCGGCGCCTCCCATCGCGCGCCCGATGGCCAACCCCGCCTTCGCGTGCGCGCGCGCCCATCGTCGATGTGGCCCTGGTGGACCTCCACCGCGGCGAGCGCCGCCAGCGCCGCCGACAGGTCCCACTGGCGGTCGGCCAAGCTTTGGATCTCGACGCTCTGCTGCGCGTAATGCCGAGCCAGCACCCAATTTCCGGCCCAACGCTCCAACTCGCTCAACTCGTACAGCAGCTCGCCGGCAGATGATTCGTCGCCGAGGTCGTCGGCCTGCCGAAGCAGTGGCTCCAGCCGTTGGCGCGCTCCGTCGAAGTCATCGGCCCAGCGCGACAGCGTGCCGATCCACCCGCTCGGCAGCGAGGCGATCCGCGGACGCTCGATCTGGCCCTGCATGGCCACCGCCCGTTCCACGAAGTCGATCCCGCGTGGATGACCTTGAATCACCTCCAACCGACCCCTCATGACGAGCGCGCTCGTCAGCGTCGCCACGTCGTCACCGCGTGCCGCTGTCAACAAGGACTCGCGTGCGCAACTCGCGGCGGCCTCGACGTCCCATCGTCCGAGATGAACGGTCGACAGGTCCCGCAAAGCCTGGGCCGCTAGCACCGGATGCTCGCTCGCGTCGTGCAACGCCTGCCCGAGCACTTCGAGTGCCGTCGGGAGGTCGTCTCGCAGGTCGACCCCACCGAGCAGGAGGAGCGCCTCGGCCCGCGCGCCGCCGGGCGGGGCGGTCGACGCGACACGCTTTGCCAGTTCCCGCCCGCGCGGTGTTTCCCGACATCGCGTGACAGCGGGCCGCGTCGAGGCAGCGACGGCGGACGCCATCGTGGTCGGCCCGAGGCGTGAGTCGCTCCGCCTGCTCGTGGAGCTCGGCTGCGGTCGACGGCGCACCGCGGCTGAGAGCGAGCCCGGCTGCCCGGTCCAGCGCCGATGCCACAGCGGCGTCGGGTTCGTCGATCGCCAGCCCGAGGTGGCGCGCTCGCTCCTCCTCGTCGGCGACGATCTCCGCCAGCCGGCGGTGCACTTCCATGCGACGTGTCCGGGAGGCGTCGGCGTACACACCGGATGCAAGGAGCGGGTGAGTGAACTCCACGTTGTCCCGATCGACCACGAGCACTCCCGCCCGCACGGCGCGTTCGACAGCGGCGGCCGTCGAATTCCCGACGGCTGCCTCGACGAGGCGCATCGTCGGCCGGGCGAGTGAAGCGACGACGAGCAACATCTCACGGGTGGCGGCGGTCAGCCGTCCGAGCCGTCTGTGGACGAGCGCGGTCAGCGTCGTGGGAATCGGAAGCGGTTCGTTCGCCGCCGGCGTCATCGATGCGGCGGACAACGCCCGTGCGATTTCCACGGCGTACAACGGGTTGCCGCCCGACACCTGATGAACACGCGTCAGCACCGGCCGCGTGAGCGAGATCCCGACGTGGCGCTCGATGACGACATGAAGCGCGCCCGCGTCGAGGGCGCCGACTGGTAGCCGACGCACCCGTTCAGGCCACGGCGACCGGTCCAGTCCGAGCGCCGCCGCCGCGACCGACTCCGTCCGCGACGTCAGAACCAGAGCGACCGGCTCGTCGGTGAGCCGACGAGCCACGTACTCCAGGACCAGGGCACTCGGATGATCGAGCCATTGCACATCGTCCACCGCGACAGCGACCGGACCCGCCGCGGTGAGCAGTCGGACCGTTTCCAAGGCCGCCCGCGCCACCGTCCTGGCATCGGCGCCAGAATCACTGTCGGGTCCCCGTAGCAACACCGTGTCGAGTGCCCGCCGCTGAGGCCCTGGCAACGCGTGCCCGACCTCGTCGACCACGGGGCGCAGCAGATCGTCGAGGGCGGAGAACGACAGCTTCGTCTCGCTACGACCGGGGCGGCTGGCGAGCACGCGAAATCCCTGTTCGGCGGCCTCGGCGGTGGCCGCAGTCCAGATCGTCGTCTTACCGGCCCCGGCCTCACCCTCCAGGATCAGGGCACCGGGACCCGTGCGCGCGCTCGTGAGGAACTCTGCGACTGTCGCGAGCTCCGTGTTCCGCCCGACGATCTGGTCCGTCATCCCCCCTCGTGCGAAGCCGCGACTCTCGCGCCCATACCGCGCCGAGGGACATCTTGGCGAGGACGAACACCGCGTTGCGAGTCGCAGCGGCGCACCAGGGTCACTCCGAGTCGGTCAGCACCCAGGGATGCGCCTCCCACAGCGTCTCGAACGGCGAGCTCTCCGGCCTCACATCGGTGAAGACGAGTTGGTGCCCGTCGAACGACCAGGCTGCGGTGACCGTGTCGATGCCGTCGCTCACGTCGATCAGCTCACCGGTGACGGCGTACGGGCCCTTGAACCCGATGTCGCCATTCGGATCGAGCAGCGTGATCGAGGAGTTCGAGATGACCATCGCGAACTCGTTCGCCGACTCGTACCGCCCGGGCGTGACCCAGACGTCCCCGTCGGTCGCCGTGGGCGAGCACTGCGCGGAGTCGGGTGGCACACCGAGCCGGCTCTTGAGGGCTGAGATGGCGTCGAGGTGTGTCTTGGTGACAGGCTCCGCCGCCAGCTCCTCATAGACCGGTCGGAGCGCACTCCGGAGCGCGGCGATGTCGGCGTCGGTCGCCGTCGTGAACGTCATGCCCTCGCAGAGCGCCGGCACCGATTCGCGGTCTTCCGCCCGGGCCGCATCGAGTGCGTCGTCGACGATCGCCGCCGCGGCGTCGCGTAGCACCGCCTGGTGTTCCGACGAGAGGGTGGCGAAGGCATCGGCATTCATGAAGATCACGGATGGACGCGGCCAGAAGTTGAGGTTGGCGGTCACATGGTCGGCGGACTCTTCGTAGTGATTGCCGACGATCGCACCGAGGTGCTGCTCGGAACCGTCGAGCCCATCGAGCGCGGCGCCGGTCTTGCGGATATCGGCAGCAGCGCCGAGCGCGGTGAGCGTCCGGCGGACGAGCGCCGAATCCTGATGCCCGATCGTCGTACCAATGAAGTCGGATGGATTGGTGAACGGCCTGGAGACACCGAGCACTTTCCTGAGGGGCCCGGGTACGACGCCGATGCCGGCCAGTCCGACATCGTCGAGGCCTCGCAGCATCTGCTTCGGGATGCCTGCCTCGAACACCGCGGCTTGGAGGTCGTGGCTGTCGATGAGGAGTGGAGCGAGCAAGGCCTGGAAGCTGTCCACGCCGACCTGGTCGAACACTCGCGCCCCCAACCATCCGACATCGAAGTCGCCGGCTTGAACGTCGGCGACGGTCGCCGCCTCGAAATCGAGATCGTCCATCCGCCATTCGGGATGAAACGCGATCGTCAATGTGCCGCCCGAGCGGACATCAACCTCGTTCGCGAACGTGTCCATCTGGTCGTTGTTCTGATGGCTGTTGTGCACTACGACGAGTCGGATCTCCTCGATCGGGAGTGGTTCCTGAGGCCTGACCGTGCTCGCCGGACCGACCGTCATCGGGCTCTCGTCGATCGTGGTGCGCGACGTCTGCGATCCGCTCGTCGCTGGGCTCGTTGGCGCGGCGTTCGCTTCGGTGCTGTCGTCGGAGTCACCGCATGCACCAAGGCTCAACACGGCGATCGCAGCGAGCCGTGCGTACCGAGACGTGTGCACGCGGTCGCGTCGACGCGCCATCGAGGTTCTCAGCGTTCGCCCGGGACCGCCGGCGGTGTTCTCGTCGCGCGCTCGGCCTTCAGGTGCAGCATCCATCCGACGATCAAACGCATCCGGCCCCGGTGGGAGCATCCGTGAACTCCACGGATAACGGACCAACGTTGCGGCTGTGCTGATTCGACGTCTCGTCGCTGAACGTCGGTCACCGACTGTGCGGTCGAGCGAGCGCGTCGACGCCCCAGTTCCGATTCGCGTCAGACGTCGATGCCCGCTGGCAACCGTTGGCGGTCCCAGCCGAGCAACGCCAGTGCCTGCCGGCAGGCGTAGCGATCGGTCATGCCGGCCACGTAGCTGACGGCGGCCCGCAGTGCTTCCGGGCTGCCGGAGTCGATGCCGATGGCGTCGGGCAGCAGGTTCGGGCGGTCGGCGTAGTGCTCGGTGAGGGCGCGCAGCAGCGCGATCACCTGCTCGCCCTGGGCGCGGCTGGCCGGGCGCAGGTAGACGTGCTCGTAGTTGAAGAGGCGGAACTCGGCGAGCGCCTCGGCACCTGAAGGTGTCATTCCGACGCGTCCGGACTCCGCCGCGGCCTCGATCATCGCCCCCACGAACGTGCCGAGTTGCGACGACCGCTCGGCCCCGCAACGGTCGACCACCAGTGCCGGCAGCATGTCGGGCGAGACGATGCCGGCCGCGACAGCATCCTCGAAGTCGTGGCACACGTAGGCGATGCGGTCGGCCCACGACACGACCTCGCCTTCCGGCGTGCCGGGGGCGGGACGGCTCCACGAGTGGTTGCGCACGCCGTCGAGCGTCTCGGCGCACAGGTTCAGCGGGAGCAGTGTGACATCGGCGCCCCACACGGCGTGGTCGTACCCCTCGGCGACGTAGGGCGTCAGGGCGTCCTCGCTGGCGTGCCCGCCGGGGCCGTGGCCGCAGTCGTGCCCGAGGGCGATGGCCTCGGTGAGCGCCACGTTGAGACCGAGCGTCTGGCTGACGGAACGAGCGACCTGGGCGACCTCGAGCGCGTGCGTGAGGCGGGTGCGCTGGTGGTCGTCGGGGAACACGAACACCTGCGTCTTGCCGGCGAGGCGGCGGAACGCGTTGGAGTGCAGGATCCGGTCGCGGTCGCGCTCGAAGCAGGTCCGGAAGGGATCTGGTTCCTCTTCGACGACGCGATCGCCTCCGCCCGCCGCGCGTGTGGCGAACGGCGCCAGGTGATCTTCGTCATGCTCCTCCCGCGCCGTCCGACCGAGCGGGGGCGTCGAGCCGGGCCCGGCCCACGAATCCTGGTGGGCGAGCCGCACGTCGCCCACGGCGTGACCGCGCATGGTCGAAGCCCACCGTTCGGCTCGCTCCTGCGTGGTCAGGGGGGTGGTCACGTCACTCACAACTCCACCTTACGGAGCGGGTGCGCGACTCCCGACCTTCCGTCCTGTCTGCTTCAGATGACGCCACGCGCGGTTTGAAGCAGACAGAACGGGGTTGGGGGTGGCCGGTAGCGTTGCGCTGGTGTCTCAGTTCGTCGACGAATGCCAGCTCAACGTACGCGGGGGTGACGGCGGCGCGGGCTGTGTGGCGTTCCGACGCGAGGGCCCGGTCGTGAAGGGCGGTCCGAACGGGGGCGACGGCGGCAAGGGCGGCGACGTCTGGCTGGTCGCCGACCACAACGTGGCGTCCCTGCTGGCGTTCCGCGACCATCCGCATCGCCGCGCCGACAACGGGGTTCACGGCAAGGGCAAGGATCAGCACGGCAAGCGCGGGGCGTCGATCGAGATCACGGTGCCCGAGGGCACCGTCGTGTCCGATCTCTACAGCGGCGAACTGCTCGCCGAACTGCTTCGCCACGGCGATCGCTGGCTCGCGGCCGCCGGCGGACGGGGTGGGCGCGGCAACGCCAAGTTCCTGTCGAACAAGCGTCGTGCGCCGAGCTTCGCCGAGCAGGGTGAGCACGGCGAAGACCGGTGGCTCAAGCTCGAGATGCAGTTGATGGCCGATGTCGCGCTCGTCGGGTTCCCGAACGTCGGCAAGAGCACGTTGATCAGCGTCGTGTCGGCGGCACGCCCGAAGATCGCCGACTATCCGTTCACGACGCTGGAGCCGAACCTGGGCGTCGTGCGCGTCGACGACGCCACCGAGTTCGTCGTCGCCGACATCCCCGGGCTGATCGAGGGCGCCAGCGAGGGCAGGGGACTCGGGCACCAGTTCCTTCGCCACGTCGAACGGGCCCGCGTGCTGTGTTTGATGCTCGACCTGATCCAGATCGACGGTGTCTCACCCGCCGAGCAGGAGCGGATCCTGCTGCGCGAGCTCGGCGCCCACGAACCCGAACTGCTCGAGCGGCCTCGCGTCATCGTCGGCACCAAGGCCGACGCCGTGCAGGTCGACGAGCTGAGTGCGTCGGGCTGGGACGGTCCGGTGATCTCGGCCGTGACGGGGCAAGGCGTGCGGGAGCTCGTCGGGCGCTTGGCCGCGCTCGTGCACGAGGCACGCGAGGCCGAGCCCGTCGTCGACGGAGTCGTCGTGCTGCGCCCCGAACCGACGGGCGCGCTCGTCGAGCGCGTCGGCGAAGGCGAGTTCCGTCTCGTCGGGCGCGACGTCGAGCGCATCGTCGCCCTGAACGACGTCACCACGCCCGAGGCGCTCTCGTTCATCGACCATCGTCTCGACCGACTCGGCGTGCCGAAGATGCTCGCCCGGGCCGGTGCACGTGAAGGCGACGTCGTGTGGATCGGCGAGTTCAGCTTCGAGTACCAACCGGACCTCTGATGCGCATCGTCGCCAAGATCGGCACGTCATCACTGACGGGTGAACACGGCGCGATCGACCGCGGCGCGATCGCCAAGCTGAGCGACGAGGTCGTGGCCGTGCGTGAGGCAGGCCACGAGGTGCTCGTGGTCTCCTCGGGGGCCGTATCCGCGGGCGTCGCGGCACTCGGGTTGATGACCCGACCGACCGACATGCCCACGCTGCAGGCGCTGGCGGCAGCCGGCCAGAGCCGGCTGATGGAGGTGTGGAACGCCGAGCTCGGCCGCCACGGCGTCGTTGCCGCGCAGGCGCTGCTCGACCCGCACGACTTCGTCAACCGCAAGCAGTACCTGCACACCCGTCAGACCCTCGTGCGGCTGCTCGAGCTCGGCTGCGTACCGATCATCAACGAGAACGACGCGATCGCCAACGACGACGACCGCTACGGCGACAACGACCGGCTGGCGGCGTTGACGGCGCACAACGTCGGCGCCGACGTGCTGGTGCTGCTGACCGATCTCGACGGCCTCTACACGTCGGATCCTCGCGTCCATGCCGACGCCCAGCTCGTCAGCCTCGTCCGGGCCGACGATCCACTGCTCGCGATCAGAGCCGGTGTCGGCGGCAGCGGGCGGGGGAGCGGCGGCATGGCGGGCAAGCTCGCCGCGGCACGGATCGCGTCCTGGTCGGGCGTGCGAACGGTGATCGCCAACGCCGCCGGCGAGCGGGCGCTGGTCGAAGCCGTCGGTGGCGACGTCGTCGGCACCGTGTTCGAGGCCCATACCCGCCGCCTGCCGGCACGCAAGTTGTGGATCGCGTTCGCCTCTCAGGTCGCCGGCGCGGTCGTCGTCGACGACGGTGCACGGCGGGCACTCACCGAGCGGACGACGAGCCTCCTGCCGGCCGGAGTCACCGATGTCGTCGGCCGGTTCGGGGAAGGCGACATCGTCGACGTGCGCGGCAGCGACGGCGCGGTGTTCGCGCGGGGCATGGTGTTCGTCGACGCCGGGGAGCTGCGGCGGGCGGCCGGCAAGCACACCCGCGACCTGCCCGACGGCATGGTGCACGAGGTGATCCACCGCGACGACCTCGTGCTGCTGCCGGCCTGACGCCGGCGCACGCGCGGATCAGACCGGCGGGACGCCGCCTTCGACCTGCGGCGTTGCCGACGCTCCACCTTCGAGGCCGAGCTCGGCCCGCAGTTCCGACAGGCGGCTCTGGGCGGCGACGTTGGCGGTGGCCTGTTCGACCTCCAGCACGCGCGACTCGACCGACGCCTCGTTGAGCTCGGTCGCCGCCGAGGCCTTCGCGTAGCGGAGCTCGATCTTCTCGCGCACCTCGTTCAGCGTCGGCACGTCGTCGCCGACCGTCTCGGTGAGTTGCGACATCGCCTTGTTCATCTCTTCTTGCATCTTCGCCTGCTCGAGCTGGCTCAGCAGCTTCGACTTCTCGGCGATCTTCTCCTGCAGGAGACGGCTGTTCTGCTGCACCGCGGCCTTCGCCTGATCGGCGGCCTTCGTGGAGTCGAGCACGAGGTTCTTCAGGCTCTCGACGTCCTTTTCGACCTGGATCAACTGGTTGGCGATCGACTCGGCGGCGCTGGTGTACTGCGTCGCCTTGTCGGCGTTGCCGGCCTTCTCGGCGTCGGCCGCCATGATCAGGGCCTGGCGGGCCGTCGAGTTGAGCTTCTCGAGCTCGGCCATCTTGCCGTTGAGACGGATCTCGGCCTGCTTCTGGCTCGCGATGACGTTGGTGGCCTGCTCCTTGAGCCGCCGGTGCTGTCCCTGGGACTCGGCGATGGCCTGCTCGAGCTGGATCTTCGGATCCGCGCTCTCGTTGAACTTCCCGGTGAGCGCCGCTGTCAGGTACTTCCACCACTTGCGCGCGAGCTTGATCATGGCGCGCAGCTTACTGTCTCGGGCCTCTTCTGAATCCGGGCAGGCGATCTCGAGCGGCGGCCAACTCGGGTGTGCCGAGCGCCGCCAGCACGCCGACGTAGACGGCGATCCCGCACAGCCCAGCGACGACGAGTCGCGAGGCCGCCCCGGTGCCGCTGTTGCTGCCGATGGCGCGGGCGACGAGCCAGACGGCCTCGCCCATCACGGCCGCCGCGATGAGCATCGGCACGAGGCCGCGGAGGATCTCGCGCACCGGGAATCCGGGCACCTTGTAGCTCATGATCTGCAGGGCCCATCCGGCGGCCATGAGGTAGGCGAGCGCGAGCGCGAGGCCGAGGCCGAGGACTCCGTAGCGATCGACGAGGACGATCGCGAGCACGACGTTGATCACGTTCTGGACGACGTTGACGACGAACGGGGTGCGTGTGTCGTGGTGGGCGTAGAACCCGCGCAGGACGAACAGGTACACCGAGAACCCCACCAGCCCGAGCGCGAAGCCGCCGAGCGCGCGCGATGTCGCGAGCGCGTCGTCGGCGCCGTACTCGCCGTGCTGGAGGAGGGCGCCGACGATCGAGCGGCGGAGCACGAAGATCCCGACGCCGGCCGGGATGGTCAACAGGGCGATCAGCCGCACGCCGAGCGACAGCTGGCGGATGAACGTCGAGCGTTCCCCGCGGGCCACGGCCCTCGACATCTCGGGTTGGAACGTCGTCGCGATCGAGACCGCGAGCAACCCGTGCGGCAGTACGAAGAACGTGAACGCGTCGAAGTACGACGCCGCGTCACCGGAGCCGGGTTCGGCGAGGTTGCGGATGACGATGAGCGCCACCTGGTTGGCGGCGACGAAGCCGAGCGTCCACGCCGACATCGTGAGCAGCCGCCGCACCGCGGGATGGTGCCAGTTCCAGACCGGCCGAAAGTGGAAGCCGGTGCGGAGCACGGCGGGGATCAACGCCAGCGCCATCACCGCGATGCCGGCGGTCGCGCCGAGTCCGAGCGTCCATCGCAGGCGGTCGTTCGTGATCACATCTTCGAGCTGCCACCCTCCGTCGCCGGGTTCGGGCAACGTCAGCAGCGTCGCGGCGATGACCAGGTTGGGCAGGATCGGGCTCCACGCCGCGGCGAAGAAGCGGCGACGGCTGTTCAAGAACGCGTTGGCGACCGCCGTGAGGCCGTAGAACAGGATCTGCAGCAGGAAGATCCGGGTGAGCATCGTGCCGACCTCGCGGAGGACGTCGGCGTCGACACCGGGTGCAGGCGACAGCGTGTAGAGCCGGAAGATGAGCGGCGCGGCGACCACGGCGACCGCCGTCAGCGCCGCCATCAGCGTGACCGACACAGTGATCACGACGTTGGTCGCCTCTTCGTCGTCGGTCTCGACGAACGCCGAGAACAGCGGCACGAGGGTCGCCGACAGGACGCCACCGAGCAGCAGCTCGTACACGATGTTGGGGGTCTCGTTGGCGATCTTGTAGGTGTCGGCGAGCGCGGTTCGTCCGATGACCGCACCGAACACGACGACGCGCAGCAGGCCGCTGACCCGTGAGAGGGCGGTGCCGGCCGCAACCGTGACGTTCGACTTGAACAGGTCGCTCACATGACCCCGCTCAGGAAGGCGGCCACGTGCTCGGTTGACCGTCGCTGCCCGGCGCGCCGTCGGCGGCATTCGTCTCCTCGAGCGCGATGCGCAGCGACTCGAGCTCGGTGACGAGCCCGTCGACGTCGTTGCCGAGCACGTCGGTGTCGCCGGCACCGATGCTGACCTCGACGCCCCTGGCGACGAGCTCATCGAACCGGGCGTCGAGCAGGCGCAACCGCGACTGGGCGTCGTCGGAGGTCCGTTGCAGGCGGTCGGCCGACGCGATCTGCGCCTCGAGCGCCTCGATCGTCTTCGCCGTCGAGCGCTCCGGCATCGCGTTGCCCGTCGTCGCCCGCAGCTCGGCCAGCTCGGCCTGCGCGCTCACCGTGTCGAGCCGGGCGAGTGCTCCGGAGATGTCGTTGCCGCGGCGCGCGATCCGCCACGACTCGGCCACGCCGTCGTCGAGCCGCGATGCCAGATCGGCGAGCCGGTCCTTGAGCGGCCCGGCGGCCATGTCGTGAACCATGCGGTCGAAGCGTTCCTTCGACTGCTGGGCTCCGACCACGTACGACCGCCACGGATCACCGAGTGTGAAGGGCTCGATCCGGTCGCCACGTTTCGGGTCGCGGGGCACGGCTGCGAGCACGTTCCCACCCCATGCCACCGCACCGATCCCCGCCGCGATTGCGATCGGAGCACCAATCAGGATCGCCCCGGCCGCCGCGGTGCCGAACAGGACGATTCCGAGCGGCGACATGATGGCGCGCGCGACCGGCGGCGTGAGGAAGCGATCGCGGAAGCTGGGTCTGGCCATGGCAGAAATCGAAGTTGGCTGACTGACGCTAGAAGTTGGAGATGACGCCCGTGAACACCTGCTCGATGGTGGCGGGGTTCGAGGCGTCGTAGTGGGCGGCCGACGTCGCCTGGGCGATGGCCCGCAGCGTCACCACGTCGGCGCCGTCGCCGTAGGAGATCGTGAACACGCGCACCGGTCGCGAGCTGGCGCCTTCGCTGCCCGATTGCAGCTGGGCGATGAGCGCGTCGAACTCGTCGTCGTCGTCGGCGAGGTTGCCGTCATCGTTGACGCCGTCGGTGAGCAACACGATCGCGTTGATCTTCTCTGGGTCGTAGGTCTCGAGCATGGCCGCGTACGACTTCGACGTGACGTCGTACAGCGGGGTGCCGTTGGTGGGGAACTGGGCGAGGATCTGTTCCTCGAGCTGGCCGCCGTTCTCGCCGATCGGCGCGACTGGCACGGCCTCGCGGTAGTTCGGGTCGTCTCCACCCAGGTCGGTGCTGAACACCCACAGCCCGACCTCGTCGGCGTCCTTGAACTGGTCGAGCGCGGTGACCGCCGCCTGCTTGGCGAGGTCGAGCTTGGTCTCGTCGTCGGTGGCCGGCTCGCCCATCGAGCCGGAGATGTCGAGCACGAGCAGGACGCGTGCCTCCTTGCGCTGCTCGGCCCAGGCGTCGAGGATCCGCACGGTCACCTCGGGTGACGGCACTTCGAGCTCGGCGGAGGGCTGGTTCGGGTCGACGCCGTTCGCCGCGCTCACCGGATCGGCGAGCGGTACGTTCGGGTTGTTCGGCCGGAACCCGAACTCGAGGACCTTGGCCTGATTCTCCGGTCGCTGCACGTACTCCTCGAACGCTGCGGCCGCGACCTTCTGCTCGGGCGTGACCCACTCGGTGTCGAGGATGATGAACGGATTGTCGGAGAAGAGCGTGCCTTCGCTCGGATAGATCGCGACGAGCGGCACGCGTGGTACGCGAGCCGTCTCGCCAGCCTGCAGCACACCGTCGGGGTTGCCGAGGTTGTAGTCGATGACGCTCTTCTCCTCGACCGCCACCGCCGACGCGTAGGTGAGCGACGTGCCGCGGACGTCGGTGGCGAACCAGTTGTTGAGGAACGTCATCGTGATGTCGCCGTAGTGCACGACCGCCGATTCGACGTTCTCCGCGAACTCGATCACCTCGGGTCGATCGAGATCCTCGGTCGTCAGGCCGCGGGACTTGCCGGTGGCCGCGTAGTACTCGGCGATGGTGAAGTTGAGCCCGCTCGTGGAGAAGTTCGGGTTGGTCTTGCCGAGTCGGAACGGGCCCCATTCCGGGTGGCCGAGCGACGCCCAGCCCTCGGGATCGTTGGCCAGCTCGACGATGTCGGCGAAGCCGATCGGCGTGTCGGGCCACCCAAGGGCCTCGGCCATCGGTTGGGGCATGGCGATGACGAGCGGGGTGAGCATGAACGGGGTGCCGGCCGGGGCAAGCTCGGCGCCGGCCCGTTCGTTGACGATGCCCGCCCACCCGGACGCGGCGGGCGACCAGATCACGGGCCGGGTGCCGTTGGCCTCCGGGTTCGGCCAGCCCTCGACGATGAGTTGGGCCGCGCCGCCAGATGCCTTGCTGTAGGGACGCACGAACACGCATCCCTCGTCGAGCTCGGCGTCGTCGCTGTCGTTGAACTCCTCGGCCAGCTCGGTCAAGAGCGCGATCTTCTCGCTGCTGACCGCCATGTCGACCGTGATGCAGTCGCCAGGATCGGCACCCGACAGGCCGCCGGAGTCACCCGAGTCACCGGAGTCATCGTCCGACCCCGCACACGCCGTCACCGCGATGCGCTGCGACGATGGCAGCGGCGAACCAGCGACGTCGTGTCATGCGAAGACCTCCCACGCCTCGCGGATGGCGAGCATGTCCCGGGCACTCGGTAGCGGGTTCGGTTGCGTCGACACGGAATCCCAGCTGCCCTCGGTCACCAGCAGACGCTGCAGGTCGTCGATGAGACCGCTCGGCGCAGAGGCTCCTGCCGGGACCGCCACCACGACGTCGGCACGGATCATCGGGTCAGCGTATTGGGGGGTGACGGCCGCAACGCTGGTAGCGGACATCTCGGCGACGGCGCCGACGGCGATGTCGAGCGCACTCGGACGGGTCTGGATCGTCTTGATCGCGGTGCCCCCGGTCAGCGCCGAGGCCGGGACGGCGCGCGCCAGCGGCCTCGCCCACGAGACGAAGCCTGGATCATCGACCTGGATCGGGCTCGCCCCGAAGTAGCCCGACACCGCGTCGGCGACACCGAGCAGTCCGATCGCGCTGTCGATCGGGGCGAACGCAGGTCGGACAAGGCCCCACGACGGATCACCTCCGATCTCCTCCCACGCATGGCCCGCTGCTTCCCCGACACATGTCCAATCCAGCGGTTCGCCGCACGCCGTCGTCAAGGCGGGTGCCCGATCGGCGAGCACGACGAGCGTGATCGGTGACGAGGCGATCGCGGTCTGGTCGGTTCCCAACGGATCTCGGCGCGCACCCACGCGGAGATCGTCGACCATCGCTGGGAACGGAGCCATCGTGATCCAGATCGGCGCCTCGGACGGATCGTCGAGCGCGGCGAGTGCGTCGAGCGTCGTCGCCGCGTCCTCGATCCGAATGTCGAGATCGAGCGCGTCGGCGAGCGTGTCGCAGGCGTCGCGCAGGTCCTCGAGGCACACGATCTCGCGGTCCGCTCGCGGCGGGTCGTCATCGCCGGAACCGCCACCACCGTCGTCGATCACCCGATCGCGGATCAGCCAGGCGCCGCCGATCAGGATCACGGCGAGCGCGATCGCCCCCAGACGTTTGAGGATCATGCGCTTCGCGTGTCCTCGACCGCCAGGCGCATCGCCTCGATCTCGATCACGAGGTCGTCGACGTCATGGGCATAGGCATCGGTGTCGCTGGCGCCGATGCTGACCTCGGCGGTGCGCGCCACCAGTTCGTCGAGGCGGGTTTGCGTGAGCCGGAGACGGCCGGCGGTCTGCGCCGAGAGCTCCTTCAAGCGGTCGGCCGAGGCGAGCTGGCCCTCCACCGACGTGATCGCGGCCGCGAGGTCGTCGGAGGGCATGCCGCCCGGGGCCTGGGTACGCAACGTTTCGAGCTTCGAGCGCAACGCCGTCGGGTCGAGGCGTTTGACGGCACCGTCGATCTCGTCGCCACGACGCGCGATCGCCCAGCACTCGGCGAGGGCCTCGTCGAGCTTGCCGACGATCCCGTCGAGCCGTTCGCGCAGCGGACCGGACGGCGTTGCGCCGACCGTCTCGTGCAGGCGTCCGCGCGCCCGCTGGGCACCCTGCACCATCTGGCGCCACGGCTCGCTCAACGTGAACGGATCGATCCGCGGCGGCTTCGCGTCCTTCGGCATCGCAACGACAACCGACCCGGCATACGCGAGCAGCCCGACGCCGATCGCGGCGGGGATCCCGATCGGTGTGAACGCCAGGCCGATCGCGAGACCGATGCCGAGCAGGATCCGCCACGACAGGATCGCCTTCGCCGTCGTCGGCGTGAAGAAGCGGTCGCGGAAGCTCATGCGCCCGAGACGGTCCTGATGTCCGCCGCGTCGAGCGTGGTGAGCTGCTCGTCGGTCGGCTGTTCGACGGCGGCGAGCCGCAACGCCTGCAACGACACCGCTTGCTCGAAGACGTTGCGCACGAAGCGGGCGTTGCCGAAGCCGCGGGTGCGCGGCTCGGCGGCGACGAGCTCGGTCAACGCACGCCGGGCATCGGCATCGAGGTCGTAGCGCTTCTTGGAGCTCATCGAGTCGAAGATCGCGACGAGCTCGTCGTTGGTGTAGTCCGGGAAGTCGATCGTGCGCGTGAAGCGACTCTCGAGGCCAGGGTTGGCTTCGATCAGCTTGCGCATCTCGTCCGGATAGCCGGCGGCGACGACCGCCAGGTCCTCGCGATGGTCCTCCATGAACTTGACGAGCGTGTCGATCGCCTCCAACCCGAAGTCGTTCTCCCCGCCCCTGGCGAGGGCGTACGCCTCATCGATCAGCAGCGTGCCACCGAGCGCCGACTCGAGCACGGCGCGGGTCCGCGCCGCGGTCTGCCCGACGTAGCCGGCGACGAGCTGCGAGCGGTCGGTCTCGACGAGATGTCCGCGGGTGACGATGTCGAGGGTGCGGAAGATCTGGCTCAGGAGCCGGGCGACGGTGGTCTTGCCGGTGCCCGGGTTGCCGGTGAACACGAGGTGATGGCTCGTCTCGACGGTCGGGAGATCGCGTGCGGTACGGATCTTCTGGATCCGCAGCAGGCTCGTCAGGCGCCGGATCTCCTCTTTCACATGGTCGAGGCCGATCAGCTCGTCGAGCTCGGCGAGCAGTTCCTCGAGGGGACGTTCGGGTGGGAGCTCGGGCACATCCGGTGTGGCGGCCGGAGGCTGAACCGGCTGCTGCGGCGACCGTCGGCTGGCCAGGCCGCGGGACCGCGGTGGTGTCCATCGCCTGCAGCAGTGTCGAGCGGAAGCGATCGATCGCGCCGATCTCGTCCGGCGACGGCACGAGGTCGATGGCGGCCGTCGCGTGGGCGAGCTTGAGCGCGACGTCGTAGTAGCGGTTGGCGCGGCGTTCGCCGTCCCGGGCGTCGGCCTTCAGCAGCAGGTCGAACAGCGTGCTCGGCCGTTCGAGCCAGGCGGCCGTGCCGGTCAGCATCTCGCCCTCGCGGAGTCGCTGCGGCGTCACGATCACCGGCGGTGTGAGCAGTGACCCGACGTCCTCGAGCCACGCCCGCAGCTCGGCGTCGGACAGCCTCCCGTCGGCGTCGAGCAAGGCGCTCACCAGATCGGAGGCCTCGCGCAGGCAGTCGTCGCGGTGCGATTCGCCGGCCAGCGCCGCCAGATCACGGTCGATGGTGTCGACGAAGGCCGAGACATACTTCGCCAGCGGCCCTGCCATCGCAGACGAAGCGTACTGTCTGCTTCAGATGCCGCCGTTGGCAGTCTGACGCAGACAGTTCACGGAGTTGCGTCGGCCGTATCCAATTGACCCCCTGGTCAAGGGGGGCGGTAGCGTTCGACGCATGACAGCAGAGCGCTTCGAGAGCGTGCAGCAGGTCCGGGACGGGCTCCGCGACGTGCACTACCTGGCCGACGACGGCATCGCCGGCGTGGTGTTCCTCGCCGACCGGCTCGGCAAGCCGGTGCTCGTCGAGGGTCCTGCTGGCACCGGCAAGACGCAGCTCGCGAAGTCGGCGGCGGAGATGACCGGCGCCCGTTTGATCCGCCTCCAGTGCTACGAAGGACTCGACGAATCCAAGGCGTTGTACGAGTGGAACTACAAGAAGCAGTTGCTCCGCATCCAGGCCGACAAGGACTCCGACTCGTGGAGTGAGGTCCACGACGACATCTTCTCCGACGAGTTCCTGCTGACCCGCCCGCTGCTCGAGGCGATCAGCGCCGAAGATCCGGTCGTGCTCCTGATCGACGAGGTCGACCGGGTGGAGGTCGAGACCGAAGCGCTCCTCCTCGAGATCCTGTCCGACTACCAGGTGTCGATCCCCGAGCTGGGCACGATCGTCGCCAAGCAGATCCCGCTCGTGTTCCTGACGTCGAACAACACCCGCGAGCTGTCGGAGGCGTTGAAGCGGCGTTGCCTCTATCTCCACGTCGACTACCCGACGCTCGAGCGCGAGAAGGAGATCGTGCTCACGAAGGTGCCGGGAGTCACCGAGAACCTCGCCGACCAGATCGCACGAATCGTCCGGTCGATCCGCCAGCTCGACCTCAAGAAGTCGCCGAGTGTGTCGGAGACCCTCGACTGGGCGCGCACGCTGATGCTGCTCAACATCGAGACCATCGACGAGAAGGTCGCCAAGGAGACCTTGCACATCCTGCTCAAGTACCAGACCGACATCGCCAAGACGGCCAAAGAGCTCTCCGTGGAGAGCTCGTGATGGCGCGGTGCCGTCGGCCAACGACCGTCTGAATCGCGCGCTGCCATGCTCGACCTGCTGAACGGGTTCGTCGGTGAGCTCCGCAACGCCGGGCTCCCGGTCAGCCTCACCGAGAACCTCGACGCCATGGAGGCGGTGCAGCACATCCCGATCGACGACCGGGAGGCGTTCAAGTACGCCCTCGGCGCGACGTTGGTCAAGAACAACGCCCACTGGCGCGCCTTCGAGACGGTGTTCGAGGTGTACTTCAGCCTGCGCGGGCCCGAGTACCGGCTGCTCGACGGTGACGAGACCGACCTCGACGAGATGTGGCGCGAGATGCAGGACCAGATGCGCCAGGGCGAGGGGCGCGGCGCCGACGGCGGTGGGGCGATGGACAACCTCACCCCGGAGGAGATCGCCCAGCTGCTGATGCAGGCGCTGCTCAACGGCGACCAGGCGATGATGCGGGCGATGGCCCGCCAGGCGGTGCAGCGCTTCGCCGGGATGGAGCCGGGGCGCCCCGTCGGCGGCACCTATTACCTGTACCGCACGCTGCGCAACCTCGACCTCGACGGCATGCTCGAGAAGCTGATGGAGGCCACCAGGGAGCAGGTCGGTGGCGAGTTGACGTCGCTCGAGGAGCGGCTCGAGAAAGAGGAGTACCAGGACCGCATCGAGAAGTTCAAGGGCGAGGTCGAAGCCGAGATCCGGCGCCGGCTGGTCGCCGACCGTGGCGCCGAGGCGATGGCCAAGACGCTGCGCAAGCCGTTGCCGGAAGACGTCGAGTTCATGCACGCCTCCCGCGACGAGATGCAGTCACTGAAGAAGGCGTTGTACCCGTTGACCCGCAAGCTCGCCGCCCGCCTCACCCGTAAGCGCCGCCACGGCCGCAAGGGTCCGCTCGACTTCCGCAACACCGTGCGCCACTCGCTCAGCTACGGCGGGGTGCCGGCCGAGCCGAAGTTCAAGTACCCGCGCCCGGCCAAGCCCGAGCTGATGGTCGTCGCCGACATCTCCGGTTCGGTCGCCGCCTTCGCCCGCTTCACGCTGATGCTGGTGTACGCGATCCAGAACCAGTTCTCGAAGGTCCGCTCGTTCGTGTTCATCGACGGCATCGACGAGGTGACCGACTACTTCAAGGCCACCGAGGACATCACCGAGGCGATCCATCGCGTCAACACCGAGGCCGACGTGGTGTGGGTCGACGGCCACAGCGACTACGGGCACGCGTTCGAGGTGTTCTGGGAGCGCTACGGCAAGGACGTCGGTCCGAAGACCACCGTGCTGCTGCTCGGCGACGCCCGCAACAACTACCACGCCAGCCAGTCGTGGGTCGTGAAGGAGATGCGTCACAAGGCGCGCCACGTGTACTGGCTCAACCCCGAGCCGCGGTCGTACTGGAACACCGGCGACTCGATCGTCGGCGAGTACGGCACCCACACCGACGGTGTCTACGAGTGCCGCAACCTGCGCCAGCTGGAAGGCTTCGTCGAGAAGCTGGCG
>CAVRNI010000060.1:0-16131 GCA_963722415.1 Ilumatobacteraceae bacterium
CACCACGCCCGAGAAGGCGATCGAGTGGTTCGATGCGGCGCTCGCGCTCTGGCGCGGCGCGCCGTACACGGAGTTCGTCGATTGGGACTCGGCTCGCACCGAGGCATCGCGGCTCGAGGAGCTGTGGTTGCTCGCCAACGAGGAGCGGTTCGACGCGTTGCTCGCGGTCGGGCGCCACGAGGAGGCGCTCGCCGACCTCGTCAGGCTCGCCACGGAACACCCGTTGCGCGACCGGACGCGGGCGTTGCTGATGACCGCGCTGTATCGCGCCGGCCGCCAGCCCGAGGCCCTGCAGGCCTACCAGGACCACCGCCGCCACCTGGCCGACGAGCTCGGGCTCGATCCGTCACCAGCGCTGCGCGATCTCGAACGATCGATGCTCGACCACACGCTCGATGTACCGCGGCCGCGACACGACGTCGTCGGTCCCACCGCGTCGGTCCTGCCCCAGCCGGCGACGCGGCTGATCGGCCGCGACCGCCTGTTGAGTGAGGTGCGCGACATCGTCCGCACTGCGAGGACCGTCACCATCACCGGCCCCGGTGGCGTCGGCAAGACGCGGCTGGCCGTTGAGGTGGCGCACAGCATCGACGGTGAATCAGGCGACCGCGACGATTCCGACGGGTTCGACTTCGTCGCGTTCTGTGAGCTGGCGGCGGTGGGACGCGGCGACGAGGTCGTCGCCGCCGTGGCCACCACGCTCGGCGCCGACTCGAGGTCAGAGATCCCACTGGAGTCGCGACTCGTCGAGGTGTTGCGCGGGCGACGCGTGCTGCTCGTGCTCGACAACTGCGAGCACGTGATCGACGCCGCGGCGGCGCTTGTCGAGCGCATCGTGACGGCGACGACCACCGTGTCGGTGCTGGCGACGAGCCGCGAACGCCTCGCCGTCAGCGGCGAGCACGTGTGCGCCGTCGAGCCGCTCGACGACGTCCTCGCCGGCGAACTGTTCGTCGAACGGTCCCGCGCCGTTCGACCCGGCTTCACGCCGAGCGAGGCCGAGGAAGCCGACGTCTTGTACATCTGCCAGCGACTCGACGGTCTGCCGCTGGCGATCGAACTGGCGGCGGCGCGGTCGCAGGCGCTCTCGGTCCGTGAGATCGCCGACGCGCTGAGCCAACGCTTCCGCCTGCTGACGGGGGGGCGCCGCACGGCCGAACGCCACCGGTCGCTCGTCGAGACCGTGCGCTGGTCGTTCGACCTCCTCGACGATCACGAACGTGAGGTGTGCGAGCAATTGGCGGTGTTCTCCGGAGGGGCCACCGTCGAATCCGTGGCCGGCGTGACCGGACTCGACCGCGTCGCCGCGGCCGATGTCATCGCCCGCCTCGTCGCGCGCTCACTCCTGAGCGCGGCGCCCGATGCCCATGGGGCGACGCGCTTCCAGATGCTCGAGACGGTGCGCCAGTACGGGATCGACCGCCTGACGGAGCGGGGCGTGCTCGACGCGGTCCGACTCGCCCATGCCCACCATTTCGTGCGAATGGCGAGCGAGCACTACGCCGCGTTGCGCCGACCGAACGATGCCGACCGGGTCTTCGCCGCCATCGATGCCGATATCGCCAACCTCCGCGCCGCGCACGCCTGGCTGGTCGACTGCGCCGACGTCGACGCGCTGGTCGAGCTCGCCGTCTCGCTGTTCGACTTCGCGTTCCAAGCCATGCGGCCCGAGATCTTCGCATGGGTCGAGGCGTCCCTCGACGTCGTCGCGGCTGACGACCCACGCCGCGCCGAGCTCCTCGACTCGGTGTGCTACGGCCGCTGGCAGTTCGGCGATGTCGACGGCGCGTGGGCTGCGCTCCGCGAGGGCTTGGCGTTGGCGGAGCCGGGCACACGTGCGCACCGGGGCCTCGTCGCCGCCAACATGAACCTGGAAGGGCGGGCGGGCAACCTCGACGTGGCGATCCCGCTCGCCATCGAAGCCGCCGCCCTTGCCGCCGCCGCCGGCGACACGGTCTGGTTCGCCGTCGAGCGGTTCCAGGAGCTGCTGTTCCGAGGGCTGGCGGGCGACGCCTCGGCCGCCGAGGATGCCGAGCGCTGGACGGTCGAGGCACAATCGGAGGGCAACTCGATCGTGTCGTGCTGGGCCCGCTACGCCGCCGGCGAGGTGCTCGCCGCCGACGATCCAGAGCGCGCCCGCCGTCACATCGACGCCGCCCTCGAGCACGCCGAGGCGTGCAGCTGCCGGTTCGTCAAGGGCGTTGCCGGCCTCACCGCGGCGTCGCTCGAGGCCCGCAACGGCGACCCACGGGCCGCCGCCGCCGCCTACCGCGAGTTGCTCGAGTTCTGGCAGATCGGCTCACTCGGCCCGATCGGCGTGACGATCATGCGCGGCGTGGTGGAGGTGCTCGCGTCGCTCGGCGACGCCGAGACGGCGGCCATCCTCCACGGCGGGGTCGCGGTGAGCGACGCCGCGCCGGCGTTCGGTCCCGATGCGTACCGCCAGTCGGCACTGAATCGCCGGCTGCGTCGCGACCTCGGGGAGGCCGCGTTCGAAGCGGCGGTCGAGCGCGGCGGCCAACTCGACGATGACGAGCTCCGTGAGTTGGCCGCCGACGCGCTCGACAATGCGGGCTCAGCCGATCACCAGCGAGGCTGATCGCCGGCGACTCCGAGCGCCGTCTTGCCGACGACCTCGTGGGTGAACGCCACGGTGCCGGGATGGAAGCCGCCCGCCCGTACGTCGCGGTAGAGGCGTTCGAGCTCGCTGGTCTTGAACATCGCCTGCCCACCGGCGACGTCGACGGCGATGTCGACCACGCGCTTGGCGCCCTCGGTGGCGCGCCACTTGGCGGACAGGATCTGCATCGCCCAACGCTCGCCGTGGTCGACGCCGGCCGCGAAGTCGGCCGGCAGGCGATCGACGACCGCTCGCATCGCGTCGAGCTCGAGGTACATCTCGCTGACGCGGTGCTGGATCATCGGGTGATAGGCGAGCGATCCGCGCGACCCCGATCGACGTCTTGCGCGTGGCGGCTTCGACCGCCAACTCGAACGCCCGCTCGGCGATCCCGACGTAGACGTTGGCGATCAGTGTGAGCGGCCAGATGTTCAGGACGAAGAAGAACGGATCGGTGTTGTCGCCGGCCGGGAGAACCGCCCCGATCCGGTCGTCGGGGACGAAGACGCCGTTGAGCTTGGTGTCGTGGCTCTGCGTGGCGCGCATGCCGAGCGTGTCCCATGTGGGCACGATCTCGTAGCCCGGATCGTCACGATCGACGAAGCCATGGACGATGACGGGGTTGGCCGGGTCGGACGCATCCATCGCGTGGACTCCGAACCGGGTCCACACCGGGCTCAGGGAGCCGAAGTGCTTGTGGCCGTAGAACTTGTAGCCGCCCTCGACCCGCTCGGCGCGCGCGGTCGACAGCGCGACCGGGACGTCGTTGCCGGCCTCGGCGTGACCGGCCGCGAAGATGTGGCCGGCGGCCACGTCGTGCAGCATCCAGTCGCGGGTCGGGTCGCCCCAGCGGTGCAGCTCGGCGGCCATCCCCACCCAGTAGAAGTGCATGCTGGTGGCGAGTGCGGTCGAGGGTGCGTACCGGGCGAGGCGCCGTTGCAGTTGTCCGAGCTCGCCGAGGCTGACGTCCCAACCACCGAGGTCGGCGGGGACCGGGGCGGCCAGGTAGCCGAGCGCGGCGAGCTCCTCGAAGTCCTCGTGGAAGAACGTGTTGGCACGGTCGTAGCCGGCGGCCCGTCCGCGGAACCGCTTCAGCAGTTCGTCGGAGAGGATGGCGTCGGCGGTCGGTCGATCGGTGATGGTCATTCTGTGGGTTCCTTTCATCGATTTCTTGATCGCATGTTCCGCGTCGTCGCTGGCATCGCGCTCGCGGGCGACTGACGCGAGGCGCCAGCGGCTTGCGAGCAGCGTCATCCACGCTGTCGACCATGACCACGACACTCACGCCGCCCCCCGACACCCCTCTCGCCGGCGCTCCTCGCCCGGTCGACCAGGCGGCGGTCAGCTCGGCAACCGCCTTCGTCACGAGCTCGGAGCTGCACGCCAACACGGAAGCCGGCGCCGCGATGGTCGCCGACGCCGAGCGCTACGCGGAGCAGTTCGCCGCCGGCGCCATCGACCACGACCGCGACGCGAACATTCGCGGCCGAACATCTCGCCGCACTGCGGCAAGGTCGCTTCCTCGTCGCGCCCATCCCCGTCGCGTTCGGCGGTGCCGGAGTCACTTCGACGCACGACGTGCTCGTCGCCGTGTCGCGGCTGGCGAGAGGTGACGCAGCCACGACGATCGGCGTCAACATGCACCTGGCAGCGACGATCAACATCGTTCGGCAGTGGCAGGTCGCGGTCGTCTGCGAGGAGCAGGCGAAGGCGAGCGCGCTCGCCGGAGTGCTCTGCGGCATGGCAGCGACTGACGTCGTGCTGGCCGCGGCGATCAGCGAGCCGGCTGGACAGGACCTGTCGCGTCCGGCGACCACCGCCACCAAGGTCGACGATGGTTGGGTCGTCAGCGGAACGAAGCGCTTCGCCACGATGTCGCCCGCGGCGACAGCCCTCTCCGTCGCCGTGACCTATCGTCGACCGCGCCGGCTCGGAGCGCTACGGCTTCGCGATCGTGCCGACGGATACACCCGGTGTCGAGTTCCACGACGACTGGGACGCACTCGGGATGCGCGCTTCGGCATCGGGTTCGGTGTCGTTCCACGACGTCCGCCTCGGCGCCGGAGCGATCCGTGACGGGTTCCCGACCGGTTCGTATTCGGTGCCCATGTTCGACCGCTACCTGGCGTCAGGTGCGTTCCACGCCGCGGCGTCGCTGGGGATCGCCGAAGCCGCCCACGCGCGGATCGTCGCAACGCTCGCGAGGCGTGCCGAGCAGGTGGCCGCCGACACGCACGCCGCGATGCGCCTCTCGGAGAACGTGATCGATCTCGCCACGATGCGCGCCGTGTTCGACCGGTCGGCGTCGACGATCGACGCGTACCACGCCGCGTTCCCAGCCGGTGATGCGCCGTTCGACGCCGCCCAGGCGGTGTTCGCCGAGGTGCAGGCGGCCAAGGCCCACCTCGGCGACGCCGCGACTCGGATCACGGACCGGGCGTTGGCACTCAGCGGAGGCGCCGGCTACATGAACGGTCATCCGTTGTCGAAGGCGTGGCGTGACGCGCGTGCTGGTGCGTTCATGCATCCGCTCGGCGCCAACCGAGCGCACGACTTCCTCGCCCGCACCGCCCTCGGCCTCGCGCCCCGCGCCCGCTGAGAGTCAGAGCACGGGGGTCAGCGCACGGGCCGGCTCAATCAGACACGGGTTCGCCGATGATGCCGTCGCCGTCGAAGTCGGTGTCGAAGCAGCGTTCGATCTTGGCGAGCAGGCCGGGCGGGAACTCGTCGTTGCTGCACTTGCGGCGGATGACCGCCTTCAGCTCGGCCTGGAAGTCGAACGCTTGCAGGCAGTCGACGCATCCCTCGAGGTGCTCGTGGATCTGCGCGCGCACGTCGTCGGAGAGCTCGTCGTCGAGAAACGTCTCGAGCTCCCGGATCGTCTCTCCGCAACCGTCGTCAGCCATCGCTCAAACCTCTGAAGCCCTCAACCGTCTGCAACCGGGTCAGGAGTGTGTTCGACGAGGCCACGCGCCTCGGCAAAATCGTACAACGCGCGCTGCATCGCTTTTCTTCCCCGGTGGAGCCGCGACATCACGGTTCCGATCGGGATGTCGAGCATCTCGGCGATCTCCTTGTAGCTGAAACCTTGGACATCGGCGAGGATCACCGGCAAGCGGAAGTTCTCCGGCAGATCCTCGAGCGCCTGCTTCACCTCGTCATCGGTGAACAGATCGAAGAACTGATCCTCGGCCGAGAGCCCCGCCGCCGATGTTTCGAGCGAGCCGATCCGCCGGTACAGGTACAGGTCTTCGACATCGGCGAGATCCGTCTCGATCGGGCGTCGCTGCTTGGCGCGGTACTTGTTGATGAACGCGTTGGTGAGGATGCGGAACAACCACGCCCGCAGGTTGGTTCCCTCCTGGAACGTGTGGAACCCTCGGAACCCGCGGAGATACGTCTCCTGCACGAGGTCTTCGGCGTCGGCCTGATTGCGGGTCATGCGGAGCGCAGCCGAATAGAGCTGCGGCGCGTACTCCATCGCTTGCTCGGCGAACGTGTCGCTGGACGCCACGGGGGGCGACCCTATCTGACCGCCTCGGCCGGTTCGGGGGCGCCCGACCATTGATCGGGTGCGACGTCGCCGATTGCACCAGCCTCGGTTGCAGTCGAGCCGTCGCCCTCGGTCGCCAGTTCGTCGACGAGCTCATCGAAGGCGTCGACGAAGCGGCCGAGGAGCCCGGCGAGCTGCGCCCGCTCGTCGGCGTCGAAGGCGCTCAGGATCCGGCACACCGCGTCGACACGGCGGCGGGAGACGGCCGCATGCCTGCGCTTGCCCTCGGCGCTCGGATACACGAGCACGACGCGCCCGTCGTCCGTGCTCTGCCGACGCTCCGCCAGACCGTCGTTGACGAGGCGCTGGACAGCTCGGGTTGCGGTGGAGGGATCGACGCGTAGGGCCTCGGCGAGCTCGCACATCCGCCATCCCTGGCGGATGAGGAGCAGGTCGAGGGTGTCCATCTGACCCTGTTCCAACGCGTCGTGGCTGGAGCCGAAGAACTGATAGCGCAGCGCCGGAGTCGACGCACAGCGGCGCAACTCGCGCCACGCCACCGCGATCTGGAACGCGTTGTCCGCCTCGATCGGATCGGACGAGGTCGACCGGGTGGCGCGGTGCCGCGGCGATGCGATCGGTCCGAGCGAACCGATGGGTCTCGTCAGCACGGACGCCGCTCATGGTGATCGTCGTACATTACAAACGAGACGCAGATCGACTGCGCTCGGAGCGCTGCCAGTGGTGCCCGGCGGGAAACCCCGGATCCCGCCCAAGCCGGTGCCCCGCATCGAGGCGATCGTGGCTCGGTTCCCGAACACTGTGAAGGACGACGACGGCACGGTCATGACGCTCCAGACATGGGCAACCGGGACGCCGATGCGCAAGAAGATCGCCGCCATCGTCAGCGCCTTGTCGGCCGAGGGCTGGAAGGAAGGCAAACTCACCGCGGTCACCAAGGGTCTCTCGGTCGGCAAGACCGTCTCCCCCGGCCTCGACGCCGCCCACGGCCCGTTCTGACGGTGCCGCCTTCGTGCCGCCCCTTGTGCCGACCTTGCCGTAGGGCAGCGCCGGCATCGAAGCTTGCGGCGTGCTCTCTCACGCTGAGCAGATCGCACCGCTGCGCCGGCTTGCCATCCGGGCACTCGAGTCGTACCCAGTCGTCGATCCGACCCTGCGCTTCGTGACGCACGGCGAGAACACCACGTTCATGGTCGACGCATCGATCGCGGTGGACGGCTCGCGCCACGCGACGCTGGAGGCGCGTCGATTTCTCCTGCGGGTCCATCGACCCCGGCGGCACGGGCGCGATGTCGATTCGCTGACCGCGATCCAGTCAGAGCTCGACTGGTTGGTCGCGTTGCGGGCCGAGACCGACCTCGCCGTGCCCGAACCGCAACCGGCGCTGGACGGGCGGCTCGTGACGACGGCCGCGTCCGAGGGTGTCGACGAACCGCGATGCTGTTCCCTGCTGCGGTGGATGGACGGCCGCCGCCACGCGGCATCCCCGCGACCCGTCCACCTGCGACGTCTCGGCGATGCCATGGCTCGGCTCCACAACCACGCCGACCGCTGGTCGCCGCCCGATGGGTTCCTCCGCATCCGGTGGGACTGGGAGACGTTCTTCGGCGACACCATGGAGTACGGCGGCATCAACGCCGCAGCCGTCTGGGACCTCCTCCCCATCGATCTGCGGCGAGTGTTCGACGAGGTCGCGACGCAGGCCGGAAAGGTGATGGAGCAACTCGGCACGGACTCCGGGACGTTCGGCCTCATCCATGCCGACCTCCACCTCGACAACACGCTGTTCGCCGGCGGCGAAGCGCGTCTCATCGACTTCGACGACTGCGGGTTCGGATATCGCATCTATGACGTCGCCGTGGCGCTCTGGGAGCTCCGACATCGCAGCGACTACACCGCCTTTCGCGACGCACTGGTCGAGGGGTACACCGCGCACCGCGAGCTCGCGGACGAGCAACTCGCTCGGCTCGACGTGTTCATCGCGGCAAGGGAGGTCGCCTTCGGTCTCTGGTTCGTCGGAACCGCGCGAGTGAACCCGCGGTTTCGCGACAACGTCGACAACGAGCTCGCCGCCATCCGCCGTTCGCTCGACGCACTCGGGTATCACGATGAACGCTGAAGACGTCGAGCTCCGTCCGGCACAACCGGGAGATGCACCGGCGATCGCCCAGATCTGGCATCTCGGCTGGCGCGACGGACACCTCGGCCATGTGCCCCGCGAGCTGCTCGCGGCCCGCCACGAGGAATCGTTCCGGGTACGTGCCCCACAGCGCCTCACCGATACGACCGTCGCCGTGATCGAAGGCGAGATCGCCGGATTCGTCATGGTTGTCGACGACGAGATCGAGCAGGTGTACGTCGCCACGCGACACCGCGGCACAGGAGTGGCTGACGTTCTCATGGCCGAGGCGGAACGCCAGATCGGTGAGGCTGGTCATGCTGTCGCGTGGCTCGCCGTCGTGTCCGGCAACGCGCGTGCTCGGCGGTTCTACGAACGTCGCGGCTGGTCCGATGACGGTCTGTTCGATTACCTGGCGGCCGGCGATCGCGCGCCCATCGTGGTGCCATCTCACCGATACGTGAAAGCGCTGTAGCCGGACCGACCAGAGCCGCGCTGTGCCTGCGAGGTGCGCTGCGACCTGCTCAGTTGTTGAACTCGTACCGCTTGCAACGGATCCGGTCGAACGTCACGTTGTCACCGCTCAACTCGGTGCAGATCTCGACTTCGGCCAGATCCGCCCGTGGCATGGCCGGTGGGAAGTCGACGGACCACTCGTGATGAGAGTTGTCGGTGGCCTTGTGCGAATCGCTGTGATGGATCTCGAGCAGGTTTCCGCCGGGGTCGAAGTAGCCCATGTGCATCCGCCCCCAATTCTGCGACACGTTGTTGAGGTGGAGCGTGCCGGACAGGAACGGGTTGACGAGGCCGTTGGTCAAGTCCCACAGCAGCAAGCCCGTTCCCACGGGTGCGCCCCAGACGAACGATCCGTCCCCGAAATCGATGCCCTGGCTCGTCATGAGTGGGTGATCCCAATCCTCGACGGTGGCGTTCGCGGCGCGTCCCGAGGCGGTCGCAGAGATGGAGAACGCGACGAGTGCGACGAGGCCTCGCCAGGCGGTACGACGACGGTTCATGGTGGTCTCCTTGGGGGTGTGCCGCGAGGGTGTCTCGGGCACATCGCCAGACCCGTCACGGGGCACGGTGGATACAACCGAATGCGACGGCATCGCGTGCGCCACCGCCCAGGCCGCGACCTTCGAGTTCCGGGACTCAGAGGTAGTGCCGCCGCTGCAGCCAGCGGAAGGCGAAGACGCCGAACACGGGGGGCGTGTAATAGGTGACCACACGGCTCGTCAGGGCCGCCGCGAAGGCCGTCGCCTCGGGCACTCCCATGGCGATGAATCCCGCGGTCAGCGCCGCCTCCGTCACGCCGATCCCGCCGGGAACCGGCATCAGGCCGGCAAAGAGCGACACGCCGATGTTGACGAGCACCACGTCCGCGAACGGGACCGACTGATCGAAGGCGGCGAGGACGATGTACTGGGTGAGCGCGTAGATCAGCTCGGCGACGAGGTTGGCACTCAGCGCCGTGACCAGACGACGCGGTGTTCGCAACAGCGGCACGAGGAACTCTCGAAGCTTGGTCAAGGCGCCGACGACGCGGCGGCGGAGTGAGGACACGAGCGCGACCACTGCGATGGCGACGGCCAGCGCGATGGCCAGAGCCAGAAGGAGGGCGCCGACGTTGTCGATGGAGAACGTCTCGTCGAGGTGCAATTCGAGCGTCCCGAGACCGAAGATCAAGACGGTGCCCATCAGGGTCATCTGGCTGAGGAATCCGGTGAAACCGTCGATTGCTCCGATCGCAACCGCGGTGGTCGGCTCGACGCCGCTGCGCTGGAAGAACCGGATGTTGATCGCGACCCGCCCGGCGGTCGCGGGCATCGCGAGGTTCACGAAGCTCATCGCCAGCTGCAGCATCGTGAGCCGGCCGAGCGGCACCTTCGTCGGCGCCAGACCCGACAGTGCAACGGCGTTGGCGAAGCGCGCCGACATCGAGACCAGGAAGGCCAGGACGACGATGGGGAGGCTGGCATCACGCATGGCGTCGGCGATGGTGTCGAGGCCGATGTCGGTGAGGCTGGACACGAGCGTCGATCCGGCGATGAACAGCAACACCGCCATCAGCACGCGACCCCACGTGAGGCGGCGAAGCTGCTGGAGCTCTCGGCGTTCGACTCCAGCGGCAGCCACCGCCGCGGCCCGGACATCGTCGATGTCGAGCTCGGCGGCGGCGGCGTCTCGTCGGAGGCGACCCGACAGCGCAGCTTGCTGCACGTAGGTCGACGCGTTGGCGAGGCCTTCGGGGCCGAGAGCGGCGAGCGCCGCGGCCACCGCGCGTGCCGTGCCGACGGTGACGGCCGTCGTGACGAGGACCTGGGCCCGGTCGACCTCGAACCCACTCGGGACCGACTCCACGGTGGCCGCCGACAGGTCGGCGAACCTCACCACGTCACCGTCGACGAACACCCGCTCCGCATCGATCGATCCGTGCGCGATTCCGGCGTCATGCAGCGCACGAAGGGACCGCCACATCGACGCACCAAGGCCCTCGTCCGGCTCCTCGGTGATCTCGGCGAGAGGCCGCCCGGCGCGACGAGTCACGAGGAGTGCGTCGCCGATCGAATCGGCACCGGCTGCCACGACCGGGTTGACCGCGGCGCCTCGACGTTCCGCGAGCAACGTCAGGAATGCCTCATGCTCCACCTGCTGCAGCCTCGTCACGGCAAGGGTCGGCGCGCCGTCGCGGTACCAGATGAACCTCCACAGCGAGACGAGCAACTGTCCGTCCCACGCGTCCCTGCCGTAGATCTTGACGTCGAGGTCGGCTCCCGTCGCATCGCGAGCGCGGACACACACGACTCCCCTGCGCCGCATCACATCGATCGGCTCCGCCTCGACGCCGATCCCGGCGAGGGCCGCCTGCACTTGCGCCATCGATGGAAGTCCGCCGGGTGAGCCGAAGCAGAGGTGCACAGATGCGGCGACTGCGAGGCCGAGCGCGACAGCGCCGACCGATCCGCTCGGAGTGGTCACGCCGAGCGCCACCGCGGCGCATCCTCCGGCGATCGCGATCCACCGGCCGAGGTACCGGTACGGACGGCTCACGTGCGACGAGGCAAGACTTCCGATCGCGATCCAGAGTGCGAGTCCGACGGCGGGGTAGTCGACGGGACCATCGGTGCCGAACAGCCCGTCGACCACGTCGGGCCACGTGGCGTTGGTCCACCGTCCGACCAGGGCCGCGAAGCAGATGACGGCCACGACCGTGATCGCGAGATCGCGAACGAGTCCCCATCGACGGCGTGCCACGGCGACGGCCGTCACGCAGAAGGCCCAGACCGCGAGGGCGTCGTAGGCGATCTGCCACACCGGGTCGAGGAACGCCGGAAGGTGACTGACAAGTTCGCTGAGCGCCGCTTCGAAGCCACGCAACGGTTCGCCCGCCCGAGTGGCGAACACCGCGAGCACGACGAGCGAGGTGACCAACACGACGACATCGGTGGGTCGACGGTCTCGCTTGGCTCCGGCGGGGACCGCGAAGAAGCGGGCTTGGAGCAGGCGATCGTTGTGCACGTCGGACTTCGCCAGCGTCTCGCTCATGCAACGCCGACTCTAGATTGACCTACCCGGCCGGAGGTCGGACCGCACGCAGGTGAATCGGTCGCCACTGGTTGTTCACATGTCGTCGGCGTAGGGTGTGCTGACCGACGACACGGAGGAAGATCATGGCCCTTGGCCCCATCGAAGTAGTGATGATCGCGTTCCCCGAAAACAACTTCACCGGCGAGATCATCCCCGAGCTCACTCGGCTGATCGAGCAGGACACCATCAGTGTGATCGATGCGTTGATGGTCTCGAAGACCGCCGAGGGCGACATCGTGTTCGTCGAGTTCGACGAGCTCGGTCTCGACGACGACGTCAAGGCGCTGTCGAATCTGTTCAACCAGGCCGACGCGCTGATCTCTGACGACGACGTGCACGAGTTCGCGGCGGGCCTCGAGCCCAACAGTTCAGCCGCACTGCTCGTCTTCGAGCACACGTGGTCGAGACCGTTGCGCGACGCGATCGTGGCCGCGGGGGGCGTCCTGGCGCTGAACTTCCGTGTGCCAGGCGACGTCGTCAACGAGATCGTCGCCGAACTGGCCTCGGCCGAGTGACACGGCCATCTCCGCACACCGCGATCATCCAGACACCGAGAGTCACCAGACACCGAGATCAAAGGAGAATGACATGAGACGTCGCAGAATGGGACGCCCCGGGATCGCGGGCACCATGGCCCGCACTGCAGTTGTCGCCGGAACGGCGACAGCCGTGGCGGGTGGAGTCTCGCGGAGGCAAGCCGGCAAGGCGCAGGCTCACGAACAGGAGGCCGCGGCGCAACAGGCAGCCTTCGAGACGCAGGCCGACATGGCAGAGATGCAGGCCCAGATGAACGCCATGCAGGCGCAACAGGCCGCCACACCGCCGCCGCTCCGGCTGGCAACGACATGATGAGCCAGCTGCAGCAGCTCGGCGACATGAGGGCGAACGGTCTGCTCACCGATGACGAGTTCGCCGCAGCGAAGGCGCGCCTCCTCGCGGGTTGACGAGCTGGAGCACTGACAGACCATGAGCGGAGTTGCGATCGTCGTCCTGCTCGTCATCGGCTTGCCGTTGCTGGCGTTCGCCGTCTGGCAGTTGTTGCAGGAGGCGTTGGTGCGCATCGATTCGGGCTCGGTGGGTTTGCTCATCGTGCGCGGCAAGGCAACCGACAAGATCCTCACGCCGGGCGCACACTTCGTCTGGCCGTTCCGGCACCAGATGATCCAGGGCTATCCGCTGCGCGAGCTGACATACCTCACCGCGGATGACGGCGGTGCGGAAGCGACGGACTTCGCCGATCCACCGTTGCTCGCTCGACTCGGTGACCGCACCGCGGTCGGGGTGTACTACACGATCCGATTCCGCATCCGTCCTGACGGGTTGCGCGAGCTCCACGAGCGGGTCGGCCCCGACGGCCTCAAGCGACTGGTCCGCGACCAGAGCCGCCGCTTGATCATCGAGGAGCTCGCATCGGACACGTACGGCATCGACGATGCGTTCGGCGCCGCGCGTGACCAACTCGAGGCGAAGCTGGCCGCGCGTGTGGTCGAGTTGTTCCAGGAGGACGGCTTCGAGGTCGGCATGTTCAATCTGCGCGGCATCGATTTCGGCTCCGTCAACGAGGTCATCGCCGCCACGGTGCGCGCCAAGGTCGGGCTCGAGCTCGAGAAGGCGGATGCTCGGGTGCGCAAGTTGCGGGTGGACAACGAAGCCAAGACGACCGCTCAGCTGGCGTCGAGCCTCACCGACGCCGTTCTGCGCTACCGGCAGCTCGAGCTCGGGCGTGAAGCTCTTCAGCGTTGGGACGGGCGGATTGTGATCGGCGATGCCACGGCGGCGCGCGCGGTGGCATCTCCGCCGGCCGAAGCCGACTCGACGGGTGCAGATCAGCAGCCGACCGAGGTCGAGCCGGTTGCGGAAGGCGACGCCTCGTCATCGCCGCAAGTTGATGGCTCGTGAGCTCCACGGTCGGACGCGAGGCCGTCGAGTCGGCGGAAATCGGACCGCCCTCGAGATGCTCGCCGTGTTGCTGCTCGGCGTCGGAAGTGTCGCAACGGCGTGGTGCGGCCTCGAGTCATCGCGCTGGAACGGCGAGGAGACACGCGAGTCGCGCGACGCGGGAATCACCCGCATCGACGCCTCCGAGTCGTTCTCACTCGGTACCCAGAAGTTCGCGTACGACGCGAACACGGCGACCGAGTATGCACACGCCGTCGCCGACGGCGATGAGCAGGCCCTTGAGTTCCTCCGTGACGAACCTCGTGCGCCCGGAGTTCTTGCCGGTGCTCGACCGATGGGAGGCGTCCGTCCGGGCGGGAGACGATTCATTCAACATCTTCACCGACGAGGAGTACCTCGACATCCTCTTCGCCGACAGCACCGCCAAGGCGGCCGAAAGCGACGCTGCCTTGGAGCGAAGCAGCGAGGCGTCCGACAACGCCGACGATTACCTGCTGTTGACGCTTTTCACCGCCACCGCTCTGTTCTTCGCGGGCGTGACCACGTCATTCGCATCCCGACCGGCTCGATTGGCACTCCTCGCCATGGCAGCCGTGGTGCTCACGTTCACGGCGGCACGTCTGATCGACCTGCCGGTCGTCTGATGGCGGATCAGAGCGCCGTGAACGCCAGCCCACCAGGGGTCATCCGCCGCTCCGGATGGGCGTGCCCGGTCGCAAGAGATCGAGCGGGTACCCCGGATCTCGGTGACGTGGATGGGGCATTCGACGGTGCTCGTGGAGGTCGATGGCGTCCGGATCCTCACCGACCCGTTGGTGACGCGCCGGCTCGCGCATTTGCGACGCCGTGCACCGACGCCGACCGTCGGTCCGGTCGACGCCGTGCTGATCTCACACGTTCACATGGACCACCTTCATCTCCCGTCGCTGCGGAGAACGGCGCGGGGCGCCCGGCTCATCGTTCCCGATGGCGCCGGACGACTGGTGAGAAGGCTTCCGGTCCGCTCGGTCGAGGAGGTTCGGCACGGTGCGATCGTCCGCGTACGCGAGCCAGCGACCGGGAGGTCGGCGGTCGATGTCGAGGTTGTCCCCGCCCACCACCTTTCGGGTCGCGGTCCGCACTCGAGCGTGATCGCGCCGCCGGTCGGGTACGTGGTGCGGGCAGCGGGACGCGCTGTCTACTTCGCCGGTGACACCGATCTCTTCGACAGCATGCGCGCACTGGGGCCGCTCGACGTGGCGTTGCTGCCGATCTGGGGATGGGGCCGCACACTTGGCGAACGCCATCTCAACCCGGAGACCGCCGCGATCGCGACCGAGTTGGCTCGATCCCACCACCGTGGTCCCGATCCACTGGGGCACGTACAGCGCGGTCCGATTCGGCGGGCGACCCAGCCTGGATCGATCAGCCGCCGAACGCGTTCCGCGATGCGCTCGCCCGCCTCGGGCTCCAGGACCGTCTCTGCCTGCTGCAACCGGGAGGTTCGTTGCAGCTCGACACGGACACCGACGTCAACTGACGAGAGCACTGGCCCGGCAACACTCGCGGTCGCTCACCGCCGGCGCTTGGCGCTCGCCTTGGCGGCCTGCCTCTCCGCAGCCCTCTTCTTGGCGGCCTGCCGTTGCCAGATCGCCGTCACGATGACCGCGCCGACGATCGAACCGATGAAACCACTCGGTCGAAGAGCGAGACCATCACCGGCCAGCAAGCTGACCAGCAGTCCACCGATGAACGATCCCGCGAACCCGGCGACGAGGGCGATACCCCAGTCGAGCCGCGAGACGGATCGACCCAACAGCACCTGTGCCGTAGCACCAACGAGCATTCCAAAGCCGAGTATCGCGAAGATCAGCACGGCCGTACCCTAACGACCGACCGTCGGCGCGGCTTCCTTCGATCGACTCACTGGTCGGTCGCGCCGATCACGACGTTGTGGACCATCTCGCGTGGGCCGGTAGCCGGTCTATACGCTCGCCTTCCGAGTGGCCTCCACCATTTTCGTGATCGTCGTGTTGGCGCGGTTCTTCGTACCGCTCGCGATCCCCCGTTTCCCGTTGCCGGCGATCCTCGCGTGTCTGGTGATCGATGCGGCCGACCAGTCGATCTTCCAGGCCTTCACCGACGACCCGCTGCCCGGCTACCAGGCGTATGACAAGGCGCTCGACGTCTTCTATCTGGCGATCGCGTACTTCTCCTCGATGCGCAACTGGCGTGAGCCGGCGGCGTTCCAGGTGGGCCGGTTCCTGTACATCTATCGACTCGTCGGAGTCACGTTGTTCGAGTTGCTCCACTGGCGGTGGCTGCTGCTGGTGTTCCCGAACACGTTCGAGTACTTCTTCATCGCCTACGAGGCGGTGCGCACCCGCTGGAACCCGGCGCGACTGTCGGTGC
>CAVRNI010000061.1:0-237430 GCA_963722415.1 Ilumatobacteraceae bacterium
GCCATCGGATCGTTCCACCTGCACCAGGCACGTGTGCGCGCTCGGACCCTGCGCCAACGACGACGTTCCCTGGTCGCGGGTCAGGACGTTGGGGTTGCCCGCCAACTCCAGGCTGCCGGGCACGCCGGGCTCGAGGGGGTCGAACCAGGCACCGGTCGGCAAAGCGACGATGTCGGGCATGAGGCGGTCGTCGAGACGTGCACCGGCGAGGCACTGACCGCGCCCGTTGAACACGCGCACCGTGTCGCCGTCCGCGATGCCCGCGCGGCGGCAGCGTCCGGATGCATGCGCACCACCTCGCGGCCCGCCACCTTCTGACGCTGGCTGTGCGCGCTGTGGTCGAGTTGGCTGTGCAGACGCGTCGCCGGCTGATGGCTGACGAGGTGGAGCGGATGGTCCTCGGTGCCGGTGCCGCCCAACCGCTCGAACGGTTCGAGCCAGACCGGGTGTCCCGGACAGTCCTCATAGCCGAAGCTGGCGATGCGCTCCGACGAGATCTCGAGCTTGCCGGACGGCGTGCCGAGCGGGTTCGCCTTTGGATCCTTGCGGAAGTCGGCCAACCAGCCGGGGCGCGACTCGACGTCCGGCAGCCGGTGCGTTCCCGACGCCCAGAACTCGTCGAAGCTCGGCAGGCTGAACCCCTCGGCGCCGGCACGCTCGCGTGACAGGTCCCACAGATGGCGCAGCCAGGCCTGCTCGTCGCGTCCCTCGGTGAAGGATGCTTCGCAGCCGAAGCGCTGTGCGAGCCCGGTCAGGATCTCGAAATCGGAGCGTGCGTCGCCCTGTGGCTCGACGACCTGACGCATCGCGTGGGCGTACTGGTCGTGACTCGACGCGCAGATGTCCTGGCGTTCGAGCGCAGTCGTCGCCGGAAAGACGATGTCGGCGTGACGTGCCACCGGCGTCCACCACGGCTCGTGGACGATCACCGTGTCCGGCCGCTGCCACGCCTGCACGAGTCGGTTGAGGTCCTGGTGGTGGTGGAACGGGTTCCCGCCGGCCCAGTAGACGAGGCGGATGTCGGGGTAGGTGATGCGCTCGCCGTCGTAGTCGATGGTCGTGCCCGGGTTCAACAGCATGTCGGCGATGCGTGCGACGGGGATCGCCAGCCCGGCCGGGTTGGCGCCCTTGTCGAGAACCGGCCACGCGAAGCGCCGGCCGTCGCTGCCGATGTGCCCCTCGTCGGCGTGCCCGAAGCCGAAGCCACCGCCCGGCAGGCCGACGTCACCGAGCATGCAGGCGAGCGTCACCAACATCCAGTACGGCTGCTCGCCATGGTGGCCGCGCTGCAACGACCACGATGCGTTCAACAGCGTCCGATCGACGGCCATCTCACGGGCCAGGTCGGCGATCGTCGCGGCGGGGACGGCGGTGATGGCCTCCGCCCAGGCCGGCGACTTGGGCGTCCCGTCCGTCTCCCCGAGCACGTACGCCCGGAACGACTCGTAGCCCACGGTGCAGCGGTCGAGGAAACCGCGGTCGACCAGACCTTCGGTCTCGAGCACGTGGGCCATGCCGAGCATCAGGGCGACGTCGGTGCCGGGCCGGCACGGGATCCAACGGTGGTTGAGGAACTCGGGCGTGTCGACACCCATCGGGCCGATGGTCACGAAGCGCACGCCGCGGTCGACGGCGCGCTGCATGCCGCCGCGCGTCTCGTGCTCGGTGATGCCGCCGTACGAGACCTGGCAGTTGCGGAGCGGCAGCCCCCCGAAGCTCACGACGAGTCGAGCCCCTTCGGCGATCTCGTTCCAGGTCGTCTGTTCGAGCTCCATGACGTGCCACGGCGCGACGACGTGCGGCAGGATGACCTGCGCGGCGGCCGTGCTGTACGAGTTCACCGACCGGGTGCAGCCGCCGATGCAGTTCAGGAAGCGGTGCAGCTGTGACTGGGCGTGGTGGAAGCGCCCGGCGCTCGCCCACCCGTAGGAACCGCCGTAGATCGACGTGTTGCCGTGCTCGCGCACCACTCGATCGAGCTCCTGGGCGGCGAGATCGAGTGCTTCGTCCCATGGCACCTCCACGAAACGCTCGGCCCCGCGCCGCTCCCTGGCGCGCTCTGGTCCGCCCCGCAGCCAGCCTTCGCGCACCGCCGGCCGCTCGATGCGCAACGGGTGCTGGATCCCGTCGACGAGCACCTCTCCGATGGGCGAGGGATCAGGGTCGATGCCGAGCGGTGCGACGCTCTCGATCCTCCCGTCACGGACGGTGACGTCGTAGACGCCCCACTGCGTTGCGGTGCGTGTCGCCATGCCCATGAGTATGCGGGTTCGGCCAGGTCGGATGAAAGTGTCCGCAACACGTGACATCCGGCAGTTCAGCCGAGACGGTGCAGGATCGCGAAGAGGCCGACCCTGGTGCCGCCCGGCGTCGGGGGCCGCTTGGCGTACTTCTGGCCGAGTGCTTGGAGCTGTCGGGTGAGGGCGGCCGCCTCGGCATCCGACAGTTGAAGGCCGAGCCGGGTGCTGGTCAACAGCGCATCCGGTCCGGCGGCGATGAGCTCGGCGCGAAGCACGTCGACCGAGGCGACCACCGTGGTGAGCCGGTCGTCGGCGCGGGGGATGGCGAGCACCCACGACTTGTTCGTGGTCCGGTAGGGCTTCTCGAGCGCTCCCCGCGCTCCCGTTCTGGCGGGTTCGGCCTCGAGGAACCCGGAGCGCACCAGTGTGCGCACGTGATGCAGGGTCGTGGCCGGGTCCTGCCCGAGCCGGTCGGAGAGCTGCTTGTTGGTCATCGACTCGTGCAGGCAGAGCCGCAGGATGCGCATGCGGAGCGGATGGGCGAGCGCCTTGAACTCCGCCGTCGTCGCCTCGTGCTGTTCAGGCTCCTCCCAAGTCATTGACACAATGCTAACTGATTGGGAAACTTCCAATCACTCATGCCGCGCCGTAACTTTCGCCACCTCGTCGTGGCTCGGGTCTGTCGAACCTCGCTGACGGGGTGTTCCAGATCACCCTGCCGCTCGTGGCCCTCGGCATCACGCGCGACCCCAAGGCCTTCGCCTCGGTGACGCTCGTGGGGCGGCTCCCGTGGCTGCTGTTCGCACTCCCAGCCGGTGCGCTCGCCGATCGGTTGGACAGGCGCCGCACGATGACGCGGGTCGGTGTCGGCCGAGCGATGCTGATCGCCGGTCTGGCCATCATCGTGCTCGTCGAGCTCGAGACGATGTGGACCCTGTACGTGGTGGCGTTCGTGCTCGGCGTCGGCGAAACCATGTTCGACACCGCCGCCCAGTCGATCGTGCCCACCATCGTCGAGGATCCCGACCAGCTCGCAACGGCGAACGGTCGCCTGTACGCGGTCGAGCTCGCGTCCAACCAGTTCGTCGGGCCACCGCTCGGCGCTCTGATCGCGAGTGCGACGCTCGCTGGCGCGCTCCTGTCGAGCTCGATCGCCTACGTCGCGGCAGCGGGAACGTTGCTGCTGCTCACGGGCCAGTTCCGGCCCATCCGCACCGGGCCACCGACACGCCTGCGCACCGACGTCGCGGAAGGCCTGCGGTACCTCTTCGGGCACCCCCTGCTGCGCGTGCTCGCGATCTGCGTCGGCGTCTCCAACCTGGCGTCGACGGCGATGATCGCCGTCCTGCCGCTCTATGTCATCGCGCCCGGGCCGGTCGGCCTGACGGGAACCGGCTTCGCCCTGCTGCTGACGACGTTGGCCGTCGGCTCGGTCGTCGGCTCGGCGCTCGCCGCGCACTTCGAGCGTCGCCTCGGCCCACGTCGGGCACTGCTCGTCGCATCGGCGAGCTTCCCGTTGTTCGGTCTCGTTCCGGCACTCACCGCCTCTGTGGTCTGGCTGTCGATCGGATTCTTCTTCGCCGGCGCGCTCGCCGTCGGCTGGAACGTGATCACGGTCTCACTCCGCCAACGAATCGTGCCCAACCACCTCCTCGGACGCGTCAACGCCGGCTATCGCCTCGTCGCGTGGGGCACGATGCCACTCGGAGCCGCCCTCGGCGGCCTGACCGCATCACGATTCGGACTCACCGCGGCGTTCTGGACATCGGCCGCCATCAGCGCACTCTGCCTTCCCCTCGTGTTCGTCGGGGCGACCAACGAACGAGTCGGCGTCAGCCGGCAGCACGCTTGAAGGCGTCAGGTGGGAAGGCGCGCGCGTCGATGCACCGTGTCGACCACTCGTCGAGTTGCGCGACGAGGGCGTCGAACCCCGGTCCCAGGGCGTCGACGATCGGTTGCTCCATCGCGTCGGTCGTCGCCTCGAGCTCGTCACGTCGAGCCTGGCCAGCGGGACTCAGCTGGTCACCATCGATCAGGCCGGTCTCGCGGAGGCGTTGGACCTCGGCGTCGATCTGGCTGGGGCTCCATCCGCGCGTGGCCGTGTAGACGCCGAGTGGTATGCCGATCCACAGCTCGGTGAGCACGTTCATGGCGATCGGTCCGAGTCCGGCGGCGATGCACGCCGCGACGTGGCTGTCGCCCCGATGCTCGCGAGCCAACTCGCACGCCCGCCACAGCCGCCCGACCGGGTCGTCGGGCCACGGTTGGCGAGCGAGGCCGGAGAACAGCGGACGGCCGGTGCCGTCGGCCGCGGACACGGCCGCGGCCAGTTGATCCGCCGCCGCGGTCACCTCAGCGTCGGTCAGCGCGGCGCGGAGACTGCCGATCGTCGCCTCCGCTCGGACCGCCAACAACTGGTCCCGCGGGCAGGCCGCGCGGCCCTGCTCGTAGGTCGCGACGATCATCGACGGCTCGAAGACGGCGAACGCGGCCACCACCACACCCGGATCCGGCTCACCGAGCGCCGCCGCCCGCCCCCAGACGTAGCTGCTGAGGAAGTCGAGCCCGAGCCCCGCCAACCGCTCGTTCGTCGCCCGTGACCACACCGAGTGCATGGCGATCGGCTCGATCGCATCCCTGAGACGGCGGGAACGGGACCCGTGCACGACGGGTGCCGGCACGACACCGGCCAGGGAGGGTTCGAAGAATGCTGCGACCACCGCGTCGTACTCCACGGCGGCAGACTACGCGTGGCTGTGCCGGCGACGGCGGGCGGTGAGCCGGCTCGATTCAACTCGGTACGATCGCATCGTGCTGAGCAACGAACAAGTCGATCAGTTCGAACGCGACGGGTACCTCGTCGTCGAGGGTTTCGTCGACCCTGCGACGTGCGCCGAGCTCAAGCAACGCGCCGTCGAGCTCGTGGGCGAATGGCAGCCCGGCGCCCAGCGCACGATCTTCACCACCGACGAGCAGGAGCGGTCGAGCAACGAGGAGTTCCTGTCGAGCGGCGGCAAGGTCTGGTGCTTCTTCGAGGAGGAGGCATTCGATGCCGACGGGCAGCTGCGCCAGGCCAAGGAGTTGAGCATCAACAAGATCGGGCACGCCCAGCACGATCTCGACGACGTGTTCGAGCGCTTCACCTACACCCCGGAGCTGGCCGAGGTCGCCAACGACATCGGCCTCACCGACGCCCTGGTGCTGCAGAGCATGTACATCTTCAAGCAACCCGGCATCGGTGGCGAGGTCGGCTGCCATCAGGACGCCACGTTCCTCTACACCGATCCGATCACGGTCGTCGGGTTCTGGTTCGCGATCGAGGACGCCACGCTCGAGAACGGCTGCCTGTGGGCGGCGCCCGGCGGGCACCGCGCCCCGCTGCGCAAGGTGTTCAAGCGGGCCGGCGGCTCCGACGACGGCGGGACCCTGTTCGAGGATCTCGATTCGTCGCCGTTGCCCACTCCGCCTGACGACCTCGTGCCGCTCGAGGTACCGGCCGGCACGCTCGTGCTGCTCGATGGCAAGTTGCCGCACTGGAGCGACGTCAACCGCTCCCCGCACAGCCGCCACGCCTATTCGGTGCACTGCATCTCGGCGGCAGCCGAGTATCCCGAGTGGAACTGGCTGCGGCGTCCGGCCGATCTGCCGTTGCGGCGCCTCGATCGGAACGACGCGGCCAGCTCGGTACGGTGACCGGATGACCGCCGACCTCATCGCGCGTGCGCCCAAGGCGCTCCTCCACGATCACCTCGACGGTGGCCTGCGCCCGCAAACGGTCGTCGAGCTCGCCGACGAGTTCGGGTACTCCGGCCTGCCGACCCACGACGTCGCCGAGCTCTCGACGTGGTTCAACCGCGGTGCCAAGCGCAACGACCTCGTGCTGTACCTCGAGACGTTCGCCCACACCGTGGGCGTGATGCAGCACCGCGACGCGCTGGAACGGGTGGCGTTCGAGTGCGCCCAGGACCTTGCCGCCGACGGTGTCGTGTACGCCGAGGTCCGCTTCGCGCCCGAGCTCCACACCGTGACCGGGCTCACGCTCGACGAGGTTCTGGACGCGGTCCTCACCGGCTTCCGCAACGGCAGCGCCGGCACCGATCTCACGCTGTACGCGATCACGTCGGCGATGCGTACGGCGGCGCAGAGCCTCCAGATCGCCGAGTTGGCGGTGCGGTGGCGCGATGCCGGAGTCGTCGGCTTCGACATCGCCGGCGCCGAGGCCGGCTACCCGCCGACGCGCCACCTCGATGCGTTCAGGTACGTGATGCGCGAGAACTTCCATTCGACCATCCACGCCGGCGAGGCGTTCGGCCTCCCGAGCATCTGGGAGGCCGTGCAGTACTGCGGTGCCGCCCGTCTCGGGCACGGTGTCCGGCTGGTCGACGACATCACCGGCGGCCGGGGCGAGGAGAAGCTCGGACGTCTCGCCACGTACATCCGCGATCGCCGCATCCCGCTCGAGCTGTGCCCGACGTCCAACGTCAACACGGGCGTGTGCGCGAGCGTGGCGGACCACCCGATCGGGATGCTGCGCCGGCTGCGGTTCCGCGTGACGGTCAACACCGACAACCGCCTCATGAGCGACACCTCGATGACCAACGAGATGGTGCAGCTCTCCGAGGCGTTCGGTTGGGGGTTGGACGACTTCGAATGGCTCACCACCAACGCCGTGAAGAGCGCGTTCGCGCCGTTCCCCGAGCGATTGCGGATCATCAACGGGCTCGTCAAGCCGCGCTACGCGTTGCTGCGCGCCGAGCAGTCGCTGGGCGCGATCGCGTGACCGTCACTGTGACCCTCGTCGACCATCCGCTCGTCGCCGATGCCCTTGCCCGCATCCGCGACCGCGACACACCGAACTCGCTGTTCCGTCAGAACCTCGAACGGATCGGCACGTTGCTGCTCGCCGAGGCGACGCGCGACCTACCGACGGTCGATGGCACCGTCGAGACGCCGCTCACGACCGCGCCCGCCAAGCGACTCAGCGTGCAGCCCGTGGTCGTGCCGGTGCTGCGCGCCGGACTCGGGTTCGTGCACGCCGCCCAGGATCTGCTGCCGAATGCCGACGTCGGATTCATCGGGATCTCGCGCGACGAAGCGACGTTCCAACCCAAGCCGTACGTCAACAAGCTGCCGGAGTCGCTCGAAGGACGGCCGGTGATCGTCATCGACCCGATGCTCGCGACCGGCGGATCGCTGGAGCACACGGTCCGGCTGTTGATGGAACGCGGCGCCGCCGGCACGATCATCGTCGTGTGCGCGCTCGCCGCCCCAGAGGGCATCCAGCGGCTGCGCGACGCAGGGTTCGACCTGCACATCGTCACGGCGGCCGTCGACGACCATCTCAACGAGCACGCCTTCATCGTGCCCGGACTCGGTGACGCCGGCGATCGTCAATTCGGCAGCGGCGGCTGACGCGCGTGTTGCCGGTGGTCGACCGGGACGGCGTCGCGTCGCTCCACGCCGAGATACTCGCCGAGTTGGGCTCCCCCGGCGATTGGTGGGACGCGCCGTCGCGCCGGGCGGCCCTCGAGGAGGCGCGCGCGGCGCGTACGTGCGAGGTGTGCGAGGCGCGACGTGCGGCGCTGAGCCCAGAAGCCGTCGCTGAACGCCACGCATCGCACGGCCTGCTCTCCGACGCGGCAGTCGAGGTCATCCATCGCGTCGTCAACGACTCCGGACGCTTGACCCGCCGGTGGGCCGACGCGCAGATCGCGGTTCTGGGTGACGCCGTCTACGCCGAACTGGTCGCGATCACCGCGATCATCGTGGCGATCGACGTGTACGCGCGGTCGATCGGTGCACCCCTACCTGCACTGCTCGAACCGGTCGACGGCGCTCCGGCCCGCGAGCGTCCCGCCGGTCTCGGCGACGTCGGGGCCTGGATCCCGATGACGGAGCAGAAGGTGCTGGCCAACGTGTCGCGGGCGCTGTCGTTGGTGCCGCTGACGAACACGACGTGGCGCACACTGGTCAACGACTCGTACAGCCGTGGCCCGCAGATGCTCACCCTGACATGGGAGCGCGCCCTGAGCCGACCGCAGATCGAGCTCATCGCGGCGCGCGTGTCGCAGCTCAACGACTGCTTCTATTGAACATCGAGCCATGTGGCGCTGCTCCGGGCGAGCAGCTCAGCGCTCGGTGACGAGCTCGACGTCGCCGCCGCGATCGCTCGCGGCGAGGGCGTGCCAGGCGGCCCGCTGCTGCTCGACTTCGCCGCCGCCGCGCAGCTCGACACGCCCGACCTCGCCGGCCGTCGCGCCGACATCGAGGCGGCGTTCGGCGAGTCCGGCCTGGTCGAGGCGTGCCTCACGGTCGGGGCGTTCAACGGGCTCACCCGCGTCGCTGACGCGACGGGCATCCTGCTCGACGGCGGCACGCTCGCCGCGACTGTCGACGTGCGCGCCGAGCTCGCCCTCAACGACATGGCCGGTGCGCTGAACACCGGTCCGGTCGTCTACGACACCGGCGTGCCGATGATCCCGAGCGCGGTCGCCGCCCTGTTCGCCGACTGAGACACGTCGTCATTCCGGGATCGTCGCCGTGCCGGGCCACCGCAACGTGGCGACGGTCTCGACGAAGTCGATCGGATGGTCCGCGAGGTAGGCGGCCAACTCGTCGTCGCGCTCTGGTCCGAGGCAGAGCCGGCGGCGGGCAGCGGGGAGCAGCGTCGACGGATCGCTCGAATGGCTCGAGAGCGGTGTCCGGTGGCTGTGCCAGACCTCGGGGACGAATCCTGCCTCGCGCAGCACGGCGACGAGATCGGCATCGGTCGGGCCCACCGGACGGTCGAGATCCCAGAAGTGCTTGAACGCCGCGTTCCAGCCCGACAGCGGGTGTCGAACGGGAATCTCGACCACGACAGCCAACCGGGCGTGCTCGGTCAGCGCGGTCGCGAACGGGACGGCGTCGGCAACGTTGAAGAACACGTGGTGGCACACGACCACATCGGCGACCGGTGCCATCGGTGCCACGTCGGGCCAACGCCCCTGCAGCGTCTGGGCGGCCACACCCGCCGACCGGGCGGCGTCCTCGAACGCCGTGAGCATCGTCGCGTTCTCGTCGACCCCGATCAGCCTGTCGGCCGGTGGGACGAGGACCGCCGACGAACGGCCGCCGCCGCACCCGACGTCGAGGACGGCGCCACCGAACGGCGGCAGCACCTCCCGGGCGACCCGCGCCGACAGGCCGTCGCGATCGAGCGTGTCGTCGACCGAGAACGTCGCCACCTCGTGCGACCACGGCGAGATCGGCGCCTTGGCCACGATCTCGTCCGGTAAGCCCCACTCAGCGAGCTGCGCCGACCAGTGGTCGGCAGCCCCCATCCGCGATCACCGGTTCCCGTGCGTTCGTGGCCTCCGGTTCCGCCATTCCCAGACGCAACCGAGGATGACGACGACCGCCAGGGCGACGACGAACGCGATCTTCCAGGTCATGGGAGCCACCGTATCGACGATCCCCGCCGCCGCGCGGTCGGCCCGATATGGTCGCATATAGTCGGATACGTGTGCGAAAAGCAAATCTTGTACAAGTCTTGGTGAAGTCCAGTTCACGACGTGCCGAATGCGTACAGCAGACATTGGAGGGACGCATGGGCGGTGCGGTCGAGAGTGCAAGCGACTACAAACAGACGAGCGACGAGATGTCGGCGGACGACTTCGTGCGCTATCAGGCCGACGTCGAGCGAATCGCGCGACGGAAGGGATACGGCCTCGTCGCCACGGATCGGCCGCGACGGTTCATCTGCTCCGACTCGCCCGAGAGCATCCGCTCGGCAACCGGCGGTACTTCCCTCGAGCGGATCGAAGCCAGCCTCGCCCGGCATCCCGACATCTGGGCGTAGGGCGAGCCGAACGTCGTCAGAGTGAGACGCGCTGGCGGCGACTGCCGTCAGCGATCCGCCATTCGTTGGTCCCCTCGCAGGCGGCGATCCGCATCGCGTCCTCGGCCCGTTCGATGGCATCGTCGAGCTCACTCGACACGGTCTGAAAGGCGATTCCGACGTTCACCGTCAGGTGATCGATCCGGCGCGCCAACTGCTCACTGTCCGGCCCGTCGACGAAGTACGGACCCGACAACACCCGAACGATCCGGTTGGCGATGCTGATCACGGCCACCCGGTCGACCGGTGGACGGCAGACCGCGGCGAACGAGTCGGGTCCGCGATCGAGGACCTCGTCGACGGCGCGAACTGTCGCGGCGAGGCGAGCGGCGACGAGCGCGAGCACAGCCTCGGCCGCGGCGCGGCCACATTCGGCAACGACCCGGTCGATGCCCTCGACGTTGACCGCGAGCACGGCACCGTGCTCTTCCAGCGTCGTCGACGAGCTGGCCGTGACTTCTGACTGGTCACGCCGCTCGATCACGAGACCGGGGTCGACCGGCGGGTCGACGCGAATCTCGGAGTGGTCGAACGCCACTGCTGAGAGGGACGCCGCTTCGGCCATCCGCTGCTCCTGGTTCGGGCTCGTCAGGCCGGCGAGGCGACGCCACACGATCAACGCGCCGCGCAGTCCACGTCGCGAAACGATCGGGCGCACCCACACTGAACGGAATCCGGCGTTGGTCGCCGCGTTGCGCAACTCGGCCGGAAGGCCGAACAGATCGGGAAAGTCATGCGCCTGGCCACGCTTGAGCGTGAACGTCCAGGGTGCCAACGGATCGTCGATCGTGAACTCGTACCCGGACAGCGGCCACTCACCGACGAGTGACAGGCCGTCAGGCCCCTGCAGAGCCACGACCGCGGTTGCCTCCATCGGATGCACCGCCATCGAGTCGATGACGATCTGCAGTGTCTGCTCGAGCGGCGCGCCGCTCGAGATCGAGGCGAACGCGCGAGACATGTGGTCGTTCACCGACTCCTCGGCGAACGTCGCCACGTAGCCGTCGATGCCCGCCACGTCCAGACAGTTCTGCGCCCACATCTCGGTCGCCCGGAGCTGACCGTCGGCGCCGCGATAGCGCAGCCGGATCGGACCCATCGTGCGGCCGATGAACCCACGACCGGCGGTCAGGATGTCGCTCGCGTTGGAGAACTCCTCGGACGCCACGAAATCGAGGACCGAGCGGCCGACCACGTCGTCGCGGGTGAAGCCGGTCATCGCGAGCATTCGGGCGTTGGCGAACCGCAGGATGCCGTAGACATCGATCACTGCGACGCCGACCGGCAGCAGGTCCAGCAGCATGGGTGCTTCCATCGAAGCCGTCACGTCTGAGCCGATCATGGTGCTTCTATCGGCTCATCGAAGGTTCGGCTTGAGCCGCGCTCGGGATGGCGAACAGGCCCCGATCGCGGCGCCGACCACCGACGCGCCGGTCGCTAGCGTGCGATGCGATGGCGTACCGCTACCTCTGGACACCATTGCGGGTCGGACCCATCGAAACTCGCAACCGGATCGTGTTCTCCGCCCACCTCACGAACTACGCCCGGGACGGCAAGCCGACGGAGCAGCACGCCGCCTATTACGCGGCGCGGGCAGCGGGTGGCGCCGGGTTGATCATCACCGAGGAGCACTCGACGCATCCGACGGACTGGCCCTACGAGAAGCTCATCCACGGCTTCCACCGGGACGTCATCCCCGGGTACCGACGCATCACCGACGCGGTCCACCGCCATCGCACCCCGATCTTCGCCCAGATCAACCACAACGGCGGCCAGGCGTCGTCGATGTACAGCCGCCTCCCCGTCTGGGCTCCGTCGGCAGTCGCCGACCCGCTGTTCCGCGAGGTGCCCAAGGCGGTCACATCGGAAGAGATCGACACGATCGTGGCCGGCTACGCCACGGTGGCCGAGCACTGCGCGGAGGGCGGCTTCGACGGGATCGAGCTCCAGTGCTCGCACTCGTCGATCGTGCGCGGCTTCCTCTCGCCGGCCACCAACGAGCGCACCGACGCGTACGGCGGCAGTCTCGAGAACCGGGCGCGGATCATGATCGAGATCGTGGCCGCCGTCCGTCGGGTCATCGGCAACCGGCTGGCGCTCGGCGTGCGGATCTGCGGTGACGAACTGATCGATCACGGGACCACGATCGACGACGCGGTCCGCGTCGCTCAGATGGTCGAGGCGACGGGCGAGGTCGACTACGTCAACACGTCGATCGGAGTCGCGACGGCGAGCCTGTTCGTGATCGAGGCATCGATGCACATCCCGCCGGGGTACGCGATGTACATCCCGTCCGCGATCCGCAAGGCGATCGACCTGCCGGTGGTGGGCGTCGGCCGTTTCAAGGACCCACTCCAGGCCGAACGGGCGCTGGCCGAAGGCCATTGCGACCTGGTCGGCGTCGTGCGCGGGCAGATCGCCGACGCCGAGTTCGCGGCCAAGGGGCGGGCGGGTGCCACCGACGAGATCCGGCTGTGCCTGTCGTGCAACCAGGAGTGCGTCGGACGGATGGGGCTCAACCGCTGGTTGGGGTGCATCGAGAACCCCCACACCGGGCGTGAGGCGCTGCTCCCGGCGTCCCTCATGGCATCGGCGGCGCCGGCCAGGCGCAAGTCGGTGCTCCCAAAATCCGTGTTGATAGCCGGTGCCGGGCCGGCCGGCCTCCAGGCCGCGATCGCCGCCGCCCGCAAGGGCCATCGCGTCACGGTGTGCGAACAGAGCGCGCAGGCCGGCGGTCAGGTCCGCCTCGCGGCGTCAGTGCCGAACCGCGCCGAGCTCGGCGACATGATCCGCAACCAGCTCACCGAGTGCCGGCGCCTCGGCGTGACGATCGAGTACGGCATCGGCGTGGGGTCGGGACTCGTCGCCGAACGCCGGCCGGACCACGTCATCGTCGCCACCGGCGCCGAGCCACAGCGTCCGTGGTGGGTCCCCGCGGATGCGACCACCGTCGCCGACATCCGCGACGTGCTCGAAGGGGAGGTGCGACCGTTCGGTGACGTGATGGTGATCGACGAGATCGGCTTCCATCACGCCACATCGGTCGCCGAGTTGTTGGCCGATCGCGGCTGCGCGGTCGAGATCGTCACTCCCGGAATGGTCGTCGGCCAAGACCTCGGCGTCACGCTCGACATGGAGAACTGGTGGATTCGCGCCACCGCCAAGGGCATCGTGCAGCGCACCGATCTGGTGCCGATGGGGATGGATGGGCGATCGATCACGTTGCTCCACCATCCGACCGGCGAACAGACGCACGAGCTCACCGGACTGGGTCGTGCTCGCCGTGCCGCAGCGTCCGGTCGACGGGCTCTACCACGAGCTCGTCAACGAGGGCGTGAGCGTCGAGCGCGTCGGCGACTGCATCGCTCCCCGCCGCGCGCACGCCGCGGTGGTCGAGGGCGAGCGCGCCGGCTCGATCCGTGTGACGGATCACGCTGGCATTGGTGTGACCAGAGTCACACAGCGGCAGATGTTTAGCCGTCGCGATAAGAGGGTTATTTCGCGGGTGCATGAACGGGCCGGATGACGAGACGCGCTCCACCCTGCTCGATGCCGCTCGGACGCTCCTCGAGGCGGATGGGCCCGCCGCGTTGACCGTTCGACGAATCGCCGCCGAGGCCGGGATGAGCACGATGAACGTCTACTCCCGGTTCGGTGGCAAAGACGGCGTTGTCGACGAGTTGTACTGCGAGGGCTTCCTCCGACTCCGCGAGTACGTCGCCAAACACTCCAAGTCCGACGATCCGGTCGAGAACTTCCGCGCTCCCGGCGTCGCCTACCGCGACTTCGCGCTCGAGAACCGGACGTTCTACTCCGTCATGTTCTTCCGTCCGATTCCGGGCTACGTCCCGTCCCCCGCAGCGCGCCGCGTCGCACTCGACGGTTTCGACGAGCTCGTCGCCCGCATCCGCGAGCTGCTGGACGCCGGCGAGATCGCCGACTGCGATCCGTACAACGTGGCGGCGTCGCACTGGGCGACGTGTCACGGGCATGTCGGGCTCGAGATCAGCCGAGTCGGCCCGGTCGACATCGACTGGGAGAAGACGTTCCTCGGTTCGCTGGACGCGCTGCGTCTGAGCTTGTGCTGAACCAGCCGCGCCAGAGCATCATCCTCGATCGCTAGCCTCGGGTCCCGATGACGGGTGTTCTGGTGGCGGGGATCATCACCGATCTCTCCGATTGGCTCGAAGACATCTCCGGCGAGTGGTGGTTCTTGCTCGTCATCCTCGCCATCGCCTTCTTCGACTCCGTGATTCCGATCGTGCCGAGCGAGACGACGGTGATCATCGGCGGTGTCGCCGCCGGCCTCGGCAACCAGAGCCTGCTGCTCGTCATCGCCGCCGGTGCGGTCGGCGCGTTCCTCGGTGACAACACGGCCTACCTGATCGGCCGCAAGATGAGCGCGACGATCGAGCGCTGGGCAGCCAGGAAACCCAAGCGCGTGGCGCGCCTGGCATGGGCCGACACCCAGATCCGCCTGCGCGGCGGCTTGCTGCTCATCACCGCCCGCTTCATCCCCGGCGGGCGGAGCGTGCTCACCATCTCGTCGGGCATCACGCGTCAGCCACACCCGTGGTTCGCGGCGTGGGTCGGGGTGGCCGCGGTGATCTGGGCCACGTACGCCGCGCTCCTCGGCTACGTGGGCGGCAAGGCGTTCGAGGACGATCACACCAAAGCCTTCCTCCTCGCGTTCGCCGCCGCGTTCACGCTGACGGTGACGATCGAGGTCGTCCGCCACCTGCGGGGCAAGCGGGCGTCGAAGCGCGAGGCCGAGGCGGCGGACGCCTTGCTCGAGCGCTGATCGTCACATCGTCGTCCCGTAGCGTTGCGCGAACCATGTTGGCCGTGATCCCCGTACGCGACGGCGAGCTCCCGGCGGGAGCACTCGAGACGATCGCCGAGTGCGGCGGACGGGTGGTTCTCGTCGGCGATCGGCTCGATGCCGTCGATCTGATCGGCGCCGGCGACGTGCAGGTCGCCGAGCTCGGGAGCTACGCGCCCGGGTCATGGGCGGCGTCATTGGAGGAGCTCCTCGCTGACGAGCCGATCGTGGTGTTGCCGGCGTCACCCGACGGTCGCGATCTGGCGCCCCGAATCGCCCACGTGCTCCGCCGGCCGCTCGTCGCAGGTGCGGTGTCGATCGCGCCCGAACGGATCACGGTGCCCCGTCGGGGTGGGATGGAGTTGCACGTTCTCGCGGTGCGACCGCCGTTGGTGGCGACGCTCCAGCCGGGAGTCCGCGGTGTCGAGCCGGCGCCATCGACTCTCGAAGGGCGCGCCGGCACGCGTCGGGCGGTCGTGCTCGAACGACGCGAGGTCCCCGACGCGACGATCGTCGCCGTCCGTCCGCCCGACGTCACGACGATCGATCTCACCGAGGCCGACCGCATCGCCGCCGGCGGAGCGGGGCTCGACTCGGCCGAGCGGTTCCAGCAACTCTCGCGGGTCGCCGCCGCGATCGGCGGGGCGATGGGCGCGACCCGGGTGATCACGGACCGTGGTTGGGTCGGGCACGAGCGCCAGATCGGCACGACCGGCGTCGTCGTCGGCCCCGAGCTCTACGTGGCGTTCGGCATCAGCGGCGCGGTGCAGCACACGAGCGGGCTCGGCGATCCACGCCACGTGATCAGCGTCAACATCGATCCGTACTGCCCGATGATGCAGATGTCGGACCTCGCCGTCGTGAGCGACGCGAACGCCGTGCTCGACGAACTCGAAGTGCTGCTCGGGACGAGCACCGATGACTGATGTCGACGTGGTCGTGGTCGGAGCCGGACCGGCGGGTGCATGCGCGGCGACGGTGCTGGCACGCAAGGGTCGATCGGTTCTCCTGCTCGAACGCGGACCGTTCCCCGGGAGCAAGAACATGTACGGCGGCGTCGTCTATCCCCGCATGCTCGATCTGTTGCATCCCGAGTGGTGGGTCGACGTGCCGTACCAGCGATGGATCACGCGTCGTTCGACGATGCTCCTGACCGAGTCGCAGGGTTTGACGCTCGACTTCCGAACCGAAGCGTGGGGACGTCCGCCGTACAACGGCATGACGGCCTACCGACCCGACTTCGACCACTGGCTGGCACGCAAGGCCGAGGCCGACGGCGCCCAGTTGCTGTGCTCCACCACCGCGACCGGGTTGCTCCGGGACGGCGATCGGGTGGTCGGCGTGCGGACCGACCGGCCCGAAGGCGACGTGACCGCCGACGGTCGTCATCGCCTGCGATGGTGTCAACAGCTTCCTGGCCAAGGAGGCCGGTCTCTTCGGCGCCGTCGACGCCAGCAACTACACACTCGGCGTCAAAGAGACGATCGCCCTGCCGAAGGACGTCATCGACGAGCGGTTCGCGGTGCGTGATCGGGAAGGGGTCGACATCGAGATCCTCGGCGGAACGAGCGGCGTGAACGGCGGCGCGTTCATCTACACCAACCTCGACACGCTCGGTGTCGGTGCGGTGTTGAAGCTGCCCGCGCTCGCCGCCCAATCGACCCGACCCGAGGCGATCATCGCGACGCTCAAGGCGCATCCTTCGATCGCACCGCTCGTCGACGGCGGCAAGCTCGTCGAATACTCGGCCCACCTCATCCCGGAGGCGGGGCTGTCGATGATCCCCAAGCTGGCCACGAGCGGCATGCTCGTCGCCGGCGACGCGGCGTCGTTGTGCCTCGCCGCGGGGATCTGGCTCGAAGGCGTGAACTTCGCGATCGCCAGCGGGATGTACGCCGCCGAGGCGGCCGACGAAGCGCTGCGCGGCGGCGACGTCTCGGCCGCCGGGCTCGCCGGCTACGAGCGCCGACTCGCCTCGACGTTCGTGCTCCGCGATCACCGCAAGCTGCGGGGAGTCCCGTCGCTCGTGCTGTCCGACCGGGTGCAACACGAGTATCCACAGTTCGTCGCCAACGTCGCCGAGCGGATGTTCCGCGTCGACAACCCGGCACCCAAGCCAGGGTTGCGGCGCATCGTCAGGGAGGAACGGCGGCGGGCCGGAATGCGGCTCCGCGATCTCGCACGCGACGCCTGGGCCGGCATGCGGGGGTTCGGATGACAGGACACAGCGAGTGGTCGGAGATCTCGTTCGAGGATCGCATGGCGACCACCCGGTTCGACGTGCACGAGCGACCGCACATCGTCGTCGACGGTGCCGTGTGCACCGACTGCTCGACCCGCGACTGCATCGTCGCCTGCCCGGCCGATCTCTTCGTGCCGACCGCTGACGGTGGGATCCTCTTCAACTACGAGCAGTGCTTCGAATGCGGCACGTGCTATCTCGTCTGCAACCGCGAGGGCGCGATCTCGTGGAGCTACCCCGAGGGTGGCTACGGGGTGGTCTTCAGGCGCACATGAACGTGCTCGTGTGCTGGAAGTGGGTCGCACCCGACGATGACGACCGCTGGGCGGGCGTGTCAGCCGCCGACGAGGCCGCGCTCGAGCTGGCGCTCACATTCGCGAGCGATGCCGTTGGCAGACGCGTTCGTCACGGTCGCGACCGTTGGCCCGCCGGCGGCGGAGGCGGCGCTGCGGGGCGCAATCGCACGCGGCGCGCGCCGCGCCGTGCGCGTCGACGCGCCGAGCGACCTGCGCAGTGACGCCGTTGCCGGCGCCCTCGCCCCACTCGCCGTCGGGTGCACGTGGGTGCTGTGCGGCGACTACTCGCTCGACCGCGGTTCGGGATCGGTCCCGGCCCTGATCGCCGCCCACTGCGGGATCGCCCAAGCCCTCGGCCTGGTCGACGTCGACAGCGATGGCGAAGGGCTGCTCCGCGCGTTGCGCCGGCTCGACGGTGGCCGACGCGAGGAGTTGTCCGTAGCGTCGCCCGCCGTCGTCTCGGTCGAGGGATCGGTCGCCCGGCTCCGGCGCGCGTCGCTCACCGCCGAGCTCGCGGCCCGCACGGCCCCGATCGAGCTCGTGGCCGGACCGACGGGCCCGCTGGAGACGCCGATCGAGGAGGGTCCGTACCGGCCCCGAGCCAGAGTGCTCCCGGCCCCAGCCGGCTCCGACGCGCTCACCCGGATCCGCGATCTGCTGGCGTCGGGTGCCGCGGCCACGCACGGCGATTCCGTCACCCTCGACCCGCCCGAGGCGGCCGCCCGGATCGCTCACGCGCTGCGCGAGTGGGGCTACGTCTCCCCCGCCGCCACGACCGTGCGGTAGACCGTTGACTCGGCAGTCGGAGCTGAGGACCGAATGGTGAACGCAACGCAACGAGACGTCACGCATGATCTGAGCGACTACGAGCGCGACGGCTACGTCGTGCTGGAGCACGCGATCGACGTCGACACGATCGAACGCATCCGGTCCGAGCTCACGCCGTGGCTCGGGGACGAGGCGCACAGGGGCCGCAACGACTTCGAGGGATTCCTGTCGAACCGCGTGTACGCCCTGCTCGCCAAGGCGCCTGCGATCGCAACGTTGGTCGAGCACCCGTGGGTGCTGGCGATGCTCGACCAGCTCCTGCTGCCCAACTTCCTGTTGTCGGCCAACCTCGCGATCAACCTGCTGCCCGGTGAGACGGCGCAGCAGTTCCACATCGACGACGACTTCTACCGGGTCGGTCGTCCCCGCCCGGCGATCAGCGTCAGCGCGATCTGGGCGATCGACGCGTTCACCGCCGAGAACGGGGCGACCGAAGTCATCCCCGGCAGCCATCGCTGGGGCAACGAGGTCCCCCGCGCTGATCACGCGGACGTCGTCAAGGTCGTGATGCCCGCCGGGTCCGTCGTCGTGTTCGCGGGCACGCTGTGGCACCGCGGCGGCGCCAACCGCAGCGACCGACCCCGCCTGGCCATCACGCCCCAGTACTGCGAACCGTGGGCGCGCCAGCAGGAGCAGCAGATCCTGTCTGTCGGTCGGCGGGCGGCTCAGTACTCCGAGCGCATCCAGTCGTTGCTCGGGTACAGCATCCATCCACCGTTCATGGGCCACGTCAACGGCTTGCACCCGCTTCGACTCCTCGACCCGCAGTACGACAGCACCGACGCCGGCGCCGGCCAAGCTGCCGCCGACTACTGGCTCGAGGCCGACGAACCGGCCTGACGGATGGTATCTGGCACCATCCGGCTTACGATCGCTCGATGGGGATCGAGGGGAATCGCAGCACCGATCGCACGCTGACCACTCACGTCGGAAGCCTGATCAGGCCGGACGATCTGGTGGCAGCGCTCCAGGCACGGCGAGCCAGCGGTTCGTTGGGCGGTGACGACGCCGAGTTCGACGAGTTGCTCTCGCGCAGCGTCGAGGAGATCGTGCGCCGGCAGGCGGCGATCGGGATCGACGTCGTCAGCGACGGTGAGTTCGGCAAGACGATCAGTTGGTCGCGCTACATCCTCGAACGTCTCGACGGTTTCGAGGATCGTCCGGTTCCGGCAGCTCCCGAGGGAACGCCGTCGCGACCGCTCGGTCCGCGGACCGACATCGAACAGTTCCCCGAGTTCTACGCCGAGTACAACTCGACCCAGGGCTTCGAAGAAGTGATGCGCAACCCGGTGTGTGTCGGCCCGATCTCGTATGCCGGACATGCTGCCTTGCAACGCGACATCGGCAACTTCACGCTCGCCGTTGCTGCCGCCCGCGCCGCTGGCCACGACGTGGCCGGCTTCCTTCCCGTCGTCGCTCCGGCCAGCGTCGCCTACAAACGCCAGGACGTCCACTACGGATCAGAGGAGGAGTACGTCTACGCCGTCGCCGCCGCGCTGCGCGAGGAGTACCGGGCGATCATCGACGCCGGGCTGATGCTGCAGATCGACGATGCCCACCTGCCGATGATGTACGACAACATCGTCAACCCCGGCACCCCCGGTGACTTCCGGAAGTGGGCGCGGCTGCGAATCGACGCCCTCAACCACGCCCTCGAAGGCATCCCCGCCGAGCGCTGCCGCTACCACATCTGTTGGGGCAGCTTCAATTCCCCCCACGTCGGCGACGTTCCGTTCAGGGAGATCGCCGACCTCGTGCTGTCGGTCAACGTCGGTGGGTACGCGATCGAGATGGCCAACCCGCGTCACGACCACGAGTGGAGGGTGTGGGAGGAGCTCTCGCTTCCCGATGACAAGGTGCTGATCCCCGGCGTGATCGCCCACACCACGAACGTCGTCGAACATCCCGAGCTCGTGGCCGACCGGATCGTCCGGCTCGCCGAGCTGGTGGGCCGTGAGCGTGTGATCGGTGGTACCGATTGCGGCTTCGCTCAGGGCCCGTACGTACGTCGTGTCCACCCCACGATCATGTGGGCCAAGCTCGACGCCCTCGTCCAGGGAGCGCGGTTGGCGGCCGAACGGTTGTGGTAGTTCCCGAACCACGCTTCGACGCCACCTACTACCGCCGCTTCTACGGCCCCAAGCCGGTACACGACCGGCGCCGCATCGGACTGCTGGCAAAGGGCGTGCTGGCGTTCGCCGCCTGGTGGAAGGTGCCGGTGCGGTCCGTGCTCGATGTCGGCGCCGGCAAGGGTTACTGGCGCGACTGGCTCGCCGACGAACGCCCGTCGGTGCGGTACCACGGGATCGACGTGAGCGAGTTCGCCTGTCGCCGGTTCGGGCACGAGCAGGCCGATCTCGCCACGTGGCGACCGTCGCGCACGTACGACCTTGTGGTGTGCCAGAGCGTGTTGCAGTACCTCGACGACCGCGCCGCGGCGGCGGCGATCGACTCACTCGGGGCGGCGTGCCGCGGGTTGTTGTGGCTCGAAGTCCCGACGCTCGCCGATCGAATCGGAGCGATCGATCGCGATGCGACCGACCTCGACGTGCACTGGAGAACCGGCGCCTGGTACCGCAAGCGCCTGACCCGTCACTTCAGACAGATCGGCGGGGGTCTCTGGCGCTCGTCACAGTCACCAGCCGTGTTCTTCGAGCTCGAGCTCCCCGACTGATGGTGTCCGAAAGCCCGCAGATTTCTTTGAGATGTGGGTTGTGCTGTGGATCGAAACATCTTGTGGGTGAGCACGTCGTAGGGGTGGGGGTCGGTGTGCACGGCTTGTTGGACGAGTCGGTACCACAGCAGGCCGCGGGAGCGGCTGGTGCGTCGGTTGAAGCGGAACGTGAACTCGTCGAGGTAGTAGTCGAGGTGGTCGGCGGACTGGCCGTCGTGGAGGGTTCCGGCGAGCCAGCGCTTGAGCAGTGAGGCGACCCGGTGGACGGCGGGGAGGAGCTCGTGGGCGGGATTCGGTGAGCTCTGCAAAGGACGATCCGTTCGTGGCGCAGGTGTAGCCGCTGGGTGCTCCGCGCGTAGGCGGGATCGCCGTCGGTGTAGAGGATGGTGCCGGTGGCGATGTGTGCGGGCGATGAAGTCGTAGGAGCTCGTCGCGCCGCAGCGAGGTGATCGATCCGGCCCAGCCGGGCCCGTCCCAGTCCGCTGGGGGTGCTGACGCTCGACGGCGATCACGACCTCGGACTTGTTGGCGTAGCGCAGCCCGCCCTGGCCATGCCCTGCGATACGGCCACCGATGAAGGTCTGATCGATCTCCACCGAGACGTCAGGTACCGCCGAGACGGCTCGCGGTCGGGGCGGACCATCGCCCGACGCAGCTTGTGCATCCACGTCCACGCCGTCGCGATACGAACCGAAGCCGAGCACCCGCTGCACACCGAGCGCGGAGACCCCGTTCTTCTGGGCGCACACGAACCACATCGCGGCGAACCAGACCCGCAGCGGATAGTGACTGCGGTGGAAGATCGTGCCCGCGGTGACCGAGGTCTGGCGACCACAACGCCGACACATCCACAGCCCACGCCCCGTCAGCCACACGCCTCGGTCCCATCGCACGCCGGGCAGCAGAACCCGTCCGGCCAGCGGACCCGAGCGAGAAACACCGCGGCACGCCTCGTCGTCAGGGAACCACGCCTCAAACGCCTGCCAGGTCGCCGGGTAGTCGACACCGGCCCTCGGATGTCCGGATTCCACAAACACAACATATTGCGACCACTGGACTTAAGCAGAGATGCCATACGTGTGTACGATAGAGGGTATGGCGTTGGGCACGCTGGAACGGCTGGAGGACCGCCTCGCCGACCTGTGCGGCCACCGCAACACCCTCGACGCACTGCTGGTTCAGCTGGTCGCCGAGGCGTTGGAGACGGGTGCGTGGGAGATGCACGGCATCCACTCGCCGGCGCATTGGTTGGCGTGGAAAGCCGGGCTGTCATCCGCCCATGCGCAGCAGTTGGTGACGGTCGCCAAGCGGCGTGATGAGTTGCCGGTGACGTTCGCCGCGTTCGACGCCGGTGAGCTCTCGTTGGATCAGGTGGTGCCGATCGCCACCCGGGCGCCGCGGTGGGCTGACGCCGAGTTGTGTGAGTTCGCCAAGTTGGCGACGGTGACGCAGCTGCGGCGGGTGTTGCGCTCCTACGACTTCCCACCCGACCCCACCACGACGACGACGACGATCAGCCGGCCGGCGGCTGTGGAGCCGGTGGAGTTGTTGTCGTTGTGGCATGGCGACGACGGACGCTGGGAGCTCCGCGGTGAGCTCGACGCCGACCACGGCGCAATCCTCAACACCGCGTTGCGTGAAGCGCAGGATGCGTTGTTCCAACGCGACGGTGTCGTGGTGTCACAGGTGGAGGCGTTGGTGGAGATCGCCAACCGCTCCCTCGACACGATCACCGACCCGGCGCGGCGTGACCGCTACCGGGTCCATGTCCATGTCGATGTCGACAACACGATGCTCGACGGGCTCGGCTACCGGCTCCCCGCCTGGCTGCGTGACCTGATCTGCTGCGACACGATCGTCTCCACCGTCAACGAGGTCGGATGGGCATCCCGGTCAGCGTCGGACGCACCCAGCGCACCGTGCCGGAACGCACCCGCCGCCTCGTGATCCTGCGTGACCGCGGCTGTCGGGTGCCGGGCTGCACCGCGGATCGGTTCTTGCATGTCCATCACGTCATCCACTGGGATCCCGACGACGGCGCCGGCCCGACGGACACGTGGAATCTTGGCGTGTTTGTGTCCGCGTCATCACCGCCTGCATCACCGCGGCCGGTTCGGGATCTCCGGCAACGCCGACGACCCGCACGGGCTGATCTTCACCGACAGTCTTGGCCGGGTGATGCACCCCGCCGCGGTTCCGCGACCACCGACCGGGCCACCACCCCAACCCACCGGCCGCTACCAGCACCCATTGGGTGAACGCCTCCAGATGCACTGGGTCACGTTCAACCCACCACGCCCACCGACACCCGCGATACCAACTGACCGAGACGCCGTGATGACAGGACACCCTGCGCGACCCGACAGGACACCCTGTCAAACTCGCCGAAACTACTGACCGGATGGTGCGGTCAGTGACTCGACCCGATCAGCTCGGCGAGGGCGGGGATCCAGTGCCCGTCGTACCGTTCCTGGAGGTCCGGTCGACGCCAGTCCTGCGCGGTGATCGTCCCGCGGCAGAGCATCGCACCACACGTGCAATCCATCGTGAACGTTGCGTCTCCCGAGTTGGTCGCGTAGTCGATCGTCAGCTCTTCGTCCGCATCGACCGAGCGTCGGGTGGCAACCTCGAACGGGCCGACGTGCCACATCGTCGGATCGCAGCTGTGGTTCGCGAAATGAGCGAGCGAACCCTCGGGCATCACGAGATGGTGATCCTGATCGACAGTGATGGTGTCGATGTAGGCGCCGTGTCGACCGGCCTCGGCGAACAGCGCATGGAGGTCGGCGGTCGACACCACGCGGCCGCCGAGGCGCATCACGACGGTGTCGGCCGGGATGCTCTCTGTCGCAAAGAGCCCGCTCCCGGCGATCTTCGATGTCCTCGCTTCGATCGCGTCGTGCAGCCAGACGTTCGTGGGTGGCGCTCCACCGGTCATGCAACTACTCCTGGAGCGCGATGAGCCCGGCGTTCGTGGGCGTGAAACCGCAGGCGTCGAGGTAGAAGCCGCGAAGGTGGTCGTCGAAGTCGACGTGGAGCCATTCGCAACCCGCTTCACGCGCACCTTCTCGCGCGGCGGCGACGAGTCGCGTGCCGACGCCACGGCCCCTGGCGTTGGCGGCCACCATCGTGTCCTGGATCCAGGCGTGGACGAGACCATCCCAGAGCACGTTGACGAAGCCGACCAGCTCGGTGCCATCTCTGGCGACCACCCAACCGAGGCTGTGCGCCGCCACCAGGTCACGCCAGTTCCACTCCGACTCGTCGAAGACACGGGTCTCGAAGGCCTCGGCGTGGAGCCGGTTCACCTCTTCGTTGCTGAACTCGGCACGCCATTGATAGGTGATCGCCACCGGCGCACGGTACCCAACGCGACAACGTCGATCAGCCGGAGTTCTCCTCGCACGGCTACCGGGCGACGAAGTGTTCCGCCATCCACGACACGGCGAACTCCACGACGTCGGCCGCTTCGATGAGCTCACTCGTGGCGCGGCCGACGAAGCCGGTCGACGCCCTGCCGGTCGCGAGGTACTCGCGCAGGATGACGGCGAAGTAGTCCTCACCCGGATAGTCGACGATCCCATCGCTGTCGTCGAGGCACTCGACGACGCGAATCTCGGGGCCTTCCCGACCTTTCACGAGGCGGTGCCGGCGGACGCGTCGCTTCGAGGGGACCGGCGCCAGGTACTCCGCATAGTGGATCAATGTGACTGTGTCGAGGTCGGCGCCAAGGCGGAGCACGCGGCCGCCGGCCCGAACGAACCGTTCGAGAGGCGATCCGGGTCCGTAGTAGTCGTCCCACGGAACGTCTTCGAGCAGGCTCTCGGCGAGCACCCCGGACGCCGCGAATCGACCCTCCGGATGGTCACTGACCTTGGTGCGCGGCCGGGTCCGGAACACCTCGGCGAAGACGCCGATGTCGGGATCAGCTGGTGTCACGAGGCAGTCGAACGGCTCCGCGTCGCGCAAGAGGCCGGGGCGCTGACGCTGTGGTCGTTCGTTGACCCACGCCCAGTCGTCGCGGGCTCCGAGCCCGACGAGCAGGGTGCCGCCAGGGCCGACGGCTGCCTCGAGGGCGTCGATCACGCGATCGGCGCCCCCGTCGACGTGTCCGATCGCGCGCAGTGAGGTGTGCACCATCAGCAGGTCGCCCTCGACGACACCCAGGCGGCGCAGATCGGCGACGAGATGCTCCACCGCTCAGTCCACCTCGGCATGGCGGACGAGTTCGCGGGTCTCCGCGTAGCGCAACGCCTCGAACGTGATCATGCACCACAGCACGATGCCCACGACGGCGACCGTGACCAGCGCGTCGATCTCGTGCGCGAGCGGGATGACGGCGAGGAGGACGAGCGCGGCGATGAAGCGCAGGACGCTGAACGAACCGACGCTGCGCAGCTTGAACGCGACGTGACCGAGCAGGTACAGCGCAGCGCCCCCGGCGAGCGCGGTGGCCGTTGGCCAGCTCAGTGGATCGCCGACGTGGGCGAGGGTGGTCTTCATCCCGAGCGCGACGAGGACGATCGCGGCCACCATCGGAAGGTGGAGGTACGAGAACGCATCGCGAGCGAGCGCGTTGCGCTCTTTGAGCGATTCGATCTCGGCCAGCCGTCGCGAGGCCATCAGCGCGGCGACGTCGAAGTACGCCCACCACAATGCGCACGCGACGGCGATGCCGAGGATCGCGGCGACGATGACTCCGCCGTCGACACCAGCCTCGGCTCCCACACCGATCGCCACGATCGACTCGCCCAAGGCGACGATCATGATCAGGCCGTGGCGCTCGGCGAAGTGACCGGCGACGAGCCGCCAGCCGCTGGTGTCGATGAACAGGGGGCCGGCCATGTCGAACACGAGCGCCGCGGCCCAGATCGCACAGCGGGCCTGGCCGTCGAAGAACGAGCCGGCGACCAAGATGCCCACCCCGATCGCAGTGCTGATCGCGAGGCCGGCAACCGCTTGTCGCAGTCCGGGGTCGTCGCGACTGGCGAGGACGAACAGCGCGATGTGGGCGGCCCGCACACCGCCGTAGGCGAGCGCGAGCGTCAGGCCCAGATCACCGAACGCGTCCGGCACGCACAGTGACGTGACGAGCAACGCTGCCATGGCGGCGAACAACACGAGGCGCACGCCGCCCTCGTCGGGGTCGAGCACGCTGGTCAACCACGCATACCCGACCCACGACCACCACAGCAGGCCGAGCACGACCAGGCCGCGACCGATGCCCCGCCACGTCGGGTCGTGGGACATCAACGCTGTGCACTGGGTGATCGCGAGGACGAAGACCAGATCGAAGAACAGCTCGAGCGGGCTGACTCGCTCGCCCTCGCGGAGGACCACTCCCATGCGGTGCAGGTGGGCGCTCGACGTGCTCACGCCCCAAGTCTGACCGTTCGGACGGCGTGTGTGGATGACGAGTTGTCGGTCGGTGGTCGGTTGGTGGCGTTTACTCGTCGGCCGACCGGCGGTCATCGGTGTTGAGGTGGGCCAAGGCCTCCAGCTCCTCATCGGACGCGACCTCGGCTGCGATCAAGTGGTCGTCGGCTTCCGGTTGCGCCCGAAGGAGCTCGTCGAGCTTCCGCTGCGTGACGACCTGCTCTCGAGCCTTGGGTGTGCTGGATGGCGAAGACCATGACGACCGTGATCGAAGCGGTGGTCGAGTAGAGGACGGTTTCCCACCAGTGCGGAAAGCCCGCCCACAGGCCGACGACGAACCACGCTGCGACACAGCATGCGACCAGGACGCCGGCGACCGCCTTGGACGACCAACGTCCGAGCCGGTGCAGGATGTGGCTGCTCCACGAGCGATGAGGTCGTGTCTCGGACGACGGGTGCTCTGCCTCGGATCCCTTTCGGTGGTGCCGAGGTCCACGTTCGCTGGACCATGTGGTCGACCTGCTGTCGCCGTCGCGCGACCGACTCGTCTGGCGCCTTGACCTCGTTCACGGACCCTGGTGTACCCAGTCCGGACGGCTTCAGACCTCAGCGACGAACAGGATGTCGCCGGTCGGGGTCGCCGAACCGGCCGCAGGTTCGAGCGTGATGCCCCACGCGGTGGGTTCGCGGTCGAAATCGTCGTCCATCACGATCGTGTCGCGGATCTCCCCACCGTCGGCACGATCGAGCACGCTCATCGGCACCGGGCCTGACTCGTCGATGAGCCACAGCTCGTAGGCCATGCCCTCGGGGGCCTCCGGCAGGTCGTCGGCGAGCAACACAGCACGTTCGGCGGCGCCCGACCAGGCGACCCTCACGTCGCCGTCGCCATCGCCATGGAGTGTCGCGAACTGGGCGTCGGAGTGCTCGAGCACGTTGGCGAGCTCCGTCGCGTATGTCGGCGAATCGTCGCCGTCGACGATCAGCGCACCAGCCGCGAACACGACCGCCGCGGCCGCCGCGGCCAACACGGTCGTGGTCAGGCGACGGCGTCGGCGACGACGCTCAGCCAGGTCGGTCACACTCGACGGCAGGTGCGGTGAGAGCTGTCGCGTCTGGGCGACCTCTTCCATCACCCGCCGCTTGAGATCGGGGGGTGGAGGCACGGCTTCGGCCTCCGCGACCACGGCCAATGTGGACCGGAACTCGAGGACATCGGCCCGGCACACGTCGCAGCTGGGATAGTGCGCCTCGAACGCGGCCCGCTCGTGGGAGTCGAGCGCGTCGAGCGCGTACGCGGCAGCCAGGTGGTGGATGTCGATGTCGCTCATGCCGCACCTCCTAGCTCGTCGCGTAGACGGATCATGCCGTCGCGGATCCTGGTCTTCACTGTGCCCTCGGCGACTTCGAGCAGCACGGCCACCTCACGGTACGTGTGACCGCCGAAATACGCGAGCTCGACGGCTTCGCGCTGCACGCCGGTGAGCCGCTCGAGCGCCCGACGGACACGGGCTCGGTCGAACTTGGACTCGACCTCGTCGCTCACCTCGTCGTAGTCGCGCGAGATGTTCGACACCTGGCGGGCGACCCGATCACGCGACGACTGCTCGGAGCGGACCCGATCGATGGCCCTGCGGTGGGCGACGGTCGCCACCCACGAGGTGACCGAGCCGCGGGTCTCGTCGAAGCGGGCGGCCAGTCGCCACAGTTCGACGAACACCTCCTGGGTCACTTCCTCGGTCTGCGCCGGATCGCGAACGACCTTCAACACGACACCGTGGACGAGCGGCGAGAGCGCATCGTAGAGCTCGGCGAAGGCAGCCTGATCGCCCCGGCCGGCGCGCCGGAGCAACGTGGTCAGCGGGTCCTCGGTGAACGTCGCGTCGGCGGTCTGCGACCGCGAGGCGCGCCGGGCGCGGAGGCTCATACACGGAGTTCGTAGCCGACCCCGGTTCGGATTGCCAGATACTGACCGACCGGCGTCGCGCTCACAGCGCGGCGAGGCACGGGTGGTCGACGAACTCGTCGAGCGCTGACGCGTCGTCGAGGGCGCCGGTCTCCGTGACCGTGCCACCATTCACGATCGTGCGCACCGCGATCTCGACGAGCTTGCCCGACTTCGTGCGCGGCATGCGGGTGACCTGCCCGATCGCAGCGGGGACGTGGCGGGGCGACAGCTCCGAGCGGATCCGTGCCCGCAGGTCGGCGATCAGTGCGTCGTCGAGCACGTACCCGTCGCGCAGGCGGACGAACAAGACGATCACCTGGTCGTCGCCGACGAGCCGCGGCACGGCGATCGAATCGACCACGGCCGGATGGCGGTCGACCGTGCGGTAGATCTCGGCCGTGCCGATGCGCACGCCACCCGGATTCAACGTCGCGTCGGACCGGCCGTGGATCACGAAGCCACCGTCGGCCGTGCGTGTCGTGCGGTCGCCCTGGTGCCAGCGGCCGGGGAACTGCTCGTAGTACGCCGACCGGTACTTGCTGCCGTCGGCGTCGTCGACGAAGCCGAGGGGCTGCGACGGGAACGGCCGGTCGACGACGAGCTCGCCCTGCAGCTCCACGACCGGATTCCCGTCGTCGTCGACCACGTCGGCGGCGACACCCAGCGCCGGGCCCTGGATCACGCCGGCCCGCACCGGCTCGGTGGGGTAACCGCCGACGAGACACCCGCACAGATCGGTGCCACCCGAGATCGAGGCGAGGTGGACGTCGGAGGCCACGGCCTCGTACACCCACGCGAACCGGTCGGTCGACAGCGGTGAACCGGTCGACGAGATCGTGCGGACCGAGTCCAGCCGGTGCGACACACGGGGTTCGAGCCCGTTCTTGGCGCACTCGTCGAGGTACTTGGCGCTCGTTCCGAACATCGTCACCCGCTCGGAGTCGACGACATCCCACAGCGCGGACGGACCGGGATGGAACGGCGACCCGTCGTACGACACGACCGTCGCCCCGGATGCGAGCGCACTGACCGCCCAGTTCCACATCATCCAGCCGGTGGTCGTGAACTGGAACACGATGTCGCCGGCGTGAATGTCGGAATGCAGGACGTGCTCGCTCACGTGCTTGAGCAAGACGCCGCCGGCGCGGTGCACGATCGCCTTCGGCTTGCCGGTGGTGCCCGACGAGAACAGCACGTACCAGGGGTGGTCGAACGGGAACAGCTCGAACTCCCCGCACGGTGTCGCCCCACCGAGCCACTCGTCCCATTCCGGCCCACACGCCGCCGCCGGCCGACGGGGTGGCCCCGATCATCACGCCGCGGCGGACGCCCAGCCGCTCGGCGAGTGACGTCACTCTGGCCACCGTGTCGTGGCGCTTGCCGGCGTAGGAGTGCGCGCCGGTCGCGACGAGCACCGCCGGATCGAGTTGGCCGAACCGATCGACCAGCGCGTCCTCGCCGAAGTCGGGCGAGGCACTCGCGAACGTTGCCCCGACCCCGGCCGCGGCGAGTGCGATGACGACCGACTCGATCGAGTACGGCACGACCGCCACGACCCGGTCGCCGGGACGCACGCCGTCAGCCAGCAACGCGCCGGCGGCGGCCCGCACTGCGTCGGACAGTTCGCGGCGAGTCAGGGCGTGGCGGGTGCCGTCCTCGCGGATCACGATCAGAGCGTCGTCGCCGGTCGGTTCGCGAAGCAGCGCGTCGGCGATGTTCAGGCGGCCGTGCGGGAAGAACGACGGCGCCGCCGCAACGCCGGCGCTGAGGTCGCCGAGCGGGCCGCGGTGCGGTCCCAGGCCGCCCTGATCCCAGATCGCCGCCCAGAACGCGCCCGGATCCTCGATCGACCAGCGGTGCAGCGCGGTCCCGTCCGACGCGACGTCCGGCGGCGCGCCGTACTGATCGACCGCACTGGCGGCAAACGTCGACCAATTGGTGGACGCGACGCGCTCCGGCGTCGGCGTCCAGATGACGTCTCCGCGGGCGACCATGCCGGGTGACGAGTCAGCCGGCGGCCTGGAGCGCCGCCCACACCCGCTGGCCGCTGAGCGGCATGTCGATGTGCTTGACCCCGAGGTGCGAAACGGCGTCGATGACCGCGTTGTGGATCGCCGGTGTGGATCCGATCGTGCCCGACTCGCCGATGCCCTTGGCGCCCATCGGGTTGCGCGGGCTCGGTGTCTCCGTGTTCGACGCCTCGAACGACGGCAACTCGGCCGCCGACGGCATCGCGTAGTCGGCGAGGTTGCTCGTGATCGGGTTGCCGTCGGAGTCGTACGACACGATCTCGTACAGCGCCTGCGCGGCGCCCTGGGCGATCCCGCCGTGCTGCTGGCCGCGGACGAGCAACGGGTTGAGGATCCGCCCGCAGTCGTCGACCGCGACGTGGCGCAGCAACTCGACCTCGCCGGTCTCGGTGTCGACCTCGACGAGCGCGATGTGGCAACCGAACGGGAACGTGGAGTCGGTTCCGTCGAAGTCGAGCTCGTGGGCGAGCCCGGCTTCCATGTCTGCCGGGCGACGCGAGTCGTCATCGGCCGCCTGGGCCAGGTCGGCCCACGACAGCGCGTTGGCCGGCACGCCGGCGACGTGGAGCCCGCCGTTGCCGACGACGACGTCGGCGGCGTTCGCCTCGAGCAGGTGCCCGGCGAGTTGCTTGGCCTTGTCGAGCACCGTCTCGCTGGCGATGTGCACCGCGGATCCGGCCGTCTGCAACGACCGCGAGCCCATCGTGCCGGCACCGCGCGGGATGTCGTCGGTGTCGGACTGCACGATCGTGATGTCCTCCATCGGCACACCCAGCATGTCGCTGATGATCATCGAGAAGGCCGTGATGTGTCCCTGGCCGTGGGCGCTCGTGCCGACCCAACCGGTGACCTTGCCGTCGTTGCCGACGGCGACCTTGCCGTACTCGACGTGGAGCCCGATCGGAGCCGTGACCTCCACGTACGCCGACAGCCCGATGCCGAGTTGTTTCACGTCGCCACTCGCCCGGCGCGCCGCCTGGTCGGCGAGCAGCGACGGGTAGTCAGCTGCGGCGAGCACGGCGTCGAGTGCTTGCTCGTACTCGCCGCAGTCGTAGTTGGCGCCGCCCAGCGTGGTGAGCGGGAACGACGCGGCGGCGAGGAAGTTGCGACGCCGCAGCTCGGCCGGGTCGATGCCGAGCTCGTCGGCGGCGACGTCGATGACGCGCTCGAGCATCTGCGTCGCCTCGGGACGTCCGGCGCCGCGATACGCAGCCGTCGATGTCGTGTTCGTCACGACGGACACGGCGTGGAAGCGGATCTTCGGGAAGTTGTACACGCCCTGGCTCATCATCTGCGTGAGCACGGGCAGGAACGCTCCGATGCCAGGGTAAGCGCCGGCCTCGGCGACGACGTCGACATCGAGCCCGACGAACGTGCCATCGGCCGCGAGCCCGATCTTGGTGTTCATCACCATTCCGCGACCATGGACCATCGACACCATGTTCTCGCTGCGGCCCTCGGTCCACTTGACCGGCCGCCCGAGCGCGCGGGCGAGCTCGCTGATGAGGACGTGCTCGGTGTAGAGGCCGGCCTTGGGGCCGAAGCCGCCGCCGACCATCGGCGCCGCGACGCGGAGGCTGCTGGCTTCCATGCCGAGCTGGGCGGCGAGCGCGTCGCGGACGGCGACCGGGTTCTGGCTCGGGATCCACACCGTGAGCTGGCCGTCGGCGCCGGGGATGGCGACGCAGCCGTTGGTCTCCATGGGAACGCCCGCCAGGCGCTGGCTGACCGTGCGGCATTCCGCCACGTGGGCCGCACCTTCGAGCGGATCGCCGTCTTCGAGGCCGATCCCGGTCTCGAACACGACGTTCGACCCGTGCTCCTCGAACAGCAGCGGTGCTCCCTCGACGACCGCAGCTTCAGGGTCGATGAGCGCCGGCAGCGGATCGATGTCGACGACCACCGCCTCGGCGGCGTCGACCGCCTGCGCCAGCGTCTCGGCGACGATGACCGCCACGATGTCGCCGACGAGGCGGACCTTGCCCTTGGCCAGCGGGGGACGAGCGGTCGCGGGCGGCATCAGTGGGAACGACACGAACGGTGCCAGCTCGAACGTGTCGGCCGAGTGGGCGGCGATGACGCCTGGCATCGTCGCGGCCGCGCTGACATCCACCGAGTTGAGCGTTCCATGGGCGAACGACGACCGGACGAAGTACGCGTGCGTGAGCCCGTCGACGGCCATGTCGTCGTAGTACTTGTCGGCACCCATCAACAGCGACGGGTCCTCCCTGCGCAGAACCGCGTGACCGAGGATCGAACCTTCCGTTGGCATCGTGCACTTCCCCTTCTGGTGACGTTCCACGGGGAGTATCGCGCACCAGCACGCCGAAGCCCTCCCCCGGACCTTGCGTTCTGATAACGAACTATCTATTCTGTGAACGAACACAGAGGGGTTTGTGGATGTCGACCAGCCAGACGCTCGATCGCGGTCTCGCGGTGCTCGAATCGATCGCCTGGGCCACCGCGCCGCCGACGATCGACGAGCTGGCCGAGGCGCACGGTGTCCATCGATCGATCGCCTATCGAATCGTCCGCACGCTCGAGGCGCGCCACCTCGTGCGACGCGACGCGTCAGGGCGGTGCCACGCCGGGGTCCGTCTCGCCTCGCTCGCCCGCGGCGTGCGCGCACCGTTGCTGACGGCCGCCGTCCCGGTGCTGACCAGCCTCGCCAACGAGTTGGGGATGACGTCGTTCCTCGTCGTTCGCGATGGCGACGAGGCGGTGACCGTCGAGAGCATCGAGCCCCAGACCAGTGAGATCCACCTCGCGTACCGTCCGGGGATCCGCCACCCGGTCGAGCTCGGGGCGCCGGGGCTGGCGTTGCTCGCCGGCGGGCCGTTGATCCACGACGAGCGCGCCGACGTCGCCTCGGCGCGGCGCCGCGGTTGGGCCGTCTCGACGGGAGAGGTGATCCCCGGGCTGGCATCGATCGCGGCACCGATCGACGACGGGACGGGCAGTCGCGGCAGGTGCGGTCGCCGTCGTCCATCTCGCAGCGGCGGTCATCGACACCGACGCGGTCGGTCGCCGCGTCGCGGCTGCGGCGAGTTCGATCTCCGTGGCCATCGACGGATCGGCCCGGCCGACGACCCGGCGGACGGCGTGAACCGTGACGTCTGAGCCCGCCAGCAGCTACCACGGGGTCCCGGGTGAAGCGCCGCCGCCGCCCGCCGGCTGCCCGGTGCACCACACGTGGAGTCCGCTCGACGACGACTACCTGCGCGACCCGTACTCGATCGCCGCCCGCCTCCGTGACGAGACTCCCGTGTTCTATGCCGAGGAGCTCGGCTACCTCGTGATCACACGCATGGAGGACATCGACGCCGTCTTCCGGAACCCCGACGTGTACGCGTCGGCCAACGTCCAGGATCCGGTGTTCCCGCTGGGTGAAGGCGCGACGCAGGTACTCGCGGCGCCCGACTTCGATCCCATCGCGGTGATGTCGAACCGGCCCGAGCCCGACCACAGCCGGATCCGGGTGTACACGCGCCAGGGCTTCTCCCGGCGCCGGTTGAAGTCACTCGAGCCGTACGTGCGCCGTCGCAGCCACGAGCTGATCGACGCGATGCTCGCCGGTGGGCCGCCGGTGGAGTTCATCGACGCCCTCGCGTTTCCGCTGCCCGGTGAGACCGTGTTCCGCTTCATCGGGTTCCCCGAGGGTGACGACGAGACCCTCAAGCACTGGTGCAGCGACCGCAAGGCGTTCTCGTGGGGCAAGCCATCGCCGGCGGAACAGACCGAGATCGCCGAGAAGCTGCTCGCCTACTGGCGCTACTGCCGCGACTTCACGGCGGCGAAACGTGACGCGCGTGACGATGACTTCGCGTCCGAGCTCCTCGACGCCCACGATGCCGACCCCGACGACCTCACGTATCGCGAGGTCGAGTCGATCATCTACGGCCTCTCGTTCGCCGGGCACGAGGCCGTCACCAACCTGATCTGCAACTGTCTCGTCTGCCTCCTGCCGCGGCGCGACCAGTGGAACGAGCTCGTCGGCGATCCGGCACTGATCCCCAACGCCGTCGAGGAGGTGCTGCGGTTCGAGTCGAGCCAGATCTCGTGGCGGCGGGTGACGACGCAGCCGACGACGCTCGCCGGGTACGACATCCCGGCCGGCACCCAGATCTTCATGAACTTCGCGTCGGCGAACCGGCAGCCCGACGTGTTCGACGATCCCGACACGTTCGACATCCATCGCGCCAACGCCGCCCAGCACATCTCGTTCGGCAAGGGGATCCACTACTGCCTCGGAGCGAACCTCGCCAAGTTCGAGGCCCAGCTCGTCCTCGAAGCGCTCGTCGAGCGGGTGCCCACGCTCCGACTGGTCGACGGTCAGCAGCTCACGTCGTTCCCGAACATCACGTTCCGCGGCCCCGAGCGCCTCGAAGTGACCTGGGACTGAGCATCGACAAGAATGCGCGACATGGACGGTGTGCGCTGCATGGTCATCCGCGGCGGGACGTCGAAGGGCGCCTACTTCCTGCGTGACGACCTGCCGACCGACACGGCCGAGCGCGACGAGTTGCTGATGCGGATCATGGGGACTCCCGACGCCCGCCAGATCGACGGGATCGGCGGCGCCCATCCGCTCACGAGCAAGGTCGCCGTCGTGTGGCCCTCTGACGACGAGGACGTCGATATCGAGTACCTGTTCCTCCAGGTCGGCGTCGACCAGCCGATCGTGACCGATCGCCAGAACTGCGGCAACCTGCTGGCCGGCGTCGGGCCGTTCGCGATCGAGCGCGGCCTGATCGCGGCCGGCGGCACCGAAGGCTGCGTGCGGATCCACATGATCAACACCGACAGCATCGCCGTCGCCACGTTCCCGATGGCCGATGGCATGCCGGTCTACTCGGGTGAGACAGCGATCGCCGGCGTGCCGGGGACGGCGGCGACGATCCGGCTCGACTTCGACGACATCGCCGGTGGGTCCTGCGGCGCGCTGCTCCCGACCGGTCGCGCCGTCGACACGATCGCGGGCACCGAGGTGACGCTGATCGACAACGGGATGCCGGTCGTCGTGCTGCGGGCAGCCGACCTCGACGTCACCGGCTACGAGGAACCGGCCGAGCTCGAGGCGAACGAGGAACTGCGCTCGCGTCTCGAGGACATCCGCCTGCAGGCGGGGAAGCTGATGAACCTGGGCGACGTGACGTCGACCACCGTCCCGAAGCTCACGCTCGTCGCGCCGCCCCGCGACGGTGGGTCGATCAGCACCCGGACGTTCATCCCCCATCGCGTCCACGACGCGATCGGAGTCCTCGGGGCGGTGTCGGTCGCCACCGCCGCCCTGCTCCCCGACTCCCCGGCCAACCGCGTGCTCGAAGGCGGGCGCGACGGGCTGGTGGTGGTCGAGCACCCGACTGGCACGTTCGACGCCTCGATCGACGTCACGTTCGCCGCCGACGGGACACCCGAAGTCGGCCGGGCCGGCATCATCCGCACCGCGCGCAAACTGATGGACGGCCTCGTCTTCCCACGCGAGTACTGATGGACGCGACGATCCCACCCCCGCATCCGAACCCGCACGCCCCGCACCGCTTCGCGCCACCTCCGGGCGCGTGCGACGCGCATTGCCACATCTTCGGCCCCGGCGACAGGTTCCCGTACGCCGCCGACCGGGCGTACACGCCGCCGGACTCCGGCATCGACGACTTCGAACGCCTGCAACAGCGCCTCGGGTTGTCCCGGGCGGTGTTCGTACAGGCCAGCTGTCACGGGACCGACAACTCGGCGATGGTCGATGCGCTCCACCGCGGGCAGGGTCGCTACGCCGGCGTGGCGATGATCGACGAATCGTTCAGCGACGCCGACATCGCCGAGCTCCACGCCGCCGGCGTGCGCGGCACGCGGTTCAACTTCGTCGCCCACCTCGGCGGGGCGCCCGAGCTCGACGAGTTCTGGCGGATCGTCCACCGCGTCGTGCCGCTCGGCTGGCACATCGTCCTTCATTTCGACGCCAAGGACCTCACCCACTACGCATCGCTGCTCGACGACATGCCGTGCGCGTACGTCATCGACCACATGGCGCGGGTCGACGCGGCGGCAGGCGTGGAGCAGGCGCCGTTCCTCCAACTGCTCGAGCTGATGGCCGACGCGCGCTGCTGGGTGAAGATCTCGGGCGCCGAGCGGCTCACGGCCGGCGGAACCCCGCCGTACGACGACGTCGTCCCGTACGCGCGGGCGCTCATCGCCGCCGCACCCGACCGCGTGTTGTGGGGCACCGATTGGCCGCACCCGAACGTGCGCCACATGGCCGACGACGGCGATCTCGTCGACGTCCTCGTCGACTACGCGCCCGACGAGACCACCCGCAACCGGATCCTCGTCGACAACCCGACCGTGCTGTACGAGTTCGGGCCGTACGACTTCAGCTGATCTCGCGCAACGCGTCGCCGAGGGCCTCGACCAGACGCACCTCGTACGGCCCGCGCATCGAGTAGATCACGAGGTCGACACCGGCCTCGAAGAACGGCTGCGCGGCGGCGGCCAGCTGTTGCGGATCGTCGTCTCCGGACAACGGCAGATGGATCGAGCGCGTGATCTCGGTCGCGTCGCGCCCGGCTTCGTCGCAGTACGAGCGCATCGTCTCGTCGAGGTCGAGCCAGAACGCGACGTCGGGCGGGAACGTCACGTCCCATTGATCGGCGTACCGCGCGACGATCCGCAGCGTGCGGCGCTTGCCCTTGCCTCCGATCGCGATCGGGAGGTGGCGCTGCACGGGCTTGGGCTCGCACCGCGCCTCGGTCAGCTCGTAGAAGCGTCCCGAGAACGTGGTGTGCTCGTTGTCGAGCAACGAGCGGATCACCTGGACTCCCTCGTCGAGACGGTCGAAGCGGTCCGTCAACGAACCGAGCGGGATGCCGTATGCATCCGACTCGCTGTCGAACCAACCGGCTCCGAGTCCGAGCACGAATCGCCCACCAGAGATGTGATCGACCGTCACTGCCATGTTGGCGGTGATCGCCGGGTGGCGGTAGTGCATCCCGTTGACCATCGCGCCGAGCCGGAGGCGCGTCGTCGCCTGGGCGAGCGCGGCGAGCATCGTCCAGCTCTCGAGGTGTGTGCCGTCGAGCGGCGGGGTGAGCGGGTAGAAGTGGTCCATCGTCCACGCCGACTCGAACACGTCGATCTGGTCGGCCGCCAGCCACACGTCGAGGAACTCGCGCCACGTCCCGTGCTGCGGTGGTGTCTTGATCGCGTACCGCCCGGTCATGACTGCAGACTCCTCTCGAGCCGGTCGAGCGTTTGCATCGCCGGCAGACATTGCTCGAGCGACGCGTTCGGTTCGCGCGCTTCGGCGATGGCGGCGAAGAACTCGCGGTCCTGGAGCTCGATGCCGTCCATCGACACGTCGACCTGGGAGACGTCGATCGGCTGCTCGCGACCATCGACGAGATCGTCGTACCGGGCGATGTACGTGCCGTTGTCGCAGATGTAGCGGAAGAACGTTCCGAGCGGACCGTCGTTGTTGAACGACAACGCCAATGTGCACAACGCTCCCGAGCTCGGTGCCTTCATCCCGATCGTCATGTCCATCGCGATGCCGAGCTCGGGGTGGTCCGGGCCCTGCTGGGCCCACACGTCACCGGCGGTCTCGCCGGTCTGGTACTGGAACAGGTCGACGGTGTGACAGGCGTGGTGCCAGAGCAGGTGGTCGGTCCAGCTGCGTGGCTTGCCGAGCGCGTTCTTGTTCTCACGCCGGAAGAAGAACGTCTCGACCACCAGATGTTGCAACTGCAACTCCCCTGCCACGATGCGCTTGTGCACCCACTGGTGGCTCGGATTGAAGCGGCGCGTGTGGCACACCATCGCGGTCAGGCCGGTTTGCTGGTGGACCCGCACCAGCTCCTCGGCGTCCGCCAGGTTGTCGGCCATCGGGATCTCGACGAGACAGTGCTTGCCCGCCCGGAGCACCTGGGTTGCCTGCACGGCATGGAGTTGCGTCGGTGTCGTGAGGATCGCCGCCTCGACCCCGGGTTGTGCGAGGCCGTCGGCCAGGTCGAGCGACCAGTGGGCGATGTCGCGTTCAGTTGCCAGCTCCTCCGTGTCAGCGGCGTTGCCGCCGATCAGCGAGACGACCTCGACGCCGTCGATGCGGGCAATGCCGTCGAGATGCTTGCGGGCGATCGCGCCTTCTCCGGCGACACAGATCTTCACGGCGCTCCTCCAGACGGTTCCGTCGCAATATTGTCGACAATAGATGCGCACGATCGCCAACATCACCGACGACCTCCGGTCCGACATCCTGGCCGGCGTCTTCCCGCCGGGTGACCGCCTCGTCGAGTTGCACCTGAGTGAGCGCTATTCGGTGGGTCGGGCCTCGGTGCGCTCGGCGCTCGTGGAGCTGACGACGGAGGGGCTCGTCGAACGCGCCGCCAACCGCGGGGCGACGGTACGGCGGATCACCGTCGCCGAGGCGATCCAGATCACCGAGGCACGGGCCGCGCTCGAGAGCCTGATCGCGCGGCACGCGGCGCGTCAGGCGACGACGACCGAATGCGCCGAGCTCGTCGCCATCGTCGCTCGCATGCGGAGGGCCGTGGCCGCCGACGACGCGTCGACGTACTCGCGGCTGAACGGCACGCTCCACCGGAGGCTTCGCGAGATCAGCCGGCACGCCGTCGCCGACAGCCTCGTCGAGAACCTCCGCAACCGCAGCGCCCACCACCAGTACCAACTGGCGTCGATGCCGGGGCGCTCCACCGAGTCGGTCGAACAACACGCGTCGATCGTCGCCGCCGTCGTCATGCACGACGAGGAAGCGGCCGCGAACGCGATGCACGACCACCTGATGTCGGTGATCGACGCCCTCCGTCACTGGGGATGAGGCTTACGGCAGCTTCGGCAGGCCGTCGGTCGGGACGCGGCGAAGGCTTTCGACGGTCGCGCGTGTCATCACCGGATCGACGCCGAGGTCGGTGAGCAGCTCGGCCGCCGCCTCCATCTCGTGGAGCCGGCGAACGGCGTGCGGAGCGGTTCCCTCGACCATCCGCCGGAGGAACTTCCCGTCGGCGACCGTGAACTGATCGACGAGGTTCTGCCACGTCTCGGCGGCGAAGCCGGCGGCGTCGGCGGCATGCATCGCCTCGATCAGTAGGCCGGCCAAGCCCTTGATCACGACGCTGCGCAGCAGCTTGCGGGTCGCCGCGTCGCCGGCCTGATCGCCGACCGCCTCGACCGGCATGCCCAACGGCGCGAGCACCGCTTCGAACGCTGCCGCCCCCGATCCAGACGCCAGCGCCGGTGTGCGCAACCCGTTGCCCGGCACGATCGACATCAGCGCAACATCGGCAAAGGCCAGATCGCGCGCCGCGGCCAGCTCGGCGAGACGCCGCTTCACGACGGCCGAACTGGTCGACAGGTCGGCGTAGATCGCCGAAGCCGGGATCTCGTCGAGCGCCTGGCTCAGCGCGGCCGGGGCATCCGCTGACGCGGTCAGCGCCAGCACGACGCCGGCGTCGGCGACGGCGGCCTGCGGATCATCGCAACGTTCGACGCCGGCTGGCGTGGTCACGTCGGCCGGGTCGTAGCCCCGTACGTGCTGACCAGCGGCGACGAGGTCGGTCGCGATGAGGCTCCCGGCCTCGCCCAGTCCGAAAATGGTGAAGCGCATCGCCGGAGTCAGTCGAGTGTGTCGACGTACTCGACGCCGAGCTCGGCGAGCTTGTCGCGCAGGCCGTAGAAGTCGATGCCGAGCTCGCCGGCGTTCAGCCGGGAACGGCTCTGCGCCTCCTTGGCGATCCGGGCGTTCGATTGGGCCAGCGCCCATTCGGCCTCGTCGCGTGCGACGATCACGACGCCGTCGTCGTCGGCGCAGACAACATCGCCCGGGTTGACGACCTGACCACCGAGCACCACCGGCACGTTGACCGAACCCGGCGACGCCTTCACGGTGCCTTCGCACGACACGTACTGCGACCACACGGCGAACCCCATCGCCCGCAGGTCGGCCGTGTCGCGCACACCGGCGTCGATGACCAACCCCCGCACGCCCCGGGCGAGCAACGAGCCGGCGAGCAGGTCGCCGAACATCCCGTGCGTCGACGGCGCGGTGTTGGTGACGACGAGGATGTCGCCGTCCTGGCAGACCTCGACGGCAGCGTGGATCATGAGGTTGTCGCCCGGATGGCTCGACACGGTCACCGCCGAACCGGCGACACGTACGTCGTGCTGGATCGGCCGGATGTGCGGCCCGACGTAGCCGCGCCGTCCGATCGCCTCGTGCACCGATGCCGTTCCGATCGCGCCCAGCTCGTCGATCACTCGAAGCGGTGCCCGGTGAATCGTCCGCACGACAACGTGGCGACTGGTCATTGCGCACCTCCGGTTGCATCGGTCCGGAGGCGGGGGAAGACCCGCCTCACGTTGCCCTCGAAGATCTTCCCGCGGTCGACGTCGCTGAGATCGGCGCCGTCGACGTAGCGACGGGTGTCGTCGTAGTAGTGGCCGGTCTGCGGATCGATGCCCCGCACCGCGCCCACCATCTCGGACGCGAAGAGGATGTTGTCGATCGGCACCACGTCGACGAGCAGGTCGATGCCTGGCTGGTGGTAGACGCACGTGTCGAACCAGACGTTCGCCATCAGCTCGTCGAGCGTCTGCCATCCCCTGTCCTGAGCGATGCCCCGGAACCGGCCCCAGTGGTAGGGCACGGCGCCTCCGCCGTGGGGGATGATGAAGCGCAGTTCGGGGAAGTCCTTGAACAGCCCCGACGTGAGCACCTGCATGAACGCCGTCGTGTCGGCACCCAGGTAGTGCGAGCCGGTCGTGTGGAAGTTCGGGTTGCACGTGTCGCTGACGTGGATCATCGCCGGCACGTCGAGCTCGCACATCGCCTCGTACAACGGCCAGAACGAGCGGTCGTCGAGCGGCGGCCCGTTCCAGTACCCACCGCTGGGGTCGGGGTTGAGGTTGCAGCCGATGAACGCCATCTCGTCGACGCAGCGACGCAGCTCGCGAACCGACGCGTCGATCGGTGCACCGGGCGACTGCGGCAGCTGGCACACGGGCGCGAAGTTCGCCGGGTAGAGGTCGCACACGCGGCGGATCAGCTCGTTGCAGTGCTCGCTCCAGAACCGCGAGGTGTTCGCGTTGCCGATGTGGTGACCCATCCAGCTCGCGCGCGGCGAGAAGATCGTGAGGTCGGTGCCGCGCTCTCGCTGCAACTTCAACTGCGCGCCCTCGAGGCTCTCGCGGATCTCGTCATCGCTGATCGAGATCGATCCCTTCTCACCGACCGCGTCGGGATCGCTCGCGAGGAGCGCCTGCTGGGCGTCGCGGTAGTCGCCGAGCTGCGGCGGTGCCGTGGTGTAGTGACCGTGACAGTCGATGATCATCGCGCGAGGAAGGCGAGCGTGCGCTCGAGCGCCAACGCCGCCGACTCCGGGTGGTACGACGCGCGGACGTCGCAGTTGAATCCGTGGTCGGCGTCGTCGTAGACGTGGATCTCGACGTCGGGGTACTGCTCGCCGATCTTGGCGACGTCGTCGAGCGGGATCATCGCGTCGAGCGCTCCGAAGTGGAGCATCACCGGGCACTTGGGCGACCGGTCGAGGAACTGCGTGATCTGGCCGCCGTAGTAACCGACCGCGGCCGCGATCGGCAGCTCACCCGCCGCCAACCAGGCGACGGAGCCGCCCCAGCAGTATCCGATGACTGCGACGGGACCGGTGGCCGCCACGTGATCGACCGCGGCGCCGACGTCGAGGACCGGCCACGCCCAGTCGATCTGCGCCCGGATCTCGCGGCCACGGAGGCCGTCGTCCTGGTTGTAACCGAGCTCCACACCGCGTTCGACGCGGTCGAACAGCGCGGGCGCGACCGCGTGGAATCCGAGCGCCGCGTACCGGTCGACGACGGAGCGGATGTGCGCATTGACTCCGAAGATCTCCTGCACGATGACGACCGCCGCGGCCGGCGACTCAGGTCGTGCCTCGTAGGCGCCGAGCTGGTGACCGTCGGTTGCAGTGAGCTCGATCGTGCCGGATCCCATTGCGTTCCCCTCTGTCCAGACGTGCAGCAGATTGTCGACAATCTCGCGGTGGATGTCATACTAGGACGGCGCGTCGGAGGGGGTCAGGTTGAGGACACAGGTGGCGATCATCGGTGCCGGACCCGCCGGAACGCTGCTCTCCCACCTCCTCGATCGCGCCGGTATCGACAGCGTCGTGCTCGAACGCCAGAGCCGCGAGCACGTCCTCAGCCGCATCCGCGCGGGCGTGCTGGAGTGGGGGTCGGTGAACCTCCTGCGCGACGCCGGGGTCGGTGCCCGGATGGACGCCGAGGGCCAGATCCACGACGGCGCCGGCATCGCCTGGGCCGGCCGCGACTACTTCTTCATCGACATCAAGAAGCACACCGGTCTGCAGTTCATGGCCTACGGCCAGACGTTGATCCAGGAGGATCTCTATCTCGCCCGTGAGGCCGCCGGGGGTCAGCTGCACTTCGAGGTCGCCGATGTGCTGCCGCACGATGTCGTCACCAGTTCGCCGTACGTCACGTACGTGCGAGGCGGGACCCAGCAGCGGATCGATTGCGACTTCGTCGTCGGCTGCGACGGCTATCACGGGGTGAGCCGCACGGTCATTCCGAGCGACGTCATCCGTACCTACGAGAAGGACTATCCGTTCGGGTGGCTCGGCATCCTCTCCGAGACGCCGCCGCTCCCCGACCTCGTCTACTGCAACCACGAGCGGGGCTTCGCGCTCGCGTCGCAGCGCAACCCGATGCTCAGCCGGTACTACGTCCAGTGTCCACTCGAGGACTCCATCGACGACTGGCCGGACGAGCGGTTCTGGTTCGAGCTCAGGGCACGCCTCCCACCGGCCACCGCCGAGCAGCTCGTGACCGGCCCGTCGATCGAGAAGTCGATCGCGCCGCTGCGCAGCTTCGTCGCCGAGCCGATGCGATACGGCAACCTGTTCCTCGCCGGCGACGCCGCCCACATCGTGCCGCCCACCGGCGCCAAGGGTCTCAACCTCGCGATCTCCGACGTCTACTACCTGTCGCGCGGGCTGGTGCAGCACTACGACGACAACGACGACCACTATCTCGACCGCTACTCGGAGATGGCGCTACGGCGCGTGTGGGGCTCGGTGCGGTTCTCGTGGTGGCTCACCAAGTTGCTCCACCGCTTCCCCGACCAGACCGAGTTCGACCAGCGCGCCCAAGAGGTCGAGCTCGACTACCTCGCCTCGTCGGTGCACGCCCAGGCGTCGGTCTGCGAGCAGTACGCCGGACTGCCCTACGAGGACTGACGGGCAGCCCTGGCGGCGAGCCCGTCGGCGCACTGCTGGAGGAACCTCCGGATACCGCGCTGCATCAACGCACCGGTGCCGGGGATCTTCGGGAAGAACGACGCCCGCCAGCGGATGACGGCACCGCCGGTGTCGTCGCCGCTGTCTTCGACGTCGACGCTGGCCCGATAGTCCTTGATCGCCAACCCGGAGATCGAGACGTAGCCGAGCCGGCGGCCCGGCACGATCTCGACGATCTCGTCGCGACCCGTGACCCGCCCGCGCTTGAAGACGCGGATCGCGCCGACGCCTTCGGGCGGCGGGTTGCCGGCGCGTTCGAGCTCGAACGAGTCGATCGGCGCCCAGTTCGGCCACGTGCTGCCGTCGGCGAGCAGCGCGAACACCGCCGCCGCGCTCGCCGACGTCCGAGCGGTCACGTCGATCTCCCTGCGCTTCGCCACGATTCAAGCGTACATCGCTGTACATGAGTGTACAATGAAGATGTGGCGACGACGATGACGGTGAGCGAGGCTCGGGCCGCCCTCCCCCAGATCCTCGACCGCGTGCTCGCCGGCGAAGAGGTGACGCTCACCCGCCATGGCCACCCCGTTGCCGTCGTCGTCCGTCCCGACACACTTCGCGCTCGCCGCGGCGGCGACGCGTTCGCGGTCGCGGAACGCGTGCGTGATCTCCTCGAACGCAGCGGCCGGACACAGCTTCGCGACCGACCGACGCTCACCGAGGACCGCGCCGAGGCGCTCGTCGCCGACGTGCGAGCGGCTCGATCGACTCGCTAGCGGTTCGTGACATGGACGCCTTCGACGCCGACGTCCTGATCTACGCCGCCGTCGCCGGACACGAGCTGGGCCGACGCGTTCGTGCGCTGTTCCCAACCGGCCCGGTCGAGACCACTGGAGCTGTCGCCGGGATCGGCTCGGTGCTGCTCCTGCCCGAACTGCTGACCAAGCCCCTGCGTGAAAATGCCGCCGACGAGCTCGAGGAGCTCGGCGCATTACTTGCCCGCCTCGACCTGCGCCCAACGGACGTGGCGACGGCGGAACTGGCAACGGCACTCGGCGCGTCGTACGGACTTCGCGCCGCCGATGCGGTTCATCTCGCGACCGCCGTGAGCGCGGGCGCCGACCGGTTCCTCACCAACAACACATCGGACTTCCCCAAGACGATCGCCGAGATCGACATCACGTACCCGGATGAGCTGCCCGAACCGACCGTGCGAGTTGATCAGGCGTTCTCGAGGATCAGCAGGCCGTTGTGGGTGTTCGACGTCGGGACGTGGGTGGCGCGGTAGACCTCGCGAACGGTTGGTGACATCGCGCCGCGCATGATCAGCCACATCACGAGCTCGATGCCCTCGGATCCGGCATCGCGCATGTACTCGAGGTGCGAGATCTTCGTGACGGCCTCGGGGTCGGCGACGATCTGGTCGAGGAACTCGTAGTCCCACTCGGCGTTGATCAAGCCCGCCCGCTCGGCCTGCAGCTGGTGTGACAGGCCGCCGGTGCCGAAGATCACGACCCGATCGTTGCCCTCGTACGACTCGACGGCACGCCGGATCGCCTGACCGAGGCGGTAGCAGCGATTGCCGGTGGGCGGCGGGTACTGCACGACGTTGACGGCGAGCGGGATCACCTTGCACGGCCACGCATCGGGCTCGCCGAACATCACCGACAGCGGGACCGTGAGCCCGTGGTCGACCTTCATCTCGTTGACGAGCGTCATGTCGAACTCGTCGAGGATCAACGACTCGGCGAGGTGCCACGCCAGTTCGGGATGGCCCTCGACGACCGGGACCGGACGCGGTCCGAACCCTTCGTCGGCGATCTCGAAGCGGTCGCCCAGGCCGAGCGCGAACGTCGGGATCAACTCGAGCGAGAACGCGTTGGCGTGGTCGTTGTAGACGACGATGCACACGTCGGGATCGACCTCGGCGATCCACTCGCGCGCCGGCGGCAGCTTGTCGAAGTACGGCTTCCAGTACGCATCGCCCGTCTTGCCCTTGTCGACCGCCGCACCGACGGCGGGGATGTGCGACGTGCCGACGCCGCCGACGATCTCAGCCATGGTCCGCCTCCTCGGCGGTCGCCATGCGTGCCGCGTCGCCACGGGTGCGATTGCCCTCGATCGAGCGGCCTCCCGACACCATCATCGCCACGTACTCCTCCTCGGTGACGCCGGTCTGCTTGCTCGCCAACTGCTGGAACGTCATGCCGTCGAAGGCCGCCAGTTTGAACGTGTAGTAGATGTTGCCGCCGAGCTCGAGCAGCCGGAGCCACTGCCGTTCGAGCACCGCCTCGCGCTGCTCGGGCGTCAACGGATAGCGGTCGAGGTAGGTGGCTTCGTCGGCCCGGAACAGTTCGCGATTGCGGGGGTCACTGAGCGACATGCAGAACATGTTGAGCGCGTAACCAGCCCGGCTGCGGCGGCCGTCGAAGACGAATGTGCCGGGGATGTCGTCGTAGTCACGAGCCCCGGGCATGCTTCCGAGCGTACTGTTCGCCCGGATTGTCGACAATGTGCGAGAAAGCGAGGAGAAATCGATGGCAGCACCGACGCTCGGATTGCGCCATGCCGTGCTCTGGGTCAGCGACCCGACGGCCTCGGCCGAGTTCTACGCCGACGTGCTCGGCTTGGAGACCAAGCTCACGTCGCCGGACGCCGTGTTCATGGCGTCGCCGTCGTCGCTCACCGACCATGACCTCGGGTTGTTCCGCGCATCATCGGAACCGGCTCGACCACGACAGGTCGGGCTGTACCACCTCTCGTGGGAGGTCCCGACGCTCGACGACCTCGTCGCGGTCCGGCAACGGCTCGTCGAGCTCGGCTCGTACGTCGGCGAGAACAACCACGGCGTCAGCCGCAGCATCTATGCCCACGACCCCGACGGGATCGAGTTCGAGGTGATGTGGGAGCTGCCGCTCGAGCTGGTGGATGCCGACGAGCCGTCGAACGTCCCGCTCGACCTCGCGGCCGACATCGCTCGCTTCGGCGCCGACACCCCTGGGCGCGGCGGCTGAGCCAGAACGTCAGGACGCCAGCTCGGCGACGGCGGCCGTCCACGCTTCGTGCCGCGGATCGATCACGTCGAAGTGGTCGGCGCCGGGAATGAGCACGAACGTCACCTTGCTCGTATCTGTGCCCGGCCGGTCGGGCCTGGCGAACCGTTCCGCCACGATGTCATCCGCGTCACCTTCGATGACGGCGTACTGCGCGCCACCGGACAAGTTCGGCTCGGCGACCGCGTAGCGGTCCGGGAACTCCTCGGGTGACCCGCCGAGGAAGTCGACGACCGCGCCGTTGCCCACACGTTCGGCGGCACCCATCCGCAGGTTCGTCACCGGAGCGAGTCCGACCGCTGCCGCGACCTCGACGACCGGATCGGCGCCCGGCACACCGGGAGCGAGCGCGCCACGTCCGCCCGCCCACAAGGCGAGGTGTCCGCCGGCCGAATGTCCGACGACGCTCACCCTGGTGAGGTCGAGTTCGGCGTCGTCCGCCAGGTCGGCGAGCTTGTCGATCGCCGCCGCCACGTCCTCCAGCGTGCCTGGCCAGCCGCCCCCGGGTTGCCCGACGCGGCGGTACTCGATGTTCCATGCCGCGTAGCCACGGCCGACGAGATCGGCCGCCAGCGGTTCCATCAGATCGAGGCCGTACGCCGCTCGCCAGAAGCCACCGTGGATCAGGACGACGACTGGGTGCGGTCCGGGCGTCGCCGGCACCGCGAGCGTCGCGAACTGCTCGGGGCTGTCTCCGTACCGTACGTACGTCAAGGGTGCCACCCTACGATGCACGGCGTGTCCGACCGCCCCCAGCACACCGTCGCGCACCTCGTCGTCGATGCGCTGCGCAAGATCGGGGTCGACACCCTGTTCTGCCTGCCGGGCGTCCAGAACGACGACTTCTTCGACGTCCTCTTCGACGCTCACGACATCCGCCCGATCGTCACTCGCCACGAACAGGGCGCCGCGTACATGGCCACCGGAGCGGCGATCGCAACCGGCCGCCCGAGCGCGTTCTGCGTCGTGCCCGGGCCGGGGATGCTCAACGCGGCCGGTGCGTTGACGACGGCGTACTGGAGCAACGCGCGTGTGCTGGCGATCATCGGCGAGATCCAATCGCGCGCCCAGGGTCGCGGATGGGGTGTGCTGCACGAGCTGCCCGACCAGACGGCGATCCTGTCGCAGCTCACCAAGCGCGTCGAGCTGATCGTCGATCCGACGTTGGCCGCCGCCCAGGTCCAAGCGTCGATCGACGCGGTCGTGTCGGGACGCCCGCGCCCGGTCGCCATCGAGGTGGCAGCCGACCGATGGTCGGCGCCCGCCGAACCGGTGCTCGTCGATCCGGTCGCCAGCCGGCCACCCGTCGACGCCTCGGCCATCGAACGCGCCGCGGGGCTCCTCGCTCGCGCCGCGCGTCCGCTGATCGTGGTCGGCGGCGGCGCGCAGGACGCCGGCGACGCGGTCGCCGCCCTGGCGACGTTGCTGCAGGCGCCGGTGACGACGCGCCGGATGGGTCACGGTGTGATCCCGACCGCCCACCCGCTGTTCGCGCCGCTGCCCGTCGGGTACGACCTGTGGGCGGACGCCGATGTCGTGGTCGGCATCGGCACCCGCATGGAATGGCCGGTCATGCACTGGGGCACCGACGACGAGCTGTCGATCATCAAGATCGACATCGACGCCGACGAGCTCGACCGTCACGGCGTGACGGCGCTCGGCATCCATGCCGACGCACGCGACGCCTGCCTCGCCCTCGTCGAAGCGCTCACCGGCCAGGTGCACCCCGCCGATCGCACCGCGGAGCTCGCCGATCGTCGGGCCGCGTACCTGACCGCGATCGATCACCTCCGGCCGCAGCTCGATCACCTGGCCGCGATCCGCGACGTGTTGCCCGACGACGGCGTGCTCGTCGAGGACGTGACGCAGATCGGCTTCGCGGCCCACCTGGCGTTCGACTTCCGGGGACCGCGCACGTTCGTGTCGTCCGGGCCGGCGGGCACGCTCGGCAGTGGCTTCGCGACCGGTGTCGGCGCGCAGGCGGCGCTCCCCGATCGCAAGGTGCTCGTCGTCGCCGGCGACGGCGGGTTCCTGTTCACGGCCAACGAGTTGGCGACTGCCGTGCAGCACGGCATCCCCCTCGTCACGCTCGTCTTCAACGACGGCGCGTACGGCAACGTGAAGCGGATCCAACAGCAACGCTTCGGTGCCGACCGCACGATCGCGTCCGACCTCCGCAACCCCGACTTCGTCGCTTTCGCCGAGAGCTTCGGCGCCCTCGGCCTGCGCGCCGACGGGCCCGGCGAGGTGCGCCCGGCACTCGAACGCGCCTTTGCCGATGGGGGCCCGGTCGTCATCGACGTCACGGCGCCGCCGATGCCGGATCCGTGGCCGTGGATGATCCGCCGCCGCGCCCGCGGCCGGCGCTGACCGCGCTGGATCCTCGGCCGACCCAACATGTGACGTCGGTCACGTCAGCCATCCGGTAGGGCCGCGGCGCCGAACCAGCGCCCGTGAGAACCCGTCCCCTCCTTCCAATCGCCCTGTCCCTCCTCGCTCTCACCGCTGCATCGTGCGGCGGCGACGACGACTCCGAAGCGACCGCCGAGACCCACAGTCACCGAAGCGACCGTCACCGAGGCCACCGTCGCGACGACCGAGACGACGGCGGACGACATGACCGCGCCCGACACGGTCGCGATGGAAGACGTGACGACCGGCACCGGCGCCGATGCTCCGATGGAAGCGTCCGTCGAGATCGCCGACTTCGCGTTCGGTCCGGCGGAGATCACGATCGCCGCCGGCGGCACCGTGACGTGGACCAACACCGACAACCAGGCCCACACCGCCACGAGCTCGGGCAACTTCGACACCGGCGCGATCGATCCCGATGCGACGGCGTCGGTGACGTTCGACGAGCCCGGCACGTACACCTACATCTGCTCGTTCCACCCGTTCATGACCGGCACCATCACCGTCGTCTGATCTGCACCCCGACCAGCCCATCTCGATCAATCAGAGGAGCCACCATGCATCTCACCTCCCGCCAGCTCGACTCGTTGGCGCAAGACGTCGACGACCTCCACAACGAAGGCATGAAGACCTTCGCCGAAGAGACCGCCGACCTCCACCTCGACGCGTCGCGCGCCGCTCGGCGCCGGCTGCTCGCAGGCACCGGACTCGGCGGAGTCGCCGTGCTCGCCGCGCCGCTCCTGCTGCCGCGTGGTCTGAGCTCGCGGGTCGCGGCGCAAGGCCTCGACGACCAGACGATCGCCGGATACGCCCAGAGCGTCGAGCTCGCGGCCGTCGCCGCCTACGGTGCCGCGGCACCAGCGCTGACGTCCGCGACGTTGCCCGTCGCCGAGATGTTCCTCGGCCACCACCAGGCCCACGCCGACGCGTTCGGTGCGGTGGCCGGCGACAAGGCCGCGACCGGCCCCAACGCCGCGCTCGTCGCCGCCGTCACGCCGATCCTCGAATCGATCACCGACGAGACCGGTGCGCTCGAGTTCGCCTTCGTGCTCGAGAACCAGGCCGCCTACACCTACGCCGCGGCGTTGACCCTCCTGCAGGATCCCGCCTACGCGGCTGCGACGGCCACGATCCTGCCGATCGAGGCGCAACACGCCGTCGTGCTCGGACTGGCGCTCGGCAAGTCGGTCGAGGACGTGTTCCCGACCGGCGCGTTCGAATCAGCCGCCCTCGGCGACGGCACCGATCCCCTGGCCGGGCTCGACCCAGCTGTCTTCCCCGCGTGACCAAGACCTAGACGAAGGAACGATGACGATGAGCAACGACAACTTCAGCAACGACGAGGTCCGCCGCCAACTGCGGTGTCGTGGACCGCGCCAACGACGCCGTCATGCCCCGCTGGCGGGAGGCGCTCGAGCGCATCATGGGTGGCGACGAGAAGCTCAGCACCGACGCCAAGGCCGCGATCCTCGGTGTGCCGAATCCCAGTCGCCGGAACTTCTTCCGCATCGGCGGGGTCACGATCCTCGGCGCCGCGGTTCTTGCGGCATGCGGCAGTGACGACGATGACACGGCGTCCACGACGCCCGGCACTTCTCCCGTCGGCACGACGCCGCCGACGACGCCTGCCACCACACCTGCCACCGAGCCGATGACGACAGAGCCCGCCCCCGCCAACATGGACCTCACGCTCGCCAAGACGGCCGCGTCACTCGAGAAACTCGCCATCGACGTGTACGGACAGGCGGGCGCACTGCTCTCGACACCCGCGATCATCGCCGCGGCGACGATGTTCGCCGGTCACCACCAGATGCACCTCGACGCGCTCAACGGTGTCGTCACGGGTGCCGGCGAGGCGGCGATCACGCAGATGAACCAGGCCGTGTACGACGCACTGGTCGCACCGGCCCTGTCCAGCGCGACGTCAGAGACAGACGCGGTGAACCTGGCGTTGGCGCTCGAGGAAGCGGCCGCCCAGACCTACGCGTTCGCCGCCGGCACGCTGTCGACGCCAGCGCTGCGTTCGACGATCATGACGATCGGTGGCATCGAGGCCCGCCATGCAGCGGTGCTGCGGATGGCGGCGCTGGCGCAGCCTCCCGCCGACGTGTTCCCGGGCGGCAGGGCCTTCTTCCCCGGCGACAACCCTCTCGCCGGCATCGACGGCGCCCTCATCAGCTGACCCCTCCTCCCGCTCCGGCGGCGAGATCGTGAGTCCCGGCCCGGGACAGGCCGGGGCTCACGCGCGTGCCGGCGTCACGCCTAGCGGAGCGCCTTACGGAAGAAGTCCACGAGGGCACTGTGGAGCGTCGCGTCGACGTCGGGCTGGTCTCGAATAGAAGCCGTATCCGTGGTCGGCGTTGGGGATCGTGACCAGCGTCGTGCGCTTGGCCGACCCCGCGGTCGCGGCCTGGAACGCCTCGACCTGGCTGAACGGGATGACCTGCTCCTGCTCGCCCCAGATGAGCTGGACGCGACCCTTGAAGTAGGAGATGTCGCCCGCCGGGTCCGCGGCGAGCGTTTCCTGGAACCACTCGAGGCTCGTGTTCTGGACTTGGCCGAACGGCGTCGTGACGACGGCGAAGCCGTTCGCTTGCGCCTCGGCGTAGTACGCCTGGAACTGGGCGGCACCGAAAAAGCCCTCGAAGACTTCGGTGGGATGGGCGACGGGCCCCAGCAGCGCCACGGCCTTGTAGGGGGTGAACGGGTGTCCCGCCTGCATCGCGACCACCGCCGATCCCTCGCTGTAGCCGAAGCCGCCGATTCGATTCTTGTCGACGGGCAGGTTGCGGACGGCCCACGTCAGGGCGGCGTTGGAGTCGGCCAGCATGGTCGTGTACGTCAGCTTGGTGAACGGCTCAGTGCTGTCGCCGGCGCCTGCGAAGTCGAAACGGATGCTCATGATCCCGGCCTTGGCGAGGGCATCCGCCACGCGTGCGAGGCCGCCGTTCTCGTTGCGACCGCCGCCGTGACCGTGGTGGATGACAACGAGCGGGAACCGGTCATGCTTCCTGCCGACGGGCATCACGACGGTCGCCGGGATCTGGATGCCGCGTGATGCGAGCGACAACTCGACTGACGAGATCGGGCGGTTCGTGCCCTTTCCGGCAAACGCATCCGTGCTCACTGCGACGGTGAACAACGAAAGCGTCAGGGTGAGCACCAGGGCGAAGATCCTTCTCACGATGCGTTCCTCCTCTGTCGCCCGTGTCGATCTCGACGGGCACCTCAACCTCGCGGACAGGGCGTGTCCGGATGGTGTGGCGACGGTAGCAGTGCCCCGATGTGGTCCTGTTTGGTGCTCGTGTCGACCGACGGTGTGACGCGTGGCGCGCGCGATGATGGGCCGATGTCCGACGAACGCGACCTCGAGCGAGCGACTCTTCATCTCGTGCGCTACGGCGCGACGTTCTCGCCGTTCATCGCCGAGCGGGCCGCTGGTGCGTTCGTCGAGGATGCGGCCGGCCGGCGGGTCCTCGACTTCACGAGTGGCCAGATGAGCGCCATCCTCGGGCACTCCCATCCCGAGATCGTGGCGGTCGTCACCGAGATGATCGGCCGGCTCGACCACCTCTTCTCCGGGATGCTGTCGCGACCGGTCATCGACCTCGCCGAGGCACTCGCCGGTTTGGCGCCCGGACTGAACAAGGTGTTGCTGTTGACGACGGGCGCCGAGTCCAACGAGGCGGCGCTGCGCCTGGCGAAGATGGCGACGGGCGGGTGGGAGGTCGTGGGGTTCGCCCAGAGTTGGCACGGCATGACCGGAGGCGCGGCAGCGGCGACGTACTCAGCCGGACGGCGCGGCCACGGTCCGGCTCCGGTCGGATCGATGGCCGTGTTCGCGCCGAATGCCTACCGGCCCCGGTTCACCGGCCCGGATGGCAGTCTCGACTGGCGCACCGAGCTCGACGACGCCTTCGACCTGATCGATCGTCAGAGCGCCGGCGCCCCGGCAGCCTTCATCGCCGAGCCCCTGCTCTCCTCGGGCGGCATCCTCGACCTTCCCCTCGGCTACCTCGCCGCCCTGCAGGCGCGCTGCCACGAACGCGGGATGATGCTGATCCTCGACGAAGCCCAGACCGGTCTCGGTCGCACCGGCACGATGTTCGCGTTCGAGCGCGACGGAATCGTGCCCGACATCCTGACGCTGTCGAAGACGCTCGGCGCCGGCCTGCCGTTGGCGGCGGTGCTGACCACCGACGAGATCGAGGAGCAGGCCCACGAACGCGGCTTCCTCTTCTACACAACCCACGTCTCCGACCCGTTGCCCGCCGCGGTCGGCCTGAAGGTGATCGAGGTCGTCGTGCGTGAGCATCTCGCGGCGCGTGCCGCGGCGGCCGGTGCCCGGCTGCTGGCCGGTCTCGGTGAGCTGCGCGATCGTTACGACTGCGTCGGCGACGTGCGCGGACGAGGCCTCCTGGTGGGACTGGAGGTCGTCACCGACAAGGAGTCGAAGAAGCCGGCCCCGGAGCTCGGCGCCGCGATCACCCGTCGCTGCTTCGAGCTCGGCCTGTCGATGAACATCACCGCTCTGCGCGGCATGGGAGGCGTGTTCCGCATCGCGCCACCTCTCACCATCACCGACGACGAGCTCGACCTCGGCCTCACGATCCTCGACCAAGCCATCGCCGACGTCGCCGGCTGATCGCTCCGTCGCGTTCTCGGCGACGTCGCGTGTCGGGTTCCGAACTGAGCGTCGCCGAGATTCGACACCCCGGCTGACGGGTCCCGCCCTCCTACAGTCGGTCGCATGGTTGACGCGCTGCCCGTGCCCGAGCTCCCCTTTCCCGTCACCCCCTCGCAACTCGGGGTGTGGCGCCGCGACGAGCAGGCGGGTGCGGTGGTCGCGGATGCGCCCGCCCACACCGACCTCTACATCAACCCAGCTGGTGAAGGCGGCGGCGACGCGGAATCGATGCTCAACGCGGCCACATTGCTCGGCCCACCACCCACGGGGGACTTCCAGCTGAGCGCACGAGTCAGCGTCGACTTCGTGGCGCAGTACGACGCCGGGGTCCTCCTGCTCTGGCTCGACGAGCGGCACTGGGCCAAGTTCTGCTTCGAGTTCTCTCCGGCGGCCGAGCCGATGGTGGTGTCCGTCGTGACTCGCGACCACTCCGACGACGCCAACGCGTTCGTCGTCCCCGACCAGTCCGTGTGGCTCCGCGTCTCCCGCGTCGACCACGTCTACGCGTTTCACGCGTCGACGGACGCGCGGACGTGGCGCCTGATCCGCGTCTTCACGCTCGGTCCGGTGCTCGATGGCCACTTGATCGGGTTCGAGGCCCAGTCCCCGACCGGTGACGGTTGCGTGGTGACCTTCGACCGCATCCGCTTCACCTCCGAACGCCTCGGAGACCTGCGCGACGGATCTTGACCCGAGACGAGATTGTCAGGCGGTTCTCGCCGCTTCGAGTTGCGCGAGGTCGCGTAGCGCGTAGCGGTCGTGCCAGAACTCTTCCTCGAAGACGGTGTAGATGCACTCGTGCACCGGATTCGTGCCGTTCTCGAGCACCTCGACGGGTCGTGTGAGGTCGGTCGCCGCAACCGATGCGAGATAGTCGCGAAAGCGCGTGGCCCGATCGGCGCGCACGGCGAGAGCGTCCGAGACCGACGGCGTCAGGTCGTACTCGAGGCCGGGCCACGGGAAATCGACCGAGCCGGTGTTCGGCAACCCGATCGGGTGGAAGCCTTCTCCGAGGATCGGCGCCGTGAACCACTTGTCCATCGCGAAAACGAGATGTCGCAGCGTCTGGACGAACGACCACTCGTCGTTGACCGACTCGTGCAGCGCGTCTTCAGGAAGCGCTTGCGCCCGGGTGACCGTCTTCGCCCACTCGTCTTCGAGGGCCGCCCACGTTGCGCGCATGTCCTCCGGGTTCGACGCACGGAGCATCGCGCGCAGCGGGTACCACGGGTCACGCTCGTTCACGTATGCCGTGACGTCGACGCCGTTGATCACAACCGTGTCGATCAGCGCGTCGATGTCGACGTTGACGAGCCAGGCATGACTGATCGTCGCGTCGGTGAGGTTGACGTCGCGGAAGCGGGCGCCGCTGAGATCGGCGCCCCAGAACACCGCTCCCGCCAGATCTCCCTCGAACTCTTCGGGCATCGCGCGGCTACTCGCCGATGACGCGACGGGGGCGGGCGGTGAGGGCGAGCAGGATGACCATCGTGACGAGGACGATGATCTCCGAGAACACCGACAGCGCCGCTTCCGGTGACGGCTTGAGGCCGGGCTGGTCGGTGTAGTCGAACCAGCCACCATCGGTCTCGTGGGCCATGTAGAACGCCAGCAGCGAGATCGCCGACCACACGATGCCGCCGAGCGCGGCGAGCTTCCAGATCACATCGGGCACCCTGACGAACAGCGGGAGGACGAGACCGACGGCGATCGCGATCGCGGCGAGCACGTTGAGCAGGAACTGCTGGCCGATGTCGAGCCCGAGGACCCCACCGAACTCCGAGGGGATGTCCTTGTAGCCGTCGTTGTACAACTTCAGGTGGGCGTACCCGGACACGAGTGCCGCGACTGCGCCGATCACTCGCAAGATCGCAGCCGGGGTCACGCGTGGGAATGTACTACGCGCTCACAGGGCCATCACGACGGCAAGTGTCTCGAGGAAGCGGTCGTTCTCGTCGGGCGTCGAGATCGTCACGCGGATGCCTTCGTCGGTGAACGGACGCGTCACCACGCCACGGCGTTCCAGCTCGAGGTACACCTCGTCGGTGCGCGCCCCGATCGGGAGGTAGACGAAGTTGGCCTGCGTGTCGGGGAGCTTCCAGCCGGCATCGGTGAGCGCGGCCGCGACGCGGGAACGCTCGGCAAGGATCGCGGCCACCCGTTCACCGATCTCGGCTTCGGCGTCGATGGCGGCGATGCCTGCCGCCTGGGCGATGGCGTTGACGGCGAACGGGAACAGGGTCTTGTCGACGGCAGCGATCACGTCGGGGTGCCCGACGGCATAGCCGATGCGGATGCCGGCGAGGCCTTGCGCCTTCGAGAACGTCCGCGTGACGACGACGTTGGGATGATCGGGCACGAGCTCGCGCACCGGGTCGCCGTACGACGGATCGAGGAACTCCCGGTAGGCCTCGTCGAGCACGACGATCGTGGCCTCGGGAATCGACGTCAGCAGTTCGGCGATCTCGGACGTGCGCAGCGCCGTGCCCGTCGGGTTGTTCGGCGTGGCGAGCAGCACGAGCTTGGTCGCCGGCGTCACCGCCGCGGCCGACCGCGTCGAGGTCGAACGCGTGCTCGGATGTGAGCGGGACCGTCACCGCCGTCCCGTTCATCAGGCGCGTGTACACGGGATAGACCTCGAACGAACGCCAGGGGTAGACGACCTCGTCGCCGGGATCGACGTACGTGAGGAACAGCTGCTGGAGCAGACCCACCGAACCAGCGCCGACCGTGATCGCGGCGACGTCGACACCGAGCCAACTCGCCAGTCGTTCGCGCACCGCTGTCGCCCGGTGATCGGCGTAGCGGTTGGCGCCGCCCGCGGCGGCCGCGACGGCGGTCAGGATCGAGGCGACCGGCGGCAGCGGGTTCTCGTTGGAAGCCAGCTTGATGGCATTCGTGATGCCGTGCTCGGCCTCCGCCTGTGCAGCACCCTTGCCGGGGCGGTAGGCGGGCAGCCCGTCCACTGCGGGTCGGACCCGACCGGGCGGGCGCGGGTCGTCTGTGGTCATCGTCTCACCGTCCGGAGGAGCGTTCGAGGTCGTTTCAGCAAGTGGAGAGCTGGGTCAACAGTTCGCCGACCCGGGCACGGTAGCGCTCGACGTTGCGCTCCTTCACCGCTTCGTAGCCACGGATCATGTCGACGGCGCCGGCGATCTCGACGGCCAGCTCGTAGACAACGTCGGCCCGGTCGCCGTCGGGCTGCTCGGCGAGCGCCGCCAGCACGGTCTCGATCGTCGTCCGGTACTCGTCGACGAGGGCGCGCTCCATCCGACGGTGCGCCGACCGACCGAACGGATCGAGCCACGTCCCGCGCAACCGCTTCAACCGGGCGAGGAGCGCGAACATCGGTCGGGCGCCCTTGCCGAGCCGAATCTTGCGCTTCCCACGGAAACGACGCAGGGCGGGGGGCGAGAGGTGGAACGTCACGGCGGCGCCATCGCCGAACTGCGCCTCGATGTCGGTCCAGAACTGCGGGTCGCGGTGCAGCCGGGCGACCTCGTACTCGTCCTTGACGGCCATCATCTTGTAGAGACCGCCGGCGACCGCTCGGGTCAGCCGCGCGTCGCCGCGATCGACGTCGCGCACCCGGCCGACGAACTCGAGGTAGCGCCGTGCGAACGCCTCGTCCTGATAGCCGACGAGGTCGGCGGCACGGTGGCGGATCAGGGCGGCAACGTCGTCGGGCAGACCATCGGGCACGAGCTTTGTGAGTCGGCGCGACAGTTCGGCGTCCGGGCGCGGATGCAGCGGCGTCGTGAACCGGCGACGGAGCTCGGCGTCGAGGAACAACCAGCGACCGAGCTCGAACGCGCCGCGGTTCATGTCGACGGCGACGCCGTTGAGATCGATCGCGCCGTCGATCGCGGCGGCCGACAACGGGATCACGCCGGCCTGGAACGCCGTACCGAGCGTGACCATGTTCGTCACCACACCGGTGCCGAACACCTCGCGCGTGGCGGCCTCGGCGTCGATCACGACATGGTCGGCGGTCTGGGCCGCGATCCGCTCGACGAGCCGGTCGACCTCGGGGAACGCGAGGTCGGGGTCGAGGATCATCGCCCCCGTCGGTGTCCGCGTCACGGACACGATCGCGGTGGTGCGATCGGGCGACATGCGGGCGAGATTGGCCGGGGTGACGGCTCCGAGCACGTCGAACGCGAGCACCGCGTCGGCCTCGCCCTCGCCGAGCCGGTTGCCGGAGACCGAATCGGCCGGACCGATGCGCACGTGCGACACGACCGGCCCCGCCTTCTGGCTCATGCCGGTCTGGTCGAGTCCGACCGACGCCTTGCCGTCGAGCAGGGCGGCCGTGCCGAGGACCTGGCTGACCGTCGTGACACCGGTGCCGCCGATGCCGACGAACAACAGGTCGGCGCGCTCGGGGATGACCGGATCGGGCAACGGTCCACGGCTCTCGTCGGGATGGTCGATGGGTCGAGGTGTGCCCGGCGTGATCGTGACGAACGACGGGCAGTCGCCCTCGAGGCAGCTGCGGTCGATGTTGCACGACTCCTGATGGATGCGCGTCTTGCGCCCGAACTCGGTCTCGACCGGCTGGAGGCTGAGGCAGTACGACACCTGGACGCAGTCGCCGCACCCCTCGCACACGCGCTCGTTGATGAAGACGCGCTCCTTGGGAACCGCGACCTCACCGCGCTTGCGCTGGCGCCGCAGCTCCGTCGCGCAGGCCTGGTCGAAGATCAGGATCGAGACGCCTTCGGTCGCCATCAGCTCGTGCTCGGCCTCGTCGAGGCGGGCCCGTCCCCACACCGTGGTGCCGGGCGCCCACAACGCGTCCGATCCGTACTTGTCGGGATCGTCGGCGCACACGATGATGCGGCTGACACCTTCGGCCTGCAGCACACGGGTCAGCTTCGGGGCGTCCATGCCGCCGGCGACCGCCTGACCGCCGGTCATCGCGACCGTGCCGTTGAGCAGGATCTTGAACGTCATCGTCGTGCCGAAGCCGACGGCTTGCCGCACCGCCAGCGATGCCGAGTGGGCGAACGTCCCGTCGCCGACGTTCTGGAACAGGTGCGGCGGGTCGACCATGAACGCATGGGCACCGACCCACGCCACGCCCTCGCCGCCCATCTGCGTCGACATCACGGTCCAATCGGGCGACAGCACGTGGCATCCGATCCCGGCGCCACCGACCGCACCGTCGGGCACCTGCGTCGAGCGCCCATGCGGGCAGCCGCTGCAGAAGAACGGCTTGCGACGCTCCTCGTCCTCGACGATCGTGAGTGGGATCAGGCGGCGGGCAGGTTCGAACACCAGCCCGTCGAAGCGGTCGCCGAGCACTCGCACGAGCGTGCGGGCGACGAGGTCGACGTCGACGATGCCGTGGTCGGGCACGAGCGGTGCGCCATCGCGGTCGCGCTTGCCGAGCACGTCGGGACGTTCGGTTCGGTGGTACAGCAGATCCTTGATCTGCGTCTCGAGGAATGCCCGCTTCTCCTCGATGACGACCACCGTGGTGACGCCGCGCAACGCATGCTCCAGACGACCGGGCGCGAGCGGCCACACCTGGGCGGGCTTGTAGACGCGGACACCCTTGGTCGCAAGGTCGTGCTCGGTGAGGCCGAGCCGGCTCAACGCATCTCGCAGCTCGTAGTACACGCGGCCGGGTGTCACGATCAACAGCGACGCGTCCGGCGGGTCGACGACCAAACGGTCGATCTCGTTCACGTCGGCGAATCGCCTGGCTGCTTCGATGCGTCCGGTGCGGATCTCGATCTCGAGCGGGTCGGTGTGCACGGGCTGCAGCGTGATGTGCTGCGTCGCCTTCCACGGCGCATCGCGCCATGTGAACTCGGGCCGTACGAATCGGCGCTCGTCGGTCGCCGGCACGGTCTGGTACGCGTCGGCGACCTCGGTCACGATCTTCAACGCCGACCAGGCGCCGCAGTAACGCGACAGCTCGTACGCGTACCGCCCGAGCGCGATCACCTCTGCCACCGAGCCGGGGTACACGACCGGCAACTCGAGGTCGGCGAGCGTCAGCTCCGACGCCGACGGCAACGCCGACGACTTGTTCTGTGGGTCGTCACCGACCACGGCGAGGGCGCCGCCGAACTCACCGACGCCGACCCAGTTCGCCTCGCGGATCGCGTCGCTCGCCCGGTCGAGACCAGGTGCCTTGCCGTACCACATGCCGAGCACGCCGTCGTACTTGCCGGTGCCGATCACGTTCGCCACCTGTGAGCCCCACACCGCCGTGGCGCCGAGCTCCTCGTTCAGACCGGGCACGAAGCGCACGTCGAGCTCGTCGAGGATCGCCCGCTGCTGACCGATCACCGCGTCGAGGCCGCCCACGGGCGAACCCGGGTATCCCGAGATCAGACCGGCGGTGCGTAGCCCGGCGCGCCGGTCGGCGCGGCGCTGGTCGATGATCGTGCGCACGATCGCGTGCATCCCGCCGATCGCGATGTCACCGCGATCAGCAGAGAAGCGGTCGCGCAGCTCGAACGTGGTGACCGTCATGTTCCCAGTGTGTCGGCTGCGTGCCGATCTCCACCCCTACCAGGAGGTGGCGATGTACTGGGTCTCGCAGAACTCGTAGATGCCCTCGCTGGCGCCCTCGCGGCCGAGGCCGGATTGCTTCATCCCGCCGAACGGCGCCGCCGGATCGGACACCGCACCGCGGTTGAGGCCGATCATCCCGGCCTGGATGCGCTCGGATACCCGCAGGCCCTTGGCCAGGTCGCGGGTGTAGACGTAGCCGGTGAGGCCGAGCTCGGTGTCGTTGGCCTGTTCGATCATCGTGTCGGTGTCGGTGAACGGGATCACGGGCGCGACCGGCCCGAAGATCTCCTCACGGGTGATCGGCGAGTCGGGCTCGACGTCGCCGAGCACCGTCGGCAGGTAGAAGAAGCCGGCGCCGCCGGCAGGCGAGCCACCGAGCGCGACCGACGCCCCGGCACCGACGGCCACCTTCACCAGGCCGTCGACCGTCTCGAGGGCGCCGGCGTTGATCAGTGGCCCGCACGTGACGCCGTCGTCGAAGCCATTGCCGATCTTCACGTTCCCCATCGCGGCGGCGAACTTCTGGGTGAACTCGTCGCTGACACTCGCTTCCACGTAGAACCGATTGGCGGCGGTGCACGTCTCGGCGGAGTGGCGCATCTTGGCGACCATCGCCCCCTCGACCGCGGCGTCGAGGTCGGCGTCGGCGAACACGATGAACGGTGCATTGCCACCGAGCTCCATCACGACCTTCAGCACGCGGTCGGCGGCGCGACGCAACAGCACGCGCCCGACCTCGGTCGATCCGGTGAACGACACCATGCGCACGGCACGGTGGTCGACCGCAGCGTCGAACCACGGGCCCGATTCGAGGGTCGGGACGACGTTGACGACTCCGGGTGGCACGCCGGCCTCACCGAGCAGGTCGGCGATGCGCAGCGCGGTGAGCGGCGTCTCCTTCGGCGGCTTGATGACGACGGCGTTGCCGGCGCCGAGTGCCGGAGCCAACTTGCGCGTGATCATCGCCGCCGGGAAGTTCCACGGCGTCACCATCAGCACCACACCGACCGGTGGATGGTGCACGATGATCCGGTTGGCCCCCGACGGCGCCAGCCCCAGGGAGCCGTGGATGCGGACCGTCTCCTCGGCGTTCCAGCGGAAGAACTCGGCGGCGTAGGCGACCTCGCCCTTGGCGTCGCCCATCGGCTTGCCGTTCTCGCGCACGATCAGCTCGGCCAGCTCCTGGGTGTGGTCGATGAGGACCTCGAAGCAGTTCCGCAGCACCTCCGAGCGCACGCGCGGCGCGGTCGCCGCCCATCCCCGCTGGGCCTGCTCTGCGGCGTCGCACGCGGCCACGGCGTCAGCCTGCGTCCCGGCCGCGACCTTCGTGAACTCCTCGCCCGTCGCCGGATCGATGATCGGGATCCACTCCCCGGTCGATCCGTCCCGCCACTGGTCGCCGATCAACAACTGGGTGCGCATGCGACGAACGGTAGTCCGGACCCCATGTTCCCGATCCCTTAGGCGAAGGCGGCGGCCAGGTCGGCGCGGCTGGCGCCGGACTTGGAGTACTCGGACGTCCCGGACTCGAGCAGTTCCCGCGCCCCGACCATCAGCGCGCCGTACGCCGCCCGGGCGAGCGATCCGCCGGTCGAGATCCGGCGCACGCCGATGGACCCGAGCTCGGCGACGGTCGGACCGCCGGGGAGGGCGAGCACGTTCAGCGGCGCATCGACGGCCTCGATGACGCGACGGATCTGGTCGAGGTCGGCGAGGCCAGGCGCGTAGAGGCAATCGGCGCCAGCGGCGCGGTAGGCGAAGAGCCGGCTGATCGTGTCGTCGAGATCCTGGATACCGTGGATGTGGTTCTCGGCACGCGCCGTGAGCACCAAGCGATCCGTACCGGCGTGAGCTGCCTCGGCCGCGGCGGCGACGCGTTCGGCCGCCAACGACAGCTCGTCGATGCCGTCGTTCGCCGGGTTCCAGTCCTCGATCGAGCACCCCGCGGCACCGGCGTCCATCAGCATGGTCACCGTCTCGGCGACACCGGCGAGGTCGTCGGCGAAGCACCGCTCACTGTCGATGTTGAGCGGCAGATCGGTCGCGGCCGACATCGCCGCGGTGTGGGCGACGAGCTCGTCACGGGTGACGGTCATGTCGTTCTTGCCCAGCGTCCACGCGAACCCGGCGCTCGTGGTGGCCAACGCCTCGAACCCGAGGCTGGCGAGGAGGCGCGCCGAACCCACGTCCCACGGGTTCGGCATCACGAAGATCCCGTCGCTGGCATGCATCTCGTGGAATCGGGCGCGTCGATCGGCAGCGGTCATGTCGGGCTCCTGGTGTGTCGGCTGGAGTTGTCATCATCGTGCCGATCTCTTGACACTGCCAGCGGGTTTCGGTCACGGCCGTCCGTACGATGGAACGATGCGGGCGCGGGCGGGGGCTTTGGCGTGTTTCGGCGCGTCCGTGGCACTGATCTCGACGGGGTGCACCTCGGACGAACGCGCCAATTCGTCCACGACACCCGAAGCCGTTGCGCCGACGTCCAGCATTGCGCCGTCGGCCACGACGACGTCGATCGTCAGCACGCCGAACACGGCGCCACCACTCTCCGCGACGCAGCCGCACGTTCTCGGCAGCTTCGAGTTCGGCGCCGACCCGGCCACGGTGATCTCGATGGCAAGCGGGGCGGTGGGGATCCCCACGTTCGACCCCACGGAGGGGTTCGACCATCCGGTCGGTCACATGATCTGCTGGGCAGATCTGTGCATGCAGTTCGCGGGGACCGACGGCCCGGCGACGTTCGTCGGCTGGGAGTACAGGATCCGGTGACGGACTGCTAAGCGGTCACACCTGATCCGCTCCGGCCGGCGCCGGCGGCGAACCGTCGAGCGCCGTCGAGCGTCTCACCGGACGCGATCGAGTCACGCCCCCACTTCACCTCGTTGCGCGTCGCGGCCGCCTCGTCGAGGTCCCACTGCTCGAGCGCTGACATCCGGTCGTTGCGCATGCATCGCTGCGGCAGCGCGGCGAGCTCGTGGGCGAGCGCGACCGCTACCCGGAGCGCCTCACCGGGTGCGCAGACACGGTTCACGAGACCGATCCGCTCGGCCTCGACACCGTCGACGCCACGACCGGTCAGGATCAGGTCGATCGCCCGGCTGTGTCCGATGAGGCGTGGCAGCCGGATCGTGCCGAGGTCGACGAGCGGCACGCCGAACCGTCGGCAGTACACGCCGAGCACCGCGTCGGCCGCGGCGACCCGGAGATCGCACCACAGCGCGAGCTCGATCCCGCCGGCGACGGCGGGACCCTCGATCGCCGCGATCACCGGCTTGCCGAGCCGCAGTCGGGTCGGGCCCATCGGCCCGGGCCCCTCGTCGGACACGGACACGGGCCGCCGATCGGCGCCCGCGATCGCCTTCAGGTCGGCGCCGGCACAGAAGTACCCACCGGCTCCGGTGAGCACTGCGACGTGCGCCGTGTCGTCGGCGTCGAACGCCTCGAACGCGGCGAGCAACGCGGATGCGGTCGCTGCGTCGACTGCGTTGCGTCGCTCGGGACGGTTGATCGTGATCACCCGCACCGGCCCGTCGTCAGCGATGTCGACCGTGCCCTCACCATCCGCGCTCACGAACGGAAGCTACTTCGGGTCAGGCGTCGACGGTGTAGGCGGCGCGGAGTTGGTCGGAGGCCAGCGCGGCGTGTTCGGCGGTGCGGGCATGGACGATCGCAAGGGGCCGATCCGGGCCGACGTCGGCACCGATCTCGGCGAGCTCGGTCAGGCCGACGGCCGGGTCGATCGGGTCCTGCGGTCGTGTGCGACCGCCGCCGAGCGTGACGACCGCGAGCCCGACGGCCCGGGTGTCGATCGCCGAGACGCGACCCGCGTGCTCGGGGGCAACCGTCACCTCGACGTCGGCCCGTTCGAGATACCGATCTGGGTGTTCGACGAGGTCGGCCGGGCCGCCGAGAGCGGTGACCATCTCGGCGAACTTCTCCACGGCAGCGCCGTCGAGGGCGGCTTCGATCTTCGCCCGCCCGTCAGTGATGTCGGACGCCAGCGACGCCAGCACGAGCATCTCGGCACCGAGCGTGACGACCACGTCGTGCATGCGCGGCTCGCGCCGGGCGCCCGTGAGGTACTCGATCGCGTACACGACCTCGATGGCGTTGCCGGCCGCTGACGCCAGGGGTTGGTTCATGTCCGTCAGCACCGCACGCGTCGGGAGTCCGGCACCGGTGGCGACCTCGACGATCGAACCGGCGAGGTCCTGGGCCTCCTCGCGCGTCGCCATGAACGCGCCGTTGCCGAACTTCACGTCCATCGCCAACCCGTCGAGCCCGGCGGCGAGCTTCTTCGACAGGATCGACGCCGTGATGAGCGGCACCGATTCGACGGTGGCGGTGACGTCGCGGATCGCGTAGAGCCGCTTGTCGGCGGGCGCCAGATCGTCGGTCTGGCCGATGATCGCGCAGCCGACGTCACGCACGACGCGGCGAAACGTCTCACGATCCGGCATCGCGTCGTAGCCCGGGATCGACTGCATCTTGTCGAGCGTCCCGCCGGTGTGGCCCAAGCCGCGTCCCGAGATCATCGGCACGAACGCGCCGCACACGGCGACCACCGGAGCCAGCATCAAGCTCACCGTGTCGCCCACGCCGCCCGTCGAGTGCTTGTCGACCACCGGTCCGTCGAGGTCGTCCCACGCCAGCACGACACCGCTGCGCGTCATCGCCAGCGTGAGCGCGACGCGCTCGTCGAGCGTCATCCCCTTGAAGAAGATCGCCATCGCCAACGCGGCCGCTTGGCCTTCGGACACGGAGCCGTCGACGAGACCGGTGACGAACTGCTCGATCTCGGCGGCCGGCAGCGAACCGCCGTCGCGCTTGATCCGGATGACCTCCTGCGGCAGCACGGCCGGTGTCAGTAGCTCGAGGATTCGGCCGGCTCGAGCACGCGCCCCTCGAGCGCGGCCACGAGCGCGTCGAGCACGCCGCTGGCGCCGAACCTGAAGGTGGCCGGGGACGCCCAGTCGGGCCCCATGATGTCGTCGGCGAGGGCGAGGTACAGGGCGGCGTCGGCGATCGTGCGGATGCCACCGGACGGCTTGATCCCGACCGGGCGGTCGGTCTCGGCGATCACGCGGAGCATGGTCTTGGCTGCCTCGGGCGTGGCGGAGATCTCGATCTTGCCGGTCGAGGTCTTGACGAAGTCGGCGCCGTGGGCGATCGCGAACCGCGCGGCACGCTCGATCGCGGCATCGTCGGGGAGGGCGCCCGTCTCGAGGATCACCTTCATGCGGGCCGCAGCGGCGGCGGTTCTGACACCATCGATCACATCTGCGGCACGCTGTTCGTTGCCGGCCAGCCACGCCCGATACGGCAGCACGACGTCGATCTCGTGGGCGCCGTCGTCGAGGGCGCGCTCGGTGAGCACGCGCACGGCGTGCGGACGCTCGTCGCCGGACGGGAAGTTCACGACGGTCGCGACCCGCACCGGTGAGCCGGTGAGCGCGGCGACCGACTGGGCGACGAAGTCGGGCCACACGCACACCGCGGCCGTGCCGTACCGCGCCGCGCGCTCGCACAGCCGGTCGATCCCCTCGACCGACGCGTCGTCGCTCAGATCGGTGAGGTCGAGCAGCGCGATCGCTCGTCGGGCGAGTTCGACATCGGAGTCGCTCATCGGGATCTCCTCACAGGGGCAGGACGGGGGTGCCCGGTTGGGCGCTGAACATCACCGCTGGTTGCCTGAGGTCAATGTACTCCGCCAGCAACTCGAGCACGCCCGGGGGCGGCGCCGGTTCGTTGAACAGCAACTGCGCCTGCCCGTAGTACGCGTCGAGGAGCGGGATGCGGTCACCCTGCCCGCCCTCGGTCAGCCGGCGTTCGATCTCGGCGCGGAGCTCGGCCGACCGTTGCATGCCGGCCGCATCCCGCGGCTCGAACCCGCCGAGCTCCACGAGGCCGGGGGTCTCGCGGGCGTGCTCGATCGGCACCTCGCCGAGCACGAGGTACAGCACGGCCGAAGCAGTCTCCTCCGGCTGCACCCGGTGCGGCAGCGCGGCAGCTGCGAATTGCGGGTCGACGCCAACCGTGTAGCCGCGCCGCTCCAGTTCGAGCGCCGTTCCGAAGCCGGTCGCGCCGAGCACCGTCGGGTCCCACCAGCGCAGCAGATAGCGCTCGGAACGATCGAGGTCGTCGACGATCTCCGGCACGAGCCCGCCGACGATGCGGCTGTCGATCGCCCCCGTCGGTTCGGCACGGGTCGCGAACTGCACGATGGCGACCGCGGTGACGATGATCGGGATCGACGCGACAGCGACGAGGATCCAGCGGGGACGCCGCGACGTCGACGCGTCCCGCGCCCGCCACAACGTCCACACCGACGCCGTGATCACGAGCACGGTGAGCAGCCACAGCCAGCGCACGGTGTATTCGAAGTACGGGCCGAAGATGCGGGCGATCGACACGATCGCCAGCAGCCAGGCCACGCCGAGCAACGCGTGCACCCGCAACTCGGACGCGGCCCGTCGTGATCGGGCGGACCGAACCGCAAGGCCCCACAGGACGAGCAGGCCGACGAATCCGACGACGGCGAGGGCGCCGAACGAGTCGCGGCCAGGACCGAACACCCACGGCCCGAACAGGTTGAGCTGGACGACGACGATCTCGGCGACGTCACCGAACCCGAGGTACGGACCGTCGGGATAGCGGAAGTTGTCGATCAGGATCGACATGTTCCCGGGTGACCGGTGGATCTGGTCGACGAGTGGGGGCACCCAGGCGAGCACTCCGGCGAGCAGGGCCCACCCGGCCCACACCACGAGCCGGCGGCGATCGTCGCGCCAGAAATCCCGAACCACAACGGCGGTCACGGCGACGAGCATCCCGACCACGATCAACAGGTACCCGGCGTGGGCCTGGACGCTGTACGAGCCAGCCACCACCGCCACTGGCGCCGCCCACAGGTCGCGCTCGAGCAGACACCACAAGGCCAGCACGAACACGAGGAACGGGAGGAGCCCCATCCACGGGTTCCACGGCTCGGTGAACACGTGCGGCCCGCCAGCCCGCACGACGAAGGCGAGGCACCCGGCGAGCACACCCACGAACACCGGCCCACCGCGTCGCCACGCGAGCCACAGGGCGATCGCCAACGTCACCAGATGAACGGTCGCGACGCTGACCATGAGCGCCAAGCTGCCCGAGCCGAGCGCCGCGTACAGCGGCCAGATCGCCAACCACAACGCCGGCCCGGGGTGCGAACCCTGCACACCGTCGACGTTCTGAATCCGCCCGGCGGCACCGACGAGTGGTGGGTGCGACCAGAAACCGCGGACATGGAGCTCGGCCTGCGCCATGTCGCCGGTCGGGTACCACGTCGGCCGCGCCAACGCGACGAGCGCGACGACGACCGGGACGAACACGATCGCGACGAGGCCGGCGACGGCAACCTCGGCACGGACGTTGGCGATGCGACGAGCTATTGGTACGTCGTCATCCCTTGACCGCTCCGGCGAGCAGCCCTCGCACGAAGTACCGCTGGAGCAGGAAGAACACGATCAGCGGGACGACCATCGACACGAACGCGGCGGCGGTGAGCAGGTGCCACGACTGACCGTACGTGCCGGAGACCTCGACGAGCTTGGCGACGATCGGCCGGTTGTCCGGGCCGGCGAACACGATGCCGATCAGGAGGTCGTTCCAGATCCACATGAACTGGAAGATCGCCAATGAGGCGAGCGCCGGCACCGACAGCGGCATCACCAGGCGGAGGAACACGGTGAGGTGGCCGGCCCCGTCGACGCGCGCGGCCTCGATGATCTCCTTCGGCAACGACGAGATGAAGTTCTTGAGGATGAAGATGCAGAACGGCAGCCCGAAGCACGTGTGCGCGATCCACACGGCGGCGACGGTGTTGTTGAGGTGGAGGTACGGGAAGATCGTGATGCTGCCGATGTGGACCCCGCCGGTGATCAGCCGCAGCAACGGGATGAGCGCCATCTGCAGCGGGACCACGAGCATCGCCACGACGACCACGAACAGCCAGTCGCGACCCTTGAACTTCATCCACGAGAACGCATAGGCGGCCAGCGAGCCGATGCCGATCGAGATGATCACGGCTGGAATGGTGATCTTGAACGAGTTGAGGAAGAAGTGGCCGAGGTTGACGCTCCCGGGCGACGTCGACAGGACGGATTGGTAGTTGTCGAGCGTGAAACTGGGGTCGATGAAGACCTCCCACCAACCGGACGTCTTGACGTCCTCCTCCGGACGGACCGAGGAGATGAGCAACCCGAACGTCGGGATCGTCCAGAAGAGCACGATGGCGTACACGATCCATCGCCCGCCCCGGCTCGACAGCGCGGCGCTCACCGATCGTCCCATCGGTTCGCCGCCGCCCATCGCCGCGTCGACGAGGCTTTCGGATGGGAGAACCGAGTCGATGACGGGGGTGGCCGGCATCGGGTCGGTGACGACAGTTGGGTTGAGACCTGGATTGACGGTGCTCATCCCAGCATCTCCCCTGCACGCATCTGTGCCCGTCGGTTCATCACGACGACGGGTATGACGAGGAGGAACATCAGCACCGCGAACGCCGACCCGAACCCGTTGCGGTTCTGCACGAAGTAGATCCGGTAGAAGTCGTTGGCGATCGTGCTGGTGCCGAAGTTGCCGCCGGTGGTGGATGCGACGATGTCGAAGGCCTTGAGGCCGCCGATCGCGGTGATCGTCGCGACGGTGACGATGGTGGCCCTGATGTACGGCAGCGTCACCTTGTAGAACGCCTGCCGGTTCGTCGCCCCGTCGACCTTGGCGGCCTCGATGAGCGACTCGGGGACGCCCTTGATCGAGGCCGAGAAGATGACCGTCGCCAAGCCCGCCGACGCCCAGATGAAGATGACGATCAACAGGAACGTGTTCAAGCCGGGCGCCGCATCGGGAGGACTGAGGGCGCCGATGTCGCGGTCGACGAGCCACAGCTTGTCACCGTCGCCGCCGAGGCTGACCGGCATCCCAGGGATCGCCTTGGTGACCTGGTTGAGCAGGCCGACCTCGAACGGCGGTCCGGCGTAGACGAACTTCCAGACGATGCCGGCGCCGGCCAGCGAGATCGCGGCGGGGATGAAGATCAGCGACTTGGCGAGCCGCTCGCCCGTCATGCCGTCGGCGAACCGGGCGATCGACAGCCCGACGACCACGACCAAGAACGTGCCGATGACCACCCACGTGAAGCTGTTGAACAGCGTCAGCTGGGTGTCCTTGCCGGAAAGGATCTCGTTGTAGTTCTCGAGTCCGACCCAACTCTTGCCGGGGTCGTCGAGGAAGCTCACGTAGATCGTGCGGCCGGCCGGCACGAGCAGGCCGGCGAACACGAGGAACAGGGTGGGCCCGACGAACACCGCGACCTGCGCCCGCTCACGCCACGAGGCCGGCAGGAACCGGGTGAGCGCGTACAAGCCGCCCAGAATTCCGGCGAGGATCGCCAGCCCGATGATCACGGTGAGGAACGCGCCGAGCACTTCGCCCATCAGTCCCCTCTCTTTCCCCAAGCACTGCCGGTGGACGTCACCCTAACGCACGACCCATCGCCGCACGCGAGAGGGGCCGGAGCCAACGGCTCCGGCCCCTCTCCGTGTTCGGTTCTGGTGTTCAGTTGCTGATCAGGTGGGCCAGCTGGCTTCGATGTTGTCGAGCATGTCCTCGGTGCTGCCACCGACGATCCACGCCGTCGCTTCGGTCCAGAACGTGCCGGACCCGACCGCGCCTGGCATCTGGTCGGCACCGTCGAAGCGGAAGATCTCCGAGCTCGCCAGCAGTTCGGCGAACGACGCCAACAGCGGGTCGGTGATCAACGACGCGTCGATGTCGGTACGTGGCGACAGCTCGGCATGGCCGTTGGCCATCGCGATCGCGTACTCGTTCGAGCTCATGTACAGGATGGTGTCCCACGTCTCGGGCTTGTCGGTGCCCGCAGCGTCGATGTCGCCGGCACCGAGCATCACCTTCGGGTCGCCGGCCTCGGCGACTGGCAGGTAGAAGAACGTGACGTCACTGCCGCTGTCGGGAGGACCGACGGTCGTGCCCTCAGGGAACAGGGTGTTGTAGAAGCTCGCCTGGCGGTGCATGTAGCAGTCGCCGGTGGTGATCGGCACACCGCCGTCCTGGAACTTCGTCGTCGCGATCGCCTTGACGGCGTTGTCGCCACCGATGTAGTCGGGGTTCTTCAGGATCGCGCCGACTGCTTCGGCAACGGCCTAGCACCTGCGGATCGTTGAACGGGATCTCGTGGTTGACCCACTGGTCGTACACCTCGGGCCCGTTGAGGCGCAGCATGAAGTCCTCGAACCAGTCGGTGATCGGCCACCCGGTGGCGACACCCGACTCGATGCCTGCGCACCACGGGATGCCGCCGTCGGCGACGATCTGGTCGGACAGCGCCGTCAGCTCGCCGAGCGTCTCGGGGATCTCATAGCCGCCGGCCTCGAACATCGCCGGGCTGTACCAGACCAGCGACTTGACGTTGGCGCGCCACGGCATCCCGTAGACCTGGCCATCGACCGTGCCGAGCTCGGGCCAACCGGGGATGAAGTCGCTGTTCACGTGCTCGACCATGTTGTCGGGGAACGGGATCAGGCCGCCGCTCTCTGCCAGCGTGCGCAACAGACCCGGCTGCGGGAAGTCGATGACGTCGGGTGGGCTACCGCCCTGGATCCGCACGACGATCTCGGTCTCGAACTGGTCGGTGCCCTGGAAGTCGATCGTGATACCGGTGCAGTCCATGAACGGCTGGTAGAAGCCGACGAAGGTTGCGACCGCGTCAGGCTCGTTCTCGCTGTTGCGGACCGGCGACATGACACTGACGGTCTTGCCTTCGTATTGCCCGTCGCACGGGATCTCTGTGCCGAGAATGCTGTCACCGCCGCCGCCACCGCCAGTCGTGGCGCCCGGTGGTGTCACCGGGAGCAGCGGTGTCTGCGGGAGCCTCGGTGTCTCCGGACGCCGGGGCATCGCTGGTTGCAGCAGTGCCCTCTGGTGCCGAGGTGTCGCCTGTACCGGATTCCTCGTCGTCGTCGCCACAGGCGACGAGCACCAAGGACGTTACGACCGCGAGGGCCGCGACGCGCTTGCCATATCTCATCTGTTTACTCCCCCTCTGGAAGCCATTCCCGGACGGGTGGGCCCCGCCCGGCTCGAGTCGGCGCCGGATCGGCGCCCTTCGTGTGCTGCGTTGCCTTTTGGAAATGGTATGGAATCTCGTGGAAGATTCCGGCCATACCATATCAGGTGGCAGCGCGCAGGGGAAGTCGCCACGGACAAGATTCGTAGGCCAGAATAGGCGCAGCCGAGATATCAACGCCAAGAATCGATGGAGGGGTCCGACCGTGGGGAACATCGTGCTCAACGAGATCGACAAGGTGTACGACAACGGGTTTCACGCCGTGCACAAATTGTCGCTCGACGTCGCCGACGGAGAGTTCTTGGTGCTCGTCGGTCCGTCCGGCTGCGGCAAGTCGACCGCGCTGCGGATGATCGCCGGGCTCGAGACGATCACGTCCGGCGAGTTGCGCATCGGCGACAAGATCGTGAACGACCTCGAACCCAAGGATCGCGACATCGCCATGGTGTTCCAGTCGTACGCCCTGTACCCGCACCTGACCGTGCGGGACAACATCGCCTTCGCGCTCAAGCTGAAGAAGATGCCCAAGGACGAGATCAACCAGCGCGTCGACAACGCCGCCCGGATCCTCGAGCTCACCGAGAACCTCGACCGCAAGCCGGGCCAGCTGTCGGGTGGCCAGCGCCAGCGCGTGGCGATGGGCCGGGCGATCGTGCGCCAACCGCAGGCGTTCCTCATGGACGAGCCACTGTCGAACCTCGACGCCAAGCTTCGCGTCCAGATGCGCGCCGAGGTCTCCAAGCTCCAGCACCAACTCAACGTCACGACCGTGTACGTCACCCACGACCAGATCGAGGCGATGACGATGGGCGATCGCGTCGCGGTGCTGTCACGCGGGTACCTCCAGCAGGTCGGCACGCCGCAGGACCTCTACGACCACCCCGACAACCTCTTCGTCGGGGCCTTCATCGGCTCCCCGCAGATGAACCTGCTCGAGGCGACAGTGTCGAGCAACGGTGGCGGCACGACGTTGAAGTTCGGCAGCAGCACCCTCACCGTGCCGGCGTCGGTGCTGGCGAAGGCCCCTTCGCTCGCCGGGTACGACGGGAGGCGGGTCGCCGTCGGGATCCGTCCCGAGCACCTGAGCGTCGGCACCGACGGCGCGCCCGACACCATCAGTGGCCAGGTCGACGTCCGAGAAGGGCTTGGCTCCGAGGTCATCCTCCACGTGACCACCGACGCCGTCGGCGTCGACACGTCGGCCGCCGAGAACACGGCCGCAACATCGGACCGGGTTGTCGTGGCCCGGGTCGAACCCCACGCGACGGCGCAGCCCGGCGAGCGCGCGACCCTCGCCGTCGACACGTCCGTACCTGCACGTGTTCGATCTCGAGACCGGCCTCGCGCTCGTCTGACGTCAGGTACCGAGCCACACCGCCGCGTCGGGTCCGATCAAGTCCGACGCCGGTCCGATCGGTTCCTGGCGATCGGAGCTGCGGCGGCCGGCACCGACGTCGTCGACCACCGACGACACGAGGACTCGGAGGCCCTTCGACGAGCTCGGCCTGGAGGTTGCGCTCGTGGTCGGACATGTTGAGGACGACGACGACCCCACCGCGGCGGTACACCACGAGATCGGGGTCGTCGGGGAACAGCAGCTCGAAGCCGGCCACCGTCAGGTCGGGGGTCGCCCGCCGCACCGCGATCGCCCGCCTGTAGAGCGAGAGCATCGAGCTCGCGTCGGCCTGCTCACTCGCCGCGTTCCACTGCGCCCACTCCTTGGGCTGGGGGAGCCACGGCTCCGACGTGCCGCGCGGCGAGAACCCGAACGACGTGGCGACGTCGTCGGTCCACGGCAACGGGATCCGGCAGCCGTCGCGGCCGATCTCGAGGCCGCCGGTGCGGGCGAAGATCGGGTCCTGACGGGCCTCGTCCGCCAGATCGAGCACCTCCGGGAGCCCGAGCTCCTCACCCGCGTACAGATACACGCAACCCGGTAGGCCGAGCTCGAACAGCGCCGCCGCCCGGGCGCGCCGGGTGCCGACGTCGATGTCGACCGCGGCGTGGGAGTTCTCGAGCGCGCTGCCGATGGCGGCGCCGTGCGTCACCGCGTCGGCGCGGCCGAACCGGGTGACGGAACGCTGGGCGTCGTGGTTGTTCATCGTCCACGCCGGGAGGAGGCCGGCCGGCATCAGCGCGTCGACCGTCGAGCGGACCGCGGCGCGGAACGCCTCGGCGTTCCAAGGGGCAAGCATCAAGTCGAACGCGAACGACTGGTGGAACTCCTCCTCGTTGGCGTACTGGCGCATGATGTCGGGGCGGCGCGGGGCGTACGCCTCGGAGACCAGCACCAGCTGGCGACCGGGATGGTCGGCTTCGTACGAGTTGACGAGTTGACGCCAGTGACGCCACGCCGCATGGCCTTCCGGGCGATATCTGAAGTGGGCGTTCATCGCACCCAACTCAGGACGCGCGGCGCCCTGCTGCAACTCGTTGTCGGGGAGCCCTGGCGTCTTGCCGACCACCGTCACGGCATCGGCGCGGAACCCTTCGACGCCGCGGTCGAACCAGAACCGGAGCATCCGATCGAAGTGATCGACGACATCCGGGTGGTTCCAGTTGAGGTCAGGCTGCGCCGGCGTGAACACGGCGAGGTACCACTGACCGGGTGAGCCGTCGGCTTCGGTGACACGCGTCCAGGCCGAACCGCCGAAGATGGCCTGCCAGTTGTTGGGCGGTTCCTCGCCGCCCGCGCCCCGGCCGTCGCGGAAGTAGAACCGTTCGCGTTCGGACGAGCCGGGCGAGGCGGCCAGCGCCGCCCGGAACCACGCGTGCTCCGAGCTGCAGTGGTTGGGGACGACGTCCATCATGATGCGGATGCCGACGGCGCGTGCGTCCCGGACGAGCGCGTCGAACTCGTCGAGATCGCCGTAATCGGGCTCGATGTCGAAGTAGTCGGCGATGTCGTACCCGTGATCTGCCTGCGGCGACGGGTAGCACGGGTTGAGCCAGATCGCGTCGACGCCGAGGTCGGCGAGGTACGGCAGCCGGCTGCGGATGCCGGCGAGATCACCGATGCCGTCGTCGTTCGAGTCGGCGAACGACCGCACGTACAGCTGGTAGACGACCGCCGTCTCCCACCACGCGAGTGCGCCGTCGATCGTGTTGCTCCTGTCGGGGGGATGGAACGCGCAGATCACCATCGGGTGCCCGTCACGGCGCGTGCGGCTGGTCCTCGACGCCCGTGAAGGGGCGCTGGTCGTGCCACGCACGACCAGCTCGAGCGCCAGCTCCTCGACGAACGGGATCGGCCTGACCCCGGTGGCGAGCGCGCCGGTGAGGATCTCCGAGCCACGCTGACCCGACATCTCGAGCGGCTGGCGCACCGTCGTCAGCCCGCTGTACGAGGCGAGGTCGATGTCGTCGTAGCCGATCACGGACACGTCGCGCGGCACCGACTTGCCGGACAGGCGGGCGGCTTCGAGGACGCCGAGCGCCTGCACGTCGGACGCGGCGACGACCGCCGTCGGCGGGTCGGACATGGCGAACAGCTCGACCGCCAGCTGGCGGGCCGCGGTGCGCACATGGGGACCATGCTTCACGTACCGGCGATCGAACTCGATGCCCGCGTCGGCGAGGGCGCTGGCGTAGCCCTCCTGGCGGTACTTGCTCGACACGAAGCCGAACGGGTTCCGCTCCGGCTCACCGATGAACGCGATCCGTTCGTGTCCGAGCGAGAGCAGGTGCTCGGTCGCGATGCGCCCACCGTTGTGGTCGTCGATCACGACGCTCGGCAACGCCGCGTGCGACGTGTCGATCAGAACGGTCGGGAACTGCGCCATCGCGAGCCGGTCGCCTTCATCGGACCGCAACGGCAACGCGATGATGATCAGCCCGTCGAGCTGATGGCGTGGAACTTCCACCAAGCGGCGCCGGGCGCGGTCGGGAGCGTCGACGTTGTAGAGCACGATCTCGAGGCCATGCGGTTGCAGCGACTGCACGATGCCCCGCAGGCGCTGGTACGAGGAGGGTTCGTCGAAGAACGGGACCAACACACCGACGAAGCCCTGGCGCCTGGCCTTGGTCCCGGCCGACGAGCGTGTGGGCCGGTAGTCCAGCTCCTGCATCGCGGCATGGACCTTCGCCCGCGTCGACGGGCGGACCTGATGACTGCCGTTGAGCACGCGCGACACCGTCCCGATGCCCACCCCTGCCCGAGCAGCCACGTCGGAAATGGTCGCCATGTCGTCACGAGCCCCCTCAGGTGTGTGGAACGGCGGTGGAAGCGTAGTCGGAAACTTCCACGCGGTCATTATCCGGCGTCGTCCGATGCCGAATGGCCGTGCCGAACGGGACGGCCCGGTAACGTCGGGCGGCGTGAACACGATGAAAACCCGTCTGCAGTCGTTGGGTCTGCTCGACCGCGCCCTGGCGGCGACCACCGACGAAGAGATCGACGCCCTCGTCGCCGCCCTCGACGACGACCACCGGGAGGCGGTCGAGCGCCTCGCCGAGGGAATCACTCCGGCGGCGATCCGCGAGGCCGGCGTCAAGGGCCGCGTCAACGGGACGCTCGAGAGCATCGCCGTGGTGCTCGCCGACGCGTGCCTCGCCGATTGCATCGAGCAACTCGGCGATCACTCCGACAACCCGACGAGCGACCAGCTCCGTGAGGTGCTCCCCGGACTCATCGAACGCCATGGCGTGGCATGCACGCGGCTGATGCTCGCCACGACCGTCGTGGGCGAGGCGCCGGCGTCGGCGATCGTGCGCGACCTGCTGAAGCACGACGACGACGTCAAGCTGCCACCGATGGAGCCGCGCCCGATCCCGCCGGTCGTGGACGTCAAGCGCGGGTCCGACGCCGAGCGGGAGGCCGTCAAGGCCAAGCGCCGCGAGCAGAAGCTGCGCCGCCAGGCCGAGGCCCGCGCCCGCCGCGAGCAATCAGCCCGCGACCGCCATCATCACTGAATCGCCTCCGCGGCTTCAGCCGCCGAAGCTGACGACGCGTTCGTGGTCGAGGAGCCAGGCCTTGGCGTCGATGCCACCGCCGAAGCCGGTCAGGTGCCCGTTCGAGCCGACGACGCGGTGGCACGGCACGATGATCGGGATCGGGTTGCGTCCGTTCGCCGCGCCGACGGCCCGCGCCCGCTTGCGGTCACCGAGCGCAGCGGCCTGCTCGCCGTAGCTCATCGTCGCCCCGAACGGGATCGAGCGCAGCACCGACCAGGCCTGTTGCTGGAACGGAGTCCCCTCGGGTGCGAGCGGAACGTCGAACTCGGTGCGCGACCCGTCGAAGTACTCCTCGAGCTGATGCGTGGCGAGCGCCAGCATCGGGTGCTCGTCACTGGCGACATCGACGACATCGCCCTCGATGTCGCGTCCGTACTCATCGGTGTTCCACGAGATCGTGCGCAGCGCAGTGTCGTCGGCGACGAGCGTGAGCTCGCCGACGGGTGACGGCATCGTCGTGCGGTACATGGTGAGCGTGTCGTTCATGGTGGTCTCCTTCACAGGGTCGCCCACAGATGCCTAGAGAGTTGCCCAGAGATGATGGAGGGCATACGTGCGCCACGGCCGCCACCGTTCGGCGACCGCGGCGCCGATGCCGAGCCGGTCGAGCGCGTGACGGACTCCGAGGTCGGTGTCGAGGAACACGTCGGGGTCGCCGAGCCCGCGCATGACGGTGTAGCGGGCGGTCCACGCACCGATGCCGGGAAGCGCGACGAGGCGGTGCACGAGCTCCTCCCGGTCGGCGCCGGTGTCGAGCGCGATCGAACCGTCGGCGACGGCCGCCGCGAGCCCGGTGAGCGTGCGACCACGCGCCCGCGGCATCGGCAACGTGGTGGGATCGAGCGCGGCGAGCCGGTCGGGCGAGGGGAACACATGCGTGAGCCGGTCGTTGGCCACGGTCAACACGTCACCAGCCGCCTCGACGATGCGCCCGGTGACGGTGCGGGCGCCGGCGACCGACACCTGCTGCCCGACGACGCCGCGGACCGCGATCTCGAACGGGTCGACGGCGCCGGGGGCGCGTCGCCCTGGCGTCTTGGCGACGAACGGCTCGAGCACCGGATCGTCACCGAGGACGGCGTCGACGGCGATGGGGTCGGCGTCGAGGTCGAGCAGCCGCCGGAGACGCTGGACGGTGGGGGCCAGATCGCGCCAATCGGCGAGCGACAGCTCGGCGCGGACGTACGACTCACGGGGCTCGAGCACGGCGACGCCGTGCCCGTGCGGGAGCGCGAGCGTGCGGTGGTACCGCTCACCGTCGAACACCTCGACACCCGGGATCGCGCGCATGGCGAGGAACTCGAACGCCTCCCGACCGGCGAACGGTCCACGCGTCGGCAGGCGCACGACGACCGCGCCGGGTTCGGCGGGCGAATCGCCGATCGAGGAGCGACGCCGGAGCTCCGTCGGCGCGAGCGCGTAGACGTCGCGAACGGTGTCGTTGAACTGGCGGACGCTGCCGAACCCGGCGGCGAACGCGATGTCGGTCATCGACATCGACGACGTCTCGATCAGCACGCGGGCGGTCTGTGCCCGCTGGGCGCGGGCGAGCGCGAGCGGCCCGGCACCGAGCTCGTCGGTGACGAGGCGCGTCAGGTGGCGGCTGCTGTACCCGAGCCGGCGGGCGAGACCGGCGACACCTTCGCGGTCGACGATGCCGTCGGCGATGAGGCGCATCGCCCTGGCGACGACATCGCCGCGCATGTTCCACTCGGGTGAACCCGGGGCGGCGTCGGGGCGGCAGCGCTTGCACGCCCGGAACCCGTGCTGCTGGGCGGCGGCCGCCGACGGGAAGAACTCGACGTTCGTGCGCTTCGGCGTGATCGCCGGACAGCTCGGCCGGCAGTAGATGCCGGTCGTGCGGACCGCGATGTAGAACCAGCCGTCGAACCTCGCGTCACGGCTCTGCGCGACCCGGTAGCACTGGTCGGCGTCGAGTTGGATCACACACCCAGTGTGCCAACGTCAACGGACGCCCACGAGCGGAAATCGGACATCACCGTCGACGACCCCTAATCGCAGACGAGGGGTGGGTACTGCGGGACGTCCATCTCGACGTGCTGCGGGGGGACGACGACCCGTGTCCACAACACGACGAGGCCGATCGCGCAGCACACGATGCCGCCGGCGAAACCCGTTCGCTTGCCGAAGATCTCGCCGACACCGCCGAGCGCGAGGCCGCCGACGACGGAGCCGAGCTCGAAGAACATCGTGAACGAGCTCAGCGCGGCGACGCGCTCGCGCTCGTCGACGCGATTGACCACGATCGCCATCAGCGACGGGTAGTTGAACGCCATGCCGACCCCGAACCCGGCCGCCGCGACCCACAGCGCCCATGGCTCGGGCACGGCGGCGAGCAACAGCAAGGAAGCGCCGACGAACACGAGTGCGGTGGAGACGGCGCGCCCCGGTCCGATGCGGTCAGGCACCTTGGCTCCGGCCACCCGTCCGATGAGGCAGACCACGCTGTAGACCAGGAACAACCCACCGGCACCACTCAGACCGACCGCCCTGGCGTGTTCGGGGATGAAGCCCGTGAACGTCGAGAATGCGGCGACGATGCTGGCCAGCACGAGGCCGGGCCCGATCGCGGCCGGATGCAGGATCCCGCGCCCTGCCGATCTCGTCGTGTCGTCGGGGTCGTGGACGCGATCCACCGACTTCGGCACGAACGACGCCAGCACGGCCGTCGCCAGTGCGAGCGCCCCGGCGGTCAGGAACGCCCGCTCGTAGTGCACGTCGTCGAGGACCCACTCGCCGAGCATCGGTCCGATCCCGAGCCCGCCGAACACCGCGATCGAGAAGTAGCTGGCGCCTTCGGCGCGACGGTCGGGTGGCGACAGATCGGCGATCAGCGTGATCGCTCCGACGAACAGCGCCGCCTCGCCGACCCCCGTGATCCCCCTGAGGACGAGCAGCACGGGCAGCGTCTCCGCGAGCCCGGCACCCAAGCTGCCGGCGGCGGCGAGCACGGCGCCGCCCATCATCAGCCGGCGACGGCCATAGCGGTCGCCGAGCCGTGTGATGAGCGGACGGGCGGCGATCGCGGTGGCCGCGAACGAGGCGATCGTCAATCCGATCCCGAACTCGCCCGCGCCGAGCTCGCGCTCGACGAACAGGGGGACCGTGACGAGCGTGACTCCGATGCTCGTGAAGAACACGAGCGTCACCGCCGTCACGACGACGAACGGCCAGGTGACGACCGGCGTTCGGGGCACGTGCGTCACACCAGCGCCACGTCGACGGCGACGTCGAGCGTTTGCGCCCGGGACGGGCCGATCACGACGCCGCGGACCGGCGTGACGTCGGCGTAGTCGCGGCCCCACGCGACGGTGACGTGGCGGCGCGTCGGGAAGTGGTCGTTCGTCGGATCGAAGTCGATCCAGCCAGCCGTCGGTGTCCAGATCGAGCACCAGGCATGCGATGCGTCGGCGCCCACGAGCCGATCACGGCCCGCCGGCGGGTCGGTCTCGATGTAGCCGCTGACGTAGCGTGCGGCGAGCCCGATCGAGCGCAGGCATCCCGCCGCCAGATGGGCGAAGTCCTGGCACACGCCGCGCCTCGACGACAGCACGTCGGCCAGTGGGCTCGAGACGTCGGTCGCCGTCGAGTCGTACGTGAACTCGTCGAAGATCCGGTGGCACAGGTCGTTGGCCGCCTCGGCGATCCCCCGGCCCGGCGTGAACGATCGGTACGCGATGCCGGCCAGCTCGGCGCCCACGCGATTGAGATCGACGAAGCGTGTCCGCGCCCGGAACGGGCCGATCGCGACCGCTTCGTCGCCCCGCAGCCGATCGACACGGGCGGCCACGTCGTTCCACGACTCGACGTCGTCGATCGGGACCGGATCGTCGACGTCGGCCGTGCTCACGGCTTCGACGACGAGCTCGTCGTGCGGGTGGTGGACGCCGAACTGGGTGACGCGGTTGCCGAACGCGTCGACGTGCTCGTCGCGCTCCGACGGCTCCGGCGTGACATTCACCACCGATTCGGCGACGCGCTGCCGAGGCGTGTCGCGCGGCAACAGGTGGGCAACGGTGTATCCATCGGTCATCGGCGACTCGTAGCGATACGTCGTGCGGTGCACGACGCGGTACTTCCGTTGGCTCACCTTCCCACCACCACGATCGGGCTCACCGGCGCGGCGAACCAGCGCTCGTTGAGCTTTGCTGCGGCGTCGACGATCAGTCCCCTGACGGACGGCACGAGCTCGCTGCGAGGGAGCGTCAACGCATCACGTGCGGCGGCGGCGATGGCGACGCCTTCCGACCACTCGGCGTCGGTCGCGTGCTGGCCGAACCGTTCGATCGACGCCGCCACTGACCGCGGGTTGGTGCTGTCGCGCACGAGGAGCGCAAACGCCGCCTCCGGCTCGACGTCGCTGCGGTGCCGACGCCGGTACGCGACGAGGCTGTCGTTGGCGGCGAGGATGACCTCCAGCACGGCCGCCTCGACGGGATCGTCGCCGTCGGCACGGGTCGAGAAGCCGGACTCGACCAGGTCGAGCACGACGAGTGACCGCTCGATCCGGCGTCCGGTATCGCCGAGCCGCCATGCCGGACCGCGGACCGTGCTCTCGTTCCACAAACCGGCGAGCGCCGCGAAGTCGGCGAGCAGGGAGTCGAGATCGTCGACGGCGGCCGCGCGGCGCTGCAACGCGGCACGGGTGTTGGACAACCGCTCCAGCACCCTCCCCGCCGTCACCGACAGGTACTCGCGCACCGTCGTGGCGTCGGTGAGCAGGATGCCGATCTCGAGGGCGATCGCGTCCGTCGTCAGATCGAGCTCACTGGTGAGCTCGGCGGCCAGCGCGTCGGACGGCGCGTCCGAGACATCGCCGGCCGACCGGTCATCATCGGCCGGCGGCCTCATCCGCCGGATCGCGCGCGTGATCCGCTGCATCCGGATCGACCACCGTCCGCCGTCGAGCGCCACGAGGCCGGGGTCCTGTTCCATGCGCGAACTGATGGCGCCGATCGTGCGGGCCATCGCCTCGGCCCGCTCGGAGGCGCGGTTCGTCCAGAACAGCGCGTCGGCGGCACGGGTCGGCACCGACCGGGCATAGTCGACCTGCGGGAGAGCGGCCGCGATGAACGGCGTCAACGTGGTGCCGACGACCCACACGTCCTTGGCCACGCACGCCGTGGGCAACGACGGATCATCCCCTGGCGCGAGCACCCGGCCCGATCCTCCTGGCATCACCGATCCGGTCTCGCCGTCGTGGACCGCGAACATCCGCAGCACGACCTCACCCGCGCGGATCTGCCAACCGTCGAACAACGGTGTCGTGGCCAGTCGTGGTCGCTCCTTGTCGAGCTGCGGCAGCCGGAGCTCGACACCCGCGAGGTGGCGGGCGGCGGCCGGCCACAGCGGCGAGAGCGACACGTCCTCGACGACGCCGGCGCCGTGCGCGTTGGCGAGCGTGATGCCGCCGGACCTGGCGGCGAGCAGCAGACCCGGGATCCCGACCGCGCCCGGCGTGCGGATCGCACCCGCCTCGAGCGGATCGATGTCGGGGTCCTCCAGACGGCGGTACACGACGTCGAGCGGTTCCAGACCATCGAGCGTGCGCAGCCACAGGCGCCTCTGCCGCACGACGAGGTCGGCGCCCTCGACGAGGTGGACGCCGAGTTGCACGGCGAGGTACGAGTGGTCGATGTACGACGGGTGGTCGATGCCGCCCGAGAACAGCACGGTACGCGGGCTGGGCGCCGGCGACGAGGCGGCGAGCGCCCGCCGGAGCTGCCCCGGAAAGCGGGCGAGCGACGCGATGCCCGACGTCGCCAACAGCTCGGCCGACGTGCGCGACATCACCGACCGGTCCAACAACGCGTAGCCCATGCCGGGCGGCGCGTCGGCGAAGTCCTGCACGACCCGCCAGCTGCCGTCGGCGGCGCGCACGATGTCGACGGCGTACGTGGTCAGCCAGCGCGCCGGATGCGTCGAGCCGACGGCGGCCAGCCGGTAACGGTCGCTCGAGTGGAGCAGGTCGGCGGGCACGACCCCGTCGCGGACGAGCTGGCGGGCGCCGTAGAGGTCGCGCAGCACCTCCTCGAGCGCCTCCATCCGCTCGACCACCGCCGACGACAACCATTGGAACGTCTCGGTGTCGATCACGACGGGGATCGGGTCGAGCCGCCACGGACGGCTGGCGATCGTCGCCGCCCGCCCGTCGGCGCGCACCGGCAGATCGTGGACGAGGTGTCCCGCACCTTCGGCGACGAGCAGCCGATCGACCTGCGCCTGCCATGCCGCGAGCTGTCCACCGTCGAGCAACGCGGCGCGCAGCCCCGCATCCCAGGTCAACGATTCGTCGAAGGCGCCGATGTCGAGGGCCGACACGATCAGGACCCGACTGCCAGAAAACGTCTGGCGATGGCTTGGTCGAGCTCGCCGATCGCGTGCTGAACCTCGTCCATCGCATCGTCGAGCCGGGCGCCGTCGTCGGCGTGCGCCGCACACGCCATCAGCGTCGCGGTCGTCTGATCGAGGACGGTGATGACGTCGTCGGGCCGGGGCAGCGTCGTCAGGACATCGCGCATCGCGTCGAGACATCCCCGCACCGATCGAGGGAACTGCGTGTAGAAGAGCAGGAAGCGCACGACCGAAGGCCCTTCGATCGGACCACGTGTCGCGCGCTGGTACATCTGCAGGGCGGCGACCGAGCGGAGCACGCCCATCCACTGCACCTCGTCATGGTCGTCGACACGGGCGTCGACCCGGTCGCTCGTCTGCATCTGCAGGATCGATGCGGCGCGGACGCCGAGCACGCGCGTCGTCATGTCGGCGCGCTCGATGAGTTGGCCGAGGCGCCACATGCGGTACGGGGCGGCGCGCGTCATCGTCGACTCGAGCTCGCCGTCGAGGCGCCGGCTGTCGCCGATGACCCGGGCGAGGAACCGGTCGCGGGTGCGGCGCTCGACGGCCCGCTCGGCCTCGGCGAGCACGTACTGCTGGAGCCCGTTGAGCGCCCGCCACGCCTCACGCGGCAGCACCTCACGCGTCGTGCGCAGGTTCTCGCGCGCGAAGGCGACGCTGCTCGCCATGCTGCCCGGATTGTGCCGGTCGGCGACCAGGAACTCGATCACGGCGTGCTCGCCGTGCTTCTCGCCGAACAGCGCCTCGCTCCCGGCGATCGCGACCAACGGCTCCCAGCTGTACGGCAACAGGTCGATCGGGAGGTCGACGATCAGGTCTGGTGTAGGCACGCACGATCCGTGCCGTGTCCTCGGCCCGCTCGACGTAGCGGGCACCCCAGTACAGGCGGTCGGCGACCCGTGACAGGAGCGCCACGTCAGGCGCCTCCGTCCGCCGGCAGGTCGAGGATCCACGTGTCCTTGCTGCCGCCACCCTGCGACGAGTTCACGACGAGCGATCCCTTCGTCAGCGCGACCCGCGTCAGTCCGCCGGCCGTCACGTAGCTGTGCGCGCCGGTCAGGATGAACGGCCGCAAGTCGACGTGACGGGACTCGAGCGCTCCGCCGACGATGGTCGGCACGGTCGAGAGCGAGAGGATCGGTTGGGCGACCCAGTTGCGCGGATCGGCCTGGATCGCCTCGATCGCGTCGGCGAGCTCGGTCGCCGTCGCCCGGTTGCCGATCAGGATGCCGTAGCCACCGCTCTCGTTGGCGGGCTTCACGACGAGGTCGCCGATGTTGGCGCACACGAACCGCAGTTCGTCGTCGTACAGACAGCGGTAGGTGGGCACGTTCGGGATGAGCGGTTCCTCGTCGAGGTAGTAGCGGATGAGGTCGGGAACCCACGCGTAGACGACCTTGTCGTCGGCGACGCCTGCACCTGGCGCGTTGGCGATGCCCACGTTGCCGGCCTTCCACGCTCGCATCAGCCCCGGCACACCCAACGTCGAATCAGGACGGAACGCCTCGGGATCGAGGTACAGGTCGTCGATCCGTCGGTAGATGACGTGCACGCGTTCGAGCCCGCTGATGGTGCGCATGTACACGCACTCGTCGTCGGCGACAACGAGGTCGGCACCCTCGACGAGCTCGGCACCGATCCGTTGGGCGAGGAAGGAATGCTCGAAGTACGCCGAGTTGAAGACGCCGGGTGTGAGCACGACGATCTGCGGCTCCGTCACATCGTCGGGCGCGAGCGACGTCAGCAGCTTGTTGAGCTCATCGGTGTAGGCGTCGACAGGGCGGATGTTCTGTTGCTGGAACACCTCGGCGAACACGCGCTTGGCGACGGCGCGATTCTCGAGGACGTAGCTGACACCCGACGGCACGCGCAGGTTGTCCTCGAGGACGTACATCTCACCGTCGTCGTCGCGCACGAGGTCGGATCCCGAGATGTGCGCCCACACGCCGAACTTGGGGTGCACGCCGCGGCACTGCGTGCGGTAGTTGGCCGAGCCGTCGAGCAGCTCGGCCGGAAAGACACCGTCGGCGATCACCCGTTGCTCGTTGTAGACGTCGTCGATGAAGCGGTTGAGCGCGACCAGGCGCTGGATGAGACCGCGCTCGACGACCGACCACTCGTCACCGGAGATCACACGGGGGATGAGATCGAACGGCCACGCACGGTCGAGGTTGGCGCCGTCGGAGTACACCGTGAACGTGATGCCCATCGTGAGGATCTCGATCTCGGCGACCCGTTGCAGCTCGGTCAGCTCCTCCGGCGCCATTCGGTCGAGCATCGCCATCAGCGCGGCGGCGACGGGACGCGGCTTGCCGTCCCGATCGATGAGCTCATCCATTCGAGACGAAGCTAGGCGATGGCCCGCTCATTCACTCGCGGCCTTGGGCTCCTTCGGAAGGCCGAGCACCCGTTCACCGACGATGTTGCGTTGGATCTGGCTCGTGCCACCCCAGATCGTCTCGGACCGCGAGAAGAAGTACGCCGACATCATCGGGCTCACCGGATATCCGTCGCGCCGCCGGTCACGCAGCGCCCCCGGCCACGACCCCGACGCCGGCCCGGTGTCGATGAGCATCGAGTCGGCGCCGAACACGTCGAGCGCCAGTTCCATCGCCCGCTGGTGCATCTCCGACCAGAACATCTTGTTGCTCGCGCCGAGCGCGATCACGCCTGGATCCTTCGATCCGGTGAGCGCCGACGTGAGGCTGCGCAGCCCGTTGAACCGCAGGATCTGGATCCGCGTGAAGTAGTGCATCAGCCGCTGGCGGACGCGAGGGTCGGCGAGGCGGCCGTTCTGGCGGGCCGCGTCGACGAGCAAGCGGTACTCGTCCTCGAACCGGCGGTAGCCGGTCGTCGCTGACTGCCCGCGCTCGAACGCCAGCGTCGAGTTGGCGACCTTCCAGCCGTTGTTGACGCCGCCCACGACGTTGTCCTTCGGGCACGTGGCGTCGGTGAAGAACACCTCGCAGAACTCGGCCGTGCCGTCGGGCTGGGTGATGCCGCGCACCTCGACCCCCGGCTGCCGCATCGGCACCAGCAGGTACGAGATGCCCTTGTGCTTGGGTGCCTGCGGATCGGTGCGGGTCAACAAGAAGCAGTAGTCGGCGTGGTGACCGCCCGTGGTCCACACCTTCTGGCCGTTGATCACCCATTCGTCGCCGTCGAGCACCGCCGACGTCTTGAGGCTCGCCAGGTCGGAGCCGGAGTCGGGCTCCGAGAACCCCTGGCACCACCGGATGCGACCCTGCAGGATGCCGGGCAGGAACTCCTGCTTCTGCGCCTCGGATCCCCATTGCAGGAGCGTCGGCCCGACGAGCGTGTCGCCGAAGAAGTCACCGCGCATGGGCGCCTTGGCGCGCGCGAACTCCTCGGCGAGCACCACACCCTCCATCGTGGTGAGACCCTTGCCGCCGTACTCCTCGGGCCAGGTGGCGCAGATCCAGCCGCCTTCGAACAGCTTGGCCGGCCACTCGACGTTGAACCGTTTGCGCGCGTCGTCGCTCAACTCGAAGCCCGGTTCGAACCATCCCTCGGGCAGGTTGTGCTCGAGCCACGCACGGATCTCGGCTCGGAAGTCCTCGGCCTCGCGCGGGAACGTCAGATCCATGGTGACATCATGCCGCGCGACTTGACCCACGGGTCAAGTCGGTGTCATTCACGGTGTCAGGACGACCACGTGGTCGCCGTGCTGGAGGTGGTCCCAGATCCTCACCGCGTCAGGCCGAAGGACGCGGAAGCATCCCGCCGACGACCCGCGGCGATCGAGGTCGCCGACCGTCGACGGATCCTGGTTGACGACCTCGTGGAAGCCGATCCGGTTCCCACGCGGCGTGCGATAGAACGCGACGAAGTAGTTCAGGACCTCGCCGTGGAGTCCCCTGCCGTACCGCTGCCGTGAGAACACCGTGTACGTGCCCACCAGCGGCAGGGCATAGGCGACGCCGCCGGTGGTCATCGGCAACGGGTCGGTGATCGCGACACCGTTCTCGCACAACCAGTACCGCTGCGCGACCTTGTCGGCGACCGCGCTGCGACCCGTCGGGAAACACCCGGGCAGCGCCGGCTTGTCGTTCGCCGGCGGTCCCGGTTCGGTCGCCGCCACCGGCGTCCCGGTGAACCACCCCGTCACGTCGACGACGAGATCGGTGCCACCGTCGGAGTACGCGGTCACGCCGAACTCGCTGACCGGCACGACGCCCATGTTGGCGACGGTCTGGCCGGCGGTGTCGCTGTTGATCGTCGACCCCTCACCGCGCCGGGTGCGCGACGGGTAGGTCGCCAGCCATCCGGCACGAGCGGTGCCGGCCAGCGTCCAGTTGGCGACCACCGCGGCGACAGGTCCGCCGGTCGCTCCCACCACGTCGATCTCCCGCGCCCCACGGTCGTAGAGCGGTGGCTCCTCCGAGCGCGTGTCGAGCACTCGCGTCGGCGTCGCCGGCACGAACAGCCCTGCGCTCGAGCTCGCTGCCGACGCGCCCCGTGAAGTATCCGACGACGTCGACGATGACGTCGCTGCCGAACGCGACCGCGATCGTGATGCCGTCCGACGAGACCGGGACGACCGCTCCGGCGGCCCGCGTCTGGCCGGCTGCGTCGGCATTCAGCACCGATGTCGGCGGGGCAGCCGATCCCGCCGGGTAGGCGGCGACGAAGTCGAACCCGGTCGTCTCGGTGAGGGTGATGTTCACCGCCAGGGCGAGCGCGTCCGGAGCGACCTCCACGGGCAACGCGACGGTGATCGTGCCGCCCGGCTGCGGTGCGGCCGACGAGCGGGTGTCGACGACCCTCCGAGGTGCGATCGGGACGTAGCGACCAGCGCGCGAGGTCGTCGCGGGGACGAACGCCCCGGCCACGTCGACGACGAGATCGGTCGCCGCCGCCACCCAGATGCGCACCGCGCCGTCGTCAGACAGCCGAACCAGAGCCGTGTTGGCACGGGTCTGTCCGGACCGATCCCAGTTCGTCGTCGACGCCTCGGGACGCGCGACATCGGCCGGGTACACGGTGGCATGACCGGCGTCCCCGGTGGCGGTGACCGTCACCGTCAACGCCGCCGCGACCGCCGCGGCAGGGACACCACACTCGCCGGCGACGTCGAGCTCGACCTCCTGACCGGCGTCGAGCGCGTTCGCCGGCCGCGTGTCGAGCAGGCGGCACGGGGGCACGACGACGAACCGTGTCGGCCCGAGCGCCCCGAGCGGCGCTCGCGCTGACGCCGTCCGAATCCCGGTCACCCCGACCAGCAGGCCGACGACCACGACCCCGGCGACGAACCGCCTGGCTGATCGGCTGACGACGTGGACCATGGGAGGCAGCAGCGTACGAGGACCGCGGCCGGACCATCGAGTTCACACGCCGTTTACGACCCACCCACGCCGCCGAAATCCGTGCACCTTACGATTCGGCCATGGATCGCCTCGCTCCTGCGGCACCAACCGAATCTCGGTCGCAGGTCTCTCGCCCCCTCGAGCACCTCACGCCGCAGGAGCGGGCGGTCTACTCCGTGCTCGCCGAGAACGCCGGCCGGGTGCTCAGCCGCTCCGAGCTGGCTCGCGCCGTCGGCATCGCCGATCTCAGCGATCGCCGGTGTGACTCGTTGATCGTCGGCGTGCGGCGCGCCGTCGGCTCGAGCCGGGTCCGCACCGTGCGCCGGCGCGGCTGGATGCTCGTCGCGTAGCGAGCTCGTCCGCGCGAACTCGCCATCTGTTGGAAACATTGGGGCGACAGGCCCGAAATCGCGGCTGTCTACGTTCCACGATCATGGACACAGGAGATACCGCCTGGGTGCTCGCCGCGGCAGCACTCGTGGCCTTCATGACCCCCGGCCTCGCGTTCTTCTACGGCGGGATGGTGCGCTCGAAGAACGTGCTCGGCATGTTGATGCAGAACCTCTTCGCGATGGGTCTGGTCAGCGTGCTCTGGGCGGTGGTCGGGTTCTCGATCGCCTTCGGCGGTACCAACGGCTGGGTCGGCAACTTCGACTTCGCGTTCCTCAGCGACGTCGACTACGGCGGCTTGACCGTCCCACCGATGGCGTTCGTGGCGTTCCAGATGATGTTCGCCGTGATCACGCCCGCGCTGATCACGGGAGCCACGGCCGATCGCCTCAAGTTCGGCTCGTACGCCCTGTTCATCGCGATCTGGAGCATCGTCGTCTACGCCCCGGCGGCGCGCTGGGTCTTCAACCCGGCGGGCTGGCTGTTCAAGCGCGGTGCGCTCGACTTCGCGGGCGGCACGGCGATCCACATCAACGCCGGCATCGCCGCCCTCGCCGTCGTCGCCGTGATCGGCAACCGGCGTGGTCACGGCGACGAGCCGATGCCCCCGCACAACCTGCCGCTGACGATGATCGGCACCGGGATCCTGTGGTTCGGCTGGTTCGGGTTCAACGCCGGCTCGGCGCTCGGCGCCAACGGAATCGCCGCCCAAGCCCTCGTCAACACCCACCTCGCGGCCGCCGCGGCGATGCTCGGCTGGTTGATCGTCGAGAAGCTGACGACGGGCCACGGCACCACGCTCGGCGCCGCCTCCGGTGCGGTGGCGGGCCTCGTCGCCATCACCCCGTGCGCCGGTTTCGTCGGCGGCGCCAGCCCGCTGATCATCGGTGGCGGGGCGGGCATCGTGTGCTACCTCGCGCTGAAGATCAAGTCCGTGCTCCGGCTCGACGACAGCCTCGACGTGATCGCCGTCCACCTCGTCGGCGGCCTGTTCGGCTCGATCGTGCTCGGCCTGTTCGCCGATCTCTCGGCGACGGGCGTCGGTGCCGACGGGCTGTTCTTCGGCGGTGGGACCGACCTGCTCGTCGACCAGCTCGTGGCCAGCGGCTCGGTCCTCGTCTTCTCCCTCGTCGTCTCGTACATCATCGCCATGGCCATCGAGAAGACGATCGGGATGCGCGTCGAGCCCGACGACGAATACGTTGGTCTCGACCGCAGCCAGCACGCCGAGTCGGCATACCAGCCCTGACAGATAGACGTCGGCTGACCAGCCCTGACAGATGATAGGGAACGCACATGAAACTGATCACCGCCGTCATCAAGCCGTTCAAGCTCGAGGACGTGAAGGATGCGCTCAAGGCCGCGGGGATCGCCGGCATCACGGTCGCCGAGGTGCGCGGGTTCGGGCGTCAGGGTGGGCACACCGAGACCTACCGCGGCGCCGAGTACCAGATCGACTTCGTGCCGAAGGTGTGCCTGCAGATCGTCGCCGACGACGCGCAGGCCGACCTCGTGGTCGACACGATCACCTCGTCGGCGGCGACGGGGAAGATCGGCGACGGCAAGATCTGGGTCACCGACGTCGAGCGGGTGGTTCGGATCCGCACCGGCGAGGAGGGCACGGACGCCCTCTGAGTAGGTTGGTGCGATGACCACCACGGAGGCCGCCCCGGCGACGGCGACGCGCTGGACGGCGCAGTGGAAGGAGCTGTACGAGGAGGTCATCACGACCGGCCTCTGTACGGGGTGTGCCGGATGCGTCGTGACGTGCCCGCACGACGTGATCGGCTACGAGCACGAGGAAGGCAAGTACATCCCGTTCCATCTCGAAGAAGAGCTCGGGCTCGACAACTGCATCCACGGCGAGAAGGGCTGCACGACGTGCACCCGTGCGTGCCCCCGGTTCCGGGCGTGGGAGCCGGCCGCCGACATGCACCTGTTCGGGCGGACTCGTGAGCCCGATGAGATGGCCGGGATCTGGCGCCAGCTGCTGCTGACGCGGGCCAGCGACGACATGGTCCACCGGATGGGGCAGGACGGTGGGCTGGTGTCGGCGATGCTGATCTGGCTGCGCGAGCACGACTACATCGACGCCGCCCTCGTATCGGGCGTCGAGGACGACGACGCGTGGAAGGCCAAGCCGGTCGTCGTGTCGACCACGGACGAGATCCTCGCCACCGCGGGGAGCCGCTACACGTACTGCGCGAACCCGCTCGCCATTCGCGACGCCAAGGAACAGGGACATGACCGGTTGGCACTGGTCGGGATGGGGTGCCAGACGTCGTCACCGCCGGTGATGTGGGACCGCAAGGCCGGCAAGGTGTCGCGGCCGTTCCTGTTCAACATCGGCCTGCTGTGCTCCAAGACGTTCGACGACGCGATCTTCACCGAGCTGTTCGAGGCCAAGTACGGCCTCAAGAAGTCCGAGATGTTGAAGATGAACATCAAGGGCGTGTTCCAGATCTGGATGCACGACGGCTCGTACCACGAGATCGACCTCAAGGAGTGCCACGGCTGGACCCGCACCGGGTGCCTGCACTGCCCCGACTTCGCGGCGGAGCACTCCGACGTCGCCACCGGTGGCATCGGCGAGGACAACGACTGGACGCTCACGATCGTGCGCACCGAGCTCGGCGAGGAGGTCATCAACCGCATGATCGCCGACGGCTCGATCGTCTCCCGGCCGGCCCAGACCGACGAGAAGGCGATGAAGCTCCTGCGCCTGCTGTCGATCGTCAGCCGCCGCCGGTGGCCCGAGTTCGCCGACCCCGCCCCGGCGATCGGCGTCCCCCCGCCGAAGAAGAAAATCCCCGTACCGTCTGCTTCAGATGGCCCGTAGCGCGTTTTGAAGCAGACAGAACGGGGGGTTCAGCCGGCTGTGTTGCAGGATGCGAGGTCGGCCTCGAACTGGTCGAGGGCCTCTTGTGACTCGGGATCCGGAGGGTCCTTGTCGGCGCCTTCGGCGAAGGAGTTGATCTCGTCCTCGGAATAGCTCTCGACCTTGTCGCGCATGCACTGCTTGACGGTCTCGCTGACGGGCAGCGTCTCGATCACGTCGAGGGCGACGCGGCGGGCGCTCGGCGTCGAGTTGCACGCGGTCAGACCACCGACGGCGACGAGCACGACCAGCAGCGAACGGAAGGGACGAGAACTCACAGCCTCGTGAGGCTAACGCCGCAGTTGCCGATCCTCTACCGTCAGCGGCCGTGACGTCCTCGATGCTCGCCGTGTCCGGGAGCCTGCGCGCCGGCCTCCTCCAACACCGGCCTGGTCCGGATGGCGGCGCGGCTGGCGCCCGATGGCCTGGCGGTCACGGTCCGCGACGGGATCGACCGGTTGCCGTACTACAACGCCGACCTCGACACGCCCGCAGACGCTCCCCGACGTGTGCACCGCCTGGCGCGACGACGTCAAGGCCGCGGACGCGCTGTTCCTCGCCGTCCCCGAGTACAACTGGGGCCCGAGCGGGGTGATCAAGAACGCCATCGACTGGCTCACACGGCCGAGCGGCGAGTTCGCGATCCGCGGCAAGGTGATCGCGATCGTCACGTCAGCCGGTCGCAGCGGCGGGAGTCATGTGCAGCCGCCGCTCGTCGAGATCCTCGGCCTGCTCGGCAACACGATGGTGACGGAGCCGGCGATCATGGTCGCGACCGGGACCGAACGCATCGCGTCCGACGGCACGACGACCGATCCCGAGATCGAGTCACTGGTTCGGGCCCGCCTCGAGGCGATCGTCGCCGCCCTCAATCAACGGAGCTGAGCTCGACGGCGCGGGCGAACACGGCGTCGAGCATCGCCTCGGTCAGTCGTCCCGTGAACGTGTTCTGCTGACTCGGGTGGAACGAGCACAGCAGCGTCGGCCCGGCGGCCAGCGTGACTTCGACGCCGTGACCGAACCGCGGCCGGGGCCGCACGCCGAAGTGACGGCACGCCGCTTCGTACCCGAACGAGCCGAGGCACACGATCACGGCGACGTCACCGAGCGCCTCCATCTCGCGGCGGAGGTATGGCGCACAGTTGTCGCGCTCGTCGGGCGTCGGAGCGTTCCCGGGCGGCGCGCACTTCACCGCCGCGGTCACCCACGTTCCGACGAGTCGCAGTCCGTCGTCGATCGACACCGACGTCGGTTGGTTGGCGAGCCCCGCCCGGTGCATCGCGCGGAACAGGAACTCACCGCTGCGGTCGCCGGTGAACACCCGGCCAGTGCGGTTCGCGCCGTGGGCGGCCGGCGCCAGGCCGAGGACGACGATGCGGGCCGCCGGGTCGCCGAACCCCGGCACCGGGCGGCCCCAGTAGACGTCGTCGCGGAACGCGGCACGCTTGGTCCGAGCGACCTCCTCGCGCCATTCGACGAGCCGCGGGCAAGCCCGGCAGCCGACGACCTCATCGGCGACCGCAGTGAGCCGCGCGGCGTGATGATCCACGAGGATCGACAGTAGGTTGGCGGGCGAATCATGACGAAGAAGACCACGAAAGAACACGATCACGGCACCACGATCCTCCTCGTACGGCACGGCCAGACGGCGACGACCGGCACCCTGCTGCCCGGCCGGGCGCCTGGTCTCCACCTCGCCGACGAGGGTGTCAAGCAGGCCGCGCGTGCCGCCGAGCGGATCGCCGAGCTGAAGCGCGTCGACGCCGTCTACTGCTCGCCGCTCGAGCGGACACGCGAGACGGCGGCGCCGATCGCCGCCGCCCGCGGCCTGCGTCCACGGGCGCACAAGGGCCTCCTCGAATGCGACTTCGGCGAGTGGACCGGCGCCGAGCTGAAGCAGCTGATGAAGCTCCCCGAGTGGGGCACCGTGCAGCGCTCGCCCTCCACGTTCCGGTTCCCGGCCGGCGAGAGCTTCGCCGAGATGCAGCACCGCATGGTCACGACGCTCGACACACTGCGCGCCGAGCACAAGGGCGGCACGATCGTGTGCGTGTCGCACGCCGACCCGATCAAGGCCGCCATCGCCCACGCGATCGGCACCCACCTCGACCTGTTCCAACGCATCGTCGTGTCGCCGTGCTCGGTGAGCGTGATCTCGATCGGCAACGGTGGGCCGGTCACGCTCACGGTCAACTCCACCGGCGGTTCGCTCGCGGAGTTGCAACCGTCATGAGCGCTCCCTTCTACGAGTTCGACGAGGTCGATGCGTTCACCACGGGTGCGGTCGGCAGACCCGGTGAGCGGGTGTTCTTCCTCCAGGCGCGCGTCGGACGTCAACGCGTCGCCGTCAAGTGCGAGAAGCAGCAGGTCGCGGCGATCGTCGAGTACCTGCGGCGGGTGTTGAAGGACCTCCCGCCGCCGGAGGACCGGCCCGTCGAAGGCGCCCTCGAGCTGGCGACGCCGGTCGACCAGGTCTTCGTGCTCGGCCCGATCGGACTCGGCTACGACCGCACGAGCGACAAGCTCGTCGTGCAGCTCGAGGAGCTCGTTCCGGTCGACGACGACGGTGAACCGGTCACGACCGAACAGGGCCACGTGCGCCTCTACGTGACCAGGAGCCAGGCGAACGCGTTCTGCGACCACGCCGAGCAAGTGGTCGCGGCCGGCCGGCCGAGCTGCCAGTGGTGCGCCTTTCCGATCGATCCCGACGGGCATCCGTGTCCACGCATGAACTGAGCCGGCCCGGCATCCCCGATCCGCTCGCGTTCCTGCACGACGGTGAGATCGAGGTCGAGGGCCGGATGCCGTGGGCCTCGAACGCCACGTTCCTCGTGACGGTGCGCTGCGGCGAGGCCGAGCAGCGTGCGATCTACAAGCCGGTGCGCGGTGAACGTCCGCTGTGGGACTTCGAGCCCGGGTTGCACCGCCGCGAGCTCGCCGCGTTCGTGCTCAGCGACAAGCTCGGGCTCGGCGTGGTGCCGCCGACGGTCGTGCGCGGCGGCCCGTACGGCGAGGGGTCGCTGCAGTGGTTCGTCGACGCCGACCACTCCGAGCACTACTTCACGATCTTCGAGCACCGACCCGACGTCCGCGACCAGCTGCGATCGATCGCCGTGCTCGATCTCATCGCCAACAACACCGACCGCAAGAGCGGCCACTGCCTGCTCGCCGGGGATCGCGTGTGGGCGATCGACAACGGGCTGTGCTTCGCGGCGCCGTTCAAGCTGCGCACCGTGATCTGGGAGTTCGCCGACGAACCGATCGACGCGTCAGTGCTGTCGCGCGTCGAAGCGCTCGCCGCGTCGGTGCCGCTGGAGTTGGCGACGTTGCTCGACGACGACGAGGTGACGGCGCTGCAGTTCCGGGCGACCAAGCTCGTGACGGAGGGCCGGTTCCCCGCCGACTCGAGTGGCCATCGCTACCCCTGGCCCCTTGTCTGATCTCGCTCGTCTGATCTGAGCTCGCGTTCAGGAGCGGGACTGGAGCGCTTCGATCAGCTTCGGCAACACCTTGTGGACGTCGCCCACGATGCCGAGGTCGGCGACGCCGAAGATCGGCGCCTCCTTGTCCTTGTTGATGGCGATGATGTTCTTCGACCCCTTCATCCCGACCATGTGCTGGGTCGCCCCCGAGATGCCGGCCGCGATGTAGACCTTCGGCTTGACGACCTTGCCGGTCTGGCCGACCTGCGAGCTGTACGGCACCCATCCGGCGTCGACGATCGCCCGCGACGCGCCCGCCGCCCCCTTGAGGAGCTTGGCGAGCTGCTCGATCATCTCGTACTTGCTGGCTTCGCCGAGGCCACGACCACCCGACACGACGATGTCGGCCTCGTCGAGCTTCGGACCCGACGACTCCTCGACGTGCACCGCGGTGACGGTCGCACCGCCGGTCGCGCCCAGGTCGGGCACCGGCGCATCGACGACCTCGGCGGCCGGCCCGCCGGCACCCTCGGCCGGGAAGCTCTTGGGCCGGAACACCGCGAGGTACGGCGCACCCCCGGTGAACGACGTCGTGACGAGCGTGTTACCGCCGAACACGGGCGTGGTGACCTTCACGGTGTCACCGTCGACCGCGAGGTCGACGTTGTTGGTGAGCACCGTGCGATCGACCTTGACCGACAGACGGGAGACGACGTCGCGCCCTTCGTAGTTCTGCGGGAACAGCACGAGGTCGGGTGCGTCACCACCGTCGATCACGGCCTTCATCGCCGACGCGACGGAGGCACCTGGCAGGTTGCCGCCCAGGTCACCGGTCGAGTATGCGGTGGTGGCGCCGTACTCGCCGAGCGTGCCGGCGATGGTCGGAGGCGTCGCCGGCGACGAACGCGGCGACCGTGCCACCGAGCGAGCGGGCCTTGGTCAGCAGCTCGAGCGTCGCCGACGTCGGCGCGCCGTTCACCTCTTGGGCGAACACCCAGATCTTGTCGATCGCCATGAAGTCGCTCTCCGTTCGGATTCTTTCGGCTCTCAGATGACCTTGAGGTCCTCGAGGAAGCTGACGATGCGCTGGAACGCCTCGCCGTCGTCCTCGATGATCTCGCCGGCTTGGCGGGCCGCGGCCTGGCTGACGTCGACGATCTGCTGCCCGGCGCCTGCCCAGCCGACCGGCGTGACGCCGAGGTCGCCGGCCGTGACGGCATCGACCGGCTTCGATTTGGCGGCCATGATGCCCTTGAAGCTCGGATAGCGGGGCTCGACGACGCCGGCGGTCACGCTGACGACGGCGGGGAGCGGGCAGGTGACCTCGTCGTAGCCGGCCTCGGTCTGACGGCTCACCTTGAGCGTGCCGCCATCGACCTCGATGTGCTTGGCGAACGTCACCGACGGCAGACCGAGCACCTCGGCGATCTGCTCGGGCACGGTGCCGGTGTAGCCGTCGCTCGATTCGGTGCCGGCGATCACGAGATCGGCGCCGCCGAGGCGTTGCACGGCCGCGGCGAGCACCTTGGCGGTGGTCAGCGCGTCGGACCCGGCCAACTCGGGATCGGACACGAGAACACCCTTGGCGGCGCCCATCGCGAGCGCCGTGCGCATGCCCGACACCTCGCCGTTCGGCGCCATCGAGATGATGCTCACCTCGCCATCGCCGGCGGCGGATACGAGCTGCAGCGCCATCTCGACGCCATAGCTGTCGGATTCGTCGAGGATCAACTTGCCGTCGCGCTTCAACGTGTTGGTCGACGGATCGAGCTCACCCGGTGAGGCAGGGTCGGGGATCTGCTTGACGCACACGATCACGTTCATCGGCAGCCATTGTTACCGGTCGGTCAACTTCCCTCCCAACCGGCCCTTATCTTTCACGGCGTGCGGATCTTGCTCGTGGTCAACTCGTTTGCGTCGTCGGTGACGGCCCGCAACACGGTCGTGGTCCACCGACGGCTCGCACGCGACAACGACGTCGAGGTCGTCGAGACCAACCGGCGCGGGCACGCGACGCGGTACGCGGCCGACGCGGCACGGCGCGGGTTCGACATCGTCATCGGCTTCGGCGGCGACGGCACGCTCAACGAGGTCGCGACCGGGATCGCCGGGACGGACGCCGCGCTGGGCGTGCTCCCGGGCGGATCGACGAACGTGTTCGCCCGCACGCTCGGGTTGCCGAACGATCCGCTCGCCGCCGTCGACCTGCTGGCGAACGGGATCAGGGCCGACGACATCCGCCCGATCGGACTCGGACGCGTCAACGGGCGGTTCTTCTGCTTCCACACCGGGATCGGGTTCGACGCAGCCGTCGTCCGCCGGGTCGAGCGGCACGCCTCGATGAAGCGCTGGTTCGGTCACCCGCTGTTCATCTCGGCAGCACTCACGACCTGGGCGAGCGGCTACGACCGGCACCATCCGCACTTCTCGCTGGCGGCCGGCACCGAGCACCGCCTCGACGACGGGTACTTCTCGATCATCCTCAACACCAACCCGTACACGTACCTGGGCAACCGCCCGCTCGACCTCTCACATGCCGCCACCCTCGATCGGGGGCTGGTCGCCGTCACGTTCCGCACGCTGCGGGTCGCGGCGATCGTCAAAGGGCTCTCCGGCGCGTTGCGCGGTGGCGGTGTGCGCCCGACTGAGCACCTCGTCGAGTGGACGGACCTCGAGGAGCTCGTCGCCTGGCACGACGAACCGTTCCCGTACCAGGTCGACGGCGACTACCTCGGCGAGACGAGCCGGCTCGAGTTCGCGCACGTGAAGGATGCTGTCCGGCTCGTGTTCCCCCGCTGAGCTCGGGCGTCGACGATTCAGAGGGCGGCGCGCACGGCGAGGGCGATGTCAGGCACGTTCGTACAGATGCCGTCGACGCCCCACCCGATGAGCTCACGCATGCGATCCGGGTCGTCGCACGTCCACGTGTTGACGGCGATCCCGGCCGCGTGACACTCGTCGATCGTCGACCGGTCGAGCACACCCACCCACGGATGCAGTGCGTGGTGGCCGCGCTCCGTGAGCAACGGCACGGTGCCGTCAGGCACGTCGACCACGAGCCACGCCGTGGGGATGCCGGCCCCGGTGGCGGCCACGGCGTCGACCATCGCCAGGTCGAACGACGAGATCAGCCAGCGGTGCGGACCGGCGACGGCGAGTGCCTCGCGCACGACGAGGGCGGCGATCGACCGGGCGTCGTCGAAGTCCGGCTCGGCGGCATCGTTCTTGATCTCGATGTTGACCGTGATGTCGAACTCGCCGGCGGCACCCACGCACGCCACCAGCGCGGCGTGCAGATCGGGGATGTGTTCGGGCAGGTCGCGCCGGTCGAGATCGACGACCGCGGCGCCACTTTCGATGCGGGCATCGTGATGCACGACGAGGTGGCCGTCGCGGGTGCGCCGCACATCGAGCTCGATGCCATCGGCGCCCATTGCCACGGCCAGCGCGAACGCCTCGACCGTGTTCTCGCGGGCAGCACGCGATGCGCCACGATGGGCGATGATTTCGGTCATCGGCGGATACTCTGCATCGACGGCACGGTTTTCAGCATCGTCCCTCAACGTCAGCACACGTCAGCACACCGCAGCATTCGGTCCGATCTATCACTTTTTCAGATAGCCCACGCGGTTTCATCTGAAACTCTTGCGAGTGAGCGGATCTCCGCATAATTTGAGCCCGACGACGCCGAGCACCTCCAGCTCTGCCGCCACCAGCAAATCGAGGAGCCCCTCCGTGACGATCCTTGCTACCAGCCTCGCCTTGGCGGCTGCGGACGATCAGTGGCGTGACCAGGCTCTTTGTCGCGACACAGATCCGGATCTGTTCTTTCCGGTGGGCACGACCGGAATGGCGCTGGTGCAAGTCGAGCATGCCAAGCGGGTATGCGGTCAATGCACGGTTGCCGGGGCGTGCCTGGACTTCGCGCTCGCCACCAACCAGGACTCCGGCATCTGGGGCGGGCTCTCCGAAGAGGAGCGACGGGTCATCCGCCGCAAGCGCGCCGCCGCCATGCGGGCGACCGCCGTCTGACTCAGCCCGGCGAGCGAGGACCGTCGACCAGCACACGCTGCGCGCGCTCGGTGAGCAGCTGCGCTTCGCGGTCGTCGAGCGGCCTGAGCGTGCGGACGTCGACGGCGACCTGACCGGTGTGCGGTTCGTAGGCCGCGATGTCGCCGAGGAAGATCACGTCGGTCAGCTCTGACGAACCGGCGAGACCCCTGATCGCGTCGGCGACCTCCTCGGCACCCGGGCTGCCGTCGACCGCCAACCGCAATGTCGTCGTCGTCGCCTCCTGCGAGAGGTTGCGCAGCTCCGACAGGGCATGGTTCGAGAAGTGCATCGTGCTCGATGCGTCACGCACACGCGTGCTGAAGAGCCCGATGTGGTCGACGACGCCGTGGACCGGCGCGCTCCAGCCGACGTCCACGACGATCTCGTCGCCGACGCCGTAGCGGTCCTCGAAGTGGACGGTGAGGCCGGTGAGGTAGTCGTTGACCTTGTGCTGACCACCGATCGCCACCGCCGCACCGAGGAACCCGGCGCTCGACAGGAAGAAGGCGGCGTCGACGTCGAGCAGATGGAAGCCGGCGATGGTGATCACGATCCACACCACGAGCGACATGAGGTGGTTCAACATCCGCGACGCGGCATCGATGCGCTGCCGGCGCCGGTGCTCGCCCATCTCGAACGACTCGCCACCGACGCGCCGTGACCGGTGGCGCCACCAGCTCGACGGGGCGGCGACGCTGCGGGTGGCGACCCGGCGCACGACGCGGCGGATCACGAAGCCGCTCACGCGCGTGAGCACGAGCCCGCCGAGCACGAGCACGGCGACGACCAGCGCCCTCGACATCGTGGGACCGTCGACCGCCGTGTCGCCGGCGACCGCCACGACATGGGCTGGGACGGAGGCGAACGAGAGCATCCCATCCAGTGTGCCGTGCCCGCGCCGACTATGACGATCACGTGACGGAAGTCGCCGCGACGATCCGCCTCTAGTCGATTTCGGTCGGGACGACGAGGTCGACCACGGTGCCGCGGGCGACCTTGTACTCACCGAGGCCGGCGATGCGGAGGTCGTCGCAGGTCGCCGGGCGCATCACGATCGAGCCGTTCAGCTCGGTCGTCACGAGCGTGCGCACGATCGACAGACCGAGGCCGGTGGCATCGTCGAGTTTGAACGACGGTGCGACACCATGCCCGTCGTCGACCACCTGGATCGCCAGCCGGGTGTCGCCGTTCTCGAGCCGCACGACGACACCACCACCGGCGCTGCCCTCTGGGAATCCGTGATCGACGGCGTTCTGCAGGAGCTCCGTGAGCACAACCGACAGCGGAGTCGCGATCGTGGCCGGAATCCGCCCGCCGTCGCCACGCACCGTGAAACGCACCGGCCGGTCGGGCGACTGCAGCCCTTCCTCGGCGAGCCGGAGCAGCGGGCGGACGATCTCGATGAACGTCACGTCGTCGCCCGGCTCCCGCGAGAGTGACTCGTGGACGAGGGCGATGGTTCGGATCCGCCGCACCGACTCCGAGACGGCGGCCTTGGCCTCCGGGTTCGTGAGCCGTCGAGCCTGCAGGCGCAGCAACGACGAGATCGTCTGCAGGTTGTTCTTCACGCGGTGGTGGATCTCGCGGATCGTGGCGTCCTTGCTCAACAGCAGCCGGTCACGTTTGCGCAACTCGGTGACATCGCGGACGAGCAGCACACCCGCGATGACCTCGTCCGATCTGATGACCGGCACGCACCGGCACAGGAGCGTGGTGTCGTTGCCCTGCTCGAACTCCTCGATGACCGGAACGCGGCGCTCGTACGCCTGACGCACGGCGCCGTCCTGGAAACCGAGCTCGGCCAACCGCATGCCGACCGCGCTGGCATGGATGCCGACGCGATGGAGCGCCGAGTTGGCGTTCGGCGAGAGGTAGCGCACCCGGGCGTCACCGTCGAGCCACAACACGCCGTCGCCGACGCGGGGAGCGGCGCTGGAGTCACCGACCCTGGTCGGGAACGGGAACTCGCCGTCGCAGATCATCTGCGCGAACTGATCGAAGATCGTCTGGTAGGTGCGCTCGAGCTCGCCCGGACGGCGTCCGGTCTGTTCGATCCACTCCTTCGTCAGCACCGCGATGTTGCGCCCCGCGTAGCGCACCGGGATGGCCAGCATCCGCGTCTGATCCGGCAGGGTCTCGACCTGCACGTCGCCCTCGGCGATGACCCCGGATTCGAACACCTTGGCGAGCATCGGACGCTCGGTGTCGTTGGCCCACGACCCGACCCAGTCGGTGTGGTAGATCGTCTGACCGGTCGCCGGGCGGACCTGACCGACCGTGAGCCATCGCCCGTCGTCGGTGGTGACGTAGAGCAGCAGGTCGGCGAAGCAGAAGTCGGCCAGCATCCCCCACTCGGACGCGAGTCGGACGAGGTGCTGGATCTGGTCACGGGTGAGTGACGTGTGCTCGCGCGAGAGATCAGCGAGTGAAGCCATCGTCGAGAGTCTGCCCGAAACTGGCGCCGGACCGCGCGTTTACGCCGGGAAGTTGACCCCTAGAAGATGACAGGGCAGCGCCGAGGTCCGCGCACCTGGCCACCCGCCCACGTGACCGAACCCGGATCGGCGAGCTCGAACTCGGGAATCCGCTCCAGCCAGGTCTGCAGTGCGACCCGGAGCTCGAGGCGGGCCAGGTTCGAACCGGCGCACCGGTGGATGCCCGCACCGAACGCGACGTGGCGGTTGTGCTCGCGGTCGAGGATCACGTCGTCGGGGTTCTCGAACACGTCGGGGTCGCGGTTGGCGGCCGGGAACGTCATCAACACCCGATCGCCTTCGCGGATCGGACACCCGGCGAACTCGACGTCCTTGCTCGCCAGCCGCGCCATCGTGACCGGCGAGTACGCGCGCAACAGCTCCTCGACGGCCATCGGCCAGATCTCGGGTCGCTCGCGGAGCTGGGCACGGTGTTCGGGATGTTGGGCGAGATGCCACAGCGACGATCCGATCGCCGACCACGTGGTGTCGATCCCGGCGACGAGCATCAGGTTGCACGTGCCGAGGATGTGCGTGTCGGGGATCGGGTGGCCGTCGACCTCGCCCTGCGTGAGCTCGGTGATCAGGTCGTCGTCGCGGGGGTTCTCGCGGCGGTCGGCGATCTGCTCCATGAAGAACTCGATGATCTTCACGCGATTCGCGATGCGCACCACCGGATCCTTGAGCCCGACCTCCAACACGCCGCGAACCCACGACGTGAAGTCGTCGGAGCGCTCGGTGTCCACGCCCAGCATCGCGGCGATGACCCGGACCGGGATCTGCTGCGCGTAGTCGGCGGCGGCGTCGGCCCGGCCGGCGTCCACGAAGCCGTCGATCAACTGGTTGCAGAGGTCACGCGCGCCCGGCTCGTACTTCGCGACCGATTGCGGCGAGAAGATCGGCAGGATCAGCCGCCGCGCCCAATGGTGTTCGGGCGGGTCCGACGTGATCGGCGGCGCGGCGACATCGCTGTACGGGATCTGCGTGCCGTCGCTGATCGGCGGCACGACGAGGATCTGCTGCGACGTGAACGTCTCGACGTCGTGGGCGAAGGCGACGACGTCGTCGTACTTCGTCGGCATCCACGAACCACCCCAGCGCGCCGTGTGGGCCACCGGGCATTCACCGGCACGGAGGTCTTCCCACACCGGGTACGGGTCGCGGACGAACTCGTCGTCGAAGATGTCGTAGTCCGTCGTCCAGTCGAGCACCGGTTCGATCGCCATCGTCAATCGCCCTCCGTGATGATGACGGCACGCTCGGGGCAATTGCCCTCGGCGCGAACGTGTCGCGGCTTCGAGGTCGGCGGGTATCGGACCGTCGATCAGCACGACGGCGTTGCCGTAGTCGTCACTCCCGAACACCTCGGGCGCCGAGATCGCACACATCTGGTGCCCGTGGCACAACTCTTCGTCGACCCTGACTCTCACCGCAGGCTCCTTGCCATCGGTTCGATCGTAGGCGGCGTCAGCCAGGGGTCCACCGTCGGCCGGGCTCGACACGTGCGAAGAGCGTCTTGAGGTACGCGCCGTGTTCGAAACCGATCGGGTGGTCGAGCGGGTGACCAGTTCGCCGGATCTCGCTCAGCTCCACGCCCCCTGCCGCTGCCGCTTCGTGCAGCGTGGCGAAGAACTCGTCGGCGGTCACGCGGCTCGAGCACGACGACTGCACGAGCGCGCCGCCCGGTGCGACGAGGCCGACCGCGGTCCTCGTCAAGCGTGCATACGCGCGCAACGCGTTCGTGACGTCCGTCTGGCGTTGCGCGAACGAGGGTGGGTCGATCACGACCAGGTCGAAACGTTGCTCGCGCCGCCGGAGGCGTTCCATCTCGACGAACGCATCTCCGGTCGTGGTGTGCACCGTGCACCCGCGGACCGCGGTGATGAACCGGTTGTGGGCGAGGTTGCGTTCGGCGGTGCGCAGCGCCGGTCCGCTCACGTCGATGAGGTCGACGCTCGTCGCGCCACCTGCTGCGGCGGCGACCGAGAAGCCGCCGGTGCTCGCGAACGCGTCGAGCACGCGAGCACCCAGCGCCATCGACCGCACCAGCGCCCGGTTGTCGTGCTGGTCGAGGAAGTGTCCGGTCTTGTTTCCCCGCACCACGTCGGCCTCCAACGTGAGACCGCGCTCGCGGAACCGGACAGGCCCGTCAGGCGGCGGCCCGACGATCGTCATGCCGTCGGTGAGCCCGAACGTCGCACCCTTGCCGACGTTGCGGGAGAGACGGAGGACGACGCGCTCCGGGTCGAGCGCTTCACACAACGTCGCGACGACTGCGGCGAGGTGGGGGAACCAGATCGCGGAGTACAGCTTGACGACGAGCGAGCGGTCGTACCGATCGACCACCAGCGATGGCAGGCGGTCGTTCTCGCCGTGCACGCAGCGATAGGCGTTGGTGTCGGGATCGGCGGCCAGCGTCGACCGGCGCTCGAGGGCGGTCGTGATCCGCTCCCGCCAGAACGACTCGTCGATCTGACGCGGTTCGCCGTGGTGCAGGACCTTGACACGGATCGGTGAGCTGGGATCCCAGAGCCCGATCGCCACGAAGTCGCGGTGGGCGTCGAACACCACGGCGAGATCGCCGGCGCTCGCCGCGTCGGCCGACGTGACCGAAGTGATCGAACCGTCGAACAACCACGGGTCGCCGGCACGCAGGTGGCGCACCGCGTCAGGGGTGGCGCGGACAGCGATCCGGCGCTCGCCAACGATCGGCAACTGGCCCCGGAGATCGCCGAGCACGTCGCGCGACATCAGTCACCCGCGCAGGTGCTCGCCGAGCGCCAGCAGGTCGGCGACGTCGTTGATGTCGCGGTCGAATGTCGGGGCGGTCAGCACGACGGTCGAGAGGCTCTCGAGCTCGGCCCGCCGTTCGGCCTCCCGTGTCGCGACGAGCGCGATGTCGTGGAAGCGCGACGCAGCCGCGTCGAGCGTGCTCGACACGACGTCGGCCGGCAGGTCGATCTCGGCCGCGACGCGGGTTGCGAGCTGGCCGCCGGACGCGGCGTGGAGGCGCTTGGCGCTGTTGGCGGCGCCCTTGGCCGTGAACTCGGCCGGGAGCACCCGGTTGGCGATGATCGCACCGAGGTGGAAGTCGCGCTCGTTTGAGCGCGCGCGCCAGGTAGGCGGCTTCGTGGGCGGGTGCGGCTTCGAGCGTCGACACGACGACGAATGTGGTGCGGTGGTCGCCGAGCAGCCGCTCGACCGCTGTGGCGTGGGCGACGAAGCGCTTCTCCATGGCCTGGAACAGGATGAAGAACTCGGCGATGTCCTGCAGGAACCGCGAGCCGAGGATGCGGTCGGCGACCGAGTAGAACGGCTTGGAGGCGGCCGTGAACAACCGCGAGCGATACGGCACCGTGAGCCAGCGCAGCAGGCGCGACTCGAAGAACTCCTTCATCCGCCCGGGTGCGTCGAGCACGTCGAGCGCGCTGCGTGAGGGCGGCGTGTCGACGACGATGAGGTCGTAGCGCCCCGACGCATGCAGCTCGTGGAGCTGCTCCATCGCCAGGTAGTCGTGGCTGTGCACGAAGCGGCTCGTGATGTTGACGTAGAGCGGGTTGGCCAGCACCGCTTCACGAACCTTGGCGTCGGGCGCGTGCCGGCGGATGAGCTCGTCCCAGCCGGCCTTGGTGTCGAGCATCGCCGCCCAGAGCTCGCCGCGTGGTTCGACGCCGGCCGACGCGAACGCCTCGTCCGGCACGCGCGTCGCGGTGTTGCCCAGCGCGCCGATGCCGAGTGCGTCGGCCAACCGGCGCGCCGGATCGACCGTCAGCACGAGCACCCGCCCGCCGAGGTGGGTTGCCGCCGTCGCGGCGAGCGCCGCGGCGGTGGTCGTCTTGCCGACACCGCCCGAGCCGCAGACGAGCACCATCTCCTTGGCGGCCAACATGGCGTCGAGGCCGGGCGCACCGTCGCGCTCTGCCATCAGCCGTCGCTCCGACGTCCGTTGGCGATCTGATCAGAGAGCGCCTCGGCGACGAGCGTGACGACGCGCCGGCCGGACGCACGCGTGTACAGCTCCGGGACGACGAGCGTGTCGAGGCCGGCCGGGAGGCCGTTGCGGAGTCGTTCGAGGTGGCCGGCTCCGACCTCGGCGCGACGTTCCGTGATCCGGGCCGCCTCCATCACCGTCCGCACGGCCCGACCGGCGGCCTCGACGAGCATCGGCTCGACGCCTTCGACCGTGGCCAGCCGCTCGAACACCTCGCACTGACGGTCGTCGAAGAGGCCGTGCTGTACGCGGTTGGCAACGATCGTGCTGGCGGCGACGCCCGTCTCGTGCTCGAGCCGGCCCACGAGGTCGAGCGTCTCGCTCACCGGCATCTCCTCCGGCGTCGTGACGACGACCACACCGGTGATCTCCGGGTCGCAGAGGATGTCGAGCATCCAGCCGGTCTGGTCACGTACGAGCCCGACCTGAACCAAATCGCTGATCACCTTCGGCGCACCGAGTTGGGCGACGATGTGACCGGTCGCCTCGGCGTCGACCACGACGAGGTCATACGTGCGCTCGCGCACTTCGTGGCAGAGCTTGCCGACACCGAGGATCTCCTTGACCCCCGGTGCCGCGTCGGCGACGAAGTCGAACGTGCGGGCGAGCGGGCCGATGCGTCCGAGCAGCGGAATCCTCACGAACAGGCGGAGGTACTCGCGCAACGAGTCCTCGGTGTTCATCGCCATCGCCAGCAGGTTCGGTTCGACTTCCCGGGGCTCGAACTGCAACGCCGCGGTGTCGAAGGCGTCGGCGAGGGCGCCCTTGGTGTCCATCTCGCACACGAGCGTGCGGCGGCCGGAGCGGGCCGAGAGATGGGCGATCGCCGCCGCGATGGATGTCTTGCCCACCCCTCCCTTGCCCGTGACGAACAACAGCCGGCGATCGAGGAGCGGTGGGTTCACCGCCGACAGGTCAGCCCCCGAAGCCGATGCGGCGATCGCCATCGGGCGTGCCGACTTCGATGTAGGCGATGTTCGCCGAGGGCACCCCGACCCGCCGGCCGCGCTTGTCGACCAGCCACAACACGTCGAGGGAGCCGGTGAGCGCGGCTTCGATCCGGGCGTTCACGTCGTCGCGCTCGTCGTCGGGGATCTCGACGGTGAGCTCGCGAGCAGCATGAGTCACGGCGATTCGTACGTCCACGGGCGTGACGGTAGCCGCGTCGGCGGTCCGATCGGCACTGACGGTGATGGCGGGATTAGTGGGGGACGTGTCATTGACGCCACGGCGGCGAGCGATGACGCTGTGAGCTGTGCAAGCTCGGTCAGCCCGCGCCGTCGTGATCGTCGCCTTCGATGGAGTGCAGCCGCTCGACATCACCGGGCCGCACGAGGTGTTCGCCGGCGCCAACGAAGCACTCGCCCACATGTCGCCGGCGGCCCCGAGGTATCGCCTGCAGGTCGTGTCGGTCGACGGCGGCGAGGTCGTCGCCGAGAGCGGTCTACGGCTGGGCGCCGACGCGCTGTCGGCGGCGCCGAACGGCTCGTTCGACGTGCTGCTCCTCCCCGGCGGCTCCGGGGTGGGCGCGGCGTGCGATGACCCGCGCCTCGTCGACTACATCGCCCGAGCCGCGCCACGCGCGCGGCGGGTCGTGACCGTGTGCTCGGGTACGTTCCTCGCCGCCGCGGCGGGCCTGCTCGACGGGCGGCGCGTCACCACCCACTGGGCGCGGGCCAAGGAGTTGCGGGCCAGGTACCCGGCGATCGACGTCGACCCCGATCCGATCTTCGTGCGCGACGGCAACGTGTGGACCTCGGCCGGCGTCACGGCCGGCATCGACCTCGCGCTCGCCCTCGTCGAGGACGACCACGGCGTCGACGTCGCCCAGTTGGTGGCCAGGTGGCTGGTGATGTTCCTGCGCCGCCCAGGCGGCCAGACGCAGTTCGCGACACCGGTCTGGAACGATCGACCGCCGCCCGGTCCGATCCGGGCTGCCCAGGAGTCGATCGAGGCCGACCCCGGCGGCGATCACCGCGTCGTCGTGCTCGCCGAGCGGGTCGGGATGAGCGAGCGCCACTTCATCCGCTGCTTCAGTTCGTCGGTGGGAGCGACCCCCGCCCAGTACGTCGCAGCCGTTCGCACCGAGGCGGCACGCCGCGCCTTGGAGTCGACGCCCGACACCGTCGAGGTCATCGCCCGTCGGTGCGGCTTCGGCAGCGGCGAGACGATGCGCCGCACGTTCGCCCGCCGTCTCGGTGTGTCCCCAGACGCCTATCGCCACCGGTTCAGCACATGAAAGGCCATCCCATGCACGTCGCCATTCCCCTGTTCCCCCGCTTCACCGCGCTCGACGGCATCGGACCGTATGAGGTGCTGCAGCGGATCCCGGAGGTCGACATCACGTTCGTCGGTCACGACCGCACCGTGATCCGCTCCGAGAACGGGATGCTCGGCATCCAGGCCGACGCCACGTTCGAGGAGGTTGCCGAGCCCGACGTGATCGTCTTTCCGGGTGGCGTCGGAACCCGGGCGCTGATGGAGGACGAGCGGGTGCTCGACTGGGTGCGGAACGCGCACAAGACGACGACGTTCACGACGTCGGTCTGCACCGGATCGCTCGTGCTCGGCGCGGCCGGTCTGCTCGACGGCCTGACGGCGACGACGCACTGGTCGGTGCTCGATCGCCTCGCCGCCCTCGGTGCCACACCGATCAACGAGCGCGTCGTGGAACATCTCGATCAACGGATCATCACTGCCGCCGGTGTGTCGGCGGGGATCGACATGGCGCTCCGCCTCGTCGAGATCCTGTTCGACCGCACGGCCGCCGAGGCCAGTCAGTTGATGATCGAGTACGACCCGCAGCCGCCGTACGACGCCGGCGCCACCCACAAGGCGGGCGACGACGGTGATGACCCGCGTCATCGAGTACGCGGCGCTCCGCAGCTGACGGCCAAAAGCTGACAACATGGCGCGATGCGGCGCCGGTTTCGACAAGTCGACGTGTTCACCGACGTGGCGTACCGGGGGAACCCGGTCGCCGTCGTGCTCGACGGCGACGAGCTCACGACCGAGGAGATGCAGCGCTTCGCCAACTGGACGAACCTGTCGGAGACGACGTTCGTGCTCCCACCGACCGAATCCCAGGGCGACTACCGCGTCCGCATCTTCACGCCCGTCCTCGAGCTGCCGTTCGCGGGCCATCCGACGCTCGGGACGTGTCACGCGTGGCGAACCTCGGGTGGCCGGGCGCATCGTGACGATGTCGTCGTGCAGGAGTGCGCGGCCGGGCTGATCACGATCCGCACATCCGGCGACCGGTTGGCGTTCGCCACACCTCCGCTCGTGCGTTCGGGCCCGGTGGACGAGGCGTTCGTCGAGCGCATCGCGTCGGTCCTGCGCATCAGCCGGGACGACATCCTCGCCGCCGAATGGGTCGACAACGGACCCGGCTGGGTGGCGGTCATGCTCGAGAGCGCCGAGGCGGTGCTGGCGCTGCAGCCCGCTCCGATCGACTTCGATCTCGGTGTCGTCGGGCCGTACCCACCGGGGTCACCCCATGCGATCGAGGTCCGCGCGTTCTTCCCGAAGGACGGCGTGACCGTCGAGGACCCGGTCACGGGGAGCCTCAACGCCTCGCTCGCGGAGTGGCTGCTCGAATCCGGTCGGTTGCGGGCGCCGTACATCGCGTCGCAGGGCACGGCCCTCGGGCGCGCCGGGCGGGTGCACGTGACCCGTGACGACGACGGCACGATCTGGGTCGGAGGGGGCACCGTCACCTGCGTGTCGGGCGAGGTCGACCTCTAGCAGGATCAGACAGCGCCAAATCAGACAGCAGTGGAGCAGAACGTGTCGCCGAGCGCCATGCTCGACTCGGTGACGACACCCGCCACCAGCGCCTCGCCGTCCTCGCCGTAGAACTGGGCGAGCATCCCTCTGACCATGCCCCGATCGACGGCGCAGATCACGGGGTGCTCGGTGGCGACCTCACCGAACGGGCAGTGGTCGTTGATGATGCGCAGGTGGTCGTTGCGGCCCTCGGCGTGGGCCGCGAAGCCGTGCGCCGTCAACGCGTCGGCGACGGCCTGGATCGCCGACCGCAGCGACCGATGGCCGGCGGCGAGCTCGTCGCCGGTCAGCCCGGCGGCCATCGCCCGGCCGTACTCGGCGCCGACCTCTTCGGCCATCTGCTCGGCCTCGTCGTGCGGGAGGCGGGCCAACGCCCGGCCGAGCAACGACAGGACGAGGTCGTCGCTGCGCACCGGGAAGTCGGTGAAGGCATCGGTGGTCGCCGTGTAGCGCTTCGACGGCCGGCCGGCGCCGCCGCCGGCGAGGCGGCCGGTCGCGACCTCGAGATACCCGCCCGCGGCGAGCTTGTCGAGGTGGTGGCGGGCGACGTTGGGGTGGACCCCCACCTCGGTCGCCACCATCGAAGCCGTCACGCCGTCGTCGCACACGTGATCACGCACGTACAGGTAGATCCGACGGCGCGTCGGGTCACCGAACGCATCGGTGATCGCCGACACGGTGGCGGTGAACGACGCACTACTGGCCACGATCCGATTCTACCCCCTGGTACCTGCAGATTCGGCCAGTGACCCCGGCACAATGGACGCCATGTCAGTCACGCGCGAGCAGGTCGTCGATGCGCTCCGTCCGGTCGAGGACCCTGAGCTGCACCGATCGATCGTCGATCTCGGGATGCTCCGCAACGTCGACCTGCACGACGACGGCGGGGTCGGGATCCTGGTCGCCCTCACGGTCGCCGGATGCCCGCTGCGCAACGAGATCACGCGACGCGTCACCGAGGCGGTCGCCCCGCTCGACGGCGTGGCCCGCGTCGATCTCGAGTTCACCGTGATGACCGACGCCGACCGCGAGGAGCTTCGTAAGCGTCTGCACGGCGATCCGGGAGCGACGGCCGGACAGGGCCAGGCGCACGGACACGCCGAAGGACGCGCCGTTCCGTTCGCCCAGGCCGGTTCGAAGACGCGGCCACTCCTCGTGTCGTCGGGCAAGGGCGGCGTCGGCAAATCGACCGTCACCACCAACCTGGCTGTCGCCCTGGCCGCCCAAGGGCACTCGGTCGGCATCGTCGACGCCGACATCTACGGCTTCTCGATCCCCCGCATGCTCGGTGCCGACCGTGAGCCGGTGGCGATCGACGGGATGCTCGTCCCGCCGGAGCGCTGGGGCGTGCGGTGCATCTCGATCGGCTACTTCGTGCCGCCCGGCCAGGCCGTCATCTGGCGCGGGCCGATGCTCCACAAGGCGCTCGAACAGTTCCTGACCGACGTGTTCTGGGACGAACCCGACTTCCTGCTCGTCGACATGCCGCCGGGTACCGGCGACATCGCCCTCAGCCTCAGCCAGTACCTCCCCCGCGGCGAGGTCTACGTCGTCACCACCCCGCAGCCGGCGGCCCAGAAGGTGGCGCGCCTGTCGGCGGCGATGGCACAGAAGGTCAACCTCGAGGTCAAGGGCGTCATCGAGAACATGTCGTGGTTCACGGGCGACGACGGCAAGCGGTACGAGATCTTCGGATCGGGCGGCGGCGCCGAGCTCGCCGAGGAGCTCGGCGTTCCGCTGCTCGCACAGCTGCCGCTCCTGTCGGCGCTGCGCGAGGGCGGCGACGACGGCCGTCCGATCGCGGCGGTCGATCCCGACAGCGAGACGGCGCAGGCGTTCCATCGCCTCGCCGCGCAGATCGCGACCGAGTTGAAGCCGAAGAAGATCTTCAACCGCGAGTTGAAGGTCATCTGAACGTCGGAGCTACCGGCCGATGGAGCCGTTGCCGCGATACCGGTTCGAGCAGCTCGTCGCCGATGCGCTCGACGAGCTGCCCGACGAGCTGCAACCGGTGCTCGACAACGTCGTCGTGCAGGTCGCCGATCGTGATCCCGACGAGCCCGACCTGCTCGGCCTCTACCACGGCGTGCCGCACACCGAGCGCACCGGCCAGGAAGGCCCCGACGTCGTCACGATCTACCGCCTCGCACTCTGCGAGGCGTGCGACGACCTCGACGAGCTCACCGACGAGGTGTACGTGACCGTCATCCACGAGATCGCGCACGCCGCCGGCATCGACGACGCGCGGCTCCACGAGCTCGGCTGGGCATGAGCCGTCGGCGTTCGTCGTTCGGGTCGCTCCTCGCGTGCGGCGGCATCGCGGTCGTGGCGGCGTGCTCCGGCGGCGACGCGCAACTCGACTTCGATCCGGCGGCCACGCACGACCGTGCCCTCGCCGACGAGTGTTGCGGGCGAGACAGCACCCACCACTCCCGCGTCGATCGAAGTCACCTCCGTCGACTCGCCGGAAGCCGCGGCTGGCGAGATCGCGATCAGCGCTGATTCGGCGCGGCCGCTCGACCGGCGGCTGTTCGGCACCAACGTGCCGGCCTGGCTCGGACCGGACAGACTCGCCGATCCGGCCTTCCTGGCGTCGACCGCGGCGCTCGGCACGACGCTGCTGCGCTTCCCCGGCGGAAGCTGGAGCAACGGCTACGACTGGCTCGCCTGCGAGCGCGGCATCGAACCGGACTGCTTCGCGACGTGGGGCGCCCGACCCAGCGACTTCGTCGCGTTGATGGAGGCGACCGGACTCCCTGGAGTGTGGACGGCCTCGTTCAGCGGTACCGCCGAGGAGGCCGCGGCGGCCGTGGCGTTCTTCAACGGGGATGTCGACGACGAGCGCGTGATCGGTGTCGACGAGGAGGGGCGCGACTGGCAGACGGTCGGCGAGTGGGCCCGCCTGCGGGCCGCGGGCGGCCATCCCGACCCGGCACGGATCGAACTGTGGGAGGTCGGCAACGAGGTCTACGGCGCCAAGCCGGCGGCGGGTCCCGACTGCGCGCCGTTCGGGTGGGAGGACGTGTGGACGTGCGACGGCACCCAGTACATCGAAGGCGACGACGTGCACGACGGGTACCTCGAGTTCCGCGACGCGATGCTCGCTGTCGATCCCGACATCGAGATCGGGGCGGTTGGTCTGCCGGACGGCGCGAGTTGGGGCAACTGGGGCGACGAAGTGATCGCGGGTGCCGGCGACCTGCTCGACTTCTACGTCATCCACAGCTACGGCTTCGAGGGCGAGCCGGACGCCTCCGCCGCACTGGCGATCCCCGAACAGACCTGGCCGGAACTGACGCAACAGGCGACCGAGGCGCTCGCCGGCGAGAACCCGTCGCGCACCGTCCCGATCGCCATCACCGAGTACAACATGGTCGCCTTCGAGGACGCCGACAACGAGCGCCTGATGGTGAGCGCGCTCAACCTGCTGTACGTCGCCGACACGCTCGGCCAGATGGCCACCCACGGCGTCACGATCGCCAACCAGTGGAACCTGGCCAACGGCAAGGCGGCCAACGGCACCGACTACGGCCTGCTCGACGCCGACACCGGCGCTCGGAACCCGTCAGTACTACGCGCTCGCGCTGTGGGCCAGGTTCGGCGACGAGTTGCTGACGACCGACGTCGGGTTCTCGACGGAGACCGAGTTGAGTGCGTACGCCGGCCGGGCAACCGACGGGACGATCAGCGTGCTCGCCATCAACAAGACGGGCGAGCCGGCGACCGCTCACGTGCGGATCGGTGGCGGGGCGGACACGTACAGCGCGCGTGCCGATGTCGTCAGCGCGACGTCGCTCGATGCCACGACCGTCACGTACAACGGCTCCGACGACCCTTCGGTCGACCTCGCGGAGCCCCCTGCCGCCGACCTCGGCGCGGTCGGCCCCGAGTTCGACCACACGTTCGTCCCGTACTCGATCACGCTCCTGCGCCTCACACCCGAGGGCCTGAGCACTCACAAAGCCTGAACCCCACCTGAAGGGCGGGTGGTACTGTCCGCGTCAGACCTCGACCAGAGGTCGCGGGGCAAGCGGGAAATCGGGAGGACACATGAGACATCGCGCGCTGCGCGTCACTCTGTCGGCTGCGATCGCAGCGGCAGGGTTCATCACCATCAGCGAGGCATCACCTGCCTCGGCGGCGACATGGTCGATCGTCGACCTCAACACCACGACCGCCACCGCACTGGCCCAGGAGATCGCCGGCCAGGGCGTGACGATCAATAGCGCCACGTTCACCGGCAACAACCAGCAAGGCGGTCTGTTCTCCGGCCCCGGTGTCGCGGATGCGATCGGCGTCACCGACGGCGTGGTCATGTCCAGCGGCATCGTCGGCGAAGTCGCCGGCCCCAACAACGAGAGCGGCAACGGCGAGGCGTTCGGCGGTCTCGGCGATGCGGACCTCAACGCGGTCATCGCCCCACGCACCACGCGCGACGCCGCGGTGCTCAACATCACGTTCACACCGACCAGTCCCGACCTGCAGATCAACTACGTCTTCGCGTCGGAGGAGTACCAGGAGTTCGTCGACTCCCAGTTCAACGACGTGTTCGCGTTCTGGGTGAACGGCGTCGCCTTGGCCAACAACTGCGCCACGGTCGCCGACCCCGGCGGCCGCGTACCGGTCACGATCAACACGATCAACCACCTGCGCAACACGCAGATCTACGTCGACAACCCCCAGCCGGGGACGTTCGACACACAGTTCGACGGTTTCACCCAGCCGCTGACCTGCTTCGCGACGGTGACGCCGAACGTCGCAGAACACGCTGAAGATCGCGGTCGCCGACACCAGCGACTCGATCCTGGACTCGGCCGTGTTCCTCGAGTCGTCCGGTGTCACGTCGACACCGAAGACGAGGTATTCGCCACTGGCTCCCCAGCGTCTGCTCGACACGCGCCCGACCGGCGTCAAGATCGCGGCCGGCGGCAGCGATCAACCTGCACGATCGCCGGCCACTTCGGCGTGCCGGCGGACGCAGTCTCGGTCGCGCTCAACGTCACCGCCACGCAGGCCGACGCCAACGGCTTCCTGACGGTGTATCCGAACGGCCAGCCGCTGCCCGTGGCGTCGAACGTCAACTACACGGCGGGCGCCGACGTGCCCAACCTCGTGGTCGCACAAGCTCGGCACGGACGGGTCGATCAACATCTTCAGCGAACAATCGACCCACGTGATCGTCGACCTCTTCGGCTGGTTCGGCACCAACGCCACCAACGGCTTCCTGGCGGCGGTCCCGAGCCGGGTCTTCGACAGCCGCAGCGGACCCAAGGTGGGTGCCGGCCAGGTCGTCACGTTCCCGGTCGTCGGAGCTCGGTGGCGTTCCGGCTGGCACGCCATCGGTCGCGCTGAACCTCACCATCGACCGTCCGGACGCGGCAGGCTTCGCGTCGGTGTTCGCGTCCGGTACCGCGGTACCGGAGACCTCGAACGTCAACTTCGGGCCCGGTCAGACGAAGCCCAACGTGGTGTTCGCGCCGGTTGGAGGCGACGGCCAGGTGAGCGTGTTCGTGTCGACAGGTGCCCACGTCATCGCCGACGTACTCGGCTGGTACAGCACCGCCAGCGACGCCGAGCTGTTCAAGCCGGTGAAGCCCAAGCGGGTGTGGGACAGCCGTCAGCACACCATCATCCCGGCCGGCGGTATGCTCACGTTGAAGGTCACCGACATCGTCGGTGTGCCGTCGACCGCTTCGGCAGTGGTGCTCAACGTGACCGCCACCGGTGGCACGGGACCGGCTTCCTCACGGTCTACCCGGCCAACGTCTCGCAGCCAGAGGCGTCGAACGTCAACTACGTCGACCGGCGAGACGGTGCCGAACGTGGTGATCTCGGGCGTGTCCGTCGACGGGCGCATCAACATCTTCGCCTTCGGGCAGACGCACATCGTCGTCGACGTGGCCGGCTGGTTCGGCTGACCGACCGCGACATCTGATCTGAATGGAGGACGGCCCGCAGGGGCCGTCCTCCATTCAGTCGCGTTGATCAGTCGCTCATCAGTCATTGGTGAAGCGCTGCTCGCGGAACGGGTCGCCGTACATGTGGTAGCCGTTCTGCTCCCAGAACCCTGGACGATCACCGGCCACGAGCTCGAGCTCGCGCACCCACTTGGCGCTCTTCCAGAAGTAGAGGTGGGGGATGACGACGCGCACCGGCCCGCCATGGATCGACTCGAGCGGGGCGCCGTCGTGGGCGTAGGCGACGATCGCATCGTCGGTGGTGATGTCGGCGAGGGGAACGTTCGTCGTGTACCCGAACTCGGCGTGCTCGATGACGTGCGTCGCTGACGGCTGCACGCCGGCGCGATCGAACAGATCGCGGACGCGCACTCCGGTCCACGTCGTGTCGAACCGGCTCCACTTCGTCACGCAATGGATGTCGAACGTCGGCGTCACGCTCGGAAGCGCACGCAGCTCGTCGAGGTCGACCGTGAAGGGCTCGTCCACGAGACCTCTGATCGTGAGGTCCCATTGACCGGGTTCGTACGAGGGAACGTCGCCGACGTGGAGGACCGGAAAGCGCTGCGTGAGGTACTGCCCGGGCGGGAGCCGTGACGGGTCGTACCCCTGCTCGACGAGTGCGCGACGGTTGCGTTCGAAGAAGCCCACGAACCTGAGTCTCGCAGTGCCCAGCTACCGTTACGCCACGTGAGTGACATACCGCCGCCCCCACCGGGAGCAACGCCGCCTCCCCCACCGCCACCCCCGAACCTGACGGCGCCACCGGGGTACGCCGCGTACGCACCGTCGTACATGTCGTCCGTCGCCCTCAAGCGGGTGAACGGGCTCACGACGTGGATCGTCGTGCTCACGGCGATTGTCGCCGTCGCCGGCGTCGCGTCGACGCTGGTGTCACGCCTGGCCCTCGGCGAGGCACGCGACTTCCTGGCCGACCGGATCGACGAGAACGACTTCCTCGAGGCGTATGCGCCCTCGCTGCTGCTCGGATTCGTCCAGGGCGCGGCGATGATCGCCCTCGTCGTGCTCACCATGGTCTGGATGTACCGCGTCGCCTCCAACCACAAGGCGCTGCAACGCGACGTGACGTGGGCACCGGGATGGGCGATCGGCGGCTGGTTCCTGCCGCCCGGCGCCCTCTACATCATCCCCTTCCTCATGTTCCGCGAGTTGTGGAAGGCGTCAGACCCGGCGGTACCGGCCGGCGATCCACGTTGGAAGGAGAACCGCGTCAGCCCGGTGGTCACTGGGTGGTGGGTGCTGTACGGGCTGGCACCGATCCCGCTGGCGATCGCCCAGGGCATCTCCGAGTTCAGTGCCCGCACGTTCAGCGGCGACACCGAAACGTTGGCCGAGGCAATCGACGACCGCTTCGCGATCACCCTCGTCACCAGTCTCGTGGCCGCGGCCGCGGCGGTCGCCTACATCGTGATGGTCCGCCAGATCTCCCTCCGGCACCGTCAGCTGACGGGCGAGACGGCGCAGCCGGCATGAGACGGCGGCGTTCTCAGGCGTCGTCGATGTCCGCCGCGATCTGAGCGCGGAGACCCTCGACCAGGTCGCGCACGTCGGCGGGCGGCCCGCCGGCGAGGCATTTGTCGACGTTCGGCAACGCCACTTCCGCCTCGCCGAGGAAGCGGTACTCGACGATCCCGAGAAAGCAGAACGGGTCGGGGTACGAGGGATCGAGCTCGGTCGCCCGCGACAGCTGTTTGACCGCGTCGAGGAGCAGTTCACCGGCGGCCTGTGTGTCGCTGGTGGTCGCCGCCGTGAGCGCCGTCGTCCAGCCGTAGTACGTGAGTGCTTCGACGTGGTCGGGATCACGTCCGATGACCTCGCCGTAGAGCGCGGCCGCCTGCGCAGGGTCCTCGAGGCTGACCGCGCGCGCCTGCGCGAGCAGCACCTGGATCTCGTCGCGTGGGTCGAGTCCGGAGAGCTCCTGTCCGGCGAGGCGTTGCCCGGACGAACGGGCGACGAACCAGCCGAGACCACCCGCCACGACGAGCACGACCACCGCCACGACGAGATGCCTCCGCCAGTTCCCGGCCGGCGGGCGCGGCGCGCTCGCCTGGTCTTCGTCGATCGAGCGCAGCACCGAGGCGGCGCGCACGGTGTACCCGTCGCGCAACGTCTGGTAGTCGTCGACGTCGACGTCGCCGGCTTCGCGCTCGCGCTCGAGGTCGGAGAGCGAGCGCAGCAGGAACCGGCGCTCCTCCTCGAGCTCGGCGAGACGGTCAGGGTTCGTCGGCATCACGCATCGCGCGCTCGACGAGCGCGTAGTCGTCGTCGGTTGGAGCCGGTGTCGCGCGTGCGGCCAGCCGCCAGCGCCGGAAGGCGACCACCAAACCGGCGAGGCCGCACACCAACGCGGCGACCGGCAACGCCCACACGAGCGTGTCGAGTCCGGTCGCCCGCGGCACGAGCAACACATCCCCGCGGTAGCGGTCGGCGATGTAGCCGATGATCTCGTCGTCGGTGCGGACGCCGTCGCGGACCTGTGCCTCGATCTCGGTGCGGATGCTCACCGAGGCGTTGTTGCGCGACTCGTACACGCTCTCGCCGTCGCAGATCGGGCACGCGATGCGACGGGCGATGCCGTCGATCCGATCGCCCTCGGTCTGCGGGCCGGGATCGCGGGTCACACCCACGGCGAACAGGCCGACGACGACGAGCACGAGCGCGACCCACCCCGGCCAGCGCTTGACGCGCCGGTTCGCGGTGCTCACCGGCCCTCCCGGAGCAGCTGGATCTGGCTCGACAAGAAGTCGGCCGTGACCTCGGTGATCACACGGCCACGGACCACACCTTCGGGATCGATGATCCACGTCTCGGGTACCTTCGATACGCCGAAGGCGACCGAGAACCGGCCGTCGTCGTCGAAGATCACCGGCCAGTCGCCACCCTTGTCGGCGAAGAACTCCTCGACCACGGCCTGTGGCTCACCACCGACGGCGACGGTGTACAGCTCGGCGCCGTCAGCGCCGAGCCCTGCCTGCTGGTCGACGAAGCGGACCAGCTCAGGGTGTTCCCGCCGGCACGGCACGCAGTTCGACGTGAAGAAGTTGAGGACCACCCAACTGCCCTTGCGCCGCGAGAGGTCGAACGCCGTGCCGTCCGCGAACGCGCCCGTCGCGGCCGGTGCCGGACGTTCGAGCAGCGGGGTGTCGGCCGTCTCGTTGCCGGCGCCGTCGGCACCCGCGAGCACGACGAACAGACCACCCAACACGACAGCGACCGCCAAGGCGACGAACGGCGCGACGCGGCCGGCGGCGATCCGCAACGTCCTCCGCCGCGGTCATGTCCGCACGACCTCCGGCTCAGCGGACGATGTGACAGGTGCCGAGACCGGTTCGGTCGGCCGGCGTCTCCGACCCGGGAAGGCGGCGAGGATCGTGCCGATCGCCATCACCGCGCCGCCGATCCACAGCCACAGCACCATCGGCTTGACGAACACCCTGAGCGTGACCTCACGATCGGTCGGCACCGGCGCCACGGCCGACGGCGCGATCGTCAGGTAGACGTCGTTGGTGAGCCCCGTCCGGACACTCGGCGTCGCGATGTCGGTGCCGAGCCGGAGGTACTTGGTGATGGCAGGCGCGTAGATCTTGTCGCCGTCGAGCAGCACCTCGGCCCGCACGACGCTGGCCCGGTCGTCGACCTCCTGGGTGATCCGCACCAACTCGAACGTGTGGCCTCCCCAGGCGCGCACCTCGCCGACCGGCAGCGGGATCGTCGCCGAGTGCGTGTAGCTGTTCGACGCCGCCAGCGCGACGGCGATCATGATCACGCCGAGGTGCACGATCATGCCGCCGTTGGCCCGCCCGACGAGGCCCCGCCAGCCCTGCCGGCGGGTGGCGAGCACGACCTGGCGCAGCGCGGCCCCTGCGGCAAATCCGGCGAGGCCGAAGGCGATGAGCGGGGCCCAGCCCTCGGCGCCGACCGCAACCGCGAGCGCGAGCGCGCCGGCGCCGCACCACGCCGGCCAGAACAACCGATCACGCAGCAACTCGGTCGAGGCCTTGCGCCACGGCAGGGCGGGCGCGACGGCCATCATGAACAGCAAGGCGATGCCGATCGGCATCGAGAGCCGGTCGAAGTACGGGGCCCCGACGACCGTGCGGCGGTCCTGCAGCGCCTCGACGAGCAGCGGGTACACCGTGCCGAGCAGCACGATGAACGCGAACACCGTGAACAGCACGTTGTTGGCGAGGAACGCGCCCTCCCGTGAGACGGGCGAGTCGATCGCGCCCGGCGATCGCAGGCGATCGCCACGCCACGCGATGAGCGCCAGCGACACCACCACGACGAGCCCGAAGAAGACGAGGAGGTAGCCGTCGACCTGCCCGGCGGCGAACGCGTGGACACTGTTGATCACACCCGACCGCGTGAGGAACGTGCCGAGGATCGTCAGCGCGAACGTGGCGACGAGCAGGCTGAGGTTCCACACCCGCAGCATCCCCCGTCGCTCCTGCACGAGCACCGAATGGATGTACGCGGTGCCCGTCAACCACGGCAGGAGGCTCGCGTTCTCGACGGGATCCCACGCCCACACGCCGCTCCAGCCGAGGACCTCGTAGCTCCACCAACCGCCGAGCAGGATGCCGATCGTGAGCAGGCCCCACGCGAACAGGGCCCAACGCCTGGTCTCCATCAACCATCCCTCGCCGACGCGACCCGTGATCAGGGCCGCGATCGCGAACGCGAACGGCACCGTGAACCCGACATAGCCCAGGTACAGGATCGGTGGGTGGAACAGCACGAGGACGTGGTTCTGGAGCAACGGGTTCGGACCGGGCCCGTCGAGAACCCCGGCCGGGCCGTTCTGGAACGGCGACGCAGGGCCGAAGCTGACGAGTGCGAAGAAGGCGGCGACGACGAACATCACGACGAGCGCCCAGCCCACGAGGGGATCAGCGGTGCGCTTTCGGAAGCGCCAGGCGACGGCCGCCGTGTACCCCGCGAGCACGATCGCCCACAGCAGGATCGACCCTTCGAGCGAGCTCCACATCGCGGCCACGTTGTAGAGCGGTGGCGTCGAGCTCGACCCGACCTGTTGCACGTACGCGAGCGAGAAATCCCGGGTGATCAGCGCCCGCTGCATCATCACGACGGCGAGCACCGCGCCGGCCAGCCCGAGCCATGCGTACCTCGGCGCGAGTCGCAGCGTGCGCGTGTTGCCGGTGCGGATCGCGAACGCCGTCGACAGCGCGCCGAACGTCATCGAGGCCAGCATCAGCATCAACCCGGCGTTACCGAGCGCGAGGTTGAGGCTGGCGGCGATCATCCGCCGTCCACGGGGCAGGCCGCCGCGTCGGCTTCGGCCTCGGCGATGCGCTCCGGGTTCGCCGCCTGGTAGCTGCTGTCGTGCTTGACCTCGATGTCGTCGCCCATGAACGTGTCGCCCTCGAGGCGACCGTGCACGATGACCGGCATGCACTGCTTGAAGATGCCGCCCGGCTGGCCGTCGTACCGCACGGGCAAGGTGACGTCGTTGAACGTGATCGTGAACGCCGTGTCACCGTCGACCGCCGACACCGACCCGGCGTCGACGATGCCCTGCACCCGTAGGCGGCGGTCGGCGTCGCAGCCGGACCGCACACCGATCTCGTCGGCGTTGCAGTAGTAGTCGACCGCCGACCGCAGGAACTGGGTGATGATCACACCGCCCGCGATGAGCACCAACCCGATCACGACGATCGGGATCCACCGGCGTTGCGGGCCGCCGCTCGGCGCGGCATCGGAGACCGGCCGCGGGCTGAGATCGGTCATAGCCAGTACTTGTCGTCGTCGGGGACCTGTTCGGACAGCTGGCGGCCGTGGCGGACGAACCGCCAGGCGATGATCGCGATCGTCAGGAACGTCACGGCGTAGCTGCCGAGGATGAACCCTGCGTCTTCCATGTCACCTGCCTCCCGTCGCCTCGGCGCGCCGCGCCTGCAACGCCATGTCGAGGCCGCGGTCGTCGAGCAGGTCCTCCATCGCCATCGCACGCGTGCGGTGCATCAGCAACCACACGTACAGCAGCGTGAACGCCACGACCCCCACGAACAGGCTGAACAGCATCAGCCCGTCCATGTCGACGTCGCCGTTCGGATTCAGCACGGTCGCTTCCTGGTGGAGGCTGCGCCACAGGCGCACACTCCAGTGCACGAGCGGGATCTCGAGCACGGCGAGGAGCCCGATCACGGCGCTGCGCCGGGCGCGTTGTTCGTGGCTGCCACCGAGGCGCCGCACGGCGAGGTAGCCGATGTAGCTGACGAACAGCAGGGCGGTCGTCGTCAGGCGCGGATCCCATCGCCAGAACACGCCCCATGTCAGCCGTCCCCACAGCGACCCGACGACGAGCGTCACGGCGACGAACGCCACGCCGATCTCGGCACTCGCGCCGGCGAGGCGGTCGAACCCGAGCGAGTGGTTGCGCCCGAACAGGTAGATCGCCGATCCGAGGGCCGTGACGACAAACGCCAGATAGGCGATCCAGATCGTCGGCACGTGGACGTAGAGGATTCGAACTGCCTCCTCCTGGTCGCGGTCGGCGGGCGAGAACCCCAACCCGAACGCCACGAGCCACCCCATCGACACGAGCGTCGCCACACCGAGCACGCGGTGTGGCACGCGTGCCTGTGGTCCGCGACGTGCTCGTTCGAGAAGCCAGGGGATCGTTATCGATCATGGTCATGGGAGTCCCATTCTCGTCATTCATCGACGAGCGGGCCAAAGGCCAGCGAACCCCCGACCCCGAAGGCGACGGCGAAGACGGCGAGCAGGCCCACCCAGGGCCAGCCCTCCGACACTGCCGCCCCAGCGGTGCCGAGCGCTGATTCGACCGCTCGCGTCGCTCCGATCAGGACGGGCGCTACCACCGGGAACACGAGCAGCGGGAGAAGTGTCTCGCGGCCCTTGAACCCAGCGGCAAGGCCTCCGTACAGCGTACCGACGGCCGCCAGTCCGAAGGTCGCGGCCACCAGCGTCGTGACAAGCAACACAACCCCGCCCACCTGCACCTCGGCGCCGTACAGCACGAGCGCGGCGCCGAGCAGGATCACCTCCAGCACGGCCAACTGCACCGCCAGCGCCAGCACCTTGCCCCAGAAGATCGCCGTCGGGTCGACCCCGGCGACGCGCAGTGCGTCGAGCGCGCCGTCGTCGGTCTCGATCGCGAACGCCCGCTGCACGAGCACGAGCAGGCTGAACAGGGTCGCCAGCCACACGAGCCCCGGCGCCACCCGTTCGAGCACGTCGCTCGAGTCGATCGCGAACCCGAACATCACCATCGTGACGCCGGCGAACGGGAGGATCTGGTTGACGACGACGCGACTGTGACGCTCGATCCGAAGGTCCTTGGCCGCGATCAGGCCGATGATGCGACGGCGCGTCATCCCGGATCCTTGATCTGGCCGGCGACGACTTCGACGGTGCGCGTCGCCAGCGCGCCGGCCCGTTCGAGCTCGTGACTGGCAACGACGATGGTCGCCCCCGACCCCGCCGCCTGACGGAGCACGGCGTCGAGCTCGTCACGACCCTCGGCGTCGAGGCCGGCGTGCGGCTCGTCGAGCAACCACAGCTCGGCGCGACGCGCGACGACACAGGCCAAGGCGGTGCGACGCCGCTGGCCGGCCGACAACGTGCGCACCGGGAGGTCGGCGAGGCGCCCGGCGAGCCCGAGCCGCTCGAGGGCGGCATCGATCTCATCGCTCGACGCACCGACGGTCGAGCCCCAGAACCCGACGTTCTCGGCCACGGAGAGATCGGCGTAGAGCCCGTTGGAGTGACCGAGCAGGCCGACCCGCGGGCGGATCGCGTCGCGCTCCGTCGCCAGGTCGAACCCCAGCACACGTCCCGTTCCCCGCACGATCGGGAGCAACCCGGCGCACAGCCGCAGCAACGACGTCTTGCCGGCACCGTTCGGCCCGCGCAGCAACACGATCTCCCCGCCATCGACCGCCAGCGACGCTCCGGCCAGCACGGGGAAGCCACCGAGAACGGCGACCGCGTCGTCGAGCTCGATCACGGTGCTGGGGTTCCCGTCCATGGGCGGCGAGACCAACCTTACCCTTCGACTTGACACACTGACGTCGTGACGCACGCCCCCGCGGGCCAAGGATCCGATCCGTGCCCCGTCTGCGGGCACCCAGAAGACGCGCACGTCGTGTGGCACGCCGACGCGACCTTCGACGGCTGGGCACACTGCACGATCGGCACAGGTGACCTCGCCTGCACGTGCTGGCGCGAGTGGCCGCGACTGTCGGAGGAGTCCGACGACCCGGCGTTCGCGGAGTTCGTGCCCGAGACGGACGACCGGCCGTCTCGGCACGACTGGCGCTCCGTCGTGCGGACATTCGGCAAGGTCCTGATCGCGATCGGGCTGCTGCTCGCCGGCTTCGTCGTGTACCAACTGTGGGGGACCGGCATCGAGGCCAGGCGCGCCCAGAACGAGCTCGAAGACGAGTTCGAATCGCTGCTCGCGGCGACCACGACGACCTCGGCTCCCACGACGACGTCGACCGCGACGCCCGCGTCGAGCGCACCACTCGACACCGTGTCCGACACGGTGCCGGCCCCGACGACCGTGCCGGCTCCCACGACGGTGCCGATCGCCGAAGGTGATCCCGTCGCCCGCCTCGAGATCCCCGAGATCGGGCTCGACGTCGTCGTCGTCGCCGGCGTGTCGGTCGACGACCTCCGGCGCGGGCCCGGCCATTACCCGGACACGCCACTTCCCGGCCAGTACGGCAACGCCGCGATCGCCGGTCACCGCATGACCTACGACGGTCCGTTCCAGCACATCGACGAACTCGACCCTGGCCACGAGATCGTCGTCACCACCCTCGCCGGTCGTTACGTCTACGAGGTGACCGGCACCGAGATCGTCGAACCCACCGACACCGAAGTGGTCGCGACCACCAACCCCGACATCGCCGAGTTGACGTTGACGTCGTGCCACCCGGAGTGGTCGACACGCCAACGGATCATCGTCCACAGCCTCCTCATCGCCGATGAGTCGGCACCCGTCACGTACGCCGCGGGTGCGACGCCGACCACGACGACCACGACGATCGTCTCGCCGACCACGACGGTCGCGGCCGTCACATCGACCGCGACGACCACTCCGGTCACGACGAGCACGATCGCGGCTTCCGTCCCGACACCCGACCCGACGATCCCGGCACCGGCCGCCGACGCCTTCTCCGACGGGTGGTTCCACGACCGCTCGGCGATCCCCCAGGTCGTGCTGTGGGCGTTGGTCGTGGCGGCCATCGCCATCGGCGCCCACGTGCTGCGCCGGCTCGCCGGCCGCCGGCTCGTCGGCATCGCTGTCGGCATCGTCCCGTTCCTGATCGCGCTGTACTTCTTCTACGAGAACGTCAACCGCCTCCTCCCCCCGAGCCTTTGACGATGACCACGCATGACCACGCCTGACACCGACCCCGTGCGCGCCCGCCGGGCACAGATCGCGAAGTGGACGCTGCTCGCCAACCGCCTCGGCTATCTCGCTCTCGCGCTGGCCGTCGTCCTGTTCGTGATCGCGTTCATGGTGGGTTTCTCCTCGCCGATGGCGACCTTGGTGGTCGCCGCGATGATCGTGTCGTTCGTGCTCCTGGTGCCCTCGATCATCCTCGGCTACGCGGTCAAAGCGGCCGAACGGGACGATCTCCAGCACGGGCACTGAACTCGGAGGTTACCCTCTGGTAACCATGTCCACGTCCCGCGCCCCCAGCCCCCGACTGTCCGCGACCGCGCGCCGGGAACAGATCCTCGACGTCGCACTCGAGGTGTTCGGCCGCGCCGGCTTCCACGGTGCTTCGATGAACGACGTCGCCGACGCCGCCGGTGTCACGAAACCCGTGCTGTACCAGCACTTCGACTCCAAGCGCGAGCTGTACCGGGCACTGCTCGAAGAGGTCGGCAACCGGTTGCTCTCGGCGATCGCCAAGGCCACCGCCGACGCACCGGACGGTCGTTCACAGACCCAGCGCGGCTTCCAGGCCTACTTCCGCTGGGTCGCCGAGGACCACGACGAGTTCAAGCTGTTGTACGGCGGCGGCACCCGCCGCGACGACGAGTTCCGCAGCGCGATCCGCCACGTCACCGCCGAAGCGGCCGATGCGATCGCGCCCCTGATCGCGGTCGACATCGATCCGGAGCACCGGCGCACCATCGCCCACGCGCTCGTCGGTCTCGCCGAGGGCGCCAGCCGGCGGCTCGTCGAGCGCGGCGAGAACTTCGACCCCGACGAGATCGCCCGCCAGGTGAGCGACCTCGCCTGGGCAGGCCTGCGCGCCGTGCATCCTCTGTCTGATTGAGCCGGCTCAATCAGACACGGATCATGCCCCACATCTGGGGTCCGTCTCCCGGGACGTCCCACTCGCTGCGGACCTCGAATCCGTGGTGCATGTAGTACGCCACGTTCGCCGGGGTCTCCGTCTCGAGATAGCACGGCAGGCCGTCCGCTTCGGCGCGCTCGAACATCACGTTCATCAGCGCCGTACCGAGCCCTTGGCGTTGCCAGTCGGGATGGGTGGCGAGGAGGTTCAGGTACCAGTGCGGCTCGGGCGGTGTGTTGGCCACCATCACCCCGCGCAGCGCGTCGAACCGCGCCAACCGCCAGGAGGGATGCTCGGGGATCGGTCCGACGTCGACGTCGACCTCGGGTCGACCGGGCGGCACCCACGCCGCGACGGCGACCGCGTCGTCGGTCGTCCACGTGTGCCCGTGGGCGAGCCAGCGAATCATCGGGATCCGGAACACTCCGCCCCGGTCACCCTCGTACTCCTCGTCGTCGGGATACAGCCAGCGCAGGACCGGATCGGCGGAGAACGCCCGCATCGCCGTCAAGCACAGGCGAGGCATCTCGGACGCGGTCGCCCGATGCGGAGCGGGCATCACGCGCTCACAGACGTTCGATGCCTCATAGCCGTTCAATGATGGTGACGTTGGCCTGCCCGCCGCCTTCGCACATCGTCTGCAGCCCGTAGCGGCCGCCGGTGCGCTCGAGCTCGTGCAGGAGCGTCGTCATCAACCGGGCACCGGTGGCGCCGAGCGGGTGGCCGAGCGCGATCGCACCACCGTTGACGTTGACCTGCTCGCGATCGAAGTCGGTCTCGCGGAGCCAGGCGAGCACCACCGATGCGAACGCCTCGTTGATCTCGACGAGGTCGATGTCGCTCGCCGACATCCCCGTCTTGGCGAGCGCCCGCTGGGTGGCCGGGATCGGGGCCGACAGCATCATGATCGGATCGTCGGCGAACACCGACATGTGATGGATCCGGGCCCGCGGCGTGAGTCCGTGGCGCTCGACGGCGGCCTCGTTGGCGATCAGCATCGCCGCCGATCCGTCGGAGATCTGGCTGGCGACCGCCGCGGTGAGTCGCCCGCCCTCGGTCAGCGTCTTGAGCGAGCGGATCTTCTCCCAGTTCGGCTCGCGCGGTCCCTCGTCGAAGTCGAGACCCTCGAGTGGGGCGATCTCGGCCTCGAAGCGACCCTCGGCGCGGGCGCGGATGGCGCGCTCGTGGGAGCTCACGGCGAACTCCTCCATCTCCTCGCGCGAGATGTCCCACTTCTCGGCCATCGCCTCGGCGCCGACGAACTGGCTGACCTCGCCCGTGCCGTAGCGGGTCGTCCACCGTGGCGAGCCGCTGTACGGGTCGTCGAAGCCGAGCGCCTTGCCGGCGTCGGCGGCCGACATGATCGGCACCATGCTCATGTTCTGCACGCCGCCGGCGACGACGAGGTCCATCGTCCCCGACATCACGGCCTGGGCGGCGAACTGCACGGCCTGCTGGGCGGAGCCGCACTGTCGGTCGATCGTCACGCCGGGGACGTGTTGCGGCAGTCCGGCCGCGAGCCAGCACGTCCTGGCGATGCAGCCCGCCTGCGGCCCGACCGAGTCGACGTTGCCGAACACGACGTCGTCGACCGCGTTCGGGTCGACGCCTGTGCGTTCGATGAGCGCCGCGATGCTGTGGGCGCCGAGGTCGGCGGGATGGACGGCGGAGAGACTCCCGCCGCGGCGGCCGACCGGTGAGCGGACGGCATCGACGATGAACGCTTCAGGCATGACCCCGAACGTACCCGCCGTCAGCTGTACAGGTCGCCCCCGAGGTACTTGAGCCCGGAGTCGGGCTGGATGGTGACGACCCGCGATCCGGCCCCGAGCTCACGGGCGAGGCGCAGCGCGGCCACGAGGTTGGCGCCACCGGATGGTCCCGTCCAGATGCCGTCCTCCGTCGAAGCTCGTCGGGCCATCGCGAACGCGTCGGCGGTCGACACTCTTTCGACGCGGTCGTAGGTGTCGGGCGTGAGGTGCGGCGGGATGAACCCGACGCCACCACCCTCGATGCGATGGGTGCCCGCCGGCTCACCGGAGATCACCGCCGACTCGGCCGGCTCGACGGCGACGCGCGCAACGTCGCTCCACTGCGAGCGCAGCACCTCCCCGACACCGACGAAGCACCCACCGACGCCGACGTACGAGCACCAGCTCGCGATCGGCTGGTCAGGAAGTTGCTCGAGGATCTCGGTGCCGATCTCGCGGTAGCCGTCGAGCGCGTCGCGGTTGTTGAACTGGTCGGTGGCGTACGCCGCCGGTCTCGCCGACGATCTCCTTGGCACGATCCATCATCTGCCCGATCAAGCCCGGGTGGATCCCCTGCGGGCTGTCGATGATCTCGAGCACGGCGCCGAAGGCCGCCATCGTCCGCAACTTCTCGACCGCGAACGCGTTCGAGCTGACGATGCGCAACGGATACCCCTTGACCGCGCACACGAACGCCAACGAGCTCCCGGTCGAGCCACCCGTGTACTCGACCACGGTCTGGCCGGGCTGGAGCGCGCCCCGACGCTCGGCGCCTTCGATCATCGCCAGCGCCATCCGGTCCTTGTACGAGCCGGTCGGGTTGGCGGCTTCGAGCTTCACCCACACCTCGGCGTCGTCGGGGCCGACGAGCGCGTTGAGTCGCACCAGCGGTGTGTGACCGATCCCGCTGAGCGCCCCCGGCCGGTCGTGCATCAGACGGTGGGCCGGTGGTCGCGCCGGCGGGCCATGACCTCGGAGCCGGCGAGTGCGCGCGCCTCCGTGGAACCGGCGACGAGCCACGCGATCGTCGCCGCCGCGAAGTCGGGGACATCAGCGGCCAGTTCCCAGTTCGAGGGATCGGCGGGCGGGGGGTGCACGTCGCTCAGCACCCGCCCGGGGTTGACGTTGTAGCAGCGCACGCCGGCGCCGCCGACTTCGGCGTGGAGCACCCCGATGATCCGGTGCGCGGCAGCTCTCCCCATCGCCGTTCCGACGCCCCACGCGCCGGGCTCGGTGGGATCCTGCGTGGCGCTGACCGACGTGAGGTGCACCACGACGCCATCGCCGCGCTCGACCATCGGCGGGATCAACCGCTGGAAGAGGACGAGCGGGTGGAGCGCGTTGGCCTTCAGGATGCGATCGACGAGATCCATCGGGACACCCATCGCCGCGTCGTCGAGTCCGGGACCCTGGTAGCGGGCGCTGCTCACGACGACGTCGACGCGACCGAAGGCGGCAAGGGCCAGATCGGCGGCCCGCTCGACCGACGTGCGGTCGATGAGATCCATCTCGACCGTGACCACGCCGGCCCCGAGCGCCCGGCAACGCTCGGCGGTGGCGCCGAGCGAACCGACCTGTTGCATGCCGGCCGCCGGATCGTCGAGGCGGGTCCCGAGATAGGTCGACGACCCGTCGGTCGCCCGCGCCGTGATCACCAGGTCGAGGCCGTCTGCCGCGAGCGCGACGGCGGTCGCCTCACCGATGCCTCGGCTGGCGCCCGTGACCAGTGCGACGCCTCGGCTCACGCGTTGCACTGTAGGGCGTACGGTCGTGTGATGGAGCAGGGCGATGACCGCGAGCAGATCCGCCGGCTGATCGAAGACTGGGTGATCTGGCGCGACACGGGTGACTGGGACCGTTTCCTCACGTTGTGGCATCCCGAGGGCAGGATGATGGCGACGTGGTTCCAGGGCACCGCCGCCGAGTTCGCGGCGATCAGCCGCTCGGGCTTCGAGCGCGGCGTCCGCATCCTCCACGTCCTCGGCGGCACCTCGGTCGACGTCGAGGGCGATCGGGCGATCGCCCAGACGCGAATGGCGATCCACCAGCGCGCCGACGTCGAAGGAGTGGCCTGCGACGTCGTGTGCACCGGCCGGTTCTACGACTTCCTCGAACGCCGCGAGTCGCGCTGGGGGTTGGTGCTCCGCCAGCCGATCTACGAGAAGGACCGCCTCGACCCGATCGATCCGGCTGCGCACCTCGTGCTCGACGCCCAACTGCTCGAGCGATTCCCCGAGGGCTACCGGCACCTCGCCTACCTGCAGACCCGCATCGGCTACGACGTGAAGACGGGACATGCCCGGCATCACCGGGCCGGAGCTCGACGGGCTCTACCGGCGCGGCGCGAGATGGCTCGCCGGCGGCGAGATCTGAGGATCAGCCAATCCGATCAGATCGTGAAGAACAGCTGCAGCTCGATGACCCCGTGGTCGTCGGCCGACACGACGATCGGCGCGTCGGGGACGCTGACGCCGTAGTCGGCGAACACGACGTCGACCGATCCGACGACGACCACGACACCGTCGACGAGTTGCGCCTCGAGCGGGATCTCGACCGGGAGCGTCGTGCCGTGAATCGTGAGATCACCGATCGCGGTGACCGCCACCGCCTCGCCACTGGCGGCCGCGTCACCCAACTCGATCGGCTGTGTGAGCTCGAACGTCGCGACGGGGAACTCGTCGGTGCCGAGCGCGCGGCGGGCGTTGTCGTCGCGCCGGCTGTCGTTGGTGGTGATCGCGTCCATGTTCGCCTCCACCGAGACGGCGGTGACGGTGGTGCCGTCGATCGTCATCGTTCCCGAGACCTCGGGGGTGCGACCGACGGCGGTCGTCGAGCCGATCCCGTTCAGCTCCTCTTGGAGGCGGAAACCGACGAACGTGCCGGTCGAGTCCTCGAAGCTGAACGTCCCGATCGATGTGTCGACCGTCCATGTCCCGGAGATGGCGGTGTCGGTCGCACCCGCTGTGGCCGTTGCGGCCGTCGTCGGATCCACCGCGGCATCGGTCGCGTCCGGTGCGGCGGTCACGGCCGGCTGCGTCTCGGCGCTGGGCACGGTGTCCTCGGCGATCGCCGCGGTGGCGGCGTCGAGCGTGACCTGAGGCGGAGCGTCGTCCTTGAAGAACCACCAGATGCCGAGACCAGCCAGCACCGCCAGCACCACCACGCCGCCGGCGATCCACTTCACCAACCGACGACGCCGGCCGGTGGAGCGACGTGGCGGTTCTACTGGGATGTCCATGACGGGGGGTCCTGACAGTGAGCGGGTCACGGTGTCGCGCCGATCAGCGCAGCGGCAACATCGAGAGCCGTATCGATCGAGATGGCGAAGCCGATGTTAGAAGCGCTCACACCACCTCCGCTGGTCGCGACCGCCGAGTTGATGCCGATCACCTCACCGTCGTCGTTGACCAGTGGACCGCCCGAGTTGCCGGAGCTGATCGCGGCGTCGGTCTGGATCAGATCGTCGAGCGTGCCCGCTTCGGTCTCGACGCTGCGGTCGAGTGCCGACACGATGCCCTGCGTGACGGTCAGGCCACCCTCGAGCGCGAGCGCGTTGCCGATCGCGACGACCGAGTCGCCGACGGCGGCTTGCTCGGACGAAGCGAGTGACGCGGGCACGAGGCCCGACGTGTCGTCGACGTGGAGCACCGCGATGTCGTTCGCCGGATCGGTGCCGACGATCTCGGCCACAACGGTCGCGCCGGTGCCTGGGACCGTCACTTCCACCTCGCTCGCGCCGTCGACGACGTGGGCGTTGGTGACGATGTAGCCGTTGTCGAGCACGACGCCCGTACCCGCGCCGTTGGCCTCGGCTTCGAACGGCCCGCGCCGGTAGCTCACGGTCGTCTCGATCGAGACGACCGAGTCCGCCAGGCCGTCGACGATCTCGGCCACGCTCAACTCGTTCGGGGTGGCATCGACCCCGACGCTGTCGATCGCGACTGAGTCGGATCCTTGATCGGTGCCATGGTCGACGACGAGGCCGGCTCCGACCGCGCCCGGCGCCCATCGACAACGCGGTCACCCCGAGCACGGCGGCACCGGTGCGGACCCAGCGCCGGCGGCCGGCAGGCGCCGGCTCTGGCGGCTGGGGCGGCTCGGGGGTGTCCATCCAGGGTGGACCCCAGGTGGAGGCGGTCGATGTGTCGGGCATGGCCGGCGGACCGGTCGGGGGCGGTTCGTGCGAGGGGTCGGCGTTCGTGGCGAAATCCATGACGCCGACGATGCGTCGCGTTGGTGTGAATCTCACGAGAACCGGGTGAGAACCCGGTGGAACCCCTTGCGATCAGGTGTGGACACGCACGTCGAGCCGGGCCAGCCCGTGGAGCGCGTTGTTGCGCCGCCAGCACGGCTCACCGGTCTCGAACCGCTCGACCCTCGCGGCAAGGGCGGCGATCACGGCGTGCCCTTCGAGCCGCGCCAGACCGGCTCCGACGCAATGGTGGATGCCGCGCCCGAAACTGAGGTGATCGACGGGGTTGCGGGTGACGTCGAAGCGATCCGGGGCGTCGTAGTGCCGCTCGTCGCGGTTGGCCGACCCGAACAGCACCGCGACGCGCGCTCCGCCGGCAACGTGATCTCGTCGAGCTCGACGGGGCTCGTCGCCAGCCGGGTGAACCGCTGGACCGGAGGTTCGATGCGCAGCACCTCGTTGAACGCCGACGGGATGAGCGAGCGGTCGGCCCGCACGAGCTCCCATTGGTCGGGATGCCTCGCGAACAGCCACACGGCGGCCGAGAGGGCGTTCACCGTCGTGTCCATCCCCGCCCACGCGTAGGCGAGCATCAATCCCGGGCACGCCTCGGGCTCGATGTCGCCACGCTCACCGGCGGCGTAGATCTGGCTCCCCCATCGTTCCGGCACCAGCCGCTCCGGCGTCGCGAAGCCCGTGCAGTAGTCGAACAGCTCGCGGAAACCCACGACGCGAACTGCGCAACAGCTCGTTGTCGGGTCCGAACGAGTTGAACGCCGCGTCCGCCCGCTCGAGGAGGTGCTCGCGGCCTTCCTCCGGCAGCCCGACCAGATCGGCGACCACGCCGACGCTGTACGGCTGGGCGAGGTCGGCGACGGCGTCGAAGGATCCGCGCTCGACGAGGTCGGCGACCAGCGCTTCGGCCCTGGCGGTGATGGCGTGCTCGTGCGTCGTCAGGGCGCGTGGGACGAGTTGGGCGTTCAGCACCTTGCGGCGGGTGTCGTGGAGCGGCGGATCGGTCGTGAGGATGCCGCGACCCGACCTGGCGTTCATCGCATCGTCCATACCGACACCCCGCGCCGACGTGAAGCGCTGCCAGTCCTGGATCACGGCCCGCACCTCGTCGTAGCGGGGCAGTGCGTACGCCGCGTACTTCGTCATCCAGACCACGGGGCCGAGCTCGCGCAGTTCTGCGTAGGCGGGGTACGGATCGACCAACACGTCGTCGGCCCACAGGTCGACATCGGTCGACGGGCAGACCGATGACGCGGCGTCGATCACCCCGTCGAGCGTAGGCGCGCCCGTTGGGCGAGGTTCACGGTGGCGGTGCGGACGTCGCCGACGGTCACCGCCGGCTCGTCGAACGCGATCCGCGCTGTCCGGCCGCCGCCGGGTGTCGCGACCGAGAGCGTCACGCCGTAGCGATCGACGCTCGCCGTGCGCGCCGATGTCGCGTCGGTGAGCCCGGCGAACGCCTTGGCGTACTCGAGCAGCACATCGGCGTGATCCTCGTCGAGGTGGGTGCGGATCGCCTCGGCGGACGGCGCGATCGGATCCGGGCTCGAGTTGGCGTACTCGTCGGCACCCACCCAACTCATGTGCCCGAACCCGCCCACGTAGCGGACCGAGGACGGCTCGAGGTGCCACCACGAGAAGTCCGGGAACTCGACGTAGAACGCGGCACCGGGGTGGGCGGCGAGGTACAGGTCGCGGATCTCCGTCGGAACGGAGCCCTCGAACGGTACGAGCGTGCCGACCAGCGTGACCCGTGCCGCGGCGAGCGGATCGTCCCCGTCGGGCACGTGCGTCGCGACGAGCAAGCTCGCCCGCGGGTCGCGGGTGGCGTTGATCGTGTGCTCAGCCAGCGCCGAGATGCACACGACCGGCTGTCCGACGGCGTCGTCGACGTACGACACGACGCTGCCGAACGGGAACCCGTCGGCGGTGAGCGTCGCCAGTTGGCCGCGCCGTTGCGAGGCGACGAGCGTGCGTGCGTACTCGGCATCGCGCGGAAACGACGAGACATCTCCGGCGATTGCCGGGCCCCCTTCAGAATGCGGATCGCTCATCGGTCGACCCCCGTGGAGAGGAGCTCCTCGACGAGGCAGGCGGCGTGGGCGCGCACGGCGACGTCCTCGAGATACGCGAGGTCGCTCTCCGGGACACGAACCACACCGACTGACACGCCGAGGGCAGCATCGCATCTCACCGACACGTCGATCCGATCGGACGGGATCGGCACCTCACATTCGGCGAGCACACGTTGCACCGCGTAGGGACACAGCGTGGTCGCGAACAGGCACTCGCGACCCTGCTCGCCGCGCCTGCGGTAGACACCGCCTCCGACGGACGAGAGCGAACCGGCGAACGCGATCGAGGTCACCTGGTCGGTCCAGCGATCGTCTGGTGTCGCGATCGCGGCACCGACGAGCGATCGGAGCGAGCACGGATCGAGGTCGGCGCCGGCCCCGAACGACACGGACAGGACGGTGCCGTCGACATAGGTGATCGAGAGCGCGGCGTCGGAGACCGCGTGCACCAGCGCCGCGGCGAGGCGGACGTGCTCGAGCTCCATCACGGGCACGGTGTCCTGGCGGAGGCCATGAACGAACAGAACTCGTCGCGGGTGACGGTCCACGTGTCACCGGCGCGCACGAGCGTGCCAGTGAGGTCGGAGTACGCAGGGTTTCCGCCGAACAGCACGTCGTAGGTGACGGTGGCGGTGTCGCCCTCGACGACGACGGCGCTGACGTCCATGGTGATGCCGCCCATGCCGTCGCCGGCCGCGGTGTACGCCTCGATCGTCGACGCCAGGTCGGCGACATCGGGAAGGAACTCGGCCTTGGCGTCGGCGTCCGTCGCCGAGTCGAACACCGTCTCATAGGCGAGCGCGGCCGCCGCCTGATCGTCGTCGAGCTCGCCCGCCGCGGGTGCTCCGGCGTCGACACCAGGGCCGATGTCCTGATCGGGCACGGCTGTCGCCGGATCGCCGTCGACCGCCGCCGCCAGCTTCGGCACGAGTGCGTCGAGCAGGTACGGGATGCTGAGCGGGCTCGAGAACGAGAACGCACCCGACAGCTCGAAGTCGGCGAACACCTCGCGACCCTCCGTCGCGAACGCCAGCGAGTCCCGCAACGGAAGATCGAGGATGGCGTCGAGGGCGAGGTCGTCGCCGACGATCCACACGACCGTGTCGAGGTCGAGCAGCTCCAACTCCTCGGCGCTGAACGACGCGAAGAAGCTGTCGCCGGCGATCTCGTCGAACTGCGGAGGGATGACGAACCCGAGATCGGCGAGCAGCCGGCTGCGCACGTCCGACGACGTGTAGGCGCCGGGTGAACCCTCGAACGTGAACGCGACCGCACTCGTGGCGCCCTCGAACTCGGGGTGCTCGGCGCGGATCGACGCATACCGGTCCTCGATCGACGTGACGAGATCCTCGGCGAGCTCCGCCTTGCCCACCGCGCGCCCGACGATGCGGGTCTGCTCCTGCCACGGCGTCCCGTAGTCGACGAACTCGCTCGGCTGGGCGATCGTCGGGGCGATCGCCGACAGGAGGTCGTACTCCGACTGGGTCATGCCCGAGTAGATGCCGACGATCAGGTCGGGTTCGAGCGCCGCCACCGCCTCGACGTTGAGCTCGGCGCCGTTCGGGCTGAGCAGCTCTGGCTGCGCGTCGCCGAGCTCGTCCTGCGCCCACGGCCACGTGCCGAACGGCTGCTCGCCGTACCAATCGCGGATGCCGATCGGTGTGACCCCGAGGGCGAGCAACGCGTCCTGGTCGTTGAAGCCGACCGAGACGACGCGCGTCGGCTCGGCGTCGATCGTCGTCGACCCGTACTTGTGCTCGATCGTCACCGGGAACGCGGCATCACTGTCGGCGACTGGCGAGCCGGCGGTCGTGACGTCCGCTGGTTCGGTTCCGGCGGCGGTGCTCGAATCGTCGTCACCACCGCAGGCGCCAGCGAGCAAGGCGGCAGCGGCGAGCGCGACGAATGGGCGGGCGGGATGGCGCATCGGTCATTCTCCTGATGTCGGGGTCGATTGGGACGGCGGTTCGGAACCGGTGCCGGGATGCAGTTCGCCGACCAGCTCAGCGAGCAGCATCCCGGCTCTCGGCCCCCCGCCGAAGAGGTACTGGTCGGGGTGCGCGATCACCCGCGCCGCCGCGCCGGCCGGTGTCTGGGCGATGCCGGGAATCGCCAGCAGACCGTCCAGGCCACCGACCGACTCGAGGCCCGTGGTCGAGACCAGGAACACGTCGGGCGCCGCTCGGAGCACGCTCTCGGCGGTGAGTGGTGCGTTGTCGACGACTCCGAGCTCGGTGCCGACGTCGGTCGCGCCGGCCGCCTCGATCACCCAATCCAGCCCGCTGTTCTTGCCGAACACGTATTGCACCGCTTCGCCGCGGAGGTAGAGGGCCATGACGCGCGGCCGGTCGCCGGCGGCGGCGGCCGCGGCACCCATCTCGCTCGCCGTGTCGATCTCGGCTTGGACGTCGCGGGCCAGCGCCTCGCCGCGTTCGGTGACGCCGAGCGCCTCGGCGACCTGACGGATCTTCGTGGCCGGACCGCTGGCGTCACTCGGTCGATCGATCATCACCAGCGGGTATCCGAGGAGGCGCAGTTGGTCGAGCGTTTCGGGAGGTCCCGCCAGGTCGGTCGCGAGCAGGACGGTCGGTTCGAAGGCGGCGATCGGTTCGGCCGACAGCGCCCGCTGGTAGCCGATCTCCGGCAGTGCATCGGCTTCGGGCGGGAACGTGGCGGAGAGATCGGTCGCGACGACGCGATCGCCGAGCCCGAGCGCGAACACGACCTCCGCCAAGTCGCCGTCGAGCGGGATGATGCGGTCGATCGACTCGACCGTGACGACATCGCCGTTGGCGTCGGCGAACGTGACGGGCAGGCGCGGCTCGGCACCCGCTCTCGAGGAAGGCGTGCCCGTTGTGTCAGCAGCACCGACACCGCCACACGCTGGGCCGAACGTGACCAGGAGCGCCACCCCGCACGTCCTGATCCCGATTATGTTAGGAATACCTAACAGATTCGAGTAGGTGTCGTCAATGCGACCCACGACTGGCAGGAACTGGTCGGTGTCCAGTGCGGGGACGGGGATACCGTCCCCTGTCATGACCGACGCCGGCGTCACGCCCGACGATGTGGAGCGGGCCAGCCGACGCATCGAAGGCCTGGTGCGCCGCACGCCGGTGATCGATCACGGCGACCTCGTGCTCAAGCTGGAGCTGCTCCAGCACGCCGGTTCGTTCAAGCCCCGCGGTGCCGCGAACCGCGTGCTGGCCGAACGTGACCGGGCCGGCCAACTACCGCCGGCGGGACTGGTCACCGCCAGTGGCGGCAATCACGGTGCGGCCGTGGCGTACGTGTCGCAGGCACTCGGGATCGGCGCCGAGGTGTTCGTGCCTTCGATGTCACCGCAGATCAAGCACGCCAACGTCGCCCGCTTCGGGGCGACGGTGCGGGTGGTCGACGGTTACTACGACGAGGCGCAGGTCGCGGCCGACGTCCGCCAGGCCGAGTCCGGTGCGCTGATGGTGCACCCGTTCGACCACGCCGATACGGTCGCCGGGCAGGGAACGATGGCGCGCGAGCTCGAGGATCAGATCGGCGGCTTCGACACGATCGTCGTCGCCACCGGTGGTGGAGGGTTCGTCGCCGGACAGGCGGCGTGGTTGCGCGACCGGGCGCGAGTGGTGAGCGTCGAGCCCGAGCTCTCGCAGTCGCTGCGCGCCGCGCTGCAAGCCGGTCGACCGGTCGACGTCGGCGTGAGCGGTCTCGGGAGCGACTCGATGGGCGCCAAGCGCGTCGGCGCCGCGCCGTGGGTGATGATCCGCCAGTTCGTCGACGAAGCGGTCGTGGTCAGCGAGGACGACCTCCGCGCCGCGCAGCGCGAGCTCTGGCAGCAGTTCCGGCTCGTCGCCGAGCCGGGTGGCGCGGCGGCGCTCGCCGCGATCCGGTCAGGTGCGTACCGACCGTCGTCGGACGAGCGCGTCGTCGTGGTGGTCTGCGGATCGAACTGCGACCCCGCCGACGTCTCCGGTCCGTGACCGGATCACGCTCCGAAGTGTGATCCGTCGGGCGCGAGCGCGCTCGCCGCGGCGTTGATGTTCGAGCGGAGCACCGCCTTGTCGGTCTCGTCGAGCCAGCATGCTTCGACGCCGTCGAGCGCGATCGCCACCATGTCGTCCCAGCCCCATCCGAACGCGGCGGCGACAGAGCGGTACTCGATCCCGAGATCGAGATCGGAAAGGGCTGGGTCGTCGGTGTTCAGGGTGGCGAGCAGCCCGCTCGCTCGCAGCTGCGGGTACACGTGGTCCTCGAGCCGCTCGAAGACGTTGGCGATCCGGACGTTGGAGTTGGGGCACACCGTCAGCGGAACTCGCATCGCGGCCACCCGCGCGACGAGCTCCGGATCGCCGAGGATCGAGAAGCCGTGGTCGATGCGATCGACGCCGAGCACGTCGATCGCCGCCGCGACGGCGGTGGCCGGCGAGTTCTCACCCTGGTGTGCCGTGAGCCGGAAGCCGGCCGCACGAGCCGCTTCGTAGGCGGGGAGGTAGGTCACCGGATCGACGCCGAGCTCGGTCGAGTCCATCCCGACGCCGATCACCCGCTCGATGCCGGTGGCCCGTGAGCGGCGCAGCTCGGCCAGGCGCTGCGACCAGCTCCAGACCTGCCGCCGGACCGAAGGCGCGATCCATGTCGGCGATCAGCCGGCACGTCACGCCGGTCTCCGACTCGGCCGCCGCGAACCCCTCGTCGAGACCGGCCACGATGTCGGCCAGATCCTGGCCGCCGGCGAGGTGCCGGGCAGGCGTGAAGAACGACTCCCGGTGGACCAAACCGTGGACGGCGCCGTCGATCACACTCTCGTAGGCCAGACGCGCCCAGTCGTCGCGGGTCATCAGCGTCGACTGCACGAGCCAGAACACGCGGAGGAACCCGTCGAGCGAGTCGTACTGGTACAGCTCGGTCGGATCGGCGGTCGGCAACTCGATGCCGTGGCGGGTCGCCAACTCCACGAGCGTGGCGGGACGCATCGTCCCCTCGACATGACAGTGCAACTCCACCTTCGGCAACCGTTCCAGCGCCTCCGCCAGTGTCACCACGGTCGGAGCATTGCACACCCCGTCAGTTGGTATCGGCGGGTGCCGTCACTCGGACGGCTCGGCGATTCGGCCGTCCTCTGTGACACGAGCCTCGCCCTCGACGCGCACCAAGAACTCAGCGATCTTCGCGGTGACGACGGCGAACGCGTGATGCCGACGACCATCGTGACGACGGCGATCAGCCGACCGGTAGCAGTTACCGGAAACACGTCGCCGTAACCCACCGTCGTGATCGTCGTAGACGACCACCACAGTGCGTCGCCGAACGTGTCGATCGGCTTACCTTCGCCGACGTCCTCGACAACGGTGAACGCTGCCGCTGATGTCAACCACGTGAGTGCGGCGAGGCTGAGCGCGAACGTCGCAGCACGACGACGGATCACCTCGCGACCCTCGCGGGCTGTTACGCCGCCGATCGTGATCACACGGAACACGACAGCGATAGCCCGAAACGCTCGGGCTCCACGAAGCACGCGGAGCACACCGAACGCGGCGAGCGCAGGAAGCAGCGCGAGCGCTTGCGCGACGACGATCATGAGCGACGTCCACTCGTGACGCACGAACGCTCGCCGGTTCGACGCCAGCGCGAGCTCGACGAAGTAGTCGATCGCGAAGCCGACGAGTACGACGACGTTCACGACGTCGAGCATCACCCGGTCCGACCACGTCAGGTCGTCACGGGCGAGCTCGAGCAGGAGGAACGGCAGCGACCCGATCGCGAGTACGAGCAGCGGACCATCAGTTGCACGTCGCCAACGAACCAGACCAGGCGTTTCGTAGCCCTGATCTGTCATCGATCAGCGATCGTACTTTCGGCCAGTGGTCGCATCCGGGGACCACAACGTTGGTCTGATCCGCGTCAGTTGGTATCGCTGGGTGCGGGTGGGCGTGGTGGGTTGAAGGTGACCCAGTGCATCTGGAGTCGTTCACCCAAAGGGTGTTGGTAGCGGCCGGTGGGTTGGGGTGGTGGCCCGGTTGGTGGTCGAGGAACCGCAGCGGGGTGCATGACCCGGCCAAGACTGTCGGTGAAGGTCAGTCCGTGCGGGTCATCGGCGTTGCCGGTGATCCCGAGCCGGCCTCGGTGATGCAGGCGGTGATGACGCGGACACAAACGAGGCTGTCGCACGAATCCCGACTATCCCACCCGCGTTTGGGTTTGCGGGCGACGATGGGTCATGGCCGTGAACGTTCGTGGAGGGGATCGCGAGCAGCTGTTTCTGATGCCGCCGTCGGTGACCGATTGGCTGCCTGAGGACCATCTGGTGTGGTTCGTGCTTGATGTAGTCGTCGAGCTGGATCTGGCGGCGTTCTACGCGGAGTTCCGGGTCGACGGGCGCGGCGGCGCGGTGTATGACCCGGCGATGATGCTCGGCGTTCTGGTGTACGCGTATTGCACTGGGGAGCGTTCGTCGCGGCGGATCGAGCGGCGTCTCGTTGACGATGTTGCGTATCGGGTGCTGGCCGCCAATCAGCGACCTGATCACGCCACGCTGGCCCGGTTCCGGCGCCGTCACCAGGCCGCGATCGCGGGGTTGTTCGGGCAGGTGTTGGCGTTGTGCGTGAAGGCCGGTCTGGTCGACACCGGTCTGGTCGCGATCGACGGCACCAAGCTCGGGGCGGACGCTTCGTTCTTCGCCAACCGCAACCGCGAGCAGCTCGCCGAGGAGATCCTGGCTGAGGCCGAAGCCGTCGACGCTGCCGAGGACAACCTGTTCGGTGATCGACGCGGTGACGAGTTGCCGGCGGAGTGGTCCGGCGGGCGGGGCCGGCGCGAGCGGATTCGTGCGGCGTTGGACGAACTCGATCGACAGACCGCCCGCGATTACGACACCCGGATGGCCGAGCGTGCCGCCAAGGAGGCCGCGACGGGCCGCAAGACGACTGGCCCGAAGCCGTCGGCGGACGCGGCGCGACGGGCGGCGCCGCGGCGGGCGAACACGACCGACCCGCACTCGCGGATCATCGCCCACGCCTCCAAGGGTGTGCTGCAGGGCTACAACGCCCAGGCAGCAGCCACCGCCAGCCAGATCGTGGTCGCGGCCGAGGTGACAGCCACGACCAACGACCAGCCGCACTTCGTGCCGATCGCCACTGCCGTGATCGAGAACCTCGCCGACGCCGGCGCCGCCACAGCGGTTGGCGCGTTGGTTGCCGACGCGGGCTACTGGACCGCCGCCAACGGCACCACCGACATCGCCGGGGCGAACGTGTTGATCGCCACCAAGAAGTCGTCGTGGCGGCGCGCCGCCAAGCCCGACGACGACAAGCTCGCCGTGTTGGCCAAGGTCAACCGAGGCGAGATCTCCCAACGCAAGGCCGGCGAGATGCTCGGCGTGTCCTACACGTGGGTGCGCGACATGACCAAGCGCTACTTCGGTCGTGACGGGCAACGCCTCACCGACCGCGCCGAACCTGAACCCGACGAGTGGATCCCGGTGATCGAACGCGTCGCTCGCGGGGAGATCTCCAGACGCGCCGCAAGCGACGAACTCTGTGTCTCGGACAACCGGGTCAACTCGATGCTCGCCCACCTCCGCGGACAAGCCACCGAGCCATCGATCGCCCGCGCCGCGATGGACTCCAAGCTCGCCGAGCCCGACAACGCCGATCTCTACAAGAAGCGAAGCCAGACCATCGAACCGGTCTTCGGGAACATCAAGGCGAACCTCGGGTATCGCAGATTCACCGTCGAGATTCACCGTCCGCGGGATGCCCGCTGTCAGCAGCGAATGGCGGCTGATCTGCACAGCCCACAATCTCCTCAAACTCCGCAACACCCGGCTCGCCTGACCGGCATCCGCCGCCACGCCAGCAAGCAGAACTATGCGGCCAAGCGCTCCATAGGTTCGTGCGACAGCCTCAAACACGCCAGATTCCATGTGTCGGTCGGGCCGTTGCCGTCGTCGGGGTCCCAGTGGATGACGTGATGCACGTGCAAGAACCGATCGGCGGTGCACCCGGGGACGCGGCAGCCGCGGTCACGCAGGATGACGAGGCGGCGGGTGCGTTCGGGGACGGTGCGCTGGGTGCGTCCGACGCTGACCGGGATGCCGTCCACCTTGTTGACGGTGGAGACGATGGTGTCGCAGCAGATCAGGTCGCGCAGCCAGCCGGGGAGCCGGTAGCCGAGCCCGTCGAGCATCGTGTTGTCGACATCGACGTGGACGTGGACCCGGTAGCGGTCACGGCGCGCCGGGTCGGTGATCGTGTCGAGGGAGCGGTTGGCGATCTCGACCAACGCCTCGACCTGTGACACGACGACACCGTCGCGTTGGAACAACGCATCCTGGGCTTCACGCAAGCGCGGTGTGGAGGATCGCGCCGTGGTCGGCGTCGAGCTCACCGCGCAGCTCCCAGCGTCCGTCGTCGCCATGCCACAACGACAACAACTCCACCGGCTCCACAACCGCCGGTCGGCTGATCGTCGTCGTCGTCGGTGGGGTCGGGTGGGAAGTCGTAGGAGCGCAACACCCGCCGCAGCTGCGTCACCGTGGCCAACTTGGCGAACTCACACAACTCGCGCGTCAGCCCACCGCGGCGCCCGGGTCGCGATCGGCACCACCTGATCCAACGACAGCTCGCCGGCGTCGAACGCGGCGAACGTCACCGGCAACTCACCACGCCGCTTGGCGACGGTCACCAACTGCTGCGCGTGCGCGGATGACAGCCCGGCTTTCCACGCCAACCAATGCGCCGGTGAGTGGATGCCGTCCATCTCCCACGCACCCGTTTCGAGGGCTTCGGCGACGAGCTGCACCAGCAGTGCGTCGAGGGTATTGCGGTGGCCGCACAGGTCGGCGAGGCGGTCCTCCAGCCGTTCCAGCGTGCCCAACGCCATACCTCTATCGTACATATGTTCGACTCGGATTGCAAACGAAATCCGGAGAAATCGCAAGAAGTTCCGGTCTCCCGCCTCCTGTATCCAGACGGCCACGAGTGGGTCGTGCAGGGGTGCCGCAACGACGCGGCGCTCACTGGGGAGGACGCGCCATGCATCCGTACATCGTTGCCACCATCGGCCGGAAGCGGTCCGGGCTGGCGACGTTCGAGCCCACCCTCACCATCGCCGGGGTCAGCGACTCCAACAGAAGGGTCGATCGACGACCAGACGCGAGCCGGATGGATGGCGGCATCGCGAGGTGCTTGTCCACGTATCTGCTCGGCAGCATCGCCCAGGGCGCTCCGTTCGTGCTCGTGGCCGCCGAGCTCGAACGTCGCGGCGTCGGGACCAATTGGCTGGCGGCGGTCGCCGCGGTCCGGCTGGCGCCATACCTGTTGTGCTCGCCCATCGCCGGCGCGCTCGCCGGCCGGTACGAGGCGAGGACGCGTGTTCGCAGTCACCGGCCTCGTACGTGCTGCCCTGATCGCCGCGCTCTGGATCGCGCTGAGTGCGGGGTCTCCGACGCTGCTGTTGGTCTCGCTCCTCTTCGCTCTCGTCGCGGTCGGCACACCGACGTTCCCCGCGCTGATGCGGGCGGTTCGCCAGCGAGCACCCCACGTACATCTCGACCGCACGAGTGCGGTCGCCGCCGGGCTCGAATCGGCGGCGTTCGTTGCCGGACCTGCGCTCGGCGGGCTCCTGCTCCTGGCCGACACGACGGACTCGCTGCTCGTGTGCGCCGCGATCATGGCGGTGTCGGCGACGATCGCGTCGTTCGTCCCGATCGCGGAGATGGGCAACCGACCAGCGGAAGGACGATCGGGTGGACTCCTTCGCGACACCGGCCGATGCCTGCTCGGTCCCGCAGTCCGACCGGTGATCGTGGCCGTGGTGGGCGTGAACGTGCTCGCCGGGCTGATGGCCACACTGCTCGTCCGGCTTCCGGACGAGCTCGACTCGGGCGGCGAACGTGCCTTCGGACTGCTCTCGTGCGCTTCCGGGGTGGGTGCGTTCGTCGCGTTCGTCGCGCTCCTCCGCCCCGTCCCGCGTGGGCGGCCACTCGTCCCAGTGGCCACCGCGGGTGCGGCAGTCGGCGTGCTCGCCGCGACCAGCGAGCTGTCCGTCGCATTGCTGGCGTGCGCTGTCCTCGGCGCCTCGATCCTCACCGCCGAGGTGCTGGTGACCAGCACCCTCGGCCGTGCGCTGCCGGGCGCGCTCGTCGCACCCGCGTTCGGGGTGCTCGACGCCGTGATGACTGCCGCGATGATCAGCGGGGTTCTCGTCGCACCCGTGCTCACCTCGAGCTTCGGTCTGCGACCGACCCTCGCCATCGCCGCCGTCGGGGTCCCGTTGCTGGCGAGCTGTGCCCGGCCGTCCAACTCGAAATGCGGCGTGCGATGAGTGGCCCCGCCGTGCTCTCGGCGATGAAGACGGGCTCGACAGTGCCCGTGTCGCGCGACGCGCTCGTCGGCATCGATCAGCTCGTCCCGCTGTTCGATGGCCGACTCGCGCCGTACGTGAACCTGGACAACGCGGCAAGCACGCCCGCGTTCAGATCGGTGGTCGAGACGATCGAGGAGTTCCTTCCGTTCTATTCGGGCGTCCATCGGGGAACTGGCTACAAGTCACGCGTGAGCACGATCGCGTTCGAGCGTGCGCGCGAACTGGTCGGCGAGTTCCTCGGTGCCGACCCCGAACGCGACGTCGTCGTGTTCGCCAAGAACACGACCGAGGCGATCAACAGGCTCGCCCGCTCGTTGGCTGTCGAAGACGATGCGGTGGTGTTGACGACACTGCTCGAACACCACTCCAACGACCTGCCATGGAGAGGGCGCTTCCGCACGGTGCACGTCGGTCTCCGCCCGGACGGTGCGTTGGACGTCGAGGATCTCGACCGGCTGCCTCGCCGAGCACGCAGGACGCGTCGCGCTGCTCGCCGTGTCGGGCGCGTCGAACATCACCGGAGTCGTGCAGCCGGTGCACGAGTTGGCCGAGAAGGTCCATGCCGCCGGCGGACGGATCCTGGTCGACGCCGCCCAACTCGCGCCGCACCGCCCGATCGACATGCGCCCGCACGACGATCCCGGCCATCTCGACTTCGTCGCCCTCTCGGCCCACAAGATGTACGCCCCGTACGGCACCGGTGCCCTCGTCGGTGCCCGGTCCGCGTTCGGGCCCGCACCAGACCACGCGGGAGGCGGCACGGTACGCGCCGTCACGACCGACTCCATCGCATGGGCCGACCTGCCCGACCGGGAGGAGGCCGGCAGTCCGAACGTCGTCGGTGCGATCGCCATGGCGGCAGCCGTCCGCGCGCTCACCGCGATCGGGCTCGACCGCATCGCCGCCCACGAACGCGAGCTCATGGCGTACGCGATGGATCGACTGCGCGGGGTGCCCGGCCTCGTCGTTCACGGGCCGACCGAGAACCTCGGGTCGACCGGCAAGGTGGGCGTCGTCCCGTTCACGATCGCCGGAATCGACCACGGGTTGATCGCCGCGGTCCTCGGCTACGAGCACGGCGTCGCAGTGCGCAACGGATGCTTCTGCGCCCATCCGTACATCGCCCATCTCCTCGAGATCAGTCCGGCCGACTCGATGACCTGGGTCGAGCAGGCGAAGAACGACGACAAGCGTGGCGCGCCGGGAATGGTGCGTATCAGCTTCGGCTGCTACAACACCATGCACGACGTCGACGTCGCGGTACGCGGGCTCGAGCAGATCGTCGCCGGCGAGCTCGCGGCCGACTATCGGGCTGATGTCGACGGCTCGTATCACCCCGTCGGCTACGAGGAACCGCTGCTGTTCTCGCTCGACGGACGCTGACCAGCCGCGGGGCCGTCTCACCGAGTCCCGACACTTCTCGTGCCACGCTCTTACCTTCGCACGAGATCGTGCGGCGACATCCGCCCATCCCCTGGAGCAGCTCCCATGACACGCCATTCGAATGACCACCGCGACCGCCACGACGAAGCTGGTGACGACCACGACGACTTCGGCGGACTGGCGCGGGATCTCCCAGGGCTGCTCTCGCGGCGGAGCGTGTTGGCGCTCCTCGCCGGTGGCAGCCTCGCCGCACTCGCGGCCTGTGGGTCCGACGACGACGCGACCTCGTCCACCCAAGCGTCGTCAGCATCGTCGGGCGCCACGGACGGCACGACGTCGACCAGCGCCGCAGATGCCGCGGCAACCACCGACGCCGGGGGACAACCGCGGCAGCGGCCACCACCGACGCCGCGGTGACGACCGACAGCGTCGAGTCGGTCGCCTGCGAGACCATTCCCAGTGAGACGGGCGGGCCGTTCCCGGGCGACGGCTCCAACGGACCGGACGTGCTGAGCGAGAGCGGCGTCGTGCGCAGCGACATCACGTCCAGCATCGGGAGCGCGTCCGGCGTCGCGGAAGGCGTACCGCTCGCGATCACGCTGTCGCTCGTCGACACGGCGAACAACTGCGCCGCATTTGCCGGCGCCGCCGTCTACATCTGGCACTGCGACCGCGAGGGGCGTTACTCGATGTACTCCGAAGGTGTCACCGACCAGAACTACCTCCGCGGTGTGCAGGAAGCCGACGCCAACGGTCAGGTCACGTTCACGAGCATCTTCCCGGCGGCGTACTCGGGCCGGTGGCCGCACATCCACTTCGAGGTCTACCCGAACGTGGACGCGGCGACGACGGCGCAGGGGATCCTCGCCACGTCCCAGATCGCCCTCCCGGAGGAGACGTGCAACGCCGTGTACGCCACCGAGGGCTACGAGCAGAGCGTCCGCAACATGGCGCAGACGTCACTGACATCGGACAACGTGTTCGGTGACGACGGAGGGACACGCCAGCTCGCGACAGTCACTGGTGACGTCGCCAGCGGCATCAGCGCCCACCTGACCGTGCCCGTGTGAGTGTCGCCAGCCGCGGCAACGGCTGGCGACACTCAGACCAGGATCAGGTCGGGAGGGGCTGCGGGGTGCAGTTCCGCAGCGTGATACTGAAGGCGGGCCAGGCCCTCGGCCGTCTCGATCATCGCGCCGTCCTCCGGCGAGACGAGATCGATCACATGCGACTCGCCCGGGTCGAGGTAGGTCTCGCGCCACTGGTCGGTGCCACGCTCCCATTCGATGATGAGGACCAGCCCGGATACCGCGGTGACCTCGCAGCCGTCAGCCCACGCTCCCATGTACGGGTGGAGCGGTTGGCCGCCGACGGAGAAGACCGACCTCGACCCGAAGCCATTCCGATCGTTGGTGTGGTACGCCGTACTCGACGGCCAGTTGATGACGGCTCCGGTCCAGTCGGGATCGGTGCATCCGGGGCTGTTGCAGCGCCAGCGAGCGAGCTGGGCGTGGATCGTGTCGCCAGGCGGGCCGCCCGGATCCGGCGGGTCGCCGGCGGTCGCCGGGAACCACGGGATTGCTGCCGGGGTTGGCCGTGTAGGTGAACGTGGAACCGCCCTGGACGCTCACCACTTCTCCTTCGCCGATCCCGGTGACGGTGAGGGGCGAGCCCGGATTGATGCTGCCGAGCAAGCGGTGTGACGGCTGATCCGGCAGTCCTGCGTAGGCGGATGCGGTGCCGCTCGAGAGCGAGACCGTCATGCCGTTGGCGTTGACCGCCGGAAGGTAGATGCCCGCCGAGACGGTGTAACCGTGCCGGACGTTGCTGGGACTGGCCGACGCCGGCCACACGATCGCGTCGTTGCTGTCGGAATTGCCCCACGGGCACGGGCTCCCCGTGCACGACCACGTCACGTACGACGAGGTTGCCGGCTGTCCGGCCGGAGGTGGCGGGTCGCCGGGATCCGGCGGGTCGCCGGGATCGGGCGGCGGCGGCGGGGGCGGGGGCGGGGGCGGGGTGGTCGGGTTGGTGCCCGGGTTGGCGTGGTAGTCGAACGCCGCCGACCCTTGCAAGCTGAGAACCTCGCCGGTCAGCGAGGCCCGAGACCACGAGGGACTCTCCCGAGGTGATGCTTCCCAATACCCGGTGCGCGGATGCGCCGGGCAGCCCGGCGTACGCGGTCGCCGTGCCGCCGGCCAGAGAGATCGTCATGCCGTTGGCGTTGACCGCCGGAAGGTAGATCGCCGCCGAGGTGGTGTAGCCGTGCCGAGTGTTCGTCGGGCTCGACGTCGCCGGCCAGACTGCCGCAGCACCGTTCGTCGACGTACCCCACGGGCACGGGCTCCCCGTGCACGACCACGTCACCATCGCCGAGTGAACCGGCTGGGGACCAGGAGTGGGCGGCGGATCGCCGGGCTCGGTCGGAGCGGTGGGATTGCTGCCCGGGTTGACGTCGTAGTTGAAGGAGCCGGAGCTCTGCACACTGACGACTTCGCCGGCTGCGATGCCGGTCACGTTCAAGGGCGATCCCGGACTGATGTTGCCAAGCAGACGGTGCGAGGGCGCATTGGGCAGTCCCGGCGTAGGCGGACGCGATGCCGCTCGACAGCGTGATCGTCATGCCATTGGCGTTGACCGCCGGAAGGTAGACGCCCGCAGAAACGGTATACCCGTGTCGAGCGTTCGTCGGGCCCGACGATGCCGGCCACACGATCGCCGGGTTACCGGGGAACGTCCCCCAGGGACACGGACTGCCCGTGCAGGACCACTGCACGAGCACTGATGAGCCGGACGCCGCTTCCGCGGACGTCGACCTCGTACCCAATCCGAAAAACGCCACCGCCAAAGCAAAAACGCCAAAGAGGTAGAAACGCCGGCCCGCCATGTTTAACTCCATCCCGCCAAGTTGTCCTGCGCACTATAGCCGATCAATCCCGCGACGCGAGCAAATTAACGAACCGCGCCAACCCGTCACCCGATCCGGCGACTGTACTACGAATCGGTCGGCGGATGGAAGAGGATCCGCGCGCCGCTTGGGGGCCGCTGGGCCGGGACGGGTGCTCGTTACGCAGGCGTGATGCCGATCGCGGAGTGACGGTGCGACCTCTCTGAGTGTCCAAATGCGCCTGCGGGGATACCGACACGAGACGCGTTCATTCGGACACGCATAGCGCATGTGGAAGACGATTCGTTGATGGCCATATAGCCATAGCCGCGTCCACGGCATCGTCGAACCGCGAACCCTCAACCTCTAGCGGAGCCCCATGATGAGGTCGACGACGAGTTGGTCGAGGCGTTCGTTGCGGTAGCCGCGTTCCGCCAGCGCCTCCGGCTCGAACGCCTCGGTGGCGAGGATCCCGGCCGCGTCGTTCGAGTACGGACCGACCGTGGGCTCGGTCATCTCGATCGCCCCGCATTCCTCGAGCGCCTCGCGGATGTCGGGATCGTCGGCGAACCGCCTGGCCTTCGCCGCCAGCGCCAGGTACGTCCGCATGCATCCGGCGGCGAACTCCCACACCCCCTCGGCGTCCTCCGTCCGGTACGGCCGGGCGTCGAAGTGGCGTGGTCCGTCGTAGCCGGATTCCTCCAGCAGCTTGACGACGAAGAAGGCGTCCTTGATGCCTTCCGAGCCGAACCGTAGGTCTTGGTCGTAGCGACCGATCTGCTGGGCGTTGAGGTCGATGTGGAACAGCTTCCCGGCGTCGATCGCCTGCGCCACCCCGTGGTAGACGCTGAGCCCGGCCATCGTCTCGTGGGCGACCTCCGGGTTGAGGCCGACCATCTCGGGATGATCGAGCGTCTCGATGAACGCCAACGCATGACCGACCGTCGGCAGGAACGTGTCGCCGCGCGGTTCGTTGGGTTTCGGTTCGAGCGCGAAGCGCGTCGCGTAGCCCTGGTCCTTGACGTAGCCGCACAGGAAGTTCACTGCCTCGCGATAGCGCGCGAGCGCGTCGAGCGGCGGTTTGGCGGCGACCGCCTCGACGCCTTCGCGGCCGCCCCAGAACACATGGATGCCGGCTCCGAGGTCGACGCCCAGGTCGATCGCCCGCATCGTCTTCTGGATCGCGTACCGCCGGACGTCGCGGTCAGCGGAGGTGAACGCGCCGTCCTTGAACACCGGGTGCCAGAACAGGTTGGTCGTCGCCATCGACACGACCATCCCGGTCGAATCGAGCGCCTTGCGGAACTTGTCGAGGATGTCGTCCCGGTCGGCCGGTGAGGTGCCGGGTGGGATCAGGTCGTCGTCGTGGAAGCTGACACCCCATCCACCGAGATCGGCGAGGCGATACACGAACTCCCACGGTTCGATGGGTGCTCGGGTGACGTCGCCGAAGGGATCACGTCCCGAGAACCCGACGGTCCACAGACCGAACGCGAACTTGTGCTCGGGGGCCGGCTGCCATGTGCTCATCGACCGCTCCTTGTCGTGCATCCGTCATTCGATTCGTCGACTCGTTGGTGGCATCTGCGGTGCGCTCACGACGGCACCGGCCCGGTGGTCTCGCGGAGCTCCAGACTCGTCGGGAACACGCGGTGGACCGCTTCCGACGTCGACGCGTCGACCACCAGGCTGACCGCCAACTCCGCCATGTCGCCGATCGGTTGATGGACGGTCGTGAGCGGAGGTGCGGTGTATCGGGTGTGCGGGATGTCGTCGAAGCCGACGATCGACACCTGGCCGGGCACGCTGACACCGAGGGCGTGGGCGGCGTGGAGCGCGCCGATGGCCATGTGGTCGGTCGCGGTCACGATCGCCGTGGGTGCGTCGGCCATCCCGATCAGGTTCCGAAACGCGTCGGCACCCGAGCCGGGATTGTTGAGGCCGGCGTGGACGTGTTCGTCGAGCGGAGGCATGCCGAGCGCCGTCAGGTGCTCGATGAAGGCGGCCCGTCGTTCGCGGATGTCGCCGTGCGGCCAGCCGCCGATGAATCCGAACCGTCGATGGCCGAGCTCGGCGAGATGGTCGATGGCGGAGGCGATGCCGCCCCGGTTGTCGATGTTGATGGTCGCCACGCCGGCGAGCGCGGTGCCCTGCCACATGGCGACGACCGGCACGTGGGATGCCGCGAGGTCGTCGAGGAGACGCGGCTGGTCGCGAACGTCGCCGAGGAGCACGATGCCGTCGCAATGTCGGGTCTCGAGGACCGCCCGCAGTGCGATCGCCTCGTCGGCCTGGCTGTGGGCGCTCCCGAGCACGACGTTGTAGCTGCGGTCGCGGGCGGCCAGCGACACCGCCTCGACGGCGGTGGTGAAGAACGCGTCGGAGATCTCTCGGACGATGACCCCGAGCAACATCGTCTTGGCGCCGCGCAAACCGCGCGCCAGTGGGTTCGGGCGATAACCGAGACGTTCGGCGGCTTCGAGCACCCGCTGTCGAGTGAGGGCCGCGATCGGCACCGACGTGATGGTGTCGTTGAGCACGCGCGAGACGGTCGACTGGGACACGCCCGCAACGTGGGCGATGTCCTGCATCGTGACCGTTCGGGGACGGTCTTCACGGTTGACTTCGGTCGCCACGGGGACGCCTCGTTCTCCTCTACTACACGTGGGCTGACAGGTGTGTCGAGAGATTACTGCACCTGAGTCGTTCTGCATACGCTTGACGCAATTGGATTGTATGCATACGATTTCATTCGTAACGGGGCTGCTGGGGTGCCTGGCGGCCGTTCGATTGGGGGGTACTCAGTGAAGACACATCGCAAGCTGTCCGTCCTCGTGGTCGCGGGTCTGCTGCTCGCTGCCTGTGGGGATGACGACGCCGAAACGTCGTCATCTGCCGACGACACAACGGGCACCGTCGCCGCCACCGACGCGGCCGACGACACGGCCGCTCCGGACGCGACGGAGCCCGCGGCGACGGAGCCTGCCGCGCCCGACACGACGGCCGCCTCCGACGACGGCGATGGTGGTGGCGGCGGCGGCGATCTCGAGATGTGGGAGCGTTCGGGCGGCAACGCACCGATGGTCGACGCGCTGGTCGCGGCGTGGAACGAGGCCGAGCCCGACCGCCAGATCAACCTGACCTACATCCCGCACGCCGAGATGGTCCCCAAGCTCGCCCAGGCGATCGCCTCCGGCGACGTCCCCGATCTGATGGGGCTCGACCTGATCTACGGTCCTCAGTTCGCCAGCGCCGGCCAACTCGAGGACATCACCGACCTGATCGGCGACGACCCGACCCTCGAGACGATCTCCGAGGGCCATCGTGCGGTGGCGACGTGGGAGGACCGCCTGTATGGCGTGCCGCTCTACCAGGACGTCTCGGTCCTGTTCTGGAACAAGGCACTGTTCGAGCAGGCGGGACTCGATCCCGAGGTTCCGCCGACGAACCTCACCGAGCTCCACGACATGGCGGCCGCGATCACCGCCCTCGGTGACGGCAACTACGGCTACTACCTGCCGGGCAACTGCGCCGGCTGCAACATCTTCACGTTCGCTCCGATGATCTGGGCGTCCGGCGGAAAGATCGAGCCCGCCGAGTGCGGTGACGAGGCGCTCGTGGGCGACACGATCCCCGAGACGCTCGAATGGGCCCGCATGATGCACCAAGAGGGCCAGATCGACCCCGCCGCCCAGGCCGAGAACGGTGAGACCTTCGCCGAGGTCTTCGGGTCGGGCAAGGTCGGCATCATGGGCACCGGCAACTTCAACGTCGTGCTCGCCAAGGACCAGAACCCCGACATCGATCTCGGCGTGACGCTGCTCCCCGGCCTCGAGACCGGCCAGACGTCGTCATTCGCCGGCGGCGACATCGTCACGGTCCCGAAGGGCTCCGAGCGGATCGACGACGCCGTCGACTTCATGCGGTTCATCCTCTCCGACGAGATCCAGGTCGAGCAGTACGCCAAGTTGGGCAACATGACCACGCGCGCCGACATGGCGGACAACAAGTACTCGAACCAGGACGAAGACGTGGCCGACACAGCGCAGGCGATCCCGGTCGCCCAGACGCCGTACACGTTGAAGTTCTTCGAGCTGATCAACTCTCCGCAGGGTCCGTGGCTGCAGATGCTCCAACGTGTCTATTACACCGACGACCCGATCGATGAGATCATCACCGACACCAAGGCGGAGATGGAGCGCATCTCCTGCGAGTAGGCGCCGAGACCATTTCCGACGAGCCGAAACGGCCGCGGCGTTGTGAGCAGCGCCGCGGCCCTTCGTTCGCACTGATCGGGCTGACAATCTGGGGAACGGGATGCGTAGGACGAGACGAAGGAAGCTGATCGGGTTCCTCTACGTGATGCCGGCACTGCTGTTCGTGCTCGCGTTCACGCTGTATCCGTTCGGCCGGATGTTCTGGATCTCGCTCAACGACTGGTCGCTGATCACGCCGCCCGAGTACGTCGGCCTCGACAACTTCTCGAGAATCCTCGACGACGACCAATTCTGGACATCGCTGCGCTTCACGCTGAAGTACACGATCATGATCACGCCGATCCTCATGATCGGCGGCTACCTCGTTGCCCTGCTGACCTCGACCAATACCCGCCTCCGACGGGTCACGCGCACGATCTTGTTCGTGCCTGTCGTCATCGGGCTCGGGGCGTCGAGCCTGTTGTGGTACTGGCTGTTCAGCGCCCGGTACGGACTCGTCAATCGGGTCCTCGAGGATCTCGGTCTCATCGACGAGCCGATCCTGTGGCTCGGCACCGACGCCAGCCTCGGGAACTGGGCGGTGATCATCTCCGTGGTCTGGAAGGTGCTCGGCTTCGGCATGATCCTGTTCGTCGCCGCGATCCAGGCGATCCCCACCGAGGTCAACGAGGCGGCGACCGTCGACGGTGCCAGCAACTGGCAGCGCACGCTGCGGGTGACGTTGCCGCTCACGATGCGCACCGTCCTGCTCGTCACACTCGTGAGCGTGATCGGCTCCCTGCTCGCGTTCGACCAGTTCTACCTGATGACCGCCGGCCAGCCGTTCAACCAGACCGCGACATCGGTGTTCTACGTCTACCTCAACTCGTTCCCGTTCCTGAAGCTCGGCTACGGCGCGGCGCTGTCGCTGGTTCTCGCCTTCATCATCCTGATCTTCACGATCACACAGATGATCCTGACAAGAAGGAGCCAGTCGTGACCAGCGTCCCGATGAATGTGATGGCGCCGGGTGCTGCCGGCGTGGACATCGACGGGCTCGACACGGTCGAACCCGGTACGCAACGGACGTACCGACCGCCGCGCGCGTCCCGACCGACGAGGTACCTCGTCGGCGCGATCTGTATCGCGATCTGCATCATCATGGTGCTGCCGATCGTCGCGTCGGTGCTGGCCTCGGTGAAGCCGACCGAGGAGGCCGCCCAGACGCCCCCGACCTACGTGCCGCACGGCTTCAGCTTCGACGCCTACCGCCGGCTGTGGGAGTACCAGGCCGGGTTGCCGACCTATCTGATCAACAGTTTCGGCACCGCGCTGTTGACGGTGCTGTTCACGCTCTGCCTCACGATCCTGGCCGGGTACGGCCTGGCGCGCTTCCCGGTTCCGTTCAAGGAACCGCTGTTCGTCGTGCTGCTCCTCGCGCTGATCATCCCGTACCAGGCGCTGCTCACACCTATCTTCCTGACGTTCGCCGACTTCGGGCTCACCAACTCGCTGATCGGTCTGGCCATCATCCACACCGCGATCCAGCTGCCGTTCAGCCTCTACATCATGCGCAACAGCTTCGAGGCGGTGCCACGCGAACTGGAGGAGGCGGCGATGATCGACGGCGCCAACTCGATGCAGACCCTCCGCCGGGTCTTTCTCCCCGCCGTCGTGCCCGCCATCATCACGGTTGCGCTCTTCGCGTTCATCACCTCGTGGAACGAGTACCTCGGCGCGCTCGTGATGATGAACAAGGACTCGAAGTTCACGCTGCCGCTGATCCTCGCGTCGTCCCGCACCGAGACCAGTCTCGGTGGCACCGACTGGGGCATGCTGCAGGCCGGGATCACGATCTCGATCATCCCGTGCGTCGGTTTCTACCTGCTCCTGCAGAAGTACTTCGTCGCCGGCTTCCTGACCGGAGCGGTGAAATGACCGGCGACGCGCGCCCGGTGGTCCCCAGCCGCGGCCGCCTTCGACCACTCCGCCTCGATGAGGTCGAGATCGTCGGCGGGAGCTGGGCCGAACGTCAGCACGTCAACTCGACCGCGACGCTGGCGCATTGCCAGGGCTGGATGGAACGGCTCGAGTGGGTCGGGAACTTCGCACGCGCGGCCGACGGAACCATCGCCGGCAACCACCAGGGCATGATGTTCGCCGACTCCGACGTGTACAAGTTGATGGAGGCGATGGCGTGGGAGGTCGGCCGGTCCGGGTCGTCCGACGCCGACGACCGGATCCACGGTCTCACCGAGATCATCGGACCGGCGCAGGAGCCCGACGGGTACCTCAACACCGTGTTCGGACGACCCGGCCAGGAGCCGCGGTACAGCAACCTCGAGTGGGGACACGAGCTCTACAACTTCGGGCATCTGTTCCAGGCCGCCGTCGCCCGATCACGGACAACGGGCGACGACCGGTTCGTGGAGATCGCGCGGCGCGCCGCCGACCACGTCTGTGCGACGTTCGGTCCCGGTGGGATCGAGCGCGTCGGCGGTCACCCGGAGGTCGAGCTGGGTCTGGCGGAGCTCGCCCGCGTCACGGGCGAGCAGCGGTACCTCGATCAGGCCGCGCTGTTCGTGGAGCGGAGGGGTCGAGGCACGCTCGGCGAGATCGGCTTCGGCCAGGCGTACTTCCAGGACGACATGCCGGTGCGGGAGGCGACGGTGTTCCGCGGTCACGCCGTGCGCGCCCTGTACCTGGCCGCCGGTGCCGTCGACGTCGCGGTCGAGACCGGCGACGACGATCTCCTCGCGTCGATCATCTCGCAGTGGGAGGCGACCATCGCCCGTCGCACGTACCTCACCGGCGGGATGGGTTCACACCACACGGGTGAGGCATTCGGGGACGACTTCGTCCTGCCACCCGACCGCGCGTACTCGGAGACCTGCGCCGGCATCGCTTCCGTGATGCTGGCGTGGCGGTTGCTGCTCGCCACTGGCGAGCCGCGGTTCGCCGATCTCATCGAGCGGACGCTCTACAACGTCGTGGCGACGTCGCCCGCGCCCGACGGCCGGGCGTTCTTCTACGCCAACCCGCTGCATCAACGCGTGCCTGGCAAGCTCCCCGATCCCGAGGTCGAGAGCAGACGGGCTTCGTCCAGCCTGCGCGAACCGTGGTTCCTGGTGGCGTGCTGCCCCACGAACGTGGCGCGAACGCTCGCCAGCCTCGCCGCCTATCTCGCCACGGCCGACGGCGGCGGCATCCAGATCCACCAGTACGTCGAGAGCCACATCCGCACGACGCTCGACGACGGTCGACGGGTTGGGCTCGAGGTCACGACCGACTACCCGCGCGACGGCGCCGTGACCGTCCGGATCACCGAGTCCGATCAACGACCATGGGCGCTGACGCTTCGGGTCCCCGACTGGGCACGCGATGCCGAGGTGACCGACCCGAGCGGCACCCGCCGTCCCGCGGGGTCCGGCACCGTGGTCGTCGAGTGGCCGTTCGCCGTCGGCGACGAGGTGACGCTCGCCGTTCCCGTCGTCCCCCGCGTCACGACGCCCGACCCGCGGATCGATGCCATCCGCGGGTGTGTCGCGTTCGAGCGCGGTCCGGTCGTGATGTGCGCCGAATCGGTCGACCTCCCGGACGGACGTCACGTCGATGCGCTTCGCGTCGACGCGTCGGTGCCGCCACGGGACGACGACGGCTCGGTCGTGGTGGCCGCCCGCCTGGTCGATCCGCCGCAGCAGCCGTGGCCGTACCGTGAGGGCGCGCGGGTCGATTCCGACGAGGCCAGCCAAGACGCCATCGAGCTGACCCTGACGCCGTACCACAGCTGGGCCAACCGCGGGCCGTCGACGATGCGCGTGTGGATCCCGGCCACGACCACCACCTAGAGAGGATGTCCGCACGATGAGCTCGCCCGAGCACTACGTGATCGGCATCGACTACGGCACGCTGTCCGGCCGTGCCGTCGTCGTGCGCGTGGGCGACGGCGCGGAGTTGGCGAGCGCGGTGCACGAGTACCGCCATGGTGTCCTCGAGGAGAGCCTCGATGTGGGCGAGACGCGCGGCGTGGCGCTCCCGCCCGACTGGGCGCTGCAGGTGCCGCACGACTACGTCGACGTGCTGCAGAACGCGGTGCCGGCGGCGGTGCGCGAGAGCGGGATCGACCCCCGCGACGTGATCGGGATCGGCACCGACTTCACCGCGTGCACGGTGCTGCCCGTGCTCGACGACGGCACGCCACTGTGCGAGGTGCCCGAGTTGGCGACTCGCCCGCACGCCTACGTCAAGCTCTGGAAGCATCACGCGGCGCAGGCCCACGCCGACCGGATCAACACGCTCGCCGCCGAGCGCGGCGAGCCGTGGCTGGGTCGGTACGGCGGCCGCATCTCGTCCGAGTGGGAGTTCGCCAAGGGGCTGCAACTGTTGGAGGAAGATCCCGAGATCTACCAGCGGACAGCGCACTGGATCGAGGCCGCCGACTGGATCGTGTGGCAGCTCAGCGGTGTCTACGTCCGCAACGCGTGCACGGCCGGCTACAAGGCCATTCTCCAGGACGGCGCCTACCCTTCCCGCGAGTTCCTCGCCGCGCTCAACCCGGACTTCGCCGACTTCGTCGTCGACAAGGTCGAGCGCCCGATCGCCCGGCTCGGCGATCGCGTCGGCTCGCTGACACCAGAGGCGGCGCGCTGGACGGGACTCCCGGTCGGGATCGCGGTGTGCACGGGCAACGTCGACGCCCACGTGACAGCGCCGGCGGCGCAGGCGATCGAGCCCGGCCAGATGGTGGCGATCATGGGCACGTCGACGTGTCACGTGATGAGCTCCGACATGCTGCACGAGGTGCCAGGGATGTGCGGCGTGGTCGACGGTGGCATCGTCCCCGGGCTCTGGGGCTACGAGGCCGGTCAGAGCGGCGTCGGTGACATCTTTGCGTGGTACGTCGAGCGCCAGGTCCCGGCGAGCTACGCGCTGCGCCGCAGCCGATGCCGGGCAGAGCGTCCACGAGCACCTCACACAGCTCGCGGCCGACATCCCGGCCGGGGCACATGGACTCGTGGCGCTCGACTGGCACAGCGGGAACCGCTCGGTGCTCGTCGATCACGAGCTGTCCGGTGTCGTCGTCGGGCTGACGCTGGCGACGAGGCCGGAGGAGATCTACCTCGCCCTGCTCGAGGCGACCGCGTTCGGGACGCGCAAGATCGTCGAGTCGTTCGAGGAACGCGGCGTTCCCGTCGCCGAGTTCATCGTCGCCGGCGGCCTCCTGAAGAACCGGTTCCTGATGCAGCTCTACGCCGACGTCATCGGTCGGCCGATCGGCGTCATCGGTTCCGATCAGGGTCCGGCGCTCGGCTCGGCCATCCATGCCGCGGTCGCCGCTGGCGCGTATCCCGACATCAGGGTCGCGGCGATGGCGATGGGACGCGTCGAGCACGGCGTGTACGTCCCCGACGCGCGACGTGGCGCGATCTACGACCGGCTGTACGCCGAGTACTCGACACTCCACGACTACTTCGGGCGCGGCGCGACCGACGTCATGCACCGCCTGCGCGCGATCAAGCGGGAGGCCGAACGATGAACGCGCCAACTACCGCCGAGGCGGTCGCCGAACTGCGTGAGACGATCTGCGTGTTGCACCGCGAGCTCGTCCGCTGGGGACTCGTCACGTGGACGAGCGGCAACGTGAGCGGTCGGGTTCCGGGTGCGGGACAGATGGTGATCAAGCCCAGCGGGATCGCGTACGACGACCTGACACCCGAGTCGATGGTGGTCACCGACCTGCACGGACAACCGGTGGACGGCTCCCTGGTCCCATCGTCCGACACGCTGTCCCACGCCTACATCTACCGCGAGATGCCCGAGGTCAACGGGATCGTTCACACGCACAGCACATACGCCACGGCATGGGCGGCCCGTCACGAGGCGATCCCGTGCGTCCTCACCGCGATGGCCGACGAGTTCGGCGGCCCGATCCCGGTCGCTCCGTTCGCCCGGATCGGCGACGAAGAGATCGGCCGCGCCGTGGTCTCCACGCTCGCCGGCCACCGCTCACCGGTCGTGCTGTTGGCCAGTCACGGCGTGTTCGCCATCGGCGCCAACGGCGAGCGCGGCGGTCAAGGCGGCCGTGATGTGCGAGGACGTCGCCAGGACCGTCCACCACGCGCGCATGCTCGGGGAGCCGGTCGTCATCGATCCGGCCGACGTCGACAGTCTGTACGAGCGGTACCAGAGCGCCTACGGGCAGAAGTGAAGAGAACTCGATGAGCACGCACGACGATCGCCAGATCTGGTTCCTCACCGGCAGTCAGGCCCTGTACGGCGACGACACGCTGCGCCAGGTCGCCGATCAGTCGGCCGCGATCGTGCAGCAGCTCAACGCGGATGGTGGCATCCCGTTGACCGTCGTGTTCCAGCCGGTGTTGACCGAGTCGGTCGGGATCCATCGCCAGATGCTCGAGGTCAACTCCGATCCGCGGTGCATCGGCGTCATCACATGGATGCACACGTTCTCGCCCGCCAAGATGTGGATCAACGGCCTCGGCGCGCTGCAGAAGCCGATGTTGCACCTCCACACGCAGTCGAACGTCGACCTGCCGTACGCGGAGATCGACATGGACTTCATGAACCTGAACCAGGCTGCGCACGGCGACCGCGAGTTCGCCCATGTCCTCACCCGCATGGGCGCGCCGCGCAAGACGGTCGCCGGCCACGTGTCGGATCCACTGGTGTCGAAGCGGATCGCGACGTGGGCGCGTGCGGCGCGCGGGCTGGCGGAGATCCGGTCGTTGAGGCTCGCCCGTTTCGGCGACAACATGCGCGACGTCGCGGTGACCGAGGGCGACAAGGTCGAGGCGCAGATGCGTTTCGGAGTGTCCGTCAACACCTACGGGGTCAACGATCTCGTGGCCGCGGTGGAGGCCGTCGCCGACGCCGATGTTGACTCGCTCGTCGGCGAGTACGAGGACGCGTACGACGTCGTCGACGAGCTGCGCCGCACGGGCGAGCGGCACGAGTCGCTCCGCGACGGAGCACGCATCGAGCTCGGCCTGCGTTCGTTCCTCGAGGCGGGTGGGTTCGGCGCGTTCACCACCAACTTCGAGGATCTCGGCGGGCTGCGACAACTACCCGGACTGGCTGTGCAACGACTCATGGCCGACGGCTACGGCTTCGGCGCCGAAGGCGACTGGAAGACCTCCGTCATGCTCCGCACGCTGAAGGTCGTCGCCGAAGGGCTGCCGGGTGGCACCTCGTTCATGGAGGACTACACGTACGACCTGGCGCCGGGCAACGAACGGATCCTCGGCGCCCACATGCTCGAGGTCTGCCCGTCGATCGCGGCGACGCGACCGAGCCTCGAGATCCATCCGCTCTCGATCGGCAACCGCGACGACCCGGTGCGCCTCAGGTTCACCGCCGCGCCAGGTCCCGCCGTCGTGCTGGGGCTCGCCGACCTCGGCGAGCGGTTCCGGTTCGTGGCCAACGAGGTCGAGGTCGTGGAGCCCGCTCATCCGCTGCCGAAGCTCCCCGTCGCATGCGCGATGTGGGAGCCGAAACCGAACCTGCGGACGTCGACCGAGTCGTGGCTGGCCGCCGGCGGACCCCATCACACGGTGCTCTCATCGGCCGCTCGGGACCGACGAGCTGGAGGACTTCGCGCAGATGGTGCAGACCGAGCTCGTCGTCATCGACGCCGACACCACACCACGCAGCTTCGCTCGCGAGCTGCGCTGGAGTCAGGCGTACTACCGCCTCGCCCAGGGGTTCTGAGAGCGGCTTCTGATCCGCTGATTCGCCGCGCTTGTCACGCAATCATGTGATGTTTAGACTCGATCCAATCATCACATGATTGCTGCTCATCGGGGGCCGCGGTCGAAGGGGGACATGATGGAGATGCACCGTCCACTGCGCTCGCGGCGCGAGGTCTTGAGGGCGATGGGGCTCACCGCTGCCGCGGGACTCCTCGTGAGTTGCGGCGGTGACGACGACGACTCGGCCGACGAGGGCGGCGGCGGGGGCGGAGTGGGTGGCAACTTCCCCGAGACTCCGGAGTGGAACTTCGTCTTCATCAACCACGTGACGACGAACCCGTTCTTCGTCCCGACCCAGTACGGCATCGAGGACGCGTCAGCTCTGCTCGGCACGGCGTTCCAGTGGACCGGATCGGAGCGGGCCGACAACGCCGAGATGGTCAACGCCTTCGAAGCCGCGATCGCCGCCAACGCCGACGGGATCGCGGTTGCGATCGTCGACCTCGAGGCGTTCAACGATCCGATCGAGCGCGCACTGGCGGCGGGGATCCCGGTCGTCTCCTACAACGCCGACGCGCCCAACGCCCGCCTCGCCTACATCGGTCAGGACCTCTACGGATCGGGTTTCGAGATGGGCAAGCGGATCGTCGAGCTCGTCGGTGAGGGTGACGTCGCGTTGTTCATCGCCACGCCCGGCCAGCTCAACATCCAACCCCGCATCGACGGTGCGATCGCCGCCATCGAGGAGTCCGGTGCGGCGATCAACGTCGAAGACATCGCCACGGGAGCCACGCTCGAGGAGGAGCTCAGCACGATCGAGGCGTACTACCTCGGCAACACGGGCGTGGCGGGGATGTTCGCCGTCGACGCCGGCAGCACGCAGGGCGTCGGGCAGGTCGTCCAGACCCACGACGCCCGGGCGGCCGGGCTCAAGGGCTGCGGCGGGTACGACCTGTTGCCGACGACGGTGGAGTTGGTGTCCGAAGGTGTGCTCGACTTCACCATCGACCAACAGCCGTATCTCCAAGGATTCCTCCCGGTGCAGTACCTGTACCTGTCCAAGCTGTCGGGCGGCGTCGTGCTCCCGCCGGAGACCAACACCGGGTTGGTGTTCCTCGATCCGACATCGGCGAAGCTGTTCCTCGACACGTCGAGCCGCTTCGAAGGCGACGCCGAGGAGCAGAAGATCGTCGAGCCGGCCGGCTGAGCGACCAGCCGCGAGATGACGGAGACCATCGAGCAAGGAGACATCAACGGGTCCCCCGTGGAGGCGCCGCCGGGATCGGTCAAGTCGTTCGCCTACCGCGCGAGCGACCTGATCGCCCGGCGGCGCGAGGCGAGCATCGCCTTTGTCGCGGTGGTGTTGTTCGTGTACTTCGCAGTGTCGACGCCGGCGTTCATGGGCGTCGACAACATGCGCGTGATCGCCCAGTACAGCGCATCGGTCGCGGTCCTCGCCATCGCCGAGGCGATGCTGCTCATCTCGGGCGAGATCGACCTCTCCCTCGGGCACATCTACGCGATGACGCCGTTCCTCATGTACTTCTGCACCGAGGCCGGGCTGCCCCTTCTGGTCGCCGTCGTGATCGCCCTGCTCGGCGCCGGTTTCGTGGGCCTCCTGAACGGCATCATGACCGTCGCCAGCGGGGTTCCGTCGTTCATCACCACGCTGGGCATGCTGTTCTTCCTGAACGGCTTCACGCTCACGATCTCCGACGCCTTCCCGAAGCCGGCGCCCGAAGGCGGCATCGCCGACATCCTCGGCGGCGCCCGGTTCTCCGGTTTCATCTGGGCGATCGGGATCATGGTTGTCGTGCACGTTGTCCTGGTGAACACACGATGGGGGATCTACACCGTCGCAACGGGCGGGAACCCCGTCGGCGCCCGCGAAGCCGGCATCCAGACCAAACGCATCAAGGTCGGCAACTTCATCCTGGCGGCGATGCTGGCGGGGTTCATGGGCATCAGCGAGGCGATCAGGGTGACGTCGATGGAGCCGCTCGCGGGTGGATCGCAACTGATGTTCTTGGGGGTCGCGGCGGCGGTCATCGGTGGGACCGCGCTGGCCGGCGGATCCGGCACAGTGGTCGGCGCCTTCCTCGGTGCGCTCGTGCTCGGTGTGCTGCGCGATGGCCTCACGATCAAGGGCATCAACGCGGCCACGTTCAACATGATTCTCGGCATCGCGATCATCGCCTCGATGTTCCTCAACGCGGCGGCCAACCGCCTCCGCATCCGGATGAGGAAGTTCACGTGACCGACGACGTCATCCGGGCCGAAGGAGTGGCGAAGCACTTCGGTCCGGTGGTCGCGCTGCGCGACGTCTCGATCCGCCTCGGTCGTGGCGAGATCCTCGGTCTGATCGGCGACAACGGCGCCGGCAAGTCGACCCTCATCAAGATCCTCACCGGCTTCCATCAGCCCGATGCCGGTCAGCTCTTCCTCGACGGGGAACCGGTGACGCTGCGCTCGGTGAGCGACGCCCGCCAACGCGGGATCGAGACCGTGTACCAGGACCTGGCACTGATCAACGACCTCCCCGTGTTCCTCAACATGAGCCTCAAGCGCGAGCTGACCATCGGCCGAACGCCCTTTCTCGACAAGCGGGCGATGCGCGAACTGGCACGCGCCGCGCCTGTCCGAGATGGCGATCAAGATCCCGTCGATCGACACCGACGTCGCACTGCTGTCCGGCGGGCAGCGCCAGGCCATCGCCGTCGCGAGGGCGGTGTTCTCCGACGCCAAGGTGATCCTGCTCGACGAACCGCTGGCGGCGATGGGAGCCAAGGAGAGCATCGTCATCCTCGACCTCATCCGCGAGCTCAAGCGGCGAGGCGACGTCTCGGTGATCATGATCGCCCACAACTACGCCCAGATCGTCGACGTGTGCGATCGCGTCAACCTGCTGCAACACGGTCGCATCACGTATGACCGTCCGTCGGCGACACCTCGGTGCAGGAGCTCACCGAGCTCGTCGCGTCCGACTACCGCAACGGGGCACCAGCCACGACGGCCCCGCGACGGCATGAGGATCCGCGACTCGATGCCCCATCGCCCTCGTCCCGCGTATCCTCCGACCGGATGCTGAATGGTGGGACGACGTGAACGGGCTCGGCTATCCGCGGCGCGGTCTGCACGGCCGGGTCGTGAGTGATCTCGGCCTGCGGATCGTTGCCGGTGCATGGCCGAGCGGTGCACCGCTGCCCAACGAGGACGATCTGGCGGCCGAGCTCGGCGTGAGCCGCACCGTGGTCCGCGAGGCGATCAAGGTGTTGCAGGCCAAGGGACTCGTCGAGGTGAAGCCGCGCACGGGTACCCGGGTCCGGCCGCGCCGGTCGTGGCACCTGCTCGACGCCGACGTCGTCGCGTGGCAGTTCGCCGACATGGAGCGCGGCGAGGACCTGCGCGAGCTGTACGAGATCCGGGCGACCATCGAGTCCGCCGCCGCACGACTCGCCGCCGAGCGACGGACCGAGGAGCAGTTGTCCGAGATCGACGCTCACCAGCGGCGGATCGAGGCGGCAGTCGGCCGAGCCGCTCGCGTTCCGTGCGGCCGAGCTCGACTTCCACGACGCGGTGGTCGATGCCGCCCAGAACTCGCTGCTGTCGCACGTCGGCGCGATGATCCGCGTCGCGCTGGAGGCCGCCGTGGATCCGCCGCCACCGGACACGAGCGGAGGAGACGAGGCGTTGCTCCGCGCCACGGTCGCGAAGGCGATCCGGGCCGGGGATGCTGATACATCCGAAGCCGCGATGCGTTCGCTCGTCGAAGTCGCGCTGGCGCCGGGTCGTCGCCGACGACAGTCGGCGACGACCAGACGATCGTTGCTAGTGCCCGCGGCTCACGCCGAACTTGTAGATCGTGGTGGTCTCGTAGACCTCACCCGGTCGCAAGACCGTCGACGGGAAGTTGTCGTGGTTCGGTGAATCGGGGAAGTGCTGGGTCTCGAGCGCGAACCCGTAGCTCTGGCGGTACATCTTCCCGCTCGTACCGACCAGCGTGCCGTCGAGGAAGTTGCCGGCGTAGAACTGGATGCCGGGCTCGGTCGTGATGACTTCGAGGCTCCGTCCACTGTCTGGGTCGACCGCGCGGGCGGCCAGTACCAACTTGCCGTCACCCACTTGGCGGTTGAGCACCCAGTTGTGGTCGTAGCCGCGACCGATGACCAGCTGCTCGAACGTTCCGTCGTCGATCCGGTCGCCGATCGCCTGTGGGCGGCGGAAGTCCATCGGCGTCCCCGCGACGGGGTCGATGGCCCCGGTCGGGATCAACGTGGGATCAACCGGCGTGTAGCTGTCGGCATTGAGGAACAACTTGTGGTCGTAGATGTCGCCGTTCCCCTCACCCGCGAGGTTGAAGTAGGCGTGGTTGGTCAAGTTGACGATGGTGGCCTTGTCGTCGAGAAGACTGGCGCGGTACTCCATCCGGATCTCGTTCTTGGACGTGAGGAGGTAGACCACTTCGACGGCGAGGGTGCCCGGGTAGTTCTCTTCGCCGTCGGGGCTCGTGTAGGTGAGGCGGAGCCCGACGTTGCGATCGTCGTGGATCTCCTCCGCCGCCCACACCCGCTTGTCGAATCCGAAGTCCCCACCGTGGAGGTGGTTGGGATCGTTGTTGGTCGCCAGCTGATAGCTGACGCCGTCGAGCGTGAACTGGCCGAGCGCGATGCGGTTGGCGTAGCGCCCGGTGATGTTGCCGAAGTACGGATTCTCGTTCACGTACTGATCGAGGTTGTTGAAGCCGAGCGTCACGTTGGCGACCCTGCCGCGCCGATCGGGAACCTTGATCGACTGGAGGATCCCCCCGTAGGTGATGATCTTGACCTCCATCCCGCGGCCGTTGTTGAGCGTGTAGAGGTCGACGGCGAGCCCGTTCGACGGGCTGGCGGGGTTGTTGACCACCCCGAACGGTTCCTTGGTGATGCTGGCGCGGTTGTGCCGGGACGAGGCGGCCGACACGCCGGTGATGGAGCCGGCCACCACACCCATCATCCCGAGGACCAAGACGATTCCGACGACCCCGCGACGCGAGCGCACTCCGTGCATGGGGACCCCCTCCCATGTGCATGGGACATCCCACTGCCTGGGACTCCCCGGAATGACTACGTTATCATCACATGATTGAGCTGTCCAGGCTCGTCGTGCACGAGGGCTCACAGACTAAAGTGCGGCGTGGTTCGCCTGCGAGCTCGGACGCGATCTCGACGCATTCGGACGCGTCAGAGAGACTCCGCACGCGCTGATCGCGACATTCAGGTGATGCGCCAGGTGGTGGGCTGCTCGGGGCGGTAGCTGCAGTACGTGCCGGTGTTGATGGCGTGTCGGAGGTGGCGGCCCAGGTTGGGGTTGAGCTTCTCGAGCTCGCGGATCGCGGCCCGGATGCGGTGCGTCACCGCTGACCGGGCGCGCTCGGCGGTGCCGCCGGCCGTGCGGGGCTTGTTGCCCATCCCCAGGGCGGCCGTCAGGTGGTCGATGATGGCGTCGAGCTCGACCTGGTTCTTGTACGCCCGGGCCAGGTCGTGGTTGTGCTCGGCCTCGTCGATCTCCTCCTGCAGCTCCAGGATGCGCCGCTCGTACTGGCGCCGGGCGGTGTCATCGAGGACCGGACCGGTCGACGACTCCTCCACACCGGCGCCGGCCAGGTCGAGGCAGTGGACCTCCCGGCCGTCGGCCTCGATCAGGCGGACGACGTCGCCGAGCCCCTTCGACAGTCGCATCGACACCACCCGGCCGGCGAAGCCGATCTCACAGATATCTCCGCGTCGCTCGATCCAGACCGCCGGCTCCGGCTCGGGGTCGTCGTTGCTCTCGACGGGCCTGACCGCTCCCGGCGTCGCCAGCTCCTCGAGGACGGTCCGGACGGTGTTGATCACGTCGTGGCGCGCGACCGCCGGCGCCGTCGCCTCTGGGAGCGGCACCAGCTCGTGCTGGGCGGCGGTGAGAGTCGTGATCGGCAGGGCACGAGCGGTGGCGGCGAGGGTCGCCCATGCGGGGTGCCCACAGCGATGGGCCACCACCGCCGTCACGTCGACGAGGAGGCGGGAGTTGGACAGCGCACCCCTCTCGAGCAGGTCGTCGAGCAGCTGACCGGCCGCCTCGGTCGCACCTGGGATGTCGTCGAGGAGCAGGCGGGCGTAGGCCAGCGAGCGCAGGTTCACGGCGACGGCGATCGGGTAGTCGATGCGCCGCGCCTCGGCCAGGCCCGCTTCGATCACCGGCAGCGCAGTGGCCGGGTCGACCCGCAACAGCAGCCACCCCCACGCGGCCCGAGCCCAGGTCTCGGTGAGGACGGAGCCCGATGCGGCGGCACGGTCCACGAGCTCGCCGAGCGCGGCGACGCCGGCGCCCACCTCGCCCCGGTCGGCCGCGACTACGGCGGCGGCGATCTCGAGCTCCATCGCCATCGACGGCATGCCCAGCTCGTGCCCCAATCGAGCCCCCTCGCGAAATGCGGTGAGCGAGTGTTCGGTGTCGCCGACGGCACGCCGGGCCTGACCCTCCACCCGACGCAGCGTGACCGACGCCAGCCCGGGCGCGCGGAGCGCGGCCAGCGCTGGGGTCACGAGCTCGAGGGCTCGCTCGGGATGGCCCGTCACGTACTCGGCGGTCGCCAGGGCGGCCACGCACTGGGCGCTCGCCGAGGATCCCTCGTCGGGCCAGCGGGCGAGCGTCCGGCGGGCGAGGTCGGCGATGTCGTCGGCTCGACCCTGGTGGACGATTCCCCACAGGGTGGCGCACAGGGCGTATGCCCGTCGGGGCTCGCTGTCGTGGGCCGTGCACCACCGCAGCGCCTCGGCCAGGTCGTCGAAGGCGGCCACCAGCTCGCGGAGGAGCCCGGGCCGCCAGCTGGTGGTGGAACCGCGGACGATCTCGCGGACCGAATCGACGACGTGGTCGGCAAAACGGTCGTAGGCGGGCTCTAACGCGCCGCGACCGCGCAGGCGGTCGAGGGCGAACTGCCGGACCGTCTCGAGCAAGCGGTACCGCGTCTCGGGTCCGGTCGTGTCAACGGTGACGAGTGAGGCGTGAGTCAGCTCGTCCAGCAGCGCGCCGAACTGCGATGCGGGTTTCGACGGAGGCCACGGCGGCCGCCGTCGAGACGGAGAAGGGACCGGCGAACACGGCCAACTCCTCGAACAGCCGGGCGGCCGGCGGCGAGAGCAGGTCGTATGACCAGCGGATGGTTTCGGCCACGCCGCGGTGGCGGGGGTCGCCGCGAAAGCGTGGCCGGTCGAGCACGTCGACGCTGGCGTCGAGGCGGCTGACGATCTCGGCGATGCTCATCGTCCTGGCGCGCGCGGCTGCGATCTCGATGGCGAGCGGCAGACCGTCGACACGGCGGCACAGCTCCGCCACCACCGGCAGATCGGCCGGGTCGACGGTCGCGCCCGCCTCTCGGGCTCGCCCGAGGAACAGCTGCACCGACGGACACGCCATCGGGTCGCTCTCGGATGCGGGGACGGGGAGGGGAGCGAGCGGCAGCACGCACTCGCCAGGAAGGTCGAGCGGGGATCGGCTGGTGGCGAGGATCGTCGGCTGATGGCAGACACCGAGGATCTGCACCAGCCAGTGAGCGGTGGCGTCGAGGAGGTGCTCGCAGTTGTCCACGACGAGGAGCATGGGACGGTCGGCGGGGGAGCTGAGCAGCGCATCGAACGAGTCGAACCCCAGCTGCGCGGCGAGGGCGCCGGGCACGCCGGCCTCCTCCTCGACACGGGTGAGGTCGACGTAGCCGACGCCCATCGAGAACATCGGAGCGGCCCGCAGGGCCCCGGCGCGGGCGAGGACGGTCTTGCCGACCCCGCCCGGACCGATGACGGTCACGAGCCGGCTGGTCCGCAACAGCTCGTCGAGCTCTTGCACCTCACGGTCCCGTCCGACGAGCGCGCCCGACGCCATGGCCCCACTGTAGGAGCCGGGTCCCAGGCGATCACGGGGTGATCGCGCCGGGGAAGCAGAACCAGTTCACCCGCTTGGGGCGGCTGGCGCTGGTGACGCTCTGGAAGGTCCCCTCGAGGAGGCCCTCGCAGATGAGGTGCTCGACTTGGAAACCTTCCTTCGGTCGAGCGTCCTGGCAGCGGCTGATGGTCATCGGGGTGTCGTACGGCGACCCGCCCTTCGACCTGCAGAGCATGTCGAGGACCTGCATCCCGATCACGGGATCGCCGGCTGCACTGGCCGGGTTGGGGGCGCCGGCGAGGGCGGCGCCAGCGAGGCCGAGGGCGGCGGCGCCGGCCACGGCGAGGTTACGGAAGCGAAGCATTGCTCTCTCCTTGTTGGTCGGCGGCGCCGCGGATCGGCGCCGCAACCAACCGGCGTGAAGGCGATCCTCACGATGTGAGGAGGAGCCTCACGCCTCAGGGGTGATTGATGCCAGAAATCCGACGAGAGGAACCTTCCATGTCCTTGCCCCAATTGACTGCCGACCGCCCGTTCCTGACCGACGGCGGTCTCGAGACCACCCTCGTGTTCCACCAGGGACTCGACCTGCCCGACTTCGCAGCCTTCCCCCTGCTCGACTCCGAAGCGGGCCGGGCCGGCCTGGTCGCCTACTACACGCCGTACCTGGACCTCGCCGAGCGGTTCGGCACCGGGTTCGTGCTGGACACGCCCACGTGGCGGGCCAACCTCGACTGGGGTGCCCGCCTCGGCTACGACGCGGTCCGCCTGGCCGCCGTCAACCACCGGTCCGTCGAGTTCGTGTCCGCGCTCGCCGTCGAGCGGCCGGGCGTCACCGCGGTCGTCAACGGCGTGATCGGTCCCCGGGGCGACGGCTACGTGGTCGGGGCGACGATGTCGGCCCCCGAAGCCGCCGCCTACCACGGCCTGCAGGCTCGCGCCTTCGCCGAAGCGGGTGCCCACATGATGTCGGCCATCACGATGACGTATACCGAGGAAGCGATCGGTGTGGCCCGCGCGGCCGCTGCCGTCGGCCTGCCCGCCGTCATCTCGTTCACGGTCGAGACCGACGGCCGCCTGCCCTCCGGCCAGACGCTCAGTGACGCCATCACTCAGGTGGACGACGCGTGCCGCGTCGCTCCGGCCTACTACATGGTCAACTGCGCCCACCCGACGCACTTCCTCGACGAGCTCGAGACCGGCTCTCCGTGGCTGGCGCGGGTGCGCGGCGTGCGAGCCAACGCTTCGCGCCTGAGCCACGCCGAGCTCGACGAAGCCACCGAGCTGGACCGCGGCGACATCACCGAACTCGGGGCGCTCTACGCGTCGCTGGGCTCGATCATCGACCTGCGAGTCGTCGGCGGGTGCTGCGGTACCGACCACGAGCACGTCGCCACAATCGTCGGCGCGCTCGACCGCTCGGGGGTGTCCCACCACTTCGCTTCCTCTGCAACTTCTTCTACGACCATGGAGGTCCTGTCATGACCACGACACTGCTCACCCGCCACGGAATGTGGGTCGACGACCGGGGCGATGGCCCGCCGGTCCTGCTGATCGCCGGCCTCGGCGACCCCGCCGAGGCGTGGGCGTTCCAGCAGGACGGGCTGTCTTCCCGCTACCGCACCATCGCCTTCGACAACCGCGGAGTCGGCCGCACGCCGCTGCCTGACACGCCCCTCACCGTGGCCGGGATGGCCGACGACGCCGCCACCATCCTCGACGACCTCGGCATCGAACGGGCCGACGTCGTCGGGTTCTCAGGTGGGAGCGTGACCGCCCAGGAGCTCGCGATCCGGCACCCCGAACGGGTGCAGAGCCTCGTCCTGATGGGAACGTTCGGCAAGGGCGACCGCTACTTCGACGCCGCCGTCCGCATGTTCACCTGGATGATCGACCAGGCGCCCGACCCGCACGCCTTCCTGGAGGCGTTCTTCCTCTGGATCTACACGGCGGAGGCGCATGAAAGCGGCTTCGTGGACCAGGTGATCGAGGAGGCGCTGGCGTTCCCGCACCCGCAGTCGCCGGAGTCGATGCACCAGCAGCTCGACGCCTGGGCGAACCACACCACGCTGGACCGCCTCGGGCAGGTCACCGTGCCGACGCTCGTGATCGCCGGCGCCAAGGACCTCGTCTGCCCGCCGCACCTCGGCCAGGCGGTCGCCGACGCCATCCCCGGCGCCCAGTTCGAGGTGTGGCCGGAAGCGGCCCACCAACCCTTCCAGGAGGACCCGGACAAGTTCAACGCAAGGCTTGAGGCCTTCTGGGAAAGCATCCAGCGCTGAACGCCGTCGAGGCACCCGCCTTGGTCACCAGAATCGGCCACAGGTGGGGAAAGCCGTGACCGAAGCGTCGTGGTCGAGCATGGGCTGTTGGGACCCGGGATGGCTCGGTTCGGGTCAGGGGGCTGAGGTGGGGCGGTAGGCGTGGACGACGGCGCCGGTGGCAAGGATCTTGGTGTCGAGGAGCTCGACGGTGCCGGTGCTGGCGGGGCGAAACAGGGGCTCGCCGCCTCCCTTGATGACGGGGCAGGTGCAGATCCGGTACTCGTCGAGCAGGCCGGCCGCGGCGAGGGCGTCGGTCAGCTGGCCGGTGCCCCAGATGAGGAGGTCGCCGCCTTCGGCCTGCTTCAGTCGGCTGACCTCGTCGAGCAGGTCGGGGCCGGCGATGACCACGGTCGGATCCCACGCCGTGGTGTCGACCGGTTGGGATGCGACGACGTACTTGGTGATCGAGTTGACGTGGTCGGCGAAGGGGTTACCGCCCCTGGTGGGCCAGGCTTGTGCCATGCCTTCGTAGGTGATGCGGCCGAGCAGCAGTGCGTCGGCGGCGAGCGTCATCTCGAGTCCGTAGTCCTGCAACTCCTCGTCGGAGTACTGGAACGACCACTCGTGCGGGTTGTCGATGTAGCCGTCGAGGGTGGCGTGGGTGAAGTTGATGATCTTGCGCACGGCAGGTCTCTCCTGGTCGGTGGCGGCGGCGACCGACGGCGAGACGGCCAGCGAACTGTCCCGGCAGAAATTACTCGATACGCAGGCCAGATATCGCCCGAGCGATCACCAGCTGCTGGATCTCGCTGGTGCCTTCGAAGATGGTGTGGATCTTGGCGTCGCGGTGCCAGCGCTCGACGGGATACTCGCGGGTGTAGCCGTAGCCGCCGAGGATCTGCATCGCTTCCTCGGTCACCCACACCGCGACCTCGCTCGCCTTGTACTTGCTCATCGAGCCCTCGGCGTTCTTGAACCCACCGTTCTTGGCGAGCCACGCGGCGCGCCAGATCAACAGGCGGGAGGCGTCGATCTCGGTGATCATGTTGGCGAGCTTGAAGGCGATCGCCTGGTTCATGATGATCGGCCGGCCGAACGCCTTGCGCTCCTTCGCGTACTCGAGCGCGAACTCGTAGGCGGCGCGGGCGATGCCGAGCGCCTGCGCGCCAACGACCGGGCGCGTCGCCTCGAAGGTCATCATCGCCGGCTGCTTGCCGCCCGAGTGCCCGCTCTCGCGCGCCCGGGCCAGCTTCTCGTCGAGTCGTGGCTTGCCGCCCAGCAGGCACGCGCCAGGGACACGCACGTCGTCGAGCACGACCTCGGCGGTGTGGCTGGCACGGATGCCGTGCTTGAGGTACTTCTGTCCCTGGCTGAGTCCCTTCGTGCCGGGCGGCACCACGAACGAGGCGTGCCCGCGGCCCTTGAGCTCGGGATCGACGGCGGCCACGACCACGTGCACGTCGGCGATGCCGCCGTTGGTGATCCACGCCTTGGTGCCGTTGAGCACCCACTCGTCGGTCGCCTCGTCGTACACGGCCCGGGTGCGGAGGCTCGACACGTCCGAGCCGGCGTCGGGCTCGCTCACGCAGAACGCCCCGAGTTGGACCTTGTCGGCGGTGCCGTAGCACTGCGGCACCCACTCCATCGCCTGCTCCGGCGTGCCGCTGCCGGCGATTCCCGCCGCCGCCAGCCCGGACCCCATGATCGCCATGCCGATCCCGGCGTCACCCCAGAACACCTCTTCGACGGCGACCGGCAACGTGAGACCCGTCGCATCGCCCATCGCGTTGAGCATGAAGTCGAACCCGTAGAGCCCGATCTGGGCCGCCTCTTCGACGATCGGGTACGGGAACTCCTCGCGTTCGTCCCACTCGTGGGCGGCGGGGCGGATCACGCTCTCGGCGAAGTCGTGGACCCATTTCTGGATCTGCAGCTGGTCCTCGTTGAGGTTGAGCGAGAAGTCCGTCATGGACTCTAAGTTACCGGTTGGTAACCCCGCCGTCTACCCATCGGTAACTTCAGGTGGGGACGGCAGTGCTGGAGGTTTCCGCTCCGGTCAGGGTCTTCCATTGGGGCTGGAAGGAAGACCCTGACCGGATGCGGACTGGCGCGCCGGGGAAGGCGCGACGATCAGACGCCGATGGCGGCGCCGCTGGCGTCGATCACATACCAGACGTCGTTCAGACCCTGGCCGTTGACGTCGCCGGGCGCGCTGTCGCCGCTGAAGTAGTAGAGCGGCCAGCCGTTGTACGTGCCCTGCACCGAGCCGTCGTCGCGGGTGATCGTGCCGACCAATGACTCGTCGAGGCCGTCGCCGACCTCGGTGATCTCGATCTGGGGCGGCCACGCCGCGGCGCACTCGTCGTTGCACACGCTGGCGTCGCCCTGCGCATCGGGCATGAACAGGTACATGGTCATGCCTTCGTCGTCGACGATGATGTCGCCGAGATCGGTGGTGGCCAACGCCAGCTCTTCGCCCTCGCCCGAACCCTCGTCCTCCGGCTCGGTGCCGGCCGGTTCGGTCGCTGCCGGCGCCTCGGTCGCCGCGGGCGGCGGCGTCGGTCGCCGCGGGCGCCTCCGTGGCGGAAGGGGCGTCGGTCGCCGCGGCGGGGGTCGTGCCGGCAGTGGTGTCGCTGGTCGAGTCGTCGTCGTCTCCGCAGGCGGCTGCTACGAGGGCGAGGGTCGCAAGCAGGACAGGGATCGAACGCTTCATCGGGGGTACCTCTTCCGTCGGGGACAAGTGACACGAAGAACTACGGAGCCGACACCGAGAAGGTTCGCGGGCGTTCACACAATGACGGGAGATGTCGCCGGAACCGTGGGCTGGTCACCAGCCAGGCGTGTCGGCGACTGTCTCGCCCGTGAGCCGCTCGTCACCGTCGTCGGGCTCGAGCGTGATCCACATGCGTGGGAAGTCGGCCCGGGTGACCCCCGCCCACGACTCGATCTGCCCCGACTCGCGGAAGGTTCCTGCCGGCACGTGCTCGCCGGAGTCCGACGACATCCAGATCGCGTAGTACTCGTTCGGACCGGCGGGCGCGAGGCCCGTCGACGTCGACTCGCAGATGCGTCCCGTTGGCGGTGTTCCACCCGTGGACCTCCACCACTGCGGACGGCGCCACCTCATTCGCGTACAGCGTGAGGTCCCAGTCGGCGCCGTCAGCGCGATCGGGCATGAGGACGAGCGAGGCGCCCACGACAGCGACCACCAACGCCGCGGCGGCGCCGGCAAGCCAACGCCAGCGCCGCTGACCGCCTCGACACCTTCGACGAACCGGCTGCAGACACCACCGCTGTGATCACCTGTCCACGGAGCTCTGGGCCCGCCGGTTCCCACACGGCCGGGTCACCGAGGCGGGCACGGAGCACATCGAGCTCGGGTGTGACGCGCTGACAGTCCGCGCAACCTCGCAGGTGCGCTTCGCCGTCGGCCGTCGTCTCACCTTCGAGGTACGACCGCTGGAAGTCGTCGCACGTCATGCCGATTCCTCCCGCAGGTGCCCGAGCAGGTTGGCGAGTCGGCCGTACGCCCGGTGCGTCCGCGACTTCACGGTACCGACGGGAACCCCGAGCTCGTCGGCCGTCTCCTGCATCGTCTGGCGCTTGTAGTGCAAGCGACTCGACGACCGCCCGCTCGCCGTCGGGCAGGCGGTCGATCATCGACCGCACCTCCCACACCTGCCACAGGTCCTCGAACGTCGTGGGCAGGGCGACGATCTCGGCGTCGAGGCTGACCGTCGTGTGGCGCGACTCGCGCCGGTACAGATCGATCGCCGTCCGCCGCGTGATCGTGTACAGCCACCCCCCGATCTCGGTGTCGGGCTCGAGCCGCTCGGCGGCCTGCCAGGTCTTCAGGAACGTGAGCTGCACAGCTTCCTCCGCCAGCGAGCGGTCACCAAGGGCCTTGTAGGCCACCGCGAACATGCGCTGGCCGTACTCGTCGTACAGACGACCAACCGCGTCGGGGTCGCCGTTGCGGAGCCTGGCGACGAGCGAATGGGCCGACATCTAGTGCAGATATACGTTCAGCCAGGGTCGAACGGTTCGCGGATCACGTCGGGATCTCGAGCAATGCCGGCGCGATCGTCTCGTAGATCAGCTTGGCGCCCGGCTTGTACACGTGCACACCGTCCCACCGATGTCCGAGGTCGGTCGCGATCGCCTCGTCGTTGCACCACGCCGTGGGCCCGGCGACGAATGTGACGTTGGCCGGGTCGGCACTGGCGACGCCTCGCATGAGCTCGTTGAGGTGGGCGACCCGGGCGTCGTCACCGCGCTCGGGCAGCGCCGGGACACCAGCACCGTCGACGTCCTGAGGACGCATGCACGCCACCTCGAGCAAGGCGACCTTGGAGCCAGCGGCGAGCATCGCGTCGATGCCCGATCGGAGCTGCGTGGCGAAGAGCTGATCGAACTCGGGCGTGCCGAACACGTACGTGGTGTCATCGATCTCGACGTCGAACACGTCCCACGCGCCGAGCACGACGAGTGCCACGTCGGCCTGGGCGGCGGCCGCCGCCCATTCCTGCTGCCAGCCCTCGCAGATCGAGAACGAGTTCGAGAATCCGTCGCGCGCGCTGAGCACACGACCCGAGTCGTGCACCCCGCAACCGTCGACGGACCCGTCGGTGATGACGAACGTGTCGCCGATCCCGTCGGGCAGGTTGATCGCCAGCGAGTGGGCCTGCGAATCGCCGACGATCGCGACGTGGCGCGGCAACACCGGTGCGGTCGCCGGGACGACCGGTTCGGCCAGGTCCTGATCGACGCCGGTGCCCAGCGTCTGTGCTGCCGGCTCCGTCTGCTCGTTCTGGTTGGCGTCCACGACCTGGCTCGTCGACCGCTGCTTCGGCCTGTCCGCGGCGTCGGTCGACAGCACGAACTCGGCGTCGTCACCGCCCTCGGCGGCGTCGAACTGCTCGACGTTCGAATAGAAGGCCAGCAGGCCGACGCAGAGCACTCCACCCAGGGCGAGGCGCGTCCATCGGCTCGGTTCCTGGCGCGACCACCAGAAGCCGAGGGCACCCTCACGGATCGGCGTCTCGATGAACTGGTAGCACAGCTCGGACGCGGCCGCAGTGACGACGAGCCCGAGCACGAACCGGCCGGCGGATCCCTCCGTCGCGCCGACGAACACGAAGATCGGCCAGTGCCAGAGGTACAGCCCGTAGCTCCGACGACCGATCTCGACCAGCGGCGTCGTGGAGAACACCGCCCGCGCGCCGTGCGCGGCCGGGTGCACGACCGTCAGCACCGCCACCAGCGACAACACCGACACGAGCGGCAGCAGCCACTGGTACACGTAGCCGTCGGTGATCGTCGCCACACCGAAGATGCAGACGAGCATCCCGATCGCGACGCCGCATGCGACGTCGAGTTGGCGTCCCGGGACGTGCTGGGCCGCAATGGGCGTACGCCACGGTCGCCACACGAACGCGGCCGCCGCCCCGAGCAGCAGTCCGGTCGAGCGGGTGAACGTCGACAGGTACATGAAGTTCGTGCGATCCGATCCCCCGACACACCCAGCGGGCCGCCGATCAACGACGGGCCACCGGAGTGGAGCCAGAACGTGAACGTCATGATCGCGACCGCGAGGCCGACCAGCCAGCCGGCACATTGCGTCGGGGTGAGCCGCCGGCGTGTCAGCAGCACGAACGCGAACGGCCAGATCAGGTACCACTGCTCCTCGACGGCGAGGCTCCACAGGTGCCGGAGCAGCGGTGGATCGCCCGCCGCGAAGTAGGGCACGTCGCCAAGGACCTGGCCCCAGTTGGCGACGTAGAACATCGACCACGGCAGGTCGCGTCGCATCTGGGAGAGCTGCTCGTCGGACCCGAACACGGCCGTCCACGTCGCCACCGTGACGAGCACGGCACCGAGTGCCGGCAGCAACCGGCGCGCCCGGCGCGACCCAGAACTGGCGCAGCGCGATCCGCCCGGTTCGCTCGCGCTCCTCGATCAGGAGGGACGTGATCAGGAAGCCGGAGACCACGAAGAAGACCTCGACGCCGAAGAAGCCACCGTGCATCCAGCCGAACCCGGCGTGGTAGCAGATGACGGCGATCACCGAGATCGCGCGGAGGCCGTCGAGCCCCGGCTGGTAGCCCATCGACGGTGTCGATGGCCGGGACGCCGCGCGTGGCCGCGAGCTCGCCGTCCGCTCCAACGCGTCAAGGCGTCGCAGGGCGGGCGTGTCGACGGTCGCGGTCATCGCGCTCCACCCCGACCCGAAGGTCCGGACTCGGCTGGGCCTCCGGTCAACACGAGCCACCAGCTTACGGCCCCGACCAGCGACCCCGGGTTCATGCGCCAACCTGCTCAGGACCGAACCCGTCGTTCAGAGGTGAACCCCGGTTCGGCGGCGGCGGCGAGCCGCTTCGCCGCCGCTCAGCGTCTACGACGGTGCCGGACTTGGTGGTCTCGACGGTCCAACCGTCGGCTTGAGCTCGTCGCGGAGGGCGTCGGCGACGGCGAAGTCCTTGGCCGCCCGGGCGGCATCGAGCGCAGCGGCCTTGTCGGCGACCTCGGGCGGCACATCGGCGGGCGGCCGCAGCACCAGACCGAACGCGGTCGCGATCTCGTGGGCCGCGGCGGCGAGCGCCGGTGCGGTGTCGTCGCCGACGTCGAGCGCGGCGTTCGCCCGACGGACGGTGTCGAACAGCAGCGCGGTCGCCTTCGGAGCGTCGAGGTCGTCGTCCATCGCGGCGCGGAACGCGTCGAGCACATCCGGGATCCGGTGCCGCCGCCGGGAGGCCGCTCGTCCGCGCGGCGAAGGAATCGAGGCCCGCCAGTGCGTTGACCGCGGCGTCGATCGTGTCGCCGGTGATCGTGATCTGGCTGCGGTAGTGCGCCTGGAGCAGCACCATCCGATAGGCGCGCGGGTCGTACTGGTCGATCAGGTCGAGCAGGTTCGACACGTTGCCGAGGCTCTTCGACATCTTCTCGCCCTCGGCGTCGACGATGAAGCCGTGGTGCATCCAGTGGTTGGCGAAGCGCTTGCCGAGGGCGACCGCCTGGGCGCGCTCGTTCTCGTGGTGCGGGAAGCGCAGGTCCTGGCCACCGCAGTGCAGGTCGAACCCCTCGCCCAGCAGGTCGAGGGCTCATCACGACGCACTCGCTGTGCCAGCCGGGCCGGCCCTCGCCCCATGGTGACGGCCACGCCGGCTCGCCGGGCTTCGACAGCTTCCAGAGCGCGAAGTCGGCGGGATGATGCTTCTGGTCGGCGCCGTAGATCTCGCGCTCGCCGCCGCCGGCGAGCATGTCGTCGAGCGACTGGTGGGCCAGCAGCCCGTAGTCCTCGACCGACTCCACCGAGAGGTAGACGCCGTCGTCGGTGATGTAGGCCCGCCCGATGTCGACCAGCTGGCCGATCATCTCGACCATCTCCTCGACGTAGTCGGTGGCGTGGGGGATGTCGGTCGGTCGCTCGAAGCTGATCGCGTCCATCGCCTTCCACCACACCGCTTCGCACTTGGTCGCGATGTCCTGCCACGGACGTTCCTCGCGGGCCGCGCGGTTGATGATCTGGTCGTCGATGTCGGTCACGTTCGAGACCAGGCGCACGTCGAGGCCGGACCACTCGAGGTACCGGCGCAGGATGTCGTAGGCGAGCGTCGCCCGTCCGTGCCCGATGTGGGGCGGCCCGTACACCGTCGGCCCGCAGAGGTAGATCGACACCTTCCCGGGGTCGCGGATCGCGAGCTCGCGCACCTCGTCGCGTGGCGGTGTCGTAGAGGCGCAGCACGGACATCAGACTACGGTCAGAACGGTGGCTGACGAAGCGGCTCCAGACGAACTGCCCGAGCAAGTCGAGAGCACGAGCGACGACCCGGGGGGATGCCGTACGACGACGACCTCGGCGCGGATGCCGCGCCCCCGACCACGCGTGGCGGACCTGCCTACGACTCGGCCAAGTCGCTGACGGATCGCAACATCGCATACCCGGACGAGGCGCCGATCGGGATGCAGGAGCTGCGCCAATACGTGCGATCGCGTTGGGGCGGAGCCGACCTCGGCATCCTCGCCAAGCCGCCGCGGGCGGTGCGTGCCGGTGACACCCCGAGCCTGCACAACTGGGGCATCGCGTGGGACTGGCGGTGGCAGGATCCCGGTCCCGGCCGTCCGGTCGCCGACGTCGTGATCGAGTTCTGCACCACCAACGCCGACGTCCTCGGGATCCAGGCGGTACACGACTACCAGGGCACGCGCTTTTGGAAGTCGAACGCCGGCTGGCGCCCGGGTACGCCGAATCCCAAGACCGGTATGGGCCAGCCATGGGCACAGTGGTTGCACATCGAGCGGACCTGGCAGGCGGCCAACCTGGCGACGTCGATCGACGCGCTGGTCGGAGGCGACGGTGCCGGCGCGCCGGCCGACACTGGCCCGCTGCAGGTGCCGGCGTCGCCGCCCGACGCCGGGCCGGAGCAGACGATCCTGCCCTCCGGACCGCTCCGGCGCGGCAGCGCCGGCGCCGATGTCGGGCGGCTGCAGGATTTCCTGCGCCTGTTCGGCTTCGCCGACTTCTCGCGCAGCGATGGCGTCTTCGGCCCGCGCACCGAGGCGGCAGTGATCAAAGCCCAGCAGGCGCTCACCGAGAAGTCCTTGTACACGGCCGAGATCGACGGCATCTGGGGTCCGAAGACGCACGCCGCGGCGACCCAGATGCTGGCCGACCTCGGCCGCTGACCCGGACTGCATCGACGCCGTGACTGCTCGGAAGCCAACAGCCAGGACCGCGCCCGGCCTCATCCCGTAGCCTGGGCGGCCATGGCGAACGTCCCCGAGAAGCCGACGCTCGACGGCATCGAGGCGCACTGGATCGAGCGGTGGCGGGCCGACGACATCTACCGCTTCGACGCGTCGGCACCCGCGCCGAGGTGTTCGCCATCGACACGCCACCGCCGACCGTGAGCGGGTCGCTGCACATGGGCCACGTGTTCAGCTACACCCACACCGACATCGTCGCCCGGTTCCAGAGGATGAGCGGCAAGGCCGTCTTCTACCCGATCGGGTGGGACGACAACGGGCTGCCCACCGAGCGACGGGTGCAGAACTACTACGGGGTGCGCTGCGACCCGGCGCAGCAATATGTCGAGGGCTTCGAACCACCGTTCCGCGGTGACGTCGCCAAGGACCACCGGCCGGTGCCGATCTCACGGCCGAACTTCATCGAGCTCTGCGACGAGCTGGTCGCGATCGACGAGCAGATCTTCGAGGCCGTGCTCCGCCGGCTCGGACTGTCGTACGACTGGTCGTACCTGTACGCGACGATCGACGAACGATCCCGGCGAGCGAGCCAGCGCGCGTTCCTGCGCAACCTCCGGCGCGGCGAGGCCTACCTGCAGGAAGCGCCGACGCTGTGGGACATCGACGACCGGACGGCGGTCGCCCAGGCCGAGATCGAGGACCGCGAACGGCCCGGCACGTACCACAAGCTCGCCGTTCCACCGCACCGACGGCGCGGGCGACGTCGAGATCGACACCACCCGCCCCGAGTTGGTGGCCGCATGCGTCGCCCTCGTCGCCCACCCCGACGACGAGCGGTACCAGCCGTTGTTCGGCTCGACGGTGCGCACCCCGCTGTACGGCGTCGAGGTCCCGGTCGTCGCCCACGAGCTGGCGCAGCCCGACAAGGGCACGGGCATCGCCATGATCTGCACGTTCGGCGACACCACCGACGTCACGTGGTGGCGCGAGCTGGCGCTCGAGATGCGGCCGATCATCGGGCGCGACGGCCGGATCCTGCCGACCCCACCGCCCGGCGTCGCGGCCGAGCCGTACGCCGCGATCGCCGGGTTGACCGTCGCCCAGGCGCAGAAGCAGGTCGTCGAGCAGTTGACGGCGTCCGGTGAAACGCTCGGCGAGCCGCGCTCGATCACCCACGCGGTGAAGTTCTACGAACGCGGCAGCCGGCCGTTGGAGATCGTCACCAGTCGTCAGTGGTACATCCGCAACGGTGGCCGCGACCCCGAGCTCCGCGCCGCGCTCGTGAAACGCGGTGGCGAGGTCACGTGGCACCCGGCGCACATGCAGCACCGCTACGACAACTGGGTCGAGGGCCTCAACGGCGACTGGCTGATCAGCCGTCAGCGCTTCTTCGGTGTGCCGATCCCGGTCTGGTACCGCCTCGACGACGCCGGCGAGCCCGACTACGACGAACCACTCGTGCCCGACGAGTCGCAGCTGCCGATCGATCCGTCGACCGATGTGCCGCACGGGTACACGGCCGACCAGCGCGGCCAGCCGGGCGGCTTCATGGGCGACCCCGACGTGTTCGACACGTGGGCGACGTCGTCGCTGACGCCCCAGATCGCCGGCAGGTGGGAGGAGGATCCCGACGCTGTTCGCCCGCGTGTTCCCCATGGACATGCGACCGCAGGCGCACGACATCATCCGCACCTGGTTGTTCGCCACGGTCGTGCGCAGTCATTTCGAGTTCGGCGGGGCGCCATGGCGACACGCCACGATCTCCGGCTGGATCCTCGACCCCGACCGCAAGAAGATGTCGAAGTCGAAGGGCAACGTCATCACACCGATGGGCTTGTTCGACCAGTACGGCACCGATGCCGTCCGTTACTGGTCGGCGCTCGGCGCGACCGGGCGTCGACACCGCGTTCAGCGAGGATCAGATGAAGGTCGGGCGCAAGCTCGCCAACAAGCTGCTCAACGTCACCAAGTTCGTGCTCGGCTTCGCGGCGGTCGAGGGCGTCGATGGCGACATCGCACCGACCGAACGCCGTCGATCAGTCGATGCTCGCCAAGCTCGACATCCTGATCGCCGAGGCCACGACGGCGTTCGACGTGTTCGACTACGCACGCGCGCTCGAGCGCACCGAGTCGTTCTTCTGGTGGTTCTGCGACGACTACGTCGAGCTCGTGAAGGGCCGCGCCTACGGGTCGCACGGCGACGCAGCTGCGACGTCGGCGCGGGTGGCGTTGGGCACCGCGCTCGACGTCGTGCAGCGGCTGCTCGCGCCGATCATGCCGTTCGCCGTCGAGGAGGCGTGGAGCTGGTGGCACGACACGAGCGTGCACCGCGGCCGCCTGGCCGGCACCGCTCGGGGCCGGCGGCGATCCCGAGCTGCTCGACCCCGTGGCCGAGGTCCTCAGTGAGGTGCGCCGGGCCAAGACCGAGGCCAAGCAGAGCCAGCGCGCCGAGGTCGCCGAGCTGCGCGTGTGGGCGCCCGCCGGGCTGCACGCCGCGATCGATGCCGGGCGGGGCGACCTCGCCGACGCCGGCTCGATCCTCGAGATCACCGTGCACGATGGCGAGCAACTTCGCTGCGAGGTCGTCCTGGCGCCCTCGACACGCGACGAGGCATCCGGGTAGCGTCTACGCCTTATGCACACCAGGTTGGGTTGTGGTGTGACGCTTTCGGTCGTCGCCGTGCTGCTTTCAGGGTCGGCCGTCTACGGCGGCACCGATCCCACCTCGACGACCACCACCACGACGACCACGGTCGCGCCGGCTTCGGCCGGTGGGATCCCGGGTCCGGCCACGGTGTCGGGGACGGTGGTGCCGACCCGCGGCACGGCGATCCAGGTCACGCCGACGATCCCGGCACCGGCGACGACCACGACCACCACGACGATCCCACCGCCGACCGACGAGCTGCCCACCAACTCGGGTGAGGGACGCCGGGCGGTCTATTCGAAGTCGCGGCAGCGGACGTGGACCGTCGAGGCCGACGGCACGGTGTCGCGGACGTACCTGGTGTCGGGACGGCTCACGTGGAACCAACCGAGCCCCGGCACGTACCACGTGTTCTCGCGCTCGAGCTTCACGTGCAACATCAAGAACCCGTCGATCTGCTGGCGGATGATGGTGCGCTTCACCGTCGGCCCCGACGGCGACAACATCGGCTTCCACGAGATCCCCCAGGTCAACGGCAAGCCGATCCAGTCCGAGGCGCAACTCGGACAGCCGCTCTCGGGCGGCTGCGTGCGCCAGGCGACCCCCGACGCCGAACACATGTGGGCGTGGGCGCCCGTCGGCACCACGGTCGTCGTCCTGCCCTGACCGGCCCGCGGAAGTCGCAGCGGACGGTCAAAGTAGTCTGGCCGTCAGATGCCGTCCGAACCCCCCGTTCCTTCCGGGCCGCAGTCTCCTGGGGCATCGACACCACCGTCGCCACCGCGGCCGGTCACTCGCCGCCGCACGTGGCCGCAGCGGCTGACGATCGCGCTCATCGTGCTCACGTCGCTCGGCTGCTTCGGCGCCGCCGCCGCGCTCGGCGCCGGACAATGGGTCGTCTCCGACCGCAACCTCGTCGTGCTCGGCGAGGAGGAGCGCGACCGTGCGGCGACGCACGCCTGACGTCATCCTTCCCGGCGAGACCAGCCCGCCGCCCGAACCCGAAGCGCCGGAGACCACGACGGAGGACACGTTCCCGGCTGCCGATCCGGAGGCCCAGAACTTCCTCATCACGGGCGCCGACAACAACTCCTGCGTCGATCCCGACTCGCCGTACGCCGGCGCGTTCGGCGACCGCACGAACTTCGGCGAACGCAGCGACACGATCATGGTGTGGCGGGTCGATCCCGTCGACCGATCAGGTCGCCGTGCTGTCGTTCCCCCGCGACCTGTATGTCACGGTCGACGGTGGGAGCAAGGCGCGGATCAACTCCGCCTACCGCCGCGACGACCCCTCGCGGTTGCAGGACACGATCTTCCTGAACTTCCAGATCCCGATCGACCACTACATCCAGGTCGACTTCTGCGCGTTCAAGCGCCTCGTCGACGGCGTGGGGGGCGTCAAGGTGCCGTTCGAGTACCCGGCGCGCGACACGAACACCGGCCTCGACGTGCCCGCCTCCGGTGGCGAGTGCTTCGAGTTCGACGGCGACCACGCGCTCGCCTACGTCCGTTCGCGCCACTACGAGTACCTCGTCGACGGCGAATGGAAGACCGACGGCACCTCCGACTTCGGTCGCATCTCGCGCCAGCAGGATTTCCTGCGCCGCACCGTCGCCAGCCTGCTCGGTCGTGGCCCGTTCTCGCCGAGCGTGGCGACCGCCCTGCTCCAGACCAACCGCCAATACCTCACGATCGACACCGAGCTCACACTCGGCCGGATGCTCGAGTTCGCAGGCGTGCTGCGCTCGCTCGACCCGAACGCGATCGCGTCGTACCAGATCGAGTCGACCTCGCAGAACGTGTCCGGCCAGTCGGTGCAGATCCCGCAGACCAAGGGCGAGAACATGCAGGCGATCCTCGCCATCTTCCGCGGCGAGGCCCCACTCGCCGCGGCGCCCGATCAGATCTTCGAGTCGACGACGAGCGCGGCGGCGCTGCCGGGTGTGACGACGGGCGAGTCGGCACCGCCCACGGCGACGACGGCAGCCGGCGGTCGGGCCGGAGGAGAACACGCTCGGGATCTCGCCGCCGCGCGACATCACCTGCTGAGCGACCGAGCGACCGACGTCGATCGTCACTCGTCGAGCGCACGACGCGAGGGCGTCGGCGACCGATGCCGGACCGGCGACGGTGACCATGCCGGGCCCCGACCTGCGACGCCAGCTCCTCGGCCTCGCCGCTGTCGCCGTCAGGGGCGACGATCACGAGCTCGTCGAGCGCCGCCGCCGCACCGACCACGTCACCGGGCTCGGTGGCCCGGCAATCCGACAGCAACACGGTGATGCGGCGACCGGCCGGCGACCGCGCCAGCTGTTCGCCCGCCGAACGCAGCGCTCCCGCGAGGTCGGTCGTCCCGAAGCCGCGGAGCGCGAGCACGGCGTCGACGACCTGTTCGACCGGACCGCTGTGCGGTCCTGCGACTTGGCGGCGATCACGTCCTTGCCGAACGACAGCACCGAGTAGTCAGACGGGGCGCGCCACGAGACGGCCGCCGCCGCCACCGCCGACGTGGCGAGCGGCCGACCCTCCATCGAGCCGCTGCGATCGACGAGCAGGCAGATCGCCGTCGCCGGTGTCGACCACGCCCGAACCCGCAGGCGGTCCGGATCGACGGCCTCACCGGCCGCACGCGCGGCGGCGATCACGTCGAGGCTGGCGTCGAGATCGAGGTCACCCCGATCGGGCCGGTACGGCAACTCGGCCAAGCGACCCGTCCCCCGTGGCTTCGTCGGGCCGCGGCGGGCGATGTCGAGGTACAGGCGTCCGGCGATCCGCTTCGCCAACTCGCGGAGCCTGGGGTCGGTCGCGCCGGTGAGATCGGCCAGCATCGCCAGCACGTCGTCGGGATCGTCGGCCATCGCCTCGTCGACGGCCGCCTCGTCGAGCTCGCCGACATCGGGCGAGATCTGCTCGAAGCGTGGGTTGCGGGCGAGCTCGCGGCGCGACGTCGTCCGCTTGCGCGCCTGCTCCACGGCTTCGTCAGCGTCGTCGCCCTCCTTCGTCGGCGGCGACTTCAGCGAGAGCTGGTGGCCCCAGTCGGGGCGCCAGCTTTCCCTCGCCATCACCGTCCCCGGATGCGCTCCGACCGAACACGGTCGCCCACAACTCGGTGACGACCTCCTCGGCGGTGCGGCCGCTGCCCTCGCGGAGTCGAACGCGCCCGGACAGGGCGATCAGCGCCGCGTCGAGCGACACGCTCGGTGAGCTGACCTGCTGTCCGCGTACCGCGGCGAGGGACGGCGCGACGGCGCACATGTCGATCGCGCCCCTGACGGACGATCCGACACGGAGGTCCGGATGGGATCGGCTGAGCCGCACCAGCTCGACCACCTTGGCGGCCCACGCCGAGTCGACGTCGGGCACGGATCGTTCGGCGATCGCCTGCTCCTCGGACGCGGACTGGTACGTGACCGCCAGCCGGCACACCCGGTCGTAGATCGCACCCGAGATGCGGGCCGTGCCAACGGCGTCGAAGGGGTTCATCGCCGCCACGAGACGGAAGCCCGGTGCCGCGGTGACGTGTCCGAGTCGCGGCACGTGGAGCTCGCGTTCGCTCATCACCGTCACGAGCACGTTGAGCGTCTCCTCCGGCACCCGGTTGATCTCCTCGACGTAGAGCAACGAGCCCTCGCGGAGCGACGTGACGAGCGGTCCGTCGACGAACACGTCAGGGTCGTAGCCGTCGACGAGGACCCGGGCCGGATCGAAGTGACCGACGAGACGGGCGGGTGTGAGCTCGGCGTTGCCCTCGACGAACTCGAAACCGACACCGAGCTCGTGGGCGACGGCACGCAGGAGCGTCGACTTGCCCGTGCCGGGCGGGCCCTCGATCAGGACGTGCCGGTCGACGGCCAGGGCGGCGACGACGAGCTCGATCTCGCGCCGGCGCCCGACGAGCCGCCCCCCGAGCCGTTCGACGAGTGACGCCACGTCCTCCATGGGATGCGAGTCAATCATCGGGTACGCGGCGTTGCTCGATCTGGGCCGCTCGCTCGAACATCCGGGTGTAGCCAAGGATGCGCATCACCGCCGGCTCGATGCCGGGTGCGATGGTGAGCAGCGTCACGAGTGGACGAACGGGTGGGACGTTGACGAGCACCTCGCCCCGGTTGCGCCGGATGCAGCTGACGACCACCTGCGCCACCTTCTTCGGCTTCGACCAGCCGAGGTACCACGGCGCCTTCACGCCCTCTCGTACCCAGCGGTCGTACATCCCGGTGTCGGACACGAACGCCGGGCACACGACGGAGAAGCCGACGGGCGACGCGCTGTACTCGGCACGCAACGAACGGGTGAGGCCGACCAGACCGTGCTTGCTCGTGCAGTACGACGCCTCGTACGGAACGCCGACCTTGCCGGCGCCGGAGGCGATGTTGACGACGTGACCGCGCCCGCGATCGATCATCCCCGGGAGCACGGCGCGCGTCAGCATCATCGGTGCGATCAGGTTGACATCCAGGAGATGTTCGAGATCGTGCTCGGCCGTCGTGTGGAACTGGCTGGCGGTCTCGACGCCGGCGTTGTTGACCACGATGTCGATCGGCCCGATCTCCGACTGGGCGCGCTCGACGAGCACGGCCCGGGCGGCCGGATCGGCGACGTCGCACTCGATCGCAGCCGCCTTCACGCCGAGGCCGGCCATCTCGGCGCGAACCTCGTCGAGCTCGCCGGCCGATCGCGCGGCAGGGCGAGGTTGACGCCGTTCCCGGCGAGCTCCCGGGCGATGTGTACGCCGATGCCACGCGACGCTCCGGTCACGATCGCGGTGGCGCCGCGCAGCTCCACGTCTCCCCCTTCGGGTTCAGTCGTACACCATCACACCGCGGATGTTCTCGCCGGCCCGCATCGCGTCGTACCCGTCGTTCACGCCGTCGAGCGTGTACGTGTTGGTGACGAGACCGTCGAGGTCGAGCTGGCCGTCGCGGTACAGGCCGAGCAGCTTCGGGATGTCGGCACGCGGGTTACCCGAGCCGAACAGGGCGCCGACGACCTGCTTCTCCATCAGCGTGAGGTCGAGCAGGCTGACGGTCGCCGACATCTCGAGCGCCGGGTGGATGTTGGTCACCACGACCCGCCCGCGCTTCGACGCCAGCGCCAGTGCCTCGCCGAGCACGGCGCCTGACCCGACGCCCATCGTCATGATCACCTTGTTCGCCATCGTGCCCCACGACGCATCCTGGATCAGCGGCAAGGCCTCCGTCATCGACGCCGCGGTGTGGGTGGCGCCGAACTCCATCGCCTTCTCACGCTTGAACTCGATCGGGTCGATCGCCCAGATCTGCTTGGCACCGGCCAGTCGCGCCCCCTGGATCGCGTTGGCGCCGATGCCGCCGATGCCGACGACCGCCACGACGTCGCCCGGCGTCACCTCGGCGGCGTAGACACTCGACCCCCAGCCGGTCACGACGCCGCAGCCGAGCAGGCACGCCCGCTCGAGCGGCACATCCTTCTCGATCTTGATGCAGCTCGCCTCGTTGACCACGGTGTGGTGCGAGAACGTGCCGAGCAGGCACATCAAGCCGAGGTCCTTGCCCTGCGCGTGATGGCGAGACGTGCCGTCGGTGATCTGCTTGCCCGCCCCGAGCAGGGCGCCGTAGTCGCACAGGTTCTGGTGCCCGGTCGAGCACGACATGCAGCGCCCGCACGACGGGATGAACCCGAACACGACGTGGTCGCCGGCGGCCAGCCAGCTCACGCCCTCACCGACCTCCTGCACGACGCCGGCGCCCTCGTGGCCGCCGATGATCGGGAGCTCGAACGGCAGATCACCGGTGACGAGGTGCTCGTCGGAGTGACACATGCCGGACGCGGCGAGCTTGACGAGAACCTCCCCCGGACCCGGCGGGTCGAGCTCGATCTCCTCGACGCTCCACGGAGCATTGACTTCCCACAGGATCGCGGCGTTGGTCTTCACGGTGAATTACCCCCAGATGGTTCGGCGAGCGATCGGCGGGGATCGGCACGCGGCGGACGTCCGTTTCGGGACTGTACCCACCATCCTGGGGAGATGAAGGATCCGGAGCAGCTGATGGCGCGGTTCAGGGCGATGCCCGACACCGAGTTGCACGACGTCGCCGAGGCCGTGCGGCAGGTCCAGACCGAGCGGGCGATCGCCGCCGGCGACCTCGACGCGGTGATCGCCAACGCGTTCGAGATCGGCTTCGGTCGGGATGGGCTCGGCGTGTCGCCGTGGATCGAGGGCAACCTCGTCGTGTGCCCGGGCGCGATCGTGACCAAGTCGCGCACGAACCACCGTTGCCGCTTCGTCAGCGTCGACGACGTGTGGGTCTGGGACTCCGGGCTGCTGGTCCGCGAGGACAAGCGCTCAACCCCCGGTGGCGACCGCCGGGCGAACACCGGCTTCCGGGCGGTCGCACTGGTCGCGCTCGTCGACGGCACCGGCCTCGACGTCGTCAGTGGGCGGGCGCGAGCGGGCGGCCACGAAGTCGAGCACGTCGTGTCGATCGAGGTCCGCGCCGGGGCGTTGATCGAGGTCAGTCAGCGCAACGTCGCGGCCGCGAACATGCGCTGAATCACTGGGGCATCAGCCGACCTTCGGGCGTGGCGTGGCGGCGCTCGGCGTGACCGCTCCGGCGAGGGAGGCCAGCGATGCGGCCACGGAGTGGTCGGGCTCGACGGCCGGAGCGGTGAAGGCGCGGAGGACGACGAGCGCCTTCGCGGTCACCGGGATCGTCTGTCCGGCCTTCACGGGCTCGCTGTCGGCACCCGCGCCCGCGGTGTCGACCACGGTCTCCCACTGGGCCGCGTACTCCTCGCTCGGCAGCGTGAAGTCGACGCTCTCGTCGTGGGCGTTGAAGTACAGGATGAAGCTCAGGTCCGTGATCTGCTCGCCTCGTGCGTCGCGTTCGCGTATCCCCTGGCCGTTGAGGAAGACGCCGATCGCCCGCCCCAACTCCGAGTCCCAGTCGTCGGGCACCATCTCGCCGCCGCCTGGCGTGAGCCACACGATGTCGGGCAACACTTCACCCTCGCCGCGCCGCACCGGTCGCCCGTCGAAGAACCGCGCCCGGCGGAACGTCGGGTGCTGACTGCGCAGGCGCGCGATCGCCGACGACGAACTCGGTCAGCGGTGTGTCGGCGAGCTCCCAGTGGATCCACGACAACTCGGAGTCCTGGGCGTAGGTGTTGTTGTTGCCCTGCTGGGTGCGTCCGAGCTCGTCGCCGTGCAGCACCATCGGGACGCCCTGCGACAACAGCAACGTGGCGAGGAAGTTTCGCTGCTGGCGGGCGCGCAGGGTCTGGATGGCCGGGTCGTCGGTCGGGCCTTCGACGCCGCTGTTCCACGACCGGTTGTGCGATTCGCCGTCGTTGTTGCCCTCGCCGTTGGCGTCGTTGTGCTTCTCGTTGTACGAGACGAGATCGGCCAGGGTGAAGCCGTCGTGGGCGGTGACGAAGTTGATCGAGGCGACCGGTCGGCGGCCGTCGTGCTCGTAGAGGTCGGCCGAACCGGTGAACCGCGACGCGAACTCCCCGAGCGTCGCCGATTCGCCCCGCCAGAAGTCGCGGACCGTGTCGCGGTACTTGCCGTTCCACTCCGTCCATTGCGGCGGGAAGTTCCCGACCTGATAACCGCCAGGGCCGATGTCCCACGGCTCGGCGATGAGCTTGACCTGCGAGATCGTCGGGTCCTGTTGCACCAATTCGAAGAACGTCGACAGCTTGTCGACGTCGTAGAACTCACGCGCCAGTGCCGAAGCGAGATCGAACCGGAACCCGTCGACATGCATCTCGAGCACCCAGTAGCGCAGGGAGTCCATGATGAGTTGCAACGAATGGGGATGCCGCACGTTGAGCGAGTTCCCGGTTCCGGTGTAGTCCATGTAGTACTGCCGGTCGTTGTCGACCAGGCGGTAGTACGCGTCGTTGTCGATCCCCTTGAAGCTCAACGTCGGACCGAGGTGGTTCCCTTCGGCCGTGTGGTTGTAGACGACATCGAGGATGACCTCGATCCCGGCGTCGTGCAGCGACCGCACCATGCCCTTGAACTCCTGCACCTGCTGGCCGAGCTGACCGGTCGCCGAGTATCCGTTGTGCGGCGCGAAGAACCCGATCGTGTTGTACCCCCAGTAGTTGCGGAGGCCCCTTTCGAGCAACGTGCTGTCGTGCACGAACTGGTGCACGGGCATCAGCTCGACGGCGGTGGCCCCGATGCGCTGGTAGTGCTCGATCATGGCCGGATGCGCGAGGGCGGAATACGAGCCACGCGAGTCCTCCGGGATGTTCGGGTTGAGTTGCGTGAGACCTTTGACGTGCGCCTCGTAGATCACCGACTCGGCGTACGGGATGCGCGGATGACGGTCGCCCGCCCAGTCGAAGAACGGGTTGATGACGACGCCGAGCATCATGTGCGGGGCGGAGTCGTCGTTGTTGATCGAGGTCGGATCGCCGAGCTGATACGAGAACAGCGAGGGATGCCAGTCGATCTCGCCGAAGGTCGCCTTCGCGTACGGGTCGAGCAGCAGCTTGTTCGGGTTCGCCCGCTGACCCTGAGTTGGCTCGTACGTACCGTGGACCCGATAGCCGTACCGCTGGCCGGGCTGGACCTGGGGCAGGTAGCAATGCCAGACGTAGGCGTCGACGTCCTGCATCTCGATCCGCGTCTCGACTCGGTCCTCGTCGAACAGGCACAGCTCGACGCGCTCCGCGGACTCGCTGAAGAGCGCGAAGTTCGTGCCGCTGCCATCGAACGTGGCGCCCAACGGGTACGCCGATCCCGGCCACGTCTCCATACGTCTCCTCGTGCCGCGTCAGCGCGGCAACACGCTGATCTGGATGTACTGATCGACGGGCAGATAGGCGGCGACGAACGTGCGCACGTCGTCGATCGTGAGCTCCTGCAGCGCGACATCCTGGTCGGCGAAGTCCTGGAGGTCGACCACCCCGTTGACCTCGGCCTCGAGGATCTCGTCGACCAACTGGGCGTCGCTGAACAACTCGATGTCCCGGCTGACCTGCTCGACTGCGGTGTCGAACTCGTCCTGCGAGGGACCGTCGGCGCGCAACGCAGCGACATCGTCCTGCACGAACTGCGCGATCGCACCGATCCGATCGGGCGCGCCTGTGACCGACACGTAGGTCTCGACCACCGGGTCCGGGTCGCCGTAGATCGCGACGGTGGCGAACGGCGAGTACGACTCCCCCAGCACCTCGCGGATGTCATCGGTCAGGCGCGTCGAAAGCAGCTGCGTCACAACCGCCGCGGCTGCCACGTCGGACGGGTCGATCGATTCGACCGGCACCGTGTACAGCACGTCCAGTGCACCCTGGGCGCCGGTGCCGGCCTCGACCGTGCGTTCCACGACCCCCGGCGGCGGTGGCGACTCGACGTCGACCCACTGCTCGGAACGACCGGTCGCGGGCAGGGTACCGACGTACCGGCGGGCGAGATCGACGAGCACGTCCTCGTCGAAGTCGCCGGAGAACGCGAACACCCAGTCGCTGGCGTCGCCGAACCGGTCGTTCCACACGCGGTCGACACCTGCGGCGTCGAGCGTCGCGAAGTCCTCCGCCGATGGGAGGTACTGCAGGCGCGGCTCGTCGCCGTACCGTTCCCCGTAGAGGGCGACGAGCCCGGCCAGCCCGGGATCGCTGCCGGGATCCTCGATGAGCGGGCCGTACGTCCTCGTCACGTTGTCGACGGCGACCGGGTCGACCCGTGGCTCGGTCATGTAGAGGTGGACGAGCTGGAAGAGCACCTCGAGATCGGGTGCCGCGGCGCGGCCCGAGAAACCCTCCGTGTACGGGCTGATCGCGCCCGCCACGGCGACGTCGGAGTCGGCGAGGAAGCGGTCGAGCTCGACCTGGCCGAGCGCGCCGATCCCACTCGACGCGACGACCTCGCCGGCGAGCATCGCGTCGACCACGTCCTCGTCGGCCACGATCGACGACCCGCCGAGGCTGCGCCCGGCGAACGTCACGTCGCCGTCGGTGATGTCGGTGACGTTGTAGATCACGGTCGCGCCGTTCGGGAACACGAGGCGCGTCGGCTCGAGGAACGCCCACGGCGCCTCGGTGAGCGACTCGACCGCCGATTCGGTGATCGGCTCGGGACGTGCCATCAGCTCGGTCGCCGCGGTGCCTTCGTCGTCCCGCGGTTCCAGTTCGCGATCGGCGAGCACGGCGATCGTGGCGAGCAGGTCGTCGGGTGCCGGCAATGGCTCGTCCTCCGGCCCCACGACGAGGACGTGTGGAGCGGTCGCCGTCCATCGCTCCCGGAACCGGTCGGCGACGACAGCGGGCGTGACGGCGTCGAGGATGTCGGTCATCACCTCGAGCTCCGTCGTCGCGTCGGGGATCGGTGAGCCGGCGAGGAAGTTGGCGACGTACGACTCGGCGTATTCGACGTCTTGGACCTTGGCACGCGCTTCGTACGCCGACTCGGCCGCTGTGCGGCGCTGTGTCACGAGCCGCGAGATCTCGTTGGTGCCGAAGCCATCGCGGTCGACTCGCTCCATCTCGTCGAGGATCGCCTGCATGGTGGCGGGCACGCCCTCGGGCGAGGTATCCGCGAGCACGCTCGGCGCGTCGAGACCCCTGACGTGGCTGTTGGAGTCGACCGAGGCGCTGGTGAACGCCACCCCGCCGGCGCTGACGTCGGACGCCAGCCGATCGGCGATCGCCTCGAACGCGATCCCGTCGAGAACCTCGTCGCGCCACACGCCGACGCCGCCGGGAGAGACGGCGGGCACCGGCAACGTCACCTCGACGAACGCCGCCGGCTGGTCGGGATCGGCGAGAACCTCGACCGCCGGTTCCGTGTCGGCAACGAATGCCAGGTCCGGGACCGCCGGCGGCTGCCCCCGCGACGTCAGCGACTCGAAGCGGTCCACGATCGCCTGCTCGATGTCGTCGACGTCGATGTCGCCGACGACCACGAGCGCCGCGTTGTCGGGCCGGTACCAGGCGTCGTAGAAGCGTCGCAGAGGTTCGGGCGTCATCGACTCGATCGCCTCCGACGTGCCGATCGGGTCGCGGCCTTCGTAGGCGGTGCCGGCGAGGAACAGCCGCTCGATGGCGTCGAACACCCTGCCCTGTGAGCTCTCTGCCGAACCGCGCCACTCGTCGAGCACCACGCCGCGCTCCTGTTCGACGGCGGTCGGGTCGAGCGTCGCGGCCGACAGCCACTGGGCCAGCACGTCGAGCCCGGTCGCCACGACCTCGTCGTCGTCGGTGGCGACGGTGAGCTGGTAGACGGTCTCGTCGTAGGACGTGAAGGCGTTGATGTCGGCGCCGAACTCGGCGCCGAACCCGCGCAGGACGTCGATCAACTCGTTCTCGGGGAACTGCTCGGTGCCGTTGAAGAGCATGTGCTCGACGAAGTGGGCGACGCCCGACTGGTCGGGCTCCTCGTCGACGGACCCGGCGTTGACGGCGAGCCGCAGCTCGGCCCGACCACCCGGGCGCTCGTTGTGCCTGATGTAGTACGTGAGCCCGTTGGCGAGCGTGCCGATCCTGACGTCGGGATCAGCGGGGACCGGGGCGTCGGCACCAGGATCGTCGAGGGGATCGTCGACCGGCCCGCCGGCCGCGTCGCCGTCCGTGATCCGGGCCGCCTCCTGCGTGGCGACGTCGGGCTCGGCGGCACAGGCGATCGCCGCCACCCAGACGAGCGCGATGACCACGGCGAGCGCCCGGGAGTTGACGCCAACCGTCACGCCCGTCCGGCCAGCCACTGCGCAGAGGATACGCCCGCGACCTACTCGGGCGCGGTCGAGCCCGGATCGAGCGCGGCGTCGAGCGCGGCATCGATGCGTGCCGACCAGTCGTGGTCCTCGGTCGAGCCACCCGACGTCTTGATGGCGGATCGCTCGGCGGCGAGGTCGTCCGCCAACGTGGCGAGCTCCGGCGTGAGCAGGGTCGCGATCCGGTCGCGCAACCGGACGGCGAGCGCCGGGCTCGTGCCGTCGGTGCTCACGGCCACGCTGACCGGGCCCTGGCGGGCGATGGCGGGCAGGATGAAGCCACATTCGGCCGGCAGATCGGCGGCGTTGACCCAGATGCCGTTGGCGCGGGCATCGGCGGCGACGGCGGCATCGACCGCCTCGACCCCGGTGGCGGTGACGACGAGCCGCATCCCGTCGAGGTCGCCCGCCTCGTAGGCGCGCGCACGGAGGTCGGCGATCCCATCCCGGTCGAGTCGTTCGTCGACGTGCGGGGCGACGACGCGAACGTCGGCACCGGCGGCGACGAGACCGGCGATCTTCCTGACCGCGACCGGCCCGGCGCCGACGACGAGGACGGGCACGCCGTGCAGGTCGAGCACGACCGGGTAGCCGAACTTCAGGGCGTGAGCGCGCATAACACCAGGATGACATGCAGATCGGTCGGCGGCACACGGAAAATGTCCGTACTTACGAGAATTGGGTTGGGCAATTCACCTAAAACTTGATTGGAATAGTCAACATTTGATTGAATGGGGAGCGTGCACGAGAACTCGACCCCCCACGAGATCCTGCGCTGGGCCGGTCAGACGTTCGGCGACGACCTGGTCGTGACGGCGAGCTTCGGCGACGCCGTGCTCGCCCATCTCGCCAACTCGGTGCTGCCCGGCGTCGACATCGTGCTGCTCGACACCGGCTACCTGTTCGCCGAGACCGAGTGGTACGCCGACGACCTCCGGCGCCGGTTCGGCCTCAACCTGCGGACCGCTCATCCGCTCCCCGACGTCGAGCGCGACGTGTGGCAGACCGACACCGAAGCGTGCTGCGCGGCCCGCAAGGTCGAGCCACTCCAGCGGGTGCTGGCGGGCAAGCGGGCGTGGGTGACGGGCTTGCGGCGGGCCGACTCGCCGAGCCGGGCCACCACGCCGGTGGTGCACGACGACCTGCTGCGGGCGGTCACCAAGATCAACCCGATCGCCACGTGGACCGACGAGGACGTCGCCACGTACACCGCGATGCACGAACTGCCCGCCCATCCGTTGACCGATCGCGGCTACCCGTCGATCGGTTGCTGGCCGTGCACGCGACCTGCGACCGCGGACGATCCGCGGGGCGGCAGGTGGGCAGGAACGGGCAAGACCGAGTGCGGGTTGCACGTGTCGGGCGCGCCGGCGCTCGTCGACGAGCTGAGGCCGTAGCGGCATGGCCGTCGAGACGATCAAGGCCGACAGTCAGTATCTGCGCGGCACGATCGGTGACGAGCTGATCCAAGCCGACGAGTTCGGGGCCGAGAGCACGGTGCTGCTCAAGTTCCACGGCATCTACCAACAGGACGACCGCGACGTGCGCCGGTCGCGCACGCAGCAGAAGCTCCCGCTCGACTACTCGTGCATGGTGCGCACGTCGGTGCCGGGCGGCGTGATCGCACTCGACCAGTGGCTCGCGCTCGACCGCCTCGCCGAGCTCGCCGACGGTGCGATGCGCCTCACGACCCGCCAAGGCGTGCAGTACCACTTCGTGCCGAAGGGTGAGCTGCACGAGGTCGTGCACGGCATCAACGCCTCGTTGCTGACGACGCTCGCCGCCTGCGGCGACGTGGTGCGCAACGTGATGGCCTGCCCGCTCCCCCATGCCGACCGGCGGTCCGTGCTGGCACCCGTCGTCGCCGAGCTGGTGCGACGGTTCCGGCCGCGTACCCCGTCGTACTGGGAGCTGTGGGTCGACGGCGAGCGGGCGGTGACGGCCGAGGCGCCGCCGGAAGGCGGTCCCGTGGAGCCGCTCTACGGCGACACCTACCTGCCGCGCAAGTTCAAGATCGGCGTCGCCTGGCCTGGCGACAACTGCATCGACGTCCACTCGCACGACGTCGGCATCGTCCCCACCCTCAGCGAGGGTCTCACCGGCGAGCTGACCGGTTTCGTCGTGCTCGCCGGCGGTGGGATGGGGATGAGCCACTCCCGGCCCGACGACACCTACCCGGTGCTCGGCCGGCCGGTCGCCTGGGTGCCGCCGGAGGATCTCGCCGACGTCGTCGAGGCGATCGTCGCCACGCAGCGCGACTTCGGCAATCGCGACGACCGCCATCGAGCTCGGCTCAAGTACACGCTCGAGGAGCATGGCATCGAGTGGCTCCGCGCCGAGATCGAGACTCGTACCGGCCGGGCCGTCGCCGAGCCGGTCGAGCTGCTGCCATGGACCGTCGACGCGCATCACGGTTGGGACCGTGCCGGATCGGACAGCGACACGCTCGGCCTGCCGGTTCCGTCCGGCCGCGTCGCGGGCAACTACCGCGACGCGCTCCGCGAGGTCGTTCGGTCGGGGCTGGTCTCGGAGGTCCGGGTCACGCCCCGCCAGGATCTCCTGCTGTGCGGCGTGAGCGACCGCGACGCGCTGCTGGCGATGCTGCGCAGGCATGACATCGCGTTGCCCGACGACGTGAGCCCGCTGCGGCGGCTGGCGATCGCCTGCCCGGCGCTACCGACGTGCGGGCAGGCGCTCGGCGAGGCCGAGCGGGTCCTGCCGACGGTGATCGACGAGCTCGAGAAGCTGCTCGCCGATACCGGCAACGAGGGCCAGGCGATCCGGCTCAACATGACCGGTTGCCCGAACGGCTGCTCCCGGCCGTACTCCGCCGAGATCGGGATCGTCGGGCGCACGAAGAAGACCTACGACCTGTACCTCGGTGGGTCGGCCGGCGGCGATCGCCTCGCCCAGCGCGTGCGCGCCGACATTCCGCTCGACGAGCTCACCGCCCACCTGCGACCACTGCTCGAGCGCTTCGCCGCCGACGCGGCTGTATGACGGTTTCGGCGACTGGTGCCACGCCCAGGGTGCAACCACCCTCGAGACGTGGCTGCCGGCGCCGACCGTGCGCCGCCGCGGCCGCGCCAACTGCCGACGCCGAGATCGCATCATGACGGTGTCGCTCGTCGGCGCCGGGCCCGGCGATCCCGATCTGCTGACGGTGCGCGCGGCGCGGTTGTTGGCGGAGGCCGAGGTCGTCGTCCACGACGCCCTCGTCGGTGACGGTGTGCTGGCGATCGTGGCGCCGACCGCCGAGCTGATCGACGTCGGCAAGCGGCCGGGTCGGCCGATCCCCCAGGAGATGATCTCGGCGCTGCTGGTCGAGCTCGGGCGCCAGGGCAAGCGGGTCGTGCGGCTCAAGGGTGGCGACCCGTTCGTGTTCGGCCGCGGCGGGGAAGAGGCGCTCGCCCTCCAGGCGGCGGGCGTGTCGTTCGAGGTCGTCCCCGGTATCACGTCGTCGATCGCCGCGCCCGCGGCGGCCGGCATCCCGGTCACCCACCGCGGGGTGTCGGCCGCGTTCACCGTCGTCACCGGCCACCGGCGTTCCGGCGAGCACGACGTCGACTGGCGCTCGCTCGCCAAGGTCGGCGGGACGATCGTCGTGCTCATGGGTGTCGCCCAGCGGGCTGCGATCGCCGCCGAGCTGATCGCCGGCGGCCTCGACGCGGCGACCCCCGTCGCCGCCGTCCACCGCGCCACCACCGATCAGCAGGATGTCCTCCGGTGCGAGCTGGCCGACCTCCACGCGGCCGCAGTCGAGTCACCGGCGGTGATCGTGATCGGCCCCGTCGCCGCCCTCGACCTCACCTCGCTCGCCCAACTCTCAGCTTCCTCCGAACTGTCTGCCTGAGAACGCGCCCTGGCAATCTGAAGCAGACAGATCCGAGGGGTTTCCGGCTTCCTCCGACTGTCTGCCTGAGAACGCGGGCGCCGCGGTTTCACGCAGACAGAACGGGGGGTGGGGGTGCGGTGGTGACGAAGGCGAGCTCTTGGACCGCTCTCGTCATCGCCACGTAGAGCAGGCGCGCGCCGCGGGGGTCGTTGCCGAGGATGTCGTGCGGGTTCACCACCACCACACCGTCGAACTCCAGGCCCTTGACCTCCTCGGGCCCGAACAACGGGACGTCGTCGTGTGTCAGTTGATGCACGTGGTCGACGGCGACCAGACCGATCGACGCCAAGGCATCCGTGATCGCCGCGTGCTCGCCGGGGAGCGCGACGACGCCGGTCAACCGGTGCCGGTGCTTGACCTGCGCCACGACGGCGGCGGTCGACATCGCCAGTTCGTCGGGTGACACGGTGTGCCACGCCGGTGCCTCGCCCTCGCCGCGCACGCTCCGGCTGGCCACCGCGTCGACACCGGTGAGCGGCAGCAGCCGGTTGGCGATCTCGAGGATCGGCTCCGGCACCCGATAGCCGATCGTGAGCACCGCCACCGAGCCACTGACCGCCCCGTCGACGGCGCTCCGGGTCGAACCGCGGACGGACCCACGCACGGCAAGGTTGGCGAACACGTCGCGCCAGCTCTCCTGGCCGGCCGGCGTGGTCGACTGGGCGACGTCGCCGACGAGTGTCATCGATCCGGACGGGCTGCGACGGCCGATCACGCGCAATGCCACCGCCGAGTGGTCCTGGGCCTCGTCGACGATGACGTGGCCGTAGGTGAACGGTGTGCCGTTGAGCAACGTGTTGGCCTCGTCGACGAGGAACTGATCGGCTGCGGTCCAGACCCGACGCTTGCCGCTCGGACCGGGGAGCATCCGGTCGACCAGCCGCACCGGTTGCTGGGTCGGCCAGGCCTTGTTCAACGCGGCCTTCAACGGCGCCGCCTGCGACCACGCCTCGTCCGATTCGGTCCGGCGGAGGAGCGCCTGGCGGGCGAGCACCCGGAGCCGCTCGCGACGTTGGTTGATCGGCACGACTCCCTGCTTGGCGATGTCGAGCCAGGTCGCCACCTCGGCCCGCGTGAACACGACCGTGCGGGCTCCGATCGGGACCGCGATGTCGTCGTCGGGGGCGCGATCGGTGTCAGCGCCACGGCGAGGAGCTCCTCGAGCCGTTCCGCCGAACCCTTCCAACGCGCCGCCGAGTGGTCGTCGACCGCGCCGATCTCGACCTTCGGCAGGCACAGGTCGAGCGCCGTGCACTGCCTCACGGCGCGCTCGCCGAGCGAGGGCAGCACGTTGGCGATGTAGTCGAGGAACGCCTTGTTGGGCCCGACCACCAGCACGCCGTCGCGGGCCAGCCGGCCGCGATGCTCGAACAGCAGGTAGGCGGCGCGGTGGAGGGCGACGGCGGTCTTGCCGGTGCCGGGACCGCCCTGCACGATCAAGGCCTGGTCGATCGGCGACCGGATCACGACATCCTGCTCGGCCTGGATCGTCGCCACGATCTCGCGCATCGCGCCCGACCGGGCGGCGCCGATCTCGGCCAGCACCGGATCGGGAACGCCGCTCGCGACGTCGCCGGCCGTCGGGTCGTCGAGGTCCTCGTCGAGATAGGCGATCAGCTCGCCCTCGTCGAGCGTGAACCGCCGCCGGAACGACATGCCGAGCGGGTCGACGGCCGTCGCCCGGTAGAACGGCGCCGAGATCGGCGCCCGCCAGTCGACGACGACCGGGTCGTGGGTGTCGTCCTCGATGTGGCGGCGCCCGATGTACCACTGGTCGACGCCGCCGCCCCGACGCGGTTCGTCGATGCGCCCGAAGAAATCGCCGGCACCGGGTGAACGCAGCGACTCGAGGGCCTCGGCGACCGTCACCTCGACGTACTCCTTGGTGAACTCGTCCGCCGTGGCGTCCGGGTCGACGCGCTCGAGCCGTTCGATCATCCGGTCGCGCGCCGTGCGCGCGAACGCCAGGCGCGCGCGCTCCGCGGGGAGCTCGGGGAAGCTGGTGCCGGTCGACACGGGCCGAACACGCTACCGCTTGCAACAACCCGGATTCGGACGTGAGCGCCCGGTTCGGCACGACGGCGCCGTCAGGCGCTTCGTCGGCCGCATCAAGCGACGGAACCTTGACGGCTCGCAGACACCGAACAGCCGAACATCGAACACGTCATCGCCGCGTCGAGCCGCCAGACTGTGAACGTGCTGACGTCGGCGGACGAGTCGCCCCTGCGCATCCTCGAACTCACGAAGTGGTACGGCTCGACGTGCGCGATCGACGGCCTGACGATGGTCGTCCCGAACGGGTCGTGCTACGGACTGGTCGGCCCGAACGGCAGCGGCAAATCGACGACGTTGCGATCGGTCGTCGGGCTCGTCCGGCCGGACAGCGGACGGATCGAGGTCTGTGGCATCGACGTCGCGACCGACGTGCTCGCCGCGCGAGCCGCGGTGGGCGTCGTGCTCGACCCGCTGCAGCTGTTCGAACGGCTCACCGCCCACGAGTTCCTCGCCACGCTCGGTGAGCTGCGACGCCTCGAGCCCGACGTCGTTCGCGCCCGTTCCGACGAGCTGTTCGCGGTGCTCCAGCTCACCGACGATGCCGGCCGCCAGATCGCCGGCTACAGCCACGGCATGCGCAAGAAGACCGCGCTCGCGGCGGCCCTCCTCCATCGCCCCCGCCTGCTCCTGCTCGACGAACCGTTCGAGGGCGTCGACCCGGTATCGGCGCGCACGATGCGGACGATGCTCGACCGTTTCCGCTCGGGCGGCGGCACGATCGTGCTGAGCAGCCACGTGATGGACCTCGTCGAGCGCCTGTGCGACCACGTCGGCGTCATCCAGCGTGGTCAGCTCGTCGCCACCGGGCCGACCGACACGCTGCGCAACGGCCGCCGTCTCGAAGACGCGTTCATCGACGTGATCGGTGCGACGACGGTCGACGACGAGGCGCTGGCGTGGCTCAGCTGATCCGCAGCTTCGTCGCCCTGCGCTGGCGACTCCTGCGGGGTTCGCTGCGGGGCAAGGGGACCGAGAAGGTCGGTGTCATCCTCAGCACCATCGCCTCCCTTGTCCTCGGTGTGGGGATCGGGCTGGCGATCGCCGCGTCCGGGCGGACGGTGTCCGACGACGAGAACCTCTTCGTACTCTTCTGTGTCGTCGTCGCCTTCGGCATCGTCGGCGTGAGCGTCGTGGCCGGCGTGACGCAGCCGATCGATCCGCGGGTGATCGCCGCCGAGCCGTTGTCGGATCGTGATCGAGCGATCGGGCTGCTCGCGTCGGCCGCTTCGGGACCGCCGGGGCTGTCCGGCGGCCTGATCGGGGTCGGTCTCGTCATCGGCGCCACTCGCGGCGCGGCGTCGTTGGTGATCGTCGTGCCGGCTGTGCTCGCGTGGCTGGCGACCCTGCTCCTGTTGACGCGCACCGCCACCAACACCCTCGGCTTGTTGAGCAACCGGTTCCCGCGTACCGGCCAGATCATCGTCGGATTGTCAGGTCTCGTGTTCTACGGCTCGTTCCAGGTCGTCCCCGCCGTTCTCGGGAACCTCGACCGCGGGGAGCGCGACCAGATCGCGCGGGTGCTCTCCCTCAACCCGGTCGGCCAACTCGGACGCGCGTTGGGCGCGGCCGACGAGTCGATGGGCGCCGCGGCGGGCCATCTCGCGCTCGGCGCGCTCTGGTTGCCGATCCTCGCCGCGGTGTTCCAATCGACGACGCACGCGCTCACCGTCTCGGCACGGCGCGGTGCGTACTCGGGAACCGCGCCGTCGATCTCGCCGCTGGCGTCGCCGTCGACGGTGCGCAGGCTCGTGCGCCGGGCATGCGGATCGGGCGGCGTCGGCGCCATCGCCTGGCGCAGCCTCCTCACCCGCTTCCGCACTCCGCGCACCGCGCTCGAGACGTTCACCGGGGCAGGTGTCGGTCTCGCAGCCGTCCTCGTGCCCACCCTGCTGCGCGACGCGGCCGGTGGTGGCGCGGTGCTCGTCGGCGGCGCGATCCAGCTGGCCGTGCTGTTCATGTCGGGCAACAGCTTCGGGAACGACGGTCCGGCACTCGCCTACGAGCTCGTCGCCGGCGCCGGCCCGGCGACGCTCGCTCGCGGCAAGACGCGCTCGATCGCCATCGTGGCCGCACCCCTCGTCGTGATCGGCCCGTTGCTGGCGGCCGCGATCACGCGGGAGTGGGAGTACCTGCCCGCCGGTGTCATGGTCGGTGTCGGCGGTCTCCTGGCGGGGTCCGGTGGTGCGATCGTCCAGTCGACGGTCGTGCCGGTCGCGATCCCCGAGAGCGACAATCCCTTCGCCGCCGGCGAGACCGGCCGCGGGATGATGGCCGCCCTCCTCCTCGGTGCGGTGCTCCTCGGCCTCGCCGTCGTCACGCTTCCGGTTGCGCTGGCGCTCCTGTGGGCCAACGCCCGCGGCTCGTTGGCGCTGGTGACCGTGTTCGGTGCCGGGACGGTGGCGGTCGGGTGGGCGGTGATGCGCGGCGGAATCTCGTACTCGACATGGCGCCTGACCGGCCGCGGACCCGAGTTCATCAGCGCCATCACACCCTCACGCTGACCGATAGCGTGGGATGCGATGTGGATCGTGGCGGGTGTCGTCCTCGTGATCGTGGCGGTCGTGGTCGTGATCGCCGTCGTCAGGTCCCGCTCCACCCGGGCCAGCAAGGCGCCGGCGCCGGCGCCGGACGAATCGCTCGGTCCCGTGCATGCCCTCGACGACGCGCTGCGCACCGTCGAGTCGCTCACCGACGCCACTGGCTCGTCGCTGCTCGACCAGGTCGATCGTGACGGTCGCAGCATCCGCGATCGCTTGGCGTCGGGGGAGGCGCATCTCGATTCGCTCCGCCAGCCCGACGACACCGGGCCGCTCCTGCGCCGCGTGCTCGACGAGGTCGCCGGCTCGAATCCGGCACCCGACCCCTCGCGCCGCCGGCAACACCGCCGCCGCCACCCGCAACCCGGCGCGTAGGGGCAGCGGACACCTGAGGGGTGCGGACACGACACGCAGGCGGCAGTACGCTCGCGCGCATGGAACACGACACCATCGTCACTGACCCGGTTGTCGATGTCGCACACGCTGACCCGGCCACCGAGACCGACCCAGAACCGATCGCAGCCGACCAGCTCGTCGAGGACGATCTGCTCGTCGAGGAGATCTCGATCGACGGCATGTGCGGCGTGTACTGATGCTCGACCGCGCGTTCGCCCTGCATCCGCAGGTGGCGCTGCGCCCAGAGCCGTTCGGCGCGCTGGCGTACCACTACGGCAACCGGAAGCTCACGTTCCTGAAGCACCCCGACATCGTCCGCGTCGTGCGGACCCTCGGTGACCACCCGACGTTGCGCGACGCGTTGACCACGGCCGGCATCGCAGAGGAGCGATGGCCGACGTTCGAGCGGGCGGTCGCGGTGTTGGTCGATTCGGAGATGCTCGGTGAGCGCTCACTCGTTGGTTGAGCAGCTGAAGGGCGGACTCGACGCCCCGATCTGCCTCACGTGGGAACTGACGTACGCGTGCAACCTGCAGTGCGTCCACTGCCTGTCGTCTTCGGGACGGCGCGACCCTCGCGAGCTCACCACCGTGGAGGCCAAGGCGGTGCTCGACGAGCTCCGCGACCTCCAGGTCTTCTACATCAACATCGGTGGTGGCGAGCCGATGATCCGCCGCGACTTCTTCGAGCTCGTCGAGCACGCGATCGGGAACGGGATCGGCGTCAAGTTCTCGACCAACGGCGCGTTCATCGATGCGGCCGCGGCACACCGGCTGGCGGCGATGGACTACCTCGACATCCAGATCAGCCTCGACGGCACCGACGCCGTCACCAACGACGCGGTGCGCGGTGACGGTTCGTACGCCATCGCCCGTCGAGCCATGGACCACCTCCGCGATGCGGGTTTCGGCCCGTTCAAGATCTCCGTCGTCGTCACCCGCCACAACGTCGACCAGCTCGACGAGTTCCAGGCGCTCGCCGAATCGTATGGTGCGCAACTGCGGGTGACCCGGCTGCGCCCGTCCGGCCGCGGTGCCGACACATGGCACGAGTTGCACCCGACGAGCGCCCAGCAACGCCAGATCTACGAATGGCTGCTCGCCCACGGCGACAACGTGCTGACCGGCGATTCGTTCTTCCACCTCAACGCGCTCGGCGAGCCGTTGCCCGGTCTCAACATGTGCGGTGCGGGACGCGTCGTCTGCCTCATCGACCCGATCGGCGACGTGTACGCCTGCCCGTTCGTGATCCACGATCAGTTCCGGGCCGGATCGGTGCGCGACGGCGGGGGTTTCGGGCGCGTCTGGCGCCACAGCGACCTGTTCCGCGAGCTGCGTGAACCCCAGTCGGCCGGCGCGTGCGCGTCATGCGGCAGCTACGACGCGTGCCAGGGCGGTTGCATGGCCGCCAAGTTCTTCACCGGCCTGCCACTCGACGGTCCCGATCCCGAGTGCGTCCGTGGCCACGGTGAGCTGGCGCTCGTCGGTGCCGCCGCCGCGCCACGACCGGCGATGGATCATTCCCGGCCGCAACGGTCGCAACCGGTCACGTTCCTGCGGAAGTAGCCATGTGGGTGGCGCTGCTCCCGGCGGCGTACCTCCTCGGAACGTTCCCGAGCGCAGCACTCGTCGCCCGCGCCAGCGGCGTCGACATCACCACCGTCGGATCCGGGAACCCGGGCGCCTCCAACGTCACCCGCGCGCTCGGCTGGCGCAAAGGCGTCTGGGTCTTCGTGCTCGACGCCCTGAAGGGTGCGATCGCCGCCGGGGCCGGCCTGCTCGTCGACGGCCGCCCGGCCGCCTACTGGCTGGGTGCGGCGGCCATCGTCGGCCACGTGTTCCCGATCATCAGCCGGTTCCGCGGCGGCAAGGGCGTCGCGACCGGCGCCGGCGTGATGGCCGTGCTGCACCCGCTCGTCACCGTCGTCCTGGCGGTCGTCTGGATCACCCTCTCGCGCCTGACGTCGAAAGCCTCGATCGCGTCGATCGCCGTCATCGCCCTGATGCCCGTCTGCCTCATCGCCACTGGCGCACCGGGATGGGAGTTGGCGGCCACGATCGGTCTGTGCGTGCTCGTCATGGCCCGCCACCTCGGCAACATCAGGCGGCTCGTGGCACGCAAGGAACAGAAGCTGTCGTCGTCGGCCTGACGCGACGGCGAGACTGGCGGACCATGCGATTGCTCGACCCCGTGACGTTCGGACCGCGTTCCGCGCCGAACCGTGTGGTGTTCGGCCCGCACGTCACGAACCTCGGCGACGACGACCGGCGCCCGACCGAGCGGCACGTGGCGTACTACGCGCGACGCGCCCGGGGTGGGTGCGGGACGATCGTGATCGAGGGTGCGAGCGTGCACGAGTCGGACTGGCCGTACGAGCGAGCGCCGCTCGCCGCACGGTGCCGAGACGGGTGGGCGTCGATCGCGGCCGCCTGCCACCAGCACGGCGCGCTCGTCATCGCCGCCCTCGACCATGCCGGCGGGCAGGGATCGTCGGCGTACAACCAACGTCCGCTGTGGGCCCCATCTCGGGTGCCCGAGGTCAACACCCGTGAGGTCCCCAAGTGGATGGAGACTGGCGACATCGAGGCCGTCGTCGACGGGTTCGCGAGCGCCGCCAGGCTCGCCGCCGAGGCCGGGTGCGACGGTGTCGAGGTCAACGCCGGACAGCACAGCCTCGTGCGCCAGTTCCTCAGCGGGCTCACCAACCAGCGCGACGACGAGTGGGGGCTCGATCGCAACCTGTTCGCGCGACGGGTGATCGCGGCGGTCCGTGCCGGCGCTCCCGACCGGATCGTCGGACTGCGCCTGTCGTGCGACGAGCTGGCGCCGTGGGCCGGAATCACGCCTGAGCAGGCTCCGGCCATCGCCGCCGACCTCGTCGCATCGGGCGTCGACTACCTGGTCGTCGTGCGCGGCTCGATCTACTCGTCCGAGAAGACTCGACCCGACTTCCACGAGCCGACCGGGTTCAACATCGAGCTGTGTCGAATGATCCGCAGCGTGGTCGACGTGCCAGTCGTGCTCCAAGGTTCGATGGTCGACGTCGGTCAGGCCGAGTGGGCGCTCGGCGACGACGCCGATCGGGCGGCCGCGTGCGACGCGGTCGAGATGACGCGAGCTCAGATCGCCGACCCCGACCTGGTGGAGAAGATCGGGCGTGACGCGGTCGACGAGATCCGGCCGTGCACCCGCTGCAACCAGACGTGCCAGGTTCGCGACGTCCGCAACCCGATCGTCACCTGCATCGGTGAGCCGTCGAGCGGTCGCGAGACCGAAGATCCGGACTGGTACGCACCCGCCGCCCTGCGCAAGCGCGTCGTCGTGATCGGCGGTGGTCCGGCGGGTATGGAGACTGCTCGGGTCGCGGCCACGCGCGGGCACGAGGTCGAGCTCTTCGAGCGGTCGTCGCGTCTGGGTGGCCTCGCTGCCGTCGCCGGTCCGAACGCCCCGATCGTCGAGTGGCTCGAACGCGAGATCAGGCGATGCGGCGTGAACGTCCGCCTCGGTGAGGAACTGACCGATGCGGAGCCCACCTCCGTGATCGTGCAGTGCACCGGCTCGCGTTCCGGGTTGCGTCCGTACGCCGTCGATCCCGACGCCACCGTGATCGACATCGCCGACCTGCGGCGCGGGCTCGTGGCACTCCCGGGCGAGGGCGACGTCGTCGTCTTCGACCCGATCGGCGGACCGATCGCGATCGCCCTCGCCGAGGAGCTGGGCACGCGAGCGATCCTCGTGACCCAGGACCACATCGCCGGCAACGAGCTCTCACGGTCGGGCGATCTCGCCCCCGCCAACGTCCGCCTCGCCCAGGGTCGCGTGCGGATCGAACGGCGTTCACTGCTGCGCGCCGTACAGGCCGATTCGGTCGACGTCGAGGATCGCTTCAGCGGTCTGCACCGTTCGATCGCGTGCGTCGCGGTGGTCGACTGCGGCTTCCGGCTCCCCGACGATCCGATCGAAGGCGCCGATCATCGGGCGGGCGACTGCGTGGCGCCGCGCACGGTGCACGAGGCGGTCCTCGAAGGCCGTCGAGTCGCCCTCGCGATCTGATCGCTCAGTTGTCGGAGGCCAGTTCGTCGACGAAGGTGCGGATGTCGTCGTTGCGTTGCACCATCTCGCCGATCACCTTCACCTTGCCGCGGCTGCCCCGCAGGTGGGCCAGCGGATCCTCCTGGTCGCCGACATAGCCGAGGGCGAACGCGCCCTGTTGGTAGCCCATCATCCGCAGCAGGTCGTCGTCGAGGGTTCGCGCGATCTCGGGTGGCGTGGCGAGGTACTGGTTCTCCTCCTGGCGCACCCACCCCACGGCGTACGTGATGTTGACGCCGCGGCGATCGCCGTCGCTGCGGTTCGCGCCACCCCCGTGGAGCACCTTGCCCTCGTAGAACAGGCAGCTGCCGCGCGACATCGTCGCCCGCTCCTCGGGGACTGCCAGCGCGGCCTCGTCGTCCATCGTCGACGTGCCGGGGAGGATGTGCGTCGCCCCGTTCTCGGCCGTGAAGTCGGTCAAGGCCCACATCGTGTTGCACTGCACGTGGTAGTCGGCGGCGAAGGGATAGAAGTCGAACGCCATCTGGTCGCGGTGCAGCTTCTGCTGGGACTCGCCCGGTGAGATCGTGATCAGTTGGGTGAGGTGCAGTTGGATCGTCGTCGCCTGCGCCATGAGGTGCTGGGCGACGCCAACGGCCGTGGGATGCATCACGAGTTGCCGGACGGCCGGACAACGGGCGATGAGCGCCCCGGTGCGGCGCGTGAACCGTCCGTCGTACTCGTCACGTCCGGCATCGGACGCCTCGACGTACGGCGCCACTTCGGCGGCGAGCTGGTCCATCGTCGCCTCGTCGACGAGGTCGTCGACGATGGCGTAGCCGTACTGCCGAAGATGGGCCGCGACCTCTGCCGGATCGGCGTCCCTCGGGAAGTGGGTCAGAGCCATGGCTGCCACGGTATTCGCGGCGCGCGCTGCTGACCGCCTCAGAGGCCGTCGACGGCCGCCGTCGCGGCGTCGATGTCCGGCCGCATGTCGTCCGCCCCGGGCTGCGGCAGGATGACCAGACGATGGACGCCGAGGTCGGCGAACGCCCCAGCGGTCTCCCTGGACAGGCGACCACGTGGCGACACGGTGATCTCGATCTCGCCGAGCCCGGAGGGCCGTTCGATTCGTTCAGCCATGGCGCGGAGCGCGGCGAGGTACTCGGCGGCGGTCTCCGGCTTCAACGCGAAGCCGTACCAACCGTGGGCGCGCGTGACCGTGCGGCGGTACGCCGAACCACTGTGTCCGCCAACCACGATCGGGATCGGCCGCTGCACCGGCCGCGGGTGGGCGTCGATCCCGGCGAAGTCGGCGAAGCGACCATGGTGCTCGGGATGCTCGTCGTACCAGAGGCGGGTCATCGCGTCGAGGTACTCGTCGGTCACCGCGCCGCGTTCTTCGTAGTTGGCGCCGATCGCCCGGAACTCCGGTTCGAGGTAGCCGACCCCGACACCGAACGTGAAGCGGCCGCCCGACAGCACATCGATGCTGGCGATCTGCTTGGCCAGCACCACCGGGTTGCGCTGCGGCAGGATCACGATCCCGGTGGCGAGACGGATCGTGCTCGTCGCCGCGGCCGCCCACGTCAGGGCCAACAGTGGGTCGAGCGCCGGATCCTGCGGGGCCATCGGCGACGGCGGCACCTGTGGATCGGGCAGCACGACGTGCTCCCCGGCCCACACCGAGTCGAAGCCGGCCGCCTCCGCCGCCCGCGCCGCCGCCGCCAGGCCCTCGGGCCGGCTCAGGGCTCCCATGTTGATGCTGAACAGACCGAGTTTCATGGCGTCCGTCCTGGCCGACCGGCTTCATGCGTCCGTCCTTGCTGTTCGTGGCCGACGTAGCCTTCGGCCGATGCCGACACCAGCCGCCGAGCGTCCACTCATGCCCGAATACGGCGTCGACACGCCGGACTGGCAACCACTGCCGTGGGAGTGGGCCGCCGAGCGCCTCGCCGTGAACCGCAACTACTGGGTGGTCACGGCCTCCGGGGCGGGCCGACCCCACGCCCTCCCGGTCTGGGGTGTGTGGGACGACGACGTGCACCGCTTCTGCTTCTCGTGCGGCCCTTCGTCGCGCAAGGCGAGGAACATCGCGGCCAACCCCGCCGTCGCGTTCGCGTGCAGCGACACGGTCGAGTGCGTTTCGGTCGAGGGGGTGGCGACGATCCTTGCCGACGACGACGAGCGCCGGGACCGCTGGATCGAACGGTACGTCGAGAAGTACGAACCGGGTTCGGATTCGATGGCGGAGTTCGTCCGCCGTCACCTCGTCATCGAAGTCGTCCCTGACCGCGCCTTCGGCATCGTCGAACGCGAGGACGAGTTCTCGACACGCGCCACGCGCTGGCGCTTCTGAGGAGTCAGTCCGTCAGCCCGCGCTGGAGCTTGCGGAGGAGTCGTTCGAGCTGACGGGTTTCGGCCGGCGTGAGCGCATGCAGCATCCTCGCTTCGTTGTCGAGGTGGTCCGGAACCGCGGCGTCGATGAGCGTCACACCGGCGGCGGTCAGTTGGATGCGGACGAAGCGTTTGTCCCCCGGCACCTTCGTGCGTCGGACGAGCCCGCGCTGCTCGAGGCGATCGATGCGATTCGTGACCGCTCCGGACGTGATCATCAGCGCGCCGAGAAGTTCGCCGGCCGTGAGCTCGAACGGCGGTCCGGATCGACGGAGTGAAGCGAGGACGTCGTACTCCCAGGCCTCGAGGCCGTGGAGATCAAAGGCGGTCTTGAGGTGTCGGTCGATGGTGCGGCTCAGGCGGCTGATGCGACCGATGATCCGGATCGGGCTCGGATCGAGGTCGGGCCGTTCGAGCGTCCACTGCTCGACGATCCGATCGACATGGTCGGGAGTCGCGGGCGGCACGATCGCAGCGTAGCAACATCTTGACATTGAGATACTTCACTGGATAGATTGATATCTCAACATTGAGATATATCGCGCGACTGCAACGAGAAGGGAGCCGGCGTGAGTGCCACCATCGCTGTCTGCCCGCCGCCGGTCACGGGCGCGCCGGTCGAGTCGCGTTCCGCGCCCTCGGCGACGACGGCGGGCGTGATCGCCGTCCTGGTGGCGTTCGTCGGTTTGTCGCTCGGATCGACGATGGCGAAATCGGCCGGGTCCCCGGGACCCGTCGTCGCGTTCTGGCGCTTCCTCATCGGCGCCGTCCTGTGGCACATGTTCATCGCCATCCGGGGCGCACGGACCGGATCGCCGCGCGCGGTCGGCGCCAAGGCGTGGCAGGCGGCCACGCTCACGGGAATCGCGTTCGGCGTCAACCTCTCGTGCTTCTTCTCGGGCGTCACGCGCACACCGATCGCGCATGCCGAGTTCATCAGCGCACTGACGCCGCTCATCCTGATCCCGCTGGCGGCGTTCACGTTGAAGGAGCGGGTCCCGCGGCATGTCGTCGTCTGCGGGGCGGGAGCGCTCACCGGCGTCGCCCTGATCCTGAGCCAGGCGCCGGCGAAGGGCACGTCGTACTTCGGAGACTTCCTGGTGGCGTGCTCGATGGTCGCCTGGATCGTGTACCTGATGACGGCCAAGTCGGCGCGGGAACGTCTCAGCACACCTCACTTCATGGCCGTCATGTCGACCGCCGCCTGCATCACGACGTTGCCGATCGCGTTGATCACCGCCGGCGGGCCCGGTGAGCTCGTCGATCTCTCGGCGCGGGGATGGTTCGTCGTCGCCCTCCTCGCAGTCACCGCCGGAGTGGTCTCGCACGGGTTGATCGCGTGGGCCCAACAGCGCGTTCCAGTCGGCACCATCTCGATGCTCCAGCTCGGCCAGCCGGGTCTCGGAGTGCTCTGGGCGGCGACGTTCCTCGGCGAGTCGGTGCAGCCGATACAACTGGGCGGGATGGCGATCGTGCTCAGTGCTGTCGGAACGATCGCCTGGCGGTCGACGCGGTGAAGCATCTCACCTACACGACGCTGCTCTTCGACCTCGACCACACGTTGCTCGACTCCCACGCTTCGGAAGCGTTGGCCTTCGAGGACGCGCTCCGCCTGGCCGGCATCGAGGAACCGAGCCGTCACTTCACCGCGTACGACCAGATCAACCGCGCCCTGTGGGCCGCCGTCGAGCGTCGAGAGATCACGTCGGGGCACGTGCGAGCAGCGCGATTCGAACAACTCGTCGCGGCCGCCGGTCTCGACGCCGATCCGGTCGTCATGGCCGATGCCTTCGTCGCCGGGCTGGGCATGCACGGTGACCTCTACCCAGGTGTTCGATCCGTTCTCGAGACGCTCGCCGCGCGGGCCTCGCTGGCGTTGGTCACCAACGGTCTGAGCGAGGTCCAACGAACACGGATCGAACGACTCGATCTCGGTCGCTACTTCGACGCGGTGGTGATCTCGTCGGAGGTCGGCGCTGCGAAGCCGTCGACCGAGATCTTCGACATCGCCTTCGAGCTCCTCGGCTCACCCGCCAAGGACGTCCGTCCTGATGGTCGGCGACAGCCTGACGTCCGACATCCAAGGTGGCATCAACTACGGGATCGCAACGTGCTGGTACAACCCGAACCATCACGATGCCGGCGAATCCACCCGGTCCACCCACGAGGTCGACTCCCTCGATCGCCTTCCGTACATCGTCGCCGGAGAATGAAAAACGACGGAGCGGCAAGCCGATCGACTTGCCGCTCCGTCGGATGGGAGACGTGGGTGGCGGGATCAGTGCGTCAGCGAACCGCGCCGGTTGAACATCCGGTACACGAGCAGCACGATGACGGCGCCCACGATCGAGCCGATGACACCGCCAACCTGCACGGCACCGTCTTCGAGGTCGGCGCCGAACAGGACGTAGCCGAGGAAGCCGCCGACGAAGCTGCCGACGACGCCGAGCAACCACGTGCCGGCGAGGCTCATCGGGTCCGGGCCGGGCACGAGGAGGCGGGCCAGCGCTCCCGCGAGGAAGCCGACAACGAGCAACACGATGATGAACCACAACATGGTGGATGTCCTTTCAAGAAGAGGTGAGGGGTCACGCTTCGGGCAGCGAGATACCCGGTGCCCACGCGTTCGAAACGGGGTTCGAAAACCGAGCGAGAGCGGTCGCGCGCACCGTGCGAGACTCGCCACGGAATGGGATACATGCTCGAAGCTCGGTCGCTGCGCAAGCGGTTCAAGGATGTCGACGCCGTGCGCGACATCGACATCACCGTCGCGCCCGGCGAACGGGTCGGCCTCCTGGGGCCCAACGGTGCCGGCAAGACCACGACGCTGTTGATGCTGCTCGGCGCGATCACGCCCGACCACGGCGAGATCACGATCGGTGGACACGTGCTCCCGCGCCATCGAAGCCGGGCGATGGGGGCCGTCGGCTTCGCGGCCGGCTACCTCCCGCTGCCCGATCGCCTCAAGGTGAGCGAAGCGCTCGGCGTGTTCGCCGGCTGGTACGGCGTACGCGACCACCGTGCGGCGGTCCGCCAGGCGCTCGAGCGGTTCGAGATCGTCCACCTCGCCGACCGGCTCTGCTCTGAGCTGTCCTCCGGCCAGCGCACACTCGTCGGCATCGTCAAGGCGACCCTGCACGACCCGGCGCTGCTCGTCCTCGACGAGCCGACCGCATCGCTCGACCCCGACGTGGCGCTGCGGGTCCGCTCGGGGCTGCTGACGTTCTGTGCCACGAGCGGCGCCGCGCTGCTCGTGACCAGCCACGACATGCGCGAGGTCGAGATGCTCACGGAACGGGTGATCTTCGTCGCCCGCGGCGAGGTGGTCGCCAACGACACGCCCGCCGCGGTGGCGGCGCTCTACGGCCACGCCGATCTCGAACAGGTCTTCCTGTCACTCGCCGCCGAACACGGACACGACGAGCGATGAGTTGGCACCGCATCCGAACCGTCATCCGCCGGCACGCCTACGTGCTCTGGCGCGCGCCCCACCGCTGGTTCGACATCGCGTTCTGGCCGCTGATGGACGTGATCCTGTTCGGCAGCCTGGGGACGTTCGTCGCCCAGCAGTCAGGCGAGACCGAGGCCGCGGTGCCGTACCTCCTCGCCGGCATCATGATGTTCCACATCCTGTTCCAGAGCCAGATCGCGGTCGCGACCGGGTTCATGGAGGAGACCTGGAGCCGCAACCTGCTCAACGTGCTGACGACGCCCGTCACCGAGGTGGAGTACGTCACCGGGACGGCAGTCTTCGGTCTCGCCAAGGTACTGCTCGCGTTGACGACGTTGTCGCTGACGGCATTCGTCTTCTTCCGCTTCGACCTCGGTGCGGTCGGGTGGGCGCTGGTGCCGATCGCGCTGATCCTGACGATCGTCGGCTGGGGTGTCGGCATCGCCAACATCGGCATCGTGCTGCGCTTCGGGCAGGGCGCCGAGATCCTGATCTGGGGCTCCAACTTCGTCCTGATGGCGTTGTCCGGCGTGTTCAATCCGATCGAGGCACTGCCGGACGTGCTCCAACCGATCGCCCGCCTGCTGCCGAGCACGTACGCGTTCTCGGCGCTGCGCGACGTGCTCGCCGGCCAACCGCTCGACGCCGGCGACATCGCCGCCGGGCTCGTCGGGGCGCTCGTGTTCCTCGTCGGCGGCACCGCGTTCAGCGTGAAGATGCTGCGCACGTTCCGCCACCGCGGCTACGTCACCCGCTTCAGCTGACATCCTGATCTCATGAAGTTTCGGCGTTCCTACGCCGCCGAAACTTCACGAGATCAGGTGAGCTCGGTCAGCAGCGGCGTGAGGTCGAGGTCGTCGAGCGCCGGGAGGTGGACGTCGACGACGTCGTGGAGCAGGTGCTGCCAGATGTCGCGGCGGAAGAAGTGCTCGCCCTCGCGCACGACGTAGTTCAACAGGAAGAACCGGTACGTCTCCTTCAAGAACAGGACCTCGTCCTCGGCCAGCGGGAACGCGCGGTGGTAGATGTTCAGGAACCGCCGGAACCGGGGTTCGAGCAGGGTGTGCGCGCCGTACGTGAAGCGCGTCTTGTCGCCCGTGCGCGACGACACCCGCGAGAGGAAGTAGAAGTCGAGCAGGCGCGACTCGATGCGGAACCAGTCGTAGTCCCACCTGCTGAACAGGGAGAATCGGCCGGCCTTGTCGAGGTTGTCGAGGTTGTCGAACTCGACGGAGAAGTTGCCGAGGTTCCAGTCGATGAGCACCGGGATGCGCTGCCAGTAGTCGTAGCCGCTCTCCAGCACGGCGACGAGGAAGCGGTGGGTGTGGCGGCGCACGATGTCGAGGCGACTCTGGTCGAGCCCGAACCGGGCCGCCGCGTGGCGTTCGGACACCAGGTCGAGCAGGTGGATCGCATCCGACTTGATCGTCTTCGACGTCGGCGGGACCATCGGGGCGATCTCGGCGCACGAGAGGTGGAACGCGGCGACCTCCTCGGCGAGGTTGTCGATCTGTGCCTGGGTGAGCACGCGCGGCAATCGGTCGCGCACCGGCACCTCGTTGTACAGGACCGCCCACATCTCGCCGTCGTACCAGATGTAGGGGCGCCCGCCCTTCGTCAACGAATCGGCGAGGAAGTGCTCGTACCTGCCCCCTTGCAGCAACTCATGGCAACGGTGGAGGCGGTCGTGGTCCTCGGCGAAGAGGAAGAACGACCCGTAGTTGGAGACCTTGGCGATGGCCGTCGAGCCGTCGTCGAGGGTGACCTGGTACACACGGTTCGTCGACACCATCGCGCTGAGCTCGGACACCCGCACGAGACGGCGGGGATCGCCGTAGTCGTTCCACGCCGTGTCGAGGGCGGCTCGGTGGCGTCCCTCGACGGGGTCCGCGGGATCGCTCACCACGCGAGAATTGCACAGGTGACCGTCGGAGTAGTGCTCGCCGCGACGATGAACGTGATGATGGACCCGGTGATGCCAGTGGTGATGCCAGTGGTGATGGGAGTCGTGTGAACGCCGCCGCCGCCAGCGCGGATCACGGCGACGTGTTGCTCGCCCGCTACGACGAGATGCTCCCGCAGGTGTACGGCTACGTGGTGCGACGCGTCCGGAACCGCACCGATGCCGAGGACCTCACGGCCGAGGCGTTCATGGCCGCCGTCACGTCGATTCGGCGCGGCCAGGTCGACGAGGTGACTCCGGCGTGGTTGATCGGGATCGCTCGCCACAAGCTCGCCGACCACTGGCGCCGGGCCGAGCGCGAGCAACGTCGTCTCACCGCGGTCGCGTCGAGCGAACCCGACGATGCCGGACGAGCCGGCGCTTGGGACGTGGAGCTCGACCTGCAGGACGCCCGCGACGTTCTCGAGGCACTCGGTCCCCACCACCGGGCGGCGCTCACGTTGCGCTACGTCGACGATCTCAGTGTCCCAGCCGTCGCCGAGCTGCTCGGCCGCACCGTGCATGCCACCGAGGCATTGCTGGTCCGGGCCCGCTCCGCGTTCCGGGTCGCCTACGAGGAGGTGCGGTCGTGAACGCGTTCGAGCAACTGCGCGACACCGAAACCGGCGAGCCGATCGCCCCCAACGCGGCGTTCGCGGCACGGCTCCGCGCCCGCGTCACCGAGGCCCTCGGCGCCATCGACCCCGACGTCCCCATCGTCCAACTTCCCGACAGGACCCACACCATGAGCACGACCGACATCGCGACGACCGCAACTCCGACCACCGCCGCAACCGCCACGCTCGTCCCCTACCTGAGTGTCGGCGACGCCGCGGCTGCGATCGACTGGTACGTCACCGTGCTCGACGCGGTCGAGATGGTGCGCTACGTCGGCGACGACGGCCGGATCGGCCACGCCGAGATCTCGGTCGGCGGTGCCCGGCTGATGCTCGCCGACGAGTACCCGGAGTACGGCATCGTCGGTCCCGGCACGTTGGGTGGCACATCGGTCAGCCTCAACCTCGACGTCGACGACGTCGACGCCGTCTGGGCACGGGCGATCGAGCACGGCGCCGACGGGGAACGTCCACCGAGCGACGAGCCATACGGCGAGCGGAAGTGCACGTTCCGCGACCCGTCCGGACACCGCTGGTCGGTGCAGACCGTGATCGCCACACCGACTCCGGAGGAGATCACCGCGGCGATGGGAGGCTTCATGGTCATCTCCGGCGCACCCGCTGCGTCGACACCCGAGCCGGCAACCGGTGCTCCCGTGGAGCTCGGGTACTTCACATTGGGTTTCACCGACACGGCGATGGCGTCGCGCTTCTACCGCGAGCTGTTCGGCTGGCAGACGGAGCAGGGGAACGCCGGGCGCCGAGTACGCCCATGTCCACAACACGCAGCTGCCGCTCGGGTTCACGCCTGACGGGGTCGACAGCCCTCCCGTGTTGTACTTCCGGGTCGCCGACGCGGAGGCGTACGCCGCCCGCGTGCGTGAGCTCGGCGGCACGGTGGTCAGCGAGGCGAGCTACGACTCGGGAGGCAACGTCGTGTGCCGCGACGACCAGGGTCGCGAGTTCCAGCTCTGGCAGCCGGCTCCCGGGTACTAGGAACTGCCTGCGGCCTCCTACGCTGCCCGGCGATGGAGACGCACTACGCCACGATCTGGGAGTCGATCGCCGACGAGATCCCCGACGAGGTCGCTCTCGTCCACGGTTCGTCCCGCCGCACGTGGGCGGAGTTCGACGAGCGTGCCGCCCGTCTCGCAAGTGCGTACGTCGATGCGGGGCTCGGCCACGACTCCAAGATCGCGTTGTTCCTCTACAACGGCAACGAGTACCTCGAAGCGCAGTACGGCGCGTTCAAGATGCGCGGGGTGCCGGTGAACGTGAACTACCGGTACCTCGACGAAGAGCTGTGGTACCTGCTCGACAACGCCGACGCCGAGGCGCTCGTGTTCCACTCGTCGCTCGGCGACCGGGTGGCGCGGGTGATCGACCGGCTCCCGAAGCTGCGGTTGCTCGTCGAGGTCGACGACGGCGGTGACGGGCAGGTCGACCGCGCCCGTCCGTACGAGGAGGTCATCGCCGAGCACGAGCCGATGGAGCGCGTCACCCGATCCGAGGACGACGTCTACATGCTGTACACCGGCGGCACCACGGGGATGCCGAAGGGCGTGATGTACCGGATCGGCGACCACGCCTCGTTGTTCCTCAACCTCGGCTATCCGGCAGTCGGGCTGGCGGCGCCCTCGAATCCGTCGGAGGTCCCCGCGCTCGTGCGACAGATCACCGACGCCGGCACCCGGCTGATCTCGATACCGACCGCGCCGTTGATGCATGGCACGGGGCTCTGGCTCGGATGCTTCGTCGCCCACCTCGCGGGCGGCGCGGTGGTCACGCTCACCAGCCGCAGCCTCGACGGGCACGAGGTCCTGCGCACCGCCCAGGACGACCGTGCCGTGTTGATCGTGCTCGTCGGCGACGCGATGACCAAGCCGCTCGTCAGAGCGTTCGACGAGGCGGCCGAGCGTGGGGATCCGTACGACCTGTCGTCGCTCAAGATGATCATCTCGTCCGGTGTGATGTGGACGGCCGAGGTCAAAGAGCAGCTCCTCGAACGGATCCCGCAGCTGATGCTGATCGACGCCATCGGATCGACCGAGGGCTCGATCGGCAGCCAGGTCACGATGCGCGGCGTCGCCAGCGAGACGGCCAGGTTCGCCAGCAATCCGACCACCAAGGTCGTCACCGAGGACGGGCGCGAGGTCGAGCCCGGATCCGACGAGATCGGCATGATCGCCGCCGGCGGGTTCGTGCCGATCGGATACTTCAAGGATCCGGAGAAGTCGGCGCGGACGTTCCGGGTGATCGACGGCGTGCGCTACTCGTTCGCCGGCGACTTCGCCAAGGTCGCCGCCGACGGCTCGCTGATCCTGCTCGGCCGCGGCAACCAGGTCATCAACTCCGGCGGCGAGAAGGTCTTCCCGGAGGAGGTCGAGGAGGCAACCAAGCGGGTCGACGGCGTGGTCGACTGCCTCGTCGTTGGCGTCGAGGACGAGCGGTTCGGGCAGGCGGTCACGGCCGTCGTGGCGCTGGCGCCCGACGCCGACGTCGACGAGGCAACCATCATCGCCGGCGTGAAGGCGCAGCTGGCCGGCTTCAAGGCGCCGCGCCGCGTCGTGTTCGTGCCCCAGATCCCACGCGCGCCCAACGGCAAGGCCGACTACAAGACCGCGCAGCAGTACGCGAACGACGCCGCCGGGCTGTCGTGAACCTCCCCGACCGGCGCGTCAGGACTTGACGAGCCGCTCGATCGCCCGGCTCGCCTCGGTGATGATGCGGTCGGTCTCGGTGGCGTCGTCGGCCTGCACGGCACCCGCGACGCAGTGGCGCAGGTGCTCGTCGAGGAGGTTGACGGCGACGCTCTGGAGGGCCTTCGTCGCCGCCGCCACCTGCGTGAGCACGTCGATGCAGTAGGCGTCGGAGTCGACCATCCGCTGCAACCCTCGGATCTGGCCTTCGATCCGCCGCAACCGCTTCGACAGGTCGTCCTTGTTGTCGTGGTACCCCGGTTCGCTGGCGTCCATGGTCATACCCTACCGGGGTATGACCCTTCGTGGGACGACACGCGTCAGCCGCCGGCCCGGCTGATCGCCTCGAGCGCCGCCTCGGCGAGCTGCTCGGTCCCGACCTTGAACGTCTCGATCACCTCGGTGTCGACCTGATCGCCCATCTGGCCGTGCAGGTAGCGGGCGTAGACGCCCTCACTGATCACGGCCAGGCGCCACGACGAGAACGCCATGTAGAAGTCGACGCCGGAGACGTCGCGGCCCGTCCGCAGGGCGTAGCGCTCGAGCAGGTCGCGGTAGTCGGGGAACCCGGCGGCGCCGGACGGGTCGTTGTGGCGCCGGGGTGACGCGCCCTGATCGGTCCAGTACACACTCAGGTAGCCGACGTCGGCGAGCGGGTCGCCGAGCGTGCAGAGCTCCCAGTCGAGGACCGCCGCGATCCGCCCGTGCTCGACGTCGGTCATGCAGTTCCCGAAGCGGAAGTCTCCGTGGGCGACGACGACGCCCTGCTGCGGCGGCACACGGGCGGCCAGGCGCTCGGCCACCTCGTCGACCGCCGGCAGCTCACGGGTCTTGGAGTTGGCCCACTGCGTCGACCATCGCTTGAGCTGGCGCTCGATGTAGCCCTCGCGCCGGGCGAGGTCGCCGAGACCGATCTCGTCGACATCGAGTGAGTGCAGATCGGCGAGGACGTCGATCAGGTGCTCGCTGGTCGGCCGTCGAAGCTCGACGGGGAGGAGCGCGGCCTTCTCCGGCGAGTCGAGCACCGCGCCATCGACGAAACCCATCACATAGAACGGTGCGCCGTTGACCGCTTCGTCGGTGCACAGACCGTAGGTCGGCGGCACTGGCACCCCGGTCGTGCCGACGGCGGAGATGATGCGGTGTTCTCTCGCCATGTCGTGGGCCGTGGCCAGCACGTGGCCGAGTGGCGGCCGGCGGAGGACGAACCGGCGGCCGTCAGCGCCGCCCACGGCGTAGGTGAGGTTCGAGCGGCCGCCGACGATCAACGCGAACGTGTAGGGCGGCACTGCTCCGTCGACGTTGTCGGTCAGCCACGCCGACACGCGCTCGACGTCGAGACCATGGACCAGTGGCAGCACGCCGTGACGGTAGCGGTCGCGTCGCGCCGAGGCGGATCCGGTCAGCCGGGTCGGCCGACGACGACGACCTTTTCCCAGTGCACGGCCGCCACCGAGACGGTCTTGCCGGTGGCGGGCGCGTGGATCAACGACCCGCCGCCGAGGTAGATCCCGACGTGGCTGATGGGGGTGTAATAGAAGATCAGGTCGCCCGGTTGGGCGGCGCTGGCCGGGACATGCGGCACGCATCGCCGCCTGGGCGCGTGACTGGTGCGGCAGGTACACGCCGGCCTGCCCCCACGCGTACGACGTGAGACCCGAGCAGTCGAATCCGACACCCGGAATCGCCTGGTAGCCGACATAGGGGACACCCAGCTGGGACTGGGCGGCCGCGATCGCGGTGTCGGCGAGCGACGACGGCGCGGGATAGTTGACCGGTTCAGGGGCCGGCGGCGGAGGCGAGTCGTTGCCGGAGCTGGGTGCGGCCGGCGCATCGCCGCCGCCACCCGAACCGCCACCGCCACCACTCCCGCCACCGGTGCCGGTATCGCCGCTTCCGCCTCCGCCACCGCTGGGGGCGGCGGCTACGGCTGCGGCGGCGGCGCTGGCCTGCGCGGCGGCGGCATCGCGGGCGAACTGGCGAGCCGACTCTTCGACCCGACGGGCCTCTTCCTCGACGATCGCCGCCTGGTACTCGGCTTCGGCGGCAGCGCGTCGCTCGTGGTATTCGGCGGTGAGCTCGACGGTCGCGGCCTGGGCCTCGGCGATCGTCTCCGTGAGCGCCTCGGCCGCTTCGAGCTTGTCGGCGAGGTCGGCGCGATCGGCCTCGAGATCGGCGATCAGCGCGTCGAGGTCGTCGGTGGTCGAGGTCCCGACACTGAGCGCGACACGCGACAGCTGGTCGCGCTGCAGCGTGTCGCTGTAGGCCGCGGCATTCGAGAACAGGGGCCCGAGTGCGTCGCCGCCGCCGCCCGTGAACGCCCGCACCGCGACCTCCGAGAGATCGCCGCGCAGCGTCGCCAGCTCGGCTTCCTTCGCCGCGATCCGGGCCCGGGCAGCGGCGACCTCCTCGTCGAGCTGGTTCTTCTCGTCGAGCGCGACGACGTAGTCCTCGGCGAGGATGTCGGCTTGCTCGCCGAGCTCGTCGAGCTCGTCGACGATGCGTTCGACCTCACGCCGCTGGTCGTCGACCGGGCTGGCCACCACGTAGTCGGCGTTCATCGACGGTGCGGCGACCGCGATTCCGCACGCGACGAGGAAAGCTGTGGTTCTGCGCTTCATGGACGGGCCGAGTCTAGCCTTCGTTACGAACGTGTTGCGAACGGATCGCGGATTCCGCTCGTCATGATCGCCTCAAGCGATGGTCAATCATTGCCATGCGCCTCCTTCCGATACGCCTCGATGTCTCATTCCCATACGCCTCGATGTCTCATTCCCATTCGATGGTGCCGGGCGGTTTGGACGTGATGTCGTACGCCACCCGGTTGATGCCGGGGACCTCGTTGATGATGCGGCTCGACATCCGCTCCAGAACGTCGTAGGGCAGCCGCGCCCAGTCCGCCGTCATCGCGTCGTCGCTGGTCACGGCCCGGATGACGATCGGGTGGCCGTAGGTCCGTTCGTCTCCCATCACGCCCACCGAGCGGATGTCGAGGAGGACCGCGAACGCCTGCCAGATCTCGCGTTCCAGGCCCGGCCGCGGCGATCTCCTCACGGACGATCGCGTCGGCCTCCTGTAGCAGCGCCACCTTGTCGGGCGTGACCTCGCCGATGATCCGCACGCCGAGCCCCGGACCCGGGAACGGCTGGCGCCACACCAGCTCGTCCGGCAGGCCGAGCTCGACACCGAGGCGGCGGACCTCGTCCTTGAACAGGTCGCGGAGCGGCTCGACGAGCTGCAACGTCATGTCGTCGGGGAGCCCACCGACGTTGTGGTGGCTCTTGATCACGTCGGCGGTCCCGTCGGCGCCGCCGCTCTCGATCAGATCGGGGTACAGCGTGCCCTGCACGAGGAACTCGGCCTCGGTCAGCCCGCCGGTGTTCTCCTCGAAGATGCGCACGAACAGCTCGCCGATCGCCTTGCGCTTCACCTCCGGATCGGTGATGCCCTGGAGCGCCTCGAAGTAGCGGTCGCCCGCCGTGACGTGGATCAGTTCGAGACCCATCGTGCGCCGGTACGTCTCGACGATCTGCGCGCTCTCGTCCTTGCGCATCAGCCCGGTGTCGACGTAGACGCAGGTGAGCTGGTGGCCGATGGCGCGATGCACGAGCGCCGCGGCGACCGACGAATCGACGCCGCCCGACAACGCGCAGATCGCCCGCGCCCCGCCGATCTGGGCCCGGATGCGGGCGACCTGCTCATCGACGACCGAGCTCATGCGCCACGTCGGTTCGCAACCGGCGAGGTCGTGGAGGAACGTCCGCAAGACCGTCATGCCGTGCGGCGTGTGGACGACCTCGGGATGGAACTGCACGCCCCAGATGCGACGGTCGTCGTCCTCGAGCACGGCGACGGGGGCTTCGTTGGTCGATGCCGTCGCCCGGAACCCGGGTGGGACCTCGGTGATCGCGTCGAAGTGGCTCATCCAGACGTCGTGTTCGTCCGGTGTCTCGGGCCCGAGCACGGAGGATTCGCGGGTGCGGGTCAGATGGGTCCTGCCGTACTCGCCGCGCATCCCGCGGCCGACCGTTCCACCGAGTTGGTGGGCGATGAGCTGGGCGCCGTAGCAGATCCCGAGGATCGGAACACCGAGCGTGTAGATCGCCGGATCGAGCCGGGGTGCGCCGTCGACATGGACGCTCTTGGGGCCGCCCGACAGGATGATCGCCGACGGGTCGCGGGCCACCATCTCGTCGGCCGTCGTGCGATGCGCCACGATCTCGGAATACACGTCGAGCTCGCGGACCCGGCGGGCGATGAGCTGCGCGTACTGAGCGCCGAAGTCGACGACGAGCACGGGTCGCCGGGGAGAGTGCGCGTCAGGCGGGTTCAAGACCCCGATGGTAGACAGGGCGGGTGGGCGAACACCTGGAACTCGTCATCGTCGCAGGTGGTGTCCGTACCGTGACCGTGGCGGCGAACGTGCCAGTGAACGTGGCGTCCGGCTCGCCGCCACCGCCCGTCACCGACAACGACTTCATCCCGGAGGGTCGCGACTTCAGCGAGTGCATCAGCGCCGTGCCCAAGCCGGGTTGTGGCAGCGAGGCGCGCAACGACTGGCACCAGGGTCTCGTGCTCGGTGTGATGGTCGCCGGCCTGGTCGTCATCGGCTGGCGGATCGTGCGGGGTGTACGCCATCGCGAGGCGGCGGCGAGGAACGTCGACGCACCACCCACGAAGTGATGCTGGAGGCGACGAGGTGAGCTCAGGCGTCGACGACGATCTCGTAGTCGATCGCGCGTTGCACCGGTTCGAAGCCGAGGCGGCGATACAGGCGTGCCGCACCGGTCGGGCTCTCGCTGTCGACTCCGATCGAGGCATGCGTGAGCCCATCGGCGGCGAAGGCGTGCAGTGACGCCACGATGAGCTGCGATGCCAGCCCGCGCCCGCGCCACTGGGCGAGCGTGCCGAGTTGGTCGATCCAGCCGTCCTTGCGCCCGTTCACCGCATCGTCGGCCTCGAAGCGCTTGTTCAGGCAGTAGCTGACGATGTCGCCGGTCGCGTCATCGACGGCGACGAAGCTGAGATCGAGCCGCGCCCCGAACCCGCGCACCTCCTGGTGCCAACGGTCGGGGGTGATGGGCGTCGAGCCCCAGTGGTCGGCGAATGCCGCATCGTTCACCACCAGGATCTCGTCGTCACGATCGTCGGGCCACGACGCGATCGTGACCCCCGTGACGTACCGCGGGAACGGGCAGGTCGTCGAGTGGGCGGAGGAGCTCGTCGAAGTAGCGCGCCGGCGTGAAGCCCATCCGCCGGTACAAACGGTGCGCCGACTCGACATAGTCGAACCGGTTGACACGGATGTACTTCGGCACGTCGTTGCTCGAGGCGCTCAACCGGGACCTGGCCTGTTCGATGCCCCACCCCAGCAGCGCCCTCCCGACTCCCGCGCCGCGGTGGATCGGGTCGACCTCCCCCCACACGTAGCACCGTTCGAGCCGCACTTCAGAGGGGATGTACTCGGCGAACGCGTAACCGGCCAGCTCGCCGTCACACAGTGCGACACGGACGTCCTCGGCGAGTACGACATGTTCGTCCTCGAAGTCCTCGCGCATCTCTTCGACGTCGAGGACCCGCGGCACCCCGTCGTGCGCCTCGGACCGGTTGTGGAGCGCACACATCTCCTCGATGTCGTTCGGCGTCGCTCCCCGGTATTCGATCATGGCCACGAAAGCGGACGCTACCGACCGGTCGACGCGGCACTGACAGGCATTACCGTCGGCGCCCATGACGCCCGACGAGTTCCGCTCGCATGGCCACACGCTGATCGATCTCATCACCGAGTACCTCGAGGGCATCGAGCAACGACCGGTCTGCCGCGCTCGTGAAGCCGGGCGAGGTCCGCGCCGGATTGCCGGAGCACCCGCCAACCGCGCCGGAACCGTTCGCCAGCGTGCTCGACGACCTGCGCTCGATCGTCATGCCCGGCCTGACGCATTGGCAGCATCCGCAGTTCTTCGCCTACTTCCCCGCCAACATCTCGTACGCCTCGATCCTCGGCGAACTGACGGCGGCCGGGTTCGGCGTCCAGGGCATGAGCTGGATCACGTCACCGGCGTGCACCGAGATCGAGACGTTGATGCTCGATTGGATGCAGGACCTGCTCGCGCTCCCAGCGCGCTTCCGATCGACCGACCTCACCGGCGGCGGCGTGATCCAGGGCTCGGCGAGCGAGGCCACACTCGTCGCGATCCTGTCGGCCCGGTGGCGGGCGACCGGTGGTCGCGTCAACGCCGACGGAGACACGTCGAGACTCGTGGCCTACGCGACCTCGCAGGCCCATTCGAGCGTCGAGAAGGGCCTCCGCATCGCCGGCATCGGCACCGACCGCATTCGCACCATCGCCCACGACGCGTCGTTCGCGATGGTGCCCACGGCGCTGGCCGAGGCGATCACCGCCGACAAGGCCGTCGGACTCGTGCCGTTCTTCGTCTGTGCGACACACGGCACGACATCGTCGATGGCGTTCGATCCGACTCCCGAGATCGGCGAGATCTGCCACGCCCACGACGTCTGGCTCCACGTCGACGCGGCGATGAGCGGGATCGCCGCGTTGGCACCCGAGCATCGCTGGGTCAACGACGGGTTGGACCTCGCCGACAGCTACTGCACGAACCCGCACAAGTGGATGGGCGTCAACTTCGACTGCGATCTCTACTGGACGGCCGACCGGGTGGCGCTGCTCGGCGCGCTGAGCATCCTTCCCGAGTACCTGCGATCGGCAGCTGCCGAATCGGGCGCGGCGATCGACTACCGCGACTGGCAGGTCCCGCTCGGACGCCGGTTCCGAGCGCTCAAGTTGTGGTTCGCGATCCGTCTCGACGGGCTGCAGACGTTCCAGTCGATGATCCGCCATCACGTCACCATGACCCAGGAGCTGGCGGCACTCGTACGCCGCGACGACCGGTTCGAGATCGTGGCGCCGCACCCGTTGAACCTGCTGTGCGTCAGGCACGTCGCCGGCGACGCGGCGACCGACGATCTGATCGAGCGCGCCAACGCCACCGGCTCGGTGCTGTTCACGCGCACCGTGCTCGACGGACGCAGCGTGCTGCGGTTCTCGATCGGCGCACGGACGACCGAAATGCGTCATGTGCTCGCCGGCTGGAACCTGCTCAGCGATCTCGCAACAGTTGGATGAGCACCGACGCGGTGGCGCCCCAGACCGTCTCGTCGTCGAGCTCGAAGAAGTGCAGCAGCCGATCGGTCGGCGGCGCGCCCCACCGCTCGGACCGGTAGGTGTCGGCCCTGGTGAACTCGGTGAGCGGCACCCACAGCACGCGGTCGACCTCCGGACTGGCCGGCTGCAGTGCGACCGGCGCGGCGACGGCTGGCGACGACCGGCACGATGTAGCTGCGGCTCACGACCGTGTTGAGGTGCTCGAGCTCCCCCTCGACGTGGACCAACGCCGGATCGAGCCCGACCTCCTCATGCGCTTCTCGCAGCGCGGCGTCGACCGCCGTCTCACCCGGATCGAGCCGCCCGCCCGGAAAGCTGATCTCACCGCGATGGGTGCGCATGTCCATGGAGCGCCGGGTGAGCAGCACCTCGACACCCCGGTCGCTCGGCGCGAGCGCGACGAGCACGGCCGAGTGGCGGGCACCGGTGAACGCCGGCGCGAACGGACGGCTGTGGCGGTTGACGCGACCGAGCAACGCGTCGAGCGCGGGTGCGGAGCTGCTCCCGAACGGCGCGTCGGGACCGAGCTCCCACGTCGCGGGCCGCGGCACGAACTGCCGCCCGCCGGGGCGGCGGCCGTCAGCTGGCAGGGGTCCAGCCGGCATCGACGAGTTGTTGGAGGACCTGCGGCAATCCGGCCGTCTTCAGGTTGGCCAGCACCTTGCCGGGAGGCAGCTCGCCCTTTTCCCACTCCTCCCAGGCGGTCAGCAGCTTGGCGAGGTCGGGCGGTGGTTGCTCGAAGGCCATCCGCCCAGCCTAGAGGCACCGCCGCCGATGGGTTGTGGACTTTCATCCGAGTTTTCTGTATCGTTCGGGAAATGTCGGATGATATCTCGGATGGCGGCGACGGGGCGCTGGACTACGCGCTCGAGGCCGAGATCAACGCCGACACGCCCGAACGCATGAAGGCCCTCGGCGACCGGCTGCGGATGACCGTCCTCGACCTCGTGCTCGAGCGGGCGATGACCGTGACCGAGTTGGCCGAACGCCTGAAGCGGCCGCGTGGCACCGTCGCCTACCACGTCGACATCCTGCTCGCCGCCGGGCTCCTCCAGGTCGTGCGGACCCGGCGCGTCCGGGCTGTCGACGAGCGCTACTACGGGCGCACGGCGCGCACCATCACGTTCCATCAGCACACTCCCGGCGAGTTGGCGTTCTTCGACGATGTTCTCGCCGAGGTCGACTTCGAGCGCCTCGAGGCGAAGCAACCAGGTGCGTACGCGACGCTGCGCCGCGCTCGCATCCCTGCCGAGCGCGCCGAGGAGTTCGCCGCCCGGCTCGACGCCCTGTCGCACGAGTTCATCGCCCTGCCGCGCGACGGCGATCTCGAGTTCGGACTGCTCATCACGCTGTACCCGACCACCCGGCTGAAGGCGCCATGACCGCGGTCGACACGCCCACCGAGCCGCGCCTCGACGGGCGGTACTACAAGCTGTTCTGGGCCAGCGTCGTGTCGAACCTCGGCGATGGCGTCGGCATCATCGCCTATCCATGGTTGGCATCGGCGGTCACACGCGACCCGTTGCTCGTCGCCCTCGTCATGGTCGCCCAACGGTTGCCCTGGCTCGTGTTCACACTCCCCGCCGGGGTGATCACCGACCGCGTCGACCGTCGCAAGGCGATGGTGGCGATGGACATGTGCCGGTTCGTGCTCACGCTCGCCGTCGCCTTCGCCGTGCTCGGCAAGCAGGGCGATCTGCCCGACCCGGACGACCTCGACGCGGTCGCCGGCACCCAGACCGGCCTCTACCTGGTCGTGCTGCTGGCGACGGTGCTGCTGGGCATGGCGGAGGTGCTGCGCGACAACTCGGCCCAGACGATCCTGCCCGCCATCGTCGACAAGAGCCAGCTCGAGAAGGCCAATGGCCGGATGTGGAGCGCGGAGAGCATCGCCAACCAGTTCATCGGGCCACCCCTCGGATCGCTGCTGCTCGCGATCGCCTTCTCGCTGCCGTTCTTCCTCGATGCGGCGTCGTTCTTCGTGGCCGCCGCGCTCGTGTTCCTGATCCCGGGGTCGTTCCGGGCCGAAGGTCACGACACCCGCGAACGCAAGCCATGGCGCAGCGAGCTCGCCGAGGGCTTCCGCTGGCTGTGGGGGCACAGCCTCTTGCGACCGATGGCGATCATCCTCGGGATCACCAACGGGGCGATCATGATCACGACGTCGACGTTCGTGCTGTTCGCCCAGGAGGTGCTCGACGTCGGACCGCTGCTGTTCACCGTGATCGGTTTCGGTGGCGCGATCGGCGCCGTCATCGGCGGTGCGGTGGCCGCCCAGGTCACGCGCTGGTTGGGCGCCGGAACGTGCCTGGCGCTCACGCTCGGCGGGACGGCCGTCGTGAGCGCGCTCATCGGGTTGTCCTCGCACTGGGCGCCCGTACTCGTGCTGTTCACGATCATGACGCTGCTCGGGATCCTCTGGAACGTCATCACCGTCAGCCTGCGGCAGGCGATCATCCCGTCGCGCCTGCTGGGGCGCGTCAACAGCGTGTACCGATTCTTCGCCTGGGGGATGATGCCGATCGGTGCCGTGATCGGCGGCCTGACGGTGCTCGTGGTCGACACGTTCGCGTCGCGCGACTGGGCGCTGCGGACGACGTGGCTCCTGTGCGCCGTGATCCACGTCTGGCTCTTCATGTGGGGACGCGCTGCCCTCACCACCGAACGCCTCGAAGCAGCGCGTGCCGAAGCCGCGGTCAGCTCTCCGGCTTCCGGCGACGCCACGCCGTGACCGCGTTGCCGGCGAGGCGGCCGGCGCTCCGACCGAGATCCACTCCACGGTCGCCCGTGGCCGCCGAGGCTCGGCGCTCCTTGCGCGCCTGCTTCTCCGCGAAGTCCGAGTAGAACCACACGAAGGCATACACGATCGCGACTCCGACCACGATCGCCCGCGTGCCGACGTCGACATCGACCCACGGCTGGACGGCGGCGAAGACCACGAACGCGATCACGAACAGGTCGACCACCCGGTGGACCCGGCGTCCGACGAGTCGGAACGCGCTGAGGGGCCCGATCGTCACGGCTGCGTTGAGCAGCACGACGCCACCCACGACGGCGGGCACCAGCGGCTCGGGACCCTGGAGCCCGGTGGCGACCAGGATCAGGCCGATGATGTACTCGACGAGTTGGTGCAGCCAGAACGGGCGCATCGCTCGGTCAGACATCTGATTCAAGCTACGTCATCTGATTCGCACGGCGACGGCAACGACCACGCTGGAAACAACACGACCCCGGGTCCGTGAGGACCCGGGGTCGTCGGGGGAGATTGGTGCAACCGCTCCGCCCGTGCGGTTATTCCTTCATCTTCAGCGTGTTCTTCTCGATCACATCATTCCGGGCATGCCGCCCATGCCACCCATGCCGCCTGCCGCCTCCGCCACCGGCGGGTGCCGGCTCGGGCTTGTCGGCCACGAGGCATTCGGTGGTGAGCACGAGGGCCACGATCGACGCCGCGTTCTGCAACGCCGCCCGGGTGACCTTGGCGGGATCGGTGATGCCGGCCTTCACGAGATCGGTGATCTCACCGGTCGCCGCGTTCAGACCGATCGTGCCGGACTCGGCCTCGACCCGGTTGACCATCACCGAGCCCTCGAGGCCGGCGTTCTCGGCGATCAGGCGGGCCGGTGCAACGAGCGCCTCCCACACGATCCGGGCGCCGGTCGCCTGGTCGCCTTGGAGCGACGCCGCTACCGCCGCGACCGCGTCGCGGGCTCGGATCAGGGCGACGCCACCACCGGCGACGACACCCTCTTCGATGGCGGCCTTGGTGGCCGACACCGCGTCCTCGATGCGGTGCTTCTTCTCCTTGAGCTCGACCTCGGTGGCCGCGCCGACCTTGATCACCGCGACACCACCGACGAGCTTGGCGAGACGCTCCTGGAGCTTCTCGCGGTCCCAGTCGGAGTCGGTGTTCTCGATCTCGGCCTTGATCTGGTTGATGCGGCCCTTGACGTCGTCCTCGCTGCCTCCACCATCGACGATCGTCGTGTCGTCCTTGGAGATGATGACGCGCTTGGCGGTGCCGAGCAGGTCGAGCGTGACGTTCTCGAGCTTCAGCCCGACGTCCTCGCTGATGACCTGGGCGCCGGTCAGGACGGCCATGTCCTGCAGCATCGCCTTGCGGCGGTCGCCGAACCCGGGGGCCTTGACGGCGGCGGCGTTGAACGTGCCGCGGATCTTGTTGACGACGAGCGTGGCGAGCGCTTCGCCTTCGAGGTCCTCGGCCACGATGACGAGCGGCTTGCTCGTCTTCATCACCGCTTCGAGGGCGGGCAGCAACGTCTGGACCGTCGAGATCTTGCCGCTGACCAGCAGGATGTACGGGTCGTCGAGCACCGCTTCCTGACGCTCGGTGTCGGTGACGAAGTACGGCGACAGGTAGCCCTTGTCGAACTGCATGCCCTCCGTGAACTCGAGCTCGATGCCGAACGTGTTGGACTCGTCGACGGTCACGACGCCGTCCTTGCCGACCTTGTCGATCGCGTCGGCGATGACTTCGCCGATCGACGCGTCGGCGGCCGAGATCGTCGCCACGTTGGCGATTGCCGTCTTGTCATCGCTGACATCGGTCGACTGGGACTTGATCGACTCGACGGCCGCCAGCACGGCCTGCTCGATGCCGCGCTTGATCCCCATCGGGTTGGCGCCGGCGGCGACGTTGCGCATGCCGATCGTCACCATCGCCTGAGCCAGCACGGTGGCGGTGGTGGTGCCGTCACCCGCGACGTCGTTGGTCTTCGTCGCCACTTCCTTGACGAGCTGGGCGCCCATGTTCTCGAACGGATCGTCGAGCTCGACCTCCTTGGCGATCGAGACACCGTCGTTGGTGATCGTCGGAGCGCCGTACTTCTTGTCGAGCACGACGTTGCGACCCTTGGGGCCGAGCGTCACCTTGACCGTGTCGGCGAGCTTGTTGACGCCCGCCTCGAGCGAGCGGCGCGCCTGGTCGCCGAACTTGAGTTGCTTTGCCATGTGGTGTCAGTCCTTCACTTGCCGACAATGGCAAGTACGTCGCGGCTGGAGAGGATCAACAGATCGTCTCCATCGATCGTCACTTCGGTGCCGCCGTACTTCGAGTACAGGACGGTGTCGCCGACGCTGATGTCGAGCGCGAAATGCTTGCCCTCATCGTCGCTCCAACGGCCGGGGCCGACGGCGAGGACCGAACCCTGCTGTGGCTTCTCTTTGGCGGTGTCGGGGATCACGAGGCCCGACGCGGTGCGCTCCTCGGCCTCATTGGGCTTCACGACGATTCGGTCATCCAGCGGCTTCAGGTTCATTGGTGCATGCCTCCATTGGCGTGTCACTGTGGGTTCGGGCGAGCGTTAGCACTCGACCAGGGCGAGTGCCAATCGTAGGCGACCGGCGGGGTCATTAGCAACCGGAGGGCGAGAGTGCTAACCGGCATGCCCGCCGGTGACGGCGACGCCCTGCCGGCCGAGCAGCTCGACCACCGTCGCCAGGGGCAGGCCGACGACGTTGCTCGCGCTCCCGTCGATGGCCGCCACGAAGGCTCCACCGGTGCCCTGGATGGCGTAGGCGCCGGCCTTGTCCATCGGTTCGCCCGTCGCCAGGTACCACTCGATCACGGCTTCGGACATCGTGGTCATCGACACCGCCGTCGTCACGACGTCCTGCACCGTCCGCCCGGCGCGGCGCACGGCGACCGCCGTGTGGACGAGGTGGGTGCGCGCCGAGAGTGACCGCAGCATCCGCCGGGCGTCGTCGGCGTCGGTCGGTTTGCCGAGGATCTCACCGGCGACGTCGACGATGGTGTCGGCGGCGAGCACGACCGCACTGTCGTCGGACAGGGCGATCGCGTCGGACTTGGCGAGGGCCAGGCGGCGCACGAGCTCGACCGGCGTCTCGTCCGGGCGGACCGACTCGTCGACGTCGGCAGGGACGACCTCGAACGGCAGCCCGAGCAGTGCGAGCAGCTCACGTCGGCGTGGCGATCCGCTGGCGAGCACCAGCCGCATCCGTCAGCCCCCGGAGACCGCCATCACGGCGTCGTCGTCGGGGATCGTCAGATCGTCGAGATCGTCGAGGTAGCCGTCGGGGAGGGCGACCTTGACCGGGCCGTTGGCGTGGCCGCGCTTGATCCGCTCGCCGCCGGCGACGAGCTCGGCGGATGGATCGAGGGTGCCGAGCAGCTCGTCGAGCTCCATCAGCGTCGACACTTGCGCCAGCCGGTGGCGGACCTCGGGCCCGACCGGATAGCCGGTCAGGTACCACGACGTGTGCTTGCGGAAATCGCACATCGCGAGGTCCTCGCCGCTTCGTTTCCCGTCCCGGACGTCGAACTCGGTGAAGTGTTCGACGAGCAGGCGTGCGTGGCGCGCCATCGCCTCGACGACGACGGCCAGCCGGGGCGCGGGGGACACGGGCCGTCCCGACAACGCATCGATCAGGTCACCGAACAGCCACGGCCGGCCGAGGCAGCCCACGGCCGACCACCACACCGTCGCATCCGGTCGCCCGCATCATCTCGACCGCGTCGGACGCTTGCCAGATGTCGCCGTTGCCCAGCACGGGGATGGCGGGCACGGCCCGCTTCAACTCGCCGATCGCATCCCAGTGGGCCTCGCCGGCGTAGTGCTGTTCGACCGACCGGGCGTGCAGCGCGATCCACGCCACCCCGGCCTCGGCGCAGATCTCACCGGTGCGGGCGTAGTTCGGCATGGCGTCCCACAGACCCATGCGGAACTTGGCGGTGACGGGCACGCCGTACGGGCCGGCCTCCCGGACCGCGGCCTGCACGATCGCCCGCAGGAGGGCGGGCTTGGCCGCCACGGCCGCGCCGCCACCCTTGCGGGTGACCTTCGCCGCCGGACACCCGAGGTTGATGTCGATGTGGTCGACCAGACCGGCGTCGCACACGTGGTGCACTGCCCGGGCCAACATCGCCGGATCGCTGCCGTACATCTGCAGGCTGCGCGGGCGCTCGTCGGGGCCGAACGTCATCATCCGCTGGGTCTTGTCGTTGCCGAAGACGACGGCGGTCGCCATCACCATCTCGTTCACGTAGAGCAGGTCGGGCCCGTACGACCGGCACATCGCGCGGAACGCGGCGTTCGTGACACCGGCCATCGGCGCCAGGACGACCGGCGCGGCAGGCTCGAACGCCCCGATCCGGAGTGGCAGTCGATCGATCACAACGCCCGCGACGGTATCGGCCCGGCGATCGCGACCGGCGACCGGTCAGTCGGGCATCAGGTCGAGGCGGAGGTTGGGGTAGGCACCGGTGTCGAGCGGGCTCGGGCCGTCCGAGCCGAGGCGGTGCCAGCCCAGGGCGGCGATCATCGCCGCGTTGTCGGTGCACATCTCGCGGCTCGGGAGGAAACCGCGCCGACCGTCGGCGGCGCACGCGCCCAGCAGTTCCTCGCGCAGCAGCGAGTTCGCCGCCACCCCACCACCGAGCACGAGGCCGGTCGCGCCGACCTGATCGGCGGCGCGTCGGGCCTTGACGACCAGGACGTCGACAACGGCCGCCTGGAACGACGCCGCCACGTCAGCCGACGTGACGTCGGGATGCTTGCGAACGTGGTTGACGACCGCCGTCTTGAGGCCGCTGAAGCTGAAGTCGAGCCCGTCGTCGAGCATCGCCCGCGGGAAGCGGATCGCCTCCGGATCCCCCCGCAGCGCGGCCTTGTCGATCGCCGGCCCTCCTGGGTACCCGAGGCCCAAGAACCGCGCCACCTTGTCGAACGCCTCACCCGCCGCGTCGTCGATCGTCTGGCCGAGCAGCCGGTACTGGCCGTGGCCGCGCATCTCGATCAGCATCGTGTGACCGCCCGACGCCAGCAGGACCACGAGCGGGAACTCGAGCGTGGGATCCTCGAGGAACGCCGAGTAGCAATGCGCCTCGAGGTGGTTGACGCCGACGAACGGGACGTCCCACGCCAGCGCCAACGCCTTGGTCGCCGAAACGCCGACCAGGAGGGCCCCGATCAGTCCCGGCCCGATGGTGCACGCGACGGCGTCGATACGTGACTCGTCGATCCCGGCCTCGACCACGGCCCGGGCGACCACCGGGTTCAATGCCTCGAGGTGAGCACGGCTGGCGATCTCGGGCACCACACCGCCGAAGTCGGCGTGCAGCTCGATCTGACTCGCCACCACGCTCGACAGCACGTCCGAGCCGCCCATCACCAACGCCGCCGCCGTCTCGTCGCAGCTGGTCTCGATGCCGAGCACGACGGTCGAATCGTCGGGCTTCGGGCCACGGGTCACGTCACGCCTCGCGTCAGGGTTCACGTTGCGCCGCCCAACTCGCGCAGCCGTCGCGCGTATCCCTCGGTCTGGATGTCATGGCACCACATCACGATCGCGTCCTCGGTGTTCTCGTAGTACCGCTTGCGGACCCCGGCGGGACCGAACCCGAACTTGCGGTACAGCTCCTGCGCACCGGTGCTCGACACCCTGACCTCCAACGTCAACGCGACGCAGCCGCGCTCGATCGCCGTCGTGGCGAGCGACCCGAGCAGGCGCGACGCGACGCCGCGGCGCCGGTGGTCGGCGGCGACCACGAGGTTGGTGATGTGCCCCTGGGCGCCGGCGGGGTCGGGTGAGATCCACAGGCCGGCGTAGCCCACCACGACGCGACGACGGCGAGCGACGATGTAGTACCGACTCCCCGACCGCGTCTGTTCCAGCTCACTCTCGAACACGGCGCGCGACCACGGTTTCGGGTACGCGTCGCGCTCGATCGGGAGCATGTCGGCGAGGTGCTTGCGTCGCATCTCCTCGATGACGACCGGCTCGTCGTCGGCGCGCTGCAGCAATCGGGCCAGGACGCTCATTGGTGCTCGCTGCGCTCGCTCATCAACGCGACCCCCGCGTCGCCCAGTTGATCTGGGCATCGGGCAGGCGCAGGTAGATCGGCTCGATCTCGCGGGGGCTCACCCATTCCTCGCGCAGGGCACGCGCGTGGGCGAGCTGCACCAGCGGCGCCGCCGAAGGATGGGCCGAGCCGCCGAACTCGCAGCGATAGCCGTCGAGGATCTCGTCGTGGTAGCGGATCGCACCGTCGCCGACGCACAGGACCTCCTGGCTGCGCGCCAGGAGATCGGCGACGAGCTCGTCGACCGGCCCGACGGTGGGCGCCGCGACCTGCTGCACCCCGCCCGGCACCTGGCGGTACATCGCCCAGAACACCTCTCCCTTGCGGGCGTCGATCACGGGCACGACGACGCGGTCGGTGTGGCGGTGCGGGAACGCCAGCAGGTCGAGTGAGCTGATGCCGATCATCGGGATGCGCAGGGCCTGCGCCAACGCCTTGCCCGACGCCAGCCCGACGCGCATTCCCGTGAACAGGCCGGGCCCGACATCGACCGCGATGCAGCCCAACTCGCACAGCTCGATGTCGGTCTGACGGCACATGAACTCGATGGCCGGCATGAGGATCTCGGCGTGACGCCGGCCGCGCGCGACCTCGAAGGTGGAGATCACACCCTCGTGTCCGCCGATCGCGACGCTGACCTGTTCGGTCGCCGTCTCGATGCCGAGGATCAGCATCGCCATCCCTCCAGCCCGCTCGACAGGCGATGCCAGCGGTTCGCCCACGTCGAGCCGGACGGCGCGATCTCGATGACGCGTGCCTCCTCGTCGCCTTCGATCGGCTCGAGCCTGACGACGAGATGGGCGCCGAGGCTCGCCGCCACCACGTCTCCCCACTCGATGAGCACGATGCCGCCGAACTCGGCGAGCTCGGCGAGCGCCAGATCGGCCACCTCGGTCATGCGCTCCAACCGGTACAGGTCGACGTGATGGAACGTGATCTTGCCGCACTTGTAGCTGTGCACGAGCGTGAACGTGGGCGACGTGATCGGCTCGGTGACACCGAGCGCGCGCCCGAAGCCCTGCGCGAACGCCGTCTTGCCGGCACCCATGTCACCGGCCAGCACGATCATGTCGCCGGGGCGCGCGAGTCCCGCGAGCACGGCCGCGACCGCGTGGGTCGAAGCCAGGGAGTCAGCCCGGAGCAACATGATCAGTCCCCGATGTTACGGCGCGGTACACGTGCGATGCGCCTGCTCACACCACACACGATCTCGTAGCCGATCGTGCCCAGCCGGTCGGCCCATTCCTCGGCGCTGACCCGCTCGCCTCCCTGCTCCCCGATCAACACGACCTCGTCGCCGACCGCGACCGGATCGTCGCCGACATCGACCATCAGCTGATCCATCGTCACGACGCCGACGATCGGGCGGCGTCGACCGCCGACGAGCACTTCGCCGCCGGTCTCGAACAATCGACGCGGTACCCCGTCGGCGTACCCGATGGGGATCGTGGCGACGGTCGTCGGGGTGTCGAACGTGTGGCGCAACCCGTACGAGACGCGGGTCCCGGCCTCGACCCGCTTCACGAACGAGACCCGCGCCCGCAGGCTCAACACCGGGCGCAGATCTCGGCAGAGATGGTCGACGCCGTGACCTGGCGAGATCCCGTAGATCGCGATCCCCGCTCGAACGAACGAGTACCGCGCGTGTGGATGGGCCAAGCCACCGGCCGAGTTCGCCGCGTGGACCACCGGGGTCGCCGGCAAGGTCGCGAGCACGGCCGCGAACGCTGCGAGCTGATCGGCGGTCGCGGGGTCGGCGACGTCGTCGGCGCTCGCCAGATGGGTCGCCACGCCGGCCAGCCGGAGCCGCGGTCCGTGCCGCACGATGATCTCCGCGAGCTCGAGCGCGTCCGGCGGGGCGACCCCGACGCGGCCCATCCCGGTGTCGACCTTGAGATGGACGTCGAGGCCGTCGAGCCCGTCGACGTCGAGCGCGGCCAAGGCCTCGATGTAGGGACGTGTGTAGACCGTCGGCGTCAGGCGATGTTCGACGATGCGCGCCACGTCGGCGATCGGTTGCTCGCTCAGCAGCAGGATCGGCGCGTCGATCTCCGCCCGGCGCAGCTCGACTCCTTCGTCGACGAGGGCGACGCACAGCCCCTCGGCCCCCGCGGCGAGCGCCGATCGCGCCACATCGATCGCGCCGTGACCGTAACCGTCCGCCTTCACCACCGCCCAGACCGCCGACGGCGCCACCGCGCGGCGCAACACCTCGACGTTGTGCCGGATCGCGTCGTGATCGATCTCCGCCCACGCCCACCGGCTCATCGGCCACCATCCATCGAGACGAGGGTCAGCCCAGTGCTGCGAGCGCGTCGGGGAGGTGTTCGAGCAGGTCACTGGCGACGAACCCCCGAGGCGGCCCGTACGACGCCGCCGAGGCGTGCAGCCAGGCTCCGGCCGCGCCCGCCGTGAGGACGTCGACGCCGCTCGCGGCAACGGCGCCGATGATGCCGGCGAGGACGTCGCCCGTTCCGGCGGTCGCCAGCCGCTGATCGCCGTTCACCACCAGGCGAACAAGGCCCTCGGGTGAGGCGACAACGCTCGTCGGTCCCTTCAGCAGCACGGTCGCGCCAGTGTCGGCGGCCAGTTGCCGGGCAGCGGCGAGCCGATCGGCGCCCGGCCGGTGACCGGTGAGCAGCGCGTACTCGCCGTCGTGCGGGGTGAGGATCGTCGGGACCTCCCGCGAGCGCAGCATCGTCGGTGCGCCATGCTCGTTCCACGCCAGCGCGAACAGCCCGTCACCGTCGACGACGACCGGGACGATGGCGTCGATGACCAACTTCGTCACCGACGGGACGGTGTGGTCGCCGCGGCCGAGCCCCGGCCCGACCACGAGCGCGTGGAAGCGGTACAGGTCGTTGAGCACGGCGTCGGCCCAGTCGAACGCCGGGATCCGGCGCGAGACGGCCTCGATCGGCGCGTTGCCTTCGACGCCCGGACTCGAAACGTGCACCATGCCCGCGCCGGCACGCTGGGCGCCGGCGGTGACGAGATGGGCGGCGCCCGTCATCCCGGAACTTCCGGCGACGACGCGCACGGCCTGCGCCCACTTGTGGGCGTCAGCGACGCGGTGACCGATCCAGCGCGACACGTCTGAGGCCTCGACGACGTGCACCGTCGCCGACGAGACGTCGAGGCCGATGTCGACGACGCGGATGTCGCCGGCCAGCTCGCGGCCCTTGCCGAAGTACAGACCGGGCTTTGCCGCCGCGAACGTCACCGTCACATCGGCGCCCAGCGTCCCGGGTCCGGCGGCTCCCGTGTTGCCGTCGACACCGCTCGGGATGTCGACCGCCAGCACCATCGCATCGCCGATCGCCGGTGCCTTCCAGGCACCGTGGAAGCCGGTGCCGAACGCCGCATCGATCACGAGATCGGACGGTGGCAGCACCGCGGGACAGTTGTCGACGTCGAACACGCGAACCTTGACCCCTCGCGCGGCAAGTCGATCGGCGGCGACACGCCCGTCGGCCCCGTTGTTCCCCGGCCCGGCGATGACGTTCACGACCCGTCCGTACGTGCCGCCGAGCATCGTCCGGGCGACGCGGGCGACGGCCGCGCCTGCCCGATCGACGAGTTCCTCGACCGGTTCGGGGGCGGCCGCGTCGATCGCCCGCATCTCGGCAGGGGTGACGACCGGAATCACGCCTGCAGCGTATGACGCCGGTTCACTCGGCGACCACGTACGCCACCGCGACCAGGTCGGAGTGGCTGACGCTGAGGTGCCACCGGGTGACGCCGCGCTCGCCGGCCAGCTCGGCCGCCCGGCCGACGACGACCAGCGACGGTGCCCCGCTCTCCGCCCGTTGCACCGACACCTCGTGAAATCCGAAAGCGCCGAGGCCGAGACCCATCGCCTTCATCACCGCCTCGCGGGCGGCGAACCGCGCGGCCAGCGATGGCACGGGGTCGGACTTCGACGACACGTACTCGAGCTCCGATGCGGTGAACAGCCGCTCCCGCATCGACGGCGTGCGGCGTAGCGACTCGCGGAACCGCTCGATCTCGACGACGTCGATCCCGATCCCGATCAACGGCGTGTCTCGATTTTCAAGGAGCGGACCGCCAGTGATCGGCGGTCTCGGAGATCGGCCTGATCAGCAAGTCGGCGACCGGCAGGTCGCCCAGGATCGATTGATCGAACGAGCCCTCGGTTTCCGTCACCCAGTCGACGAGCCGTTCGTAGCGGTTGTCGTAGCCCTGGAGCACGGTCCGCATCGTCGCCGGGTCGAGGCGGTCGCGGAACCTCACGTG
>CAVRNI010000062.1:0-32561 GCA_963722415.1 Ilumatobacteraceae bacterium
CCGGGTGTGGGAATCGAACCCACGACCTCATGATTACAAGTCAAGTGCTCTGCCAACTGAGCTAACCCGGCGGGGCTCGGGAAATGGTAGAGGACCGCCATCCAGACGTGCGCTGGTCGTCGGCGGAACATCGACGTCCTCGCCAGAAATCTTCCGTGTGTGTCGTTTTCGACGTCTCGTCATCCGTCGTATGCACATACCGTCACTCACCAGGAGGATCCATGGAATACCTGCTCTTCATCGCGACCGACACCGACCCCGAGCCCGAAGGCACAGCCGGCACCACCATCGAGGAATGGGTTGCCGAGGGTGAACGTCGCGGCATCCGCAAGCAGGGCGACCGGCTGCGGCCCCCGGAGGACGCGACGACCGTGCGCGTGCGCAACGGCGAACTGCTCGTCGCCGACGGACCGTTCACCGAATCCAAGGAGTGGATCGCCGGCTACGACATCATCGAATGCGCCAACCTCGACGAGGCGATCGACTACGTCTCGCGCCATCCGATGGCCCGCTTCGGACGGATCGAGATTCGGCCGGTTCAACCGTGGGAGGGCTGACGGACGTCGCCGAAGCGGTCGCGGCCGCGCACCGGTCGGACTGGGCCCGGATCGTCGCGGGACTGATCCGGCGCACGGGCGACTGGACGATCGCCGAGGACGCGACCCAGGACGCCTTCGCGGCGGCGCTCGTGCGCTGGCCGCAGGACGGCATCCCGGACCGTCCGGCGGCGTGGTTGACCACCACGGCGCGCAACCGCGCGATCGACAGGCTGCGCTCGACGAGAACCGAACAGTCGGCGCTTCAGGTGTTGAGCGCGGGAACCGAGGCAACGGAAGCCACGGACATCGACGACGATCGCCTCCGCCTGATCTTCACGTGCTGCCACCCCGCCCTGCCGCTCGCGACCCGGGTGGCGTTGACGCTGCGCACGGTCGCTGGTCTGCCCGTCGCCGATATCGCACGGGCGTTCCTCGTGTCGGAGACAACGATGGCGCAGCGACTCGTACGGGCGCGACGCAAGATCGACCACGCGGGCATCCCCTACCGCGTGCCGCCGGCCGAGCTGCTGGAGGAGCGGCTGAACGGCGTTCTCGCGGTGCTGTATCTGGCGTTCAACGCGGGGTACAGCGACGTCGCCTTCACCGACGTGGCGTCGTCGGCGGTCTCGCTCACCGAGGCCCTCGTCGATCTCATGCCGCTCGAGTCCGAGGCACGCGGGTTGTTGGCCCTCATGCTGCTGCAGAAGTCACGGCGGGGCGCGCGGTTCAGTTCGGCGGGCGAACTGCTGACGATCGAGGAGCAGGACCGCTCGCTGTGGAACCGAGCCGACATCGACCGCGGCAGCGCGATGCTGGCGTCCGCGCGCGAGCGCGGCCCCTACGTTCTCCAGGCCTCGATCGCGCTGTGTCACGCCGGGGTCTCGTCCGCCGCGTCGACGGACTGGTCACGCATCGTCGCGCTCTACGACGAGCTCCTGTTGTCGTCGCCCTCTCCCATCGTCTCGCTGAACCGGGCGATCGCCGTCGGGATGCGCGACGGTCCCGACGCCGGCCTGGCCCTCCTCGACGACCTCAACACGCAACTGGCGGGGTTTCGTCTGATGCCGGCCGCTCAGGCCGATCTGCTCCGGCGGGCCGGACGCATCCAGGATGCCGCCGCCCGCTACCGCGAAGCGATCCCGCTCGCGGCGACCGCCGAAGAGAGCGCCCAGCTCCGACGGCGACTCGTCGAGCTCACGGCCGAGTAGTCGGCGCGAGGTTTACAGCTCGACCCAGTCGACGAGCTCGGCGGTGACGACGATCCGGAAGGCCGTGCTCGTCGGCTGGAAATCCGGCTTCGTGCACGCGATCAACGACAGCGACGTGCCTGGGGTCTGCCGCGTCGCGAACAGGATGTTGTTCGTCACGCTGTTCGTCAGGTCGCGTCGGACCATGCGATAGCGGTAGCGGCGCTTGTCCGTCGTGTCGATGAACATCTCGTCGCCGGGGCCCAGCACGTGGATGTTGCGGAAGATCCCGCCGTGCGTCGTGCGATGGGCGAACACCGACACATGGGCGAACTCCCCCATCGAGCCGGTGCCGGTCCAGTGCCACGTGTGCCCGGCATCGACGATCGCATACGGGTTCTTCGATCCGTAGACCGACGAGGTCAGGCCCAACCTCGGGATCGACAGGATCCACGGCGGGCCGATCGGGGGCGGGGGCGGGTTGACGTAGGGGCCCTCCGTCGGGCTCGCCGGCGTGCCCGTGAAGTAGCCGGCCATGTCGACGAGCACGTGGGCGCCGTTCTGTGCGTACACCGCGAGCCCCGCCGTCGAGATGCGCGAGATCACGTGGTTCGGCACGACGTCGTGCTCGGCGACGACGTTGACGTTCGACACCACCTGCATCGCCGTGCGAGCGGCGAGCACCGTGAACCACCCAGCCGCTCGAGCGTCGACGGCGGTGACGTTGGCGACGATGGCCTGAGCATCGGTGCGGGCGGGATCGGGGATCGCCGTCTCGACCATCCAGCCCGGCCACAGCCGCCCCATCGCGCCGGGCTTGCGGGTGTCGAGGATGCGTTGCGGCGGCATCGGCACGAACAGCCCATCCGACGCATTGGGGCTGGCGGGGCCGGTGTAGTAGCCGGCGACGTCGACGATCACATGGCCACCGCCGTACGACCAGACCTTGAACCCGCGGACGCCACCGACCGTCGTGACCTTGACGACGGCGGCCGCCGCACGGGTCTGGCCGGGACCGTTGACGTTCAGGTTCGACGTCTCCGATGGTCCGGCGGCGTCGAGTGGGTAGCACGTGAAGAAACCCCACGCGAGCGTCCCCGTCGTCGTCAAGTTGATGACGACCGACGACGCATCGGCCGGCACGACACTCGTGACATCGACGACGACCGACTGGTCCGGCAGCACCACGGCTGTCGACCGCGTGTCGATCACGCGTTGCGCGCTCGGCAGTGCCACGAACCGCCCGCCGCGGGCCAGGCCGGTCGGCGCGGGCACGTAGACGCCGGCGAGATCGACAACGACATCGCACAGGTCGAACGCGTCGAGATCGACGGCGCCATCGACGCCCAACTGGACCGTGACGAGGTTGGCCGCGACCTCGTCACGGACGGCGGTGTTGAGGTTCGATGCCTCCGGGACATCGCCCCCCGCCGGGTACACGGTCACGAAGTTGTACGCCGACCGGTTGACCACCGTGACGGTGAGCACGGCCGCGGTGGCGCTGGCCGGGACCCCGGGCACGCCGACGATTCCGACCCGGATCCGGCGATCGTTGAGCCGGGTGAAGGGGTATCCCGCCGGGTTGCGGGTATCGGCGATCCGGCGCTGGGCCGGCAGCGGGAGGAACGACCCGGCGCCGGCCGGCGCGGCCGAGACGCGCTGGGCGCCGAGCGGGTCGGCGAGGAGTCCGGCACCCGCCACCATCGACCCGGCCACCACCGATCCGGCGCCGGTGAGGAAGTGGCGGCGGTCGACGCGTCCGCGACGGTCGGGATCGAAGAACGTCGGGGAGGTCATCGGGTCAGCAGTGTCGCAGATGTTGCGAGTTCATGTCGGACGGTGCCGGAGAACCTCGTAGACGGCGAGCGCCGCCGCGGCTGCCACGTTGAGCGAGCTCAGGCGACCTCGCATCGGGATCCGCAGGACCGTGTCGCACCGCTCCCGCACGAGCCGCGACAGGCCGGTCCCCTCGGCGCCCAGCACGAGGCACACCCCCTCCGCGGCCAGGTCGCCCAGATCGAACAGCGTCCGCTCGGCGTCGTCGTCGAGGCCGACCACCCAGATCCCGGCGTCGCGCAGGCGCGAGAGCGCAGCCGGGAGCCCCGGCACGACAGCGATCGGCACGTGTTCGATGGCACCGGCCGCGGCCTTGGCGACGGTCGGCGTCACGTGCACGGCACGATGACGGGGCAGGATCACGCCGTCGACGCCCGCCCCGTCGCACGACCGGATGATCGCGCCGAGGTTCCCGGGGTCGGTGACGCTGTCGATGGCGACGAGGAACGGCGCGCGTCCTTGACGGCGCCGGATCAACGTCGCGAAGTCGGCTTCGGGGAGGGCCGATGCTCGGGCGAGCACGCCCTGGGGTGCCTCGCTGCGGGCCGACGCCTCGAGCTTGGTGCGCCCGACGTACGAGAGCGGGACCCGGTTCGCCGCCGCGAGCGCGACGATGCCCTCGATCGCGTCGTCGCCCTCGAGGTCGCCCGCGATCCAGACCTCGTGGACCTTGCGGCGCTGGGCGATCAACAGCTCCCGCACAGCCTGGCGACCCTCGATCTGCTCACCGCCCAGGTTCTTGACCGGGCTCTTGGCCGGCTTCGCCTCGCCGTCCGTCGGGCGTTCGGATCGGCCCGGTCCGACCGGCGCCGCGGCTCTGGTACGGCCGTGGTCCGGATCGCTTGCCTGACCCTGACGATCTTGGCGTTGATCCCGACTTGGGTGACCCGGACTTGGGTGAGCCACGCCGCGGTGGCGGCTTCGCCGTTCTCGCCTTCGACGGTTTGGGCTTGCCGCGACCTGCCGGGCTCATGGCGCGTCCCGGTGGATCACGGCAACGGCCCAGCACGCGACACCTTCGACGCGGCCGATGGCGCCGAGTCCTTCCGCCCGGCGTCCCTTGACCGTCACCGCGGCGCCGACTGCGTCGCCGAGGCACCGCTGCATCTCGTCGCGGCGGGGTGCCAACTTCGGTCGCTCGCACACCACCGACACGTCGACGTTGCCGATGTCCCATCCGTTGCCACGGACGAGCCCGGTCACGTGGCGCAGCAGGCCGATCGAGTCGGCATCCTCCCATTCGGGGTCGGTGTCGGGGAACTGCATGCCGAGATCGTCGAGGCCCGCCGCACCGAGCAGGGCTTCCGCCACCGCGTGGGCGACGACATCGGCGTCGCTGTGCCCGCTGAGCCCACGCTCGCCCTCGAACGTGCACCCCCCGAGCACCAGCACGCGGCCCGGGTCGTCGGTGAAGCGATGGACGTCGAAGCCCTGGCCGACGCGGATCGCGCCGATCGTCATGACTGTGCCTCCACCGCTCGGCGCGCCCACTCGAGATCGTCACGATCAGTGATCTTGCGGTTGGTGGCATCACTCGGCACGACCACCACTCGCCCGCCCGCTCGCTCGACCAACGCCGCGTCGTCGGTCGCATCGTCGCCCGAAGCGTGGGCGGCGCGCAGCACCGCGGCGCGGAACGCCTGCGGGGTCTGGACCGCGACGAGCGACTCGCGATCCGGAGTCGACCGCACGAGGACGTCGGGGCCGTCGCGGTCGACGATCTTGATCGTGTCGGTCACCGGCATGCCGGGGATGGCGCCGTCGGCACCGCCCGCAACCGCGTCGATCACCGATCGGAACAGGTGGGCGTTCGCCAGGGGTCGAGCCGCGTCGTGCACGCAGATGATGTCGGCGTCCGCGGGCACGGCCGCCAGTCCGTTGCGCACGCTGGCGCTTCGCGTCTCCCCGCCGGCGACGCCGTGTTCGCGCTCGACATCGGCGGCGGGCACGACGAGCACGATCCCATCCGAGCACGCCTCGGCCGCGGCGCGCGCCATGTCGATGATCCGAGTGTCGCCGATCCGCTCGTACTGCTTGGCGCTCCCGAACCGTTCGCCGGTGCCTCCGCCCACCACGATGGTCCACACGTTTCCGCGGTGTGACACGCCGCGGGAGGGTAGTACGGTGCGCCAAGAAGATGGCCGACTACACCGAGATCCTCGCCAAGACAGATTTCTTCGCGGACGCACCGTACGACGCCCTCGAGCGGATCGCGGCGAGCGGCACCGAGCGCCACCTCGTGCGGGGCGACGTCCTGTTCAGCACGGGTGACCCGCCGGAGGCGATCTACCTCGTCCTTCAGGGTCGGATCGCGATTGCGATCGCCAACGAGCTCGACCGGCGCGAGAGCGTGGTCGCGCTGATGGAGGCCGGCGATCTGATCGGCGAGCTGGCGATGCTCGACAGCGGCCCACGCTCGGCCATGGCGAGGGCGATCGAGCCCAGCCACGTGCTCGCCGTGCCGTTCGAGCCGGTGCTCGAGCTCTACGAACAGAATCCCCGGCAACTGTGGAACGTGACGCGGCTGCTCGCGCAACGGCTGCGGGCGGCCGACGAGGCGATCGCCGACTCGGTGTTCCTCGACGTCACGGGCCGCACCGCCAAGCGTCTGCTCGAGCTCAGTGCGGGCGCCGACGAGTTCGTCCTGCCCGTCACGCAGGAGGAGCTGGCGGGCATGGTCGGAGCGTCGCGAGAGCGCGTCAACAAGGCGATCGCCAGCTTCATCCGGCTCGGCTGGCTCGAGCAGCGCGACCGCAACTACCGCATCGCCCAGCGCGACCGGCTCGACCTCCGCGCCCGCTGAGTCGCTGCGTGTCGGCGTTCAGCCGGCGAGCCAGTCCCTCGCCCGCACGAACGCGTCGGCGGCGTCGTCAGGGCGATGGGCAGGACGTTCGGGGGCGTGCGCGAAGCCGTGCTCGGCATCGGGGTACTGCACGACGTGGACCCCGGTCGCGATCAGGTCCTCGACATCGGGCGGCGGGGTGTACGTGTCGAGCACGCCGATGATCGCCAGCACGCGGTCCGGATCGCCGGCCGCGAGGTACTCGAGCGGCTCACCGTGGCCAGGCCCCTTCCACGCTTCCGGCACCTTGATCATCCCGTAGAACGAGGCGATGCGGGCGAACCGATCGGAGCGCGCCGCCTTGAAGCAGTACATCCCGCCCATGCAGAAACCCATCAGCCCGATCCGGCCACAGCCGGTTGCATCGGCGCCCTCGAGCAGGTCGCGCAGGTGGTCGTCGTCGTCGAGCTCGGCGGCGGCGGCGAAGCGGGGCTCGACGTCGGGCCCGAGGTCACGGCCGGGGAACGGCTCGACGACGCAGGTCGTCATCCCCCACTGCGCGGCGAGGCGGGCGGCCATGTCGTCGTAGAGCGGGCGCAACCCGAAGATGTCGGGGGTGATGACGAGACCCAGGTCGGCACCGTCGGCGACGACGAGCTCGGCGGCGGTGCCCGAGGGCAGGGTGATGCGCATGCGCCGACGCTACGCGGCTCAGGCGTCGCGCTTCAGGTTGGCGGCGAGACCGATCACGACGAGCGCGGCCGAGATCCCGCCGAACCAGAGCCAGGCACCCGGACGACCGAGCGAATCCGTGTCGGGTGTCGCGGCCAACGCGGCGAGGCAGGACTGATACGGCAGCCACTTGAAGAGCCCGTCCGCGCCGAGCAACGAGAACACCACCGCGATCAGCCCTTCGGCGACGAGTGGCCACAGCAGCAGGATCGACACCGTCGCCGGTGAGTTGCGCACGATCAGCCCGATCCCGAACGCGAACCAGGTGAGGATCACGGCGAGGATGACGAGCCCGGCGAGGGCACCGACCGAGCCATCCTCCATGCTGAGGGATATCTCGGCATCGCGGCTCTCGAGGATGGCCGCTCCCGCGACCCAGCAGATGGCGATGAGCGCGAACGACAGGACCGCGGCGACCACCGAGTTCACCAACAGCTTGGCCATCATCACGCGCACGCGGTTCGGGGTCGCCGCGTACGTCGGTCTGATCGTGCCGTGCGCGAACTCCGACGTGAGGCTGATCGCGGCGACCGCGCTGAACAGCATGACGCTGATCACCGACGTCCCCGAGATCAACTCGGCGAGCTCGTAGCTCTGCACGGTCTCCGGGTTGTCGCCGAAGATCGCGACGAGCACGGTCACGGTCACCGGGAACGCGACGGCGAGGATCAACAACACGAAGTGCACGCGGACCGTGCGCAGCTTGAGCCACTCGCTGCGGATCGTGAGGATCACGGCTGCACCGCCTGCGTGCGGTATTCCTGTTCGCCAGCCGTCGCCGTGAGGAACGCGTCCTCCAGCGACTCGGTGCGCACGGTCAGCTCGTGCAGGACGAACTGGTGGCTCGCCGCCAACTCGCCGACCGCCTCGACGGGCATCTCGTAGACCTGGGCAGCGTTGACGGCCGCACCGGGCTCGGTGAGCCGCCGCGCCTTGCCGCCGGCAGAACCGATGGCCGCCACGAGCTGATCGATCTGCGGGCTCCGGACGTGAACCCACTTCGTCGAGTGACGATCGATGAAGTCCTCGACCGAGCACTGTTCGATCAGCCGGCCGCGGCCGATCACGACGAGATCCTGGGCCATCAGCGCCATCTCCGACAGGAGGTGGCTGCTGACGAGCACCGTCTTGCCCAGTTGGGCGAAGTGGACGAGGATGTCGCGGATCCAGCGGATGCCCTCCGGATCGAGCCCGTTGGCCGGCTCGTCGAGGATCACCGTGTGCGGATCGCCGAGCATCACGCCCGCGAGGCCGAGCCGTTGGCGCATCCCGAGCGAGTACCCCTTGACGCGACGCTTGGCGACGTCGGTGAGCCCGACGAGTTGCAGCACCTCCTCGACGCGCCCGCGCGGGATCCCGTTCGAGGCGGCGAGCCAGCGCAGATGGTTCCGCGCCGTCCGGCCGGGGTGCACGTAACCGGCGTCGAGGAGGCTGCCGACCTCGTGCAAGGGCTTGGAGAGCGCGGCGTACTGCTTGCCGTCGAACGTCGCCGAACCCCGCTCGTACCGGTCGAGACCGAGCATGCACCGCATCGTCGTGCTCTTGCCGGAGCCGTTCGGCCCGAGGAACCCGGTCACTCGGCCGGGCACGACGTCGAAGCTGAGGTCGTCGACGGCGACGATCTTGCCGAACCGCTTGGTCAGCCCTCGCACCTCGATCACGAGGGCGTATCAGACCACGATGAACCTCCAGAAACAACCAACCCCCTCGGTTGGGGGATGATGGAGGGATGAGCGAACCATTCTTCACCGACGTCGATGCACCGATCGCCTACGAGGGACCCGAGAGCGACAACCCGTTGGCGTTTCGCTGGTACGACGCCGACCGTGTCGTCGCCGGCCGCCGGATGGAGGACCACCTGCGGTTCGCAGTCTGTTACTGGCACAGCTTTGCGTGGGACGGTTTCGACATCTTCGGCGCCGGCACGCTCGATCGGCCGTGGCACCCGACGTTCAACCCGGGAGCCGACCCGATCACCGCCGCACGCCACAAGATGGACGCCGCGTTCGAGTTCTTCACGAAGCTCGGCGTCCCGTTCTACTGCTTCCACGACCGCGACATCGCGCCGGAGGGCTCGTCGTTCAAGGAGTCAGCCACGTTGCTCGATCAGATGGTCGATGCCGCAGCCGAGCACCAGGAGCGCACCGGTGTGGAGCTGTTGTGGGGCACGGCCAACCTGTTCTCGAACCCGCGCTACCAGGCGGGGGCGGCGACGAACCCTGATCCCGAACTGTTCGCCTACGCGGCCGGCCAGGTCGCCCATTGCCTCGAAGCAACGCATCGCCTGGGTGGCCACAACTACGTGTTGTGGGGTGGTCGCGAGGGCTACGAGACGCTGCTCAACACCGACATGCGGCGCGAGCTCGACCAGCTCGGCCGGTTCTTCGCGATGGTCGTCGAGCACAAGCACCACATCGGCTTCACCGGCACGATCCTCATCGAGCCCAAGCCGTTCGAGCCGACGAAGCACCAGTACGACTACGACGTCGCCACCGTCCACGCCTTCCTCCAGCGCTACGACCTCGCCGAGGACGTGAAGGTCAACATCGAGGTCAACCACGCCACGCTCGCCGGACACGACTTCGCCCACGAGATCGCGGCCGCCGTCAACGCCGGCATCTTCGGGTCGATCGACGCCAACGCCGGCGACGACCGTCTCGGCTGGGACGTCGACCGGTTCCCGGTCTCGGTCGAGCAGATGACGCTCGGGATGATCGAGATCCTGCGCGCCGGTGGCTTCACGACCGGCGGCCTCAACTTCGACGCCAAGCTGCGCCGTCAGTCGAGCGACCGCACGGATCTGTTCCACGCCCACATCGGTGGGATGGACACGATGGCGAAGGCGCTGCTCGCGGCCGACTCGGTCCTCGCCAGCGGCGAGCTCGACGCCGCCCGCGACAGCCGCTACGCCGGTTGGGACGGCGAGCTCGGCCGCTCGATCCTCGATGGGCCGGCCACGCTTGTCGAGCCTCCACGACCGGGCGATCGGCACCGGCGAGCCCACCCGGACGTCCGGCCACCAGGAGATGCTCGAGAACCTCGTCGCCAGGCACATCGCCCGCGCCCGCTGACCTCCGTCTCTACAGGCGGAGGGCTTCGGCGGGGGCGAGGCGGGCGGCGCGGCCGGCGGGGAGCAGGCCGGCGAGCAAGCCGACGACGAGCGCCGCGCCCACGCCGCCGGCGATCGCGACTGGCGGCATCGAGAACGGGACGTCCTGGGCGCGCGCGTAGCCGGCGGTCACCGCCGAGCCGAGCAGGGCCCCACCGACACCGCCGATCGAGGCGAGGATCGCGGCCTCGGTCAGGAACTGCAGCCGGATGTGGCGGCGGGTCGCACCGATCGCCCGCCGCACCCCGATCTCGGAGCGCCGTTCGAGCACCGAGATGACCATCACGTTGGCGATGCCGATGCCGCCGACGAGCAGGGCGACACCGCCGAGCCCGAGCAGGAGCGCCGTGAGCTCGCGATCGACGGCCGAGCGGGCCTCGAGGGCATCGGTCGGCCGGGACACCTCGACCTCGTTCGGCGCCAGCGGGTTGACCGTCGCCGCGAGCACATCGCGGACGGCGTTGACCGACTTCGGCGGGGTGCGCACGAAGATCGTCGAGACCTTGCCGTCCCAGTCGAGCAGCCTCGTCGCCGCGTCACCACCGATGAACACCGACGAGTCGAGGCTGCCGAGCAACGGCACCGGATCGAGGATGCCGACGACCGCGAACCACTGATCGCCGATCCACACCAGCGGTGACCCGGTCAGCGACGTGATGCCCAACCGGCGCGCCGCGGTGGCCCCGAGGACCACGGTCGGCGTGTCCGAGAGCCCCTCGTCGAGCCAGCGGCCGGTCTGCACGGTCGCGCCCAGCGTGTCGAGCAGGTCGACCTCGGCGGTCATCACCGAGATCGCCCCGGTCTCCAGCTCGGAGATCTGATCCGTGCGCCGCACCGTGGCCGACACGTTGGCGACGGCCGCGGCCTGCTCGACCGGACCGACACGGCGCACCATGTCGGGGGCCTCCTCGGGGAGATCGGCGTCCTCGCCGAACACGTCCTGTCCGGCACGCACCTGGAGCAGGTTGGTGCCGAGCCGGTCGAGCTCGGCCAGCAGGTCGGCGCGGCTCGAATAGGAGATCCCGATGACCGACACCAGCGCCGCGATCCCGATCGCGATCCCGAGCGCCGTCAACACCGTGCGGCCCGGTCGCGAGCGCATGCCCGTCATCCCGAGCCGCGGCACGTCACCGAACCGCAGCGTCATCGGGCGCGACTCCGTTCGCTCTCGCCTCGATCGCCTCGACCGCGTTCTCGACCCGGCCGTCGCGGATGTGGATCACACGCGGCATCGCCGCCGCGACCTCACGATCGTGGGTGATCACGACGACCGTCGCACCGTCGGCGTGGAGCATCCGGAAGATGTCGAGGATCTCGGCGCCCGTGACGGAGTCGAGGTTGCCGGTGGGCTCGTCGGCGAGGATCATCGACGGCTCGGTGACGATCGCCCTGGCGATCGCCACCCGCTGCCGCTCGCCCCCCGACAGCTCGGCCGGCCGGTGATGGAGGCGGTGTCCGAGGCCGACCCGCTCGAGCGCGGCGACCGCTCGCTGCCGGCGCTGGCGGTGCCGGGTCGACTGGTAGAGCAGTGGGAGGGCGACGTTCTCGACGGCCGTCGAGCGCGTCGACGAGGTGGAACTGTTGGAACACGAAGCCGATCTCGCGGCCACGCAGCTCCGACAAGCGCCGGTCACCGTCCCGTGAGATGTTGCGCCCGCGGAGGTGGATCTCACCCGACGACGGCCGTTCGAGGCACCCGATGAGCTGCAGCAACGTGCTCTTGCCGGAACCCGAGGGCCCCACGATCGCCACCATCTCGCCCTCGTCGATCCGCAAGTCGACGCCCCGCAGGGCTTCGACGCCGCCCGCATACGACTTGGTCAGGTCGCTCAGCTCGACGACGGTCACAGCGACACCACGACTTCGTCGCCCTCGGCGATGTCGCCGCTGATCTCGACGACGCCGTCACCGGAGGCGCCGAGCTCGACACCGACGAGCTGGGTTCCCGAACCGGTCACCTTCTCGACTGCGTAGCCACCCTCCGACAGCGCCAGCAACGCTCGGAACGGCACGGTCAGCACTCCGCTGGCGATCGTCGTGGTGACGATCACGTCGACCGGAGCGGCGTCGAGTTGGTCCGTCTGTTCGGTCGAGCGCGATGACGACCTCGACCGTCGTGTCGCCTCCATCGGCGCCGGCGGTGGCGACCTGGGCGACCGACCACACGACGCCGTCGACGAGCGTGCCGTCGGGCAGTTCGATCGACGATGCGTCGCCGACCGCGAACCGGTCGACGTCGTCAGCGGCCACGTCGAGCGCCACGATCTGGTTCACGCCGGTGAGTCCGAGCACCTCACCGTCCGCCGGGCCACCGACCACACCGAGGTGGGCCGACACACGGCGCTCTCCCGGCGCGAACACCACATCGGCCGGCCCGATCGTTCCGGTCTCGTCCACACCCCGCGCTTCTTGCCAGGCCCGGATTGCGGTCGTCGTGTCGGAGTCGAACTCCTCGTCGACGACCATCCCTTCCGGCGCGTAGCCGAGGGCGAACAGGTTCTCCTCGAGCTGGCGGACGTCGGCGCCATCGTCGACACCGCGACGCAGCTCGCGCCACATCGGCCGGTCACCGAACAGCAGCCGGGGACCGGGCGCACCGTCGACCTCCCACAGCGGATCACCGCGTCCGATCGTCGACCCCAGATCGGGGAGCGCCGTGATCACGCCGCCGCCCTGTCCGGCCGCTTTCGACTCCGGCCCGTATCCCAACTCGCCGTCGAACTCGTCCGACTCGATGAGGTCACGTCGTTCGACGATCGCCGTCTCGACCGCCGCGAGTGATGCGTCGGCGTCGTCGGCCGGCTCCTCCGAGCCGGCGTCGATGCTCGTCACCGCCACGCTCGTCACTGCGGCCGCGGTGCCGACGAGCGCGATCGCGATCCACCACCTGGCCCGCATCAGTCGCCCGCCGGTTCAGCGGACGTGAACATCCCGCCACCGGGACCGCCGCACTCCTCGGCGGCAGCCTGGAAGTCCTCATCATCCGGAGTAGGGACAGCTTCCCCGCCCTCGGATTCGATGTTGATCGTGACACCGCCGTCCTCGTTGAACTGCGGGTCAGGCATGTCGATGCCGTGCTCACGCATGCACTTGGAGAACTCGAGCGCCTGCTCCCGCATCCGCGCCTGCTCCTCTTCGCTCGGCGGCTCGAACGTCCCGACGACCTCCTCGATGATCGGCCGGCACTCCTCCTCGGCCTCCTCCCACGCATCCGGATCGTCGATCTCGATGCGCGTCGGTCCCTCGGCCCCCGGGTCGGGCATGTCGATGCCGTGCTCGCGCATGCAGCGCGAGTAGCGGACGAAGGCGTCCTGCACTTCGGGGTCGTCGCTGTTGCCGTTGCGCTGCATCACCACCATGCCCGGACCGGACGCCGAGCCGCCACCCGGACCGCCATCACTGTCCGACGCGTCATCCGCATCGGTCGTGTCGGTCGTGTCGGTCGTGTCGGTCGCGTCATCGCGTCGGCTGCGTCGGTCGTGTCGGTCGACTCGTCGGCGGTCGTGCCGAGGCTGGCGACGTCGCCGACCCCTCCGTCGCCGCCGCCGCACCCGGTGAGTGCGGCGACGACGAGGAGGGGGAGAAGGAAGGAAAGAGGAGGGGAGAAGGAAGGAAGGTGCTGGATCGAAGTGCTCTTCGCATGTGGCGCACCGTGACGTATGCGTCCTGAGACGCAGCTGAGAACACCTGAGAGACCTCTCAGGTGCGCCGCAACCACTTCAGGGCGCGGCACGTGCACAATGCGGGCGTGCGTGTGCTGGTGGTCGAGGACGAAGAGCGGTTGGCGAACGCCATCGCCCGCGGCCTCACCGCCGAGGGATTCGACGTCGACGTCGCGGGCGACGGGCCGACCGGCCTGTGGCGGGCGCGTGAGCACGACTACGCGACGATCGTGCTCGACCTCCTGCTGCCCGGCCTGAACGGGTTCGAGGTGTGCCGCACGTTCCGCGAGGAGGACAACTGGACCCCGATCCTCGTGCTCACCGCCAAGGTCGGCGAGTACGACGAGGCGGAAGCGCTCGACACGGGAGCCGACGACTTCTTGTCGAAGCCGTTCTCGTTCGTGGTCCTGACCGCCCGGGTCAGAGCCCTGTCGAGACGACGGCTGCACGAGGGTCGGCCGGTGCTCGAATGTGGCTCGCTGCGACTCGATCTCGGGTCGCCGGCGCTGCGAGCGCGGTGGATCCGAGATCAAGCTCTCCCCGCGCGAGTTCTCGCTGCTCGAGTCGCTGCTGCGCCGCGACGGGATGGTCGCCGAGAAGCAGGCGTTGATGTCCGACGTCTGGGGGCCCGACTACGTCGGCGACCGCAACATCGTCGAGGTCTACGTCCGCTCGCTGCGCAAGAAGATCGACCTGCCCTACGCCACCGAGTCGCTCCAGACGGTACGAGGTGCCGGCTATCGGATGGTGGCCGATGCGTGATCGTCTGCGCCGCGTGACGGGATCGGTTCGCGTCCGCGTCGCGCTGGTGGCGATGGTGCTCGTCGGCGGCGTGCTCGGCGTGTCCGGGATCGTGCTGACGCGGACGGTCCAGTACCGGCTCGAGGAGGAGAACCGTGAACGCGCCGATCAGACGGTCGCCTACGCCGCCGACCGGCTCGAGGCAGGTGTGGCTGTCGACTCGGTGTTCTCGATCGACCGCCGGGCCGGGCGACGTGTTCATGGTCCTGCGGCTGGCCGACGGCACGGTGATCGCCAGCCAGCAACCCGGTCCGTTCACGATCCCGCTCGGCGCCACCGAGTCGGCCGTCGCCGGCTCGGCCGGGTTGTCGTTCGACTCAGAGATGGCCGTGCCGCCGCCGGGCGCGCAGATCGTCACCCGCGTCGTCGACCTCCCGGAGGGCGAATCGGTGCTGGTCGGGGTTTCGCCGCTCGACGACGTCAGGGAGAGCGTGGCCACCCTCGTGAACGCGCTGTGGTGGGGCTCCCCGGTGCTCGTGTTGTTGGTCGGTCTCATCGCCTGGCTGCTCGTCGGACGCGCCCTGCGCCCGGTCGAGCACCTGCGCGCCACCGTCGAGACGATTTCGCGGTCGACGCTCGAACAACGCGTCGACGTCCCACCATCCCACGACGAGGTCGCCCGGCTGGCGACGACCATGAACACCATGCTCGAGCGGCTGCAGCGTTCCCGGGACCACGAGCGGCGCTTCGTGTCGGACGCCTCGCACGAGCTGCGCAGCCCGCTGGCGAGCATCCGGGCTCAGCTCGAGGTCGGCGAGCGATCGACGTGCGATCGACAGCGGTGGGATCCGGACCGGCGTGCTGGCCGACACGATCCGGCTCGAGCGCATCGTCGGCGACCTGATGGAGCTGGCGAGGAGTGACGAGACGACGGCGCCGCCGAACGGATCGGTCGCCCTCGACGTCGTCGTCGCCGACGAGATCACGGCCCTGCAACGTTCCTCGTCGATTCAGATCACGTCTGCCGGCATCGACGACACCGTCGTGCACGGGCGCTCCGACGCCCTCGCCCGCGTCACCCGCAACCTGCTCGACAACGCCGTCCGCCACGCCGAAGGTGAGGTCCACGTCGGCCTCCACCATGCGAACGGGTGGGCCGAGCTGACCGTCGACGACGACGGGCCCGGCGTGCCGGTCGAAGCCGAGCAGCGGATCTTCGACCGCTTCGCCCGTCTCGACGAGTCCCGCGATCGGACGACCGGCGGCGTCGGTCTCGGCCTCGCCGTCGTGCGCGCCGTGGTCGAGCACCACGGCGGCACGGTCGGCTGCGCCCGCTCCCCGCTGGGTGGGGCGAGGTTCCTGGTCCGCCTCCCGGTCACCGCCTGAAACCCCCCGTTCTGTCTGCTTCAGATTGCCCGTGGCGTCATCTGAAGCAGACAGTTCGGGATTTGGGTCAGCCGGTGGCGGCGAGGGCATCGATGATGTCGAGCTTGGCGGCGCGACGGGCGGGCGGACGGCGGCGACGACACCCGCGATCGCGCCGACGACGGCGATGATCACGACCTGGCTCACCGGCACCGAGAACTCGATCGGGAACGAGCCCGCACCGCGTGCCGTCACGAGACCCCAGCCGAGGAACAGCCCGAGGGCGATCCCGCCGAGGGTGCCGAACACGGCGATCACCACCGACTCCCACCGGATCATCGACCGGACCTGGGCCCGATCGGCGCCGACCGCACGGAGCAGACCGAGCTCGCGCACCCGCTCGTAGATCGAGAGCGACAGCGTGTTGGCGATGCCCATCAGCGCGATCACGATCGCCAGCATCAGCATCACGTAGACGAGCCCGAGGATCTGGTTGATGTTGGCGGTCGCGTCGGCGACGAACTCCTCGGTCGTCATCACGTCGGGTGGGGCGAACTCGACCGTCGCCGTCTCGACGGCCGAGCGGACGGTCTCGATGTCGACGCCGTCGGCGGCCCCGATCACGACGATCGTGTCGATCGACTGCACTGCGTGCCGCTCCCACGTCGGCTTCGGCACGACGCAGGTCCTGCAACGTGGTCGACGCCTTGTAGAGCGACGCCACTTCGAGCCGCTCCGTGGATCCGTCGGTGAATCGCACGTCGAGCTCGGTGCCGACCGTCCACCCGTTGTCGTCGGCGATCGGTTCGGAGACCGCGAGCTGCTCGTCGGCGAGGTCGGCAACCGCCGACCCTTCGACCACGTCCGGCACGACCAGGCCGCTGCTGGCGACGGGATCGAGCACGGTGACCTGACGGGTGTGGCCGTCGATCGACACCGGCCCGGTGCCGATGCCGACCGCATGGTCGACCTCGGGCAGCGCGTCGACCGCGTCGACGATCCCCGGGCTCAGCCCACCACCACCGAACTGGCTGGCGGCGATCATCAGGTCGCCGTCGATGACCGCGCTGACGTTGTCGTCGACGGACGACTTGAGTGATCCGGCGAAGGCGGTGAACACGGTCACGACGCCGATGCCGATCATCAGCGCCGACGCCGTCGCCGCCGTGCGCCGGGGGGAGCGCATGGCGTTGCGACGGGCGAGGGCGCCCGGAATGCGACGCAACCGGGCGATCGGGGCGCCGATCACCGAACTGGCAGGGCGGGCGGCGACCGGACCGATGGCGACCACACCAGCGGCCGTGAGCAACGCGCCGAGGGCGGCCCCGCCGAGCGCGCCGCTCGACGCGCCGGTGACGACCAGGAAGACACCGCCGGCGAGCATCGCCGAGCCGGCGACGAGACGCCACCGCGACGACGCCGAACGGTCGACCGCGACATCACGCAGCGCGGCGAGTGGAGCGACACGCGAGGCGCGCACGGCCGGGGCGAGCGATGCGAGCAGCGTGATCAGGATCCCGACGAGCGGAGCGATGACGAGCGTGGTCGTCCGGACCGTCAGACCACCGGCCGGCAGCGCGAAACCGAACGCGTCGAACAGCGCCTTCAAGCCCTGGGCGAGTGCGAAGCCGAGGCCCAGCCCGACCGCCGAGGCGACGACGCCGACCACGATCGATTCTCCGGCGAGCGACCAGAACACCTGGCGACGATCGGCCCCGATCGCCCTCAGCAGCGCCGACGACCGTTGGCGTTGGGCGGCGATGATCGAGAACGTGTTGTTGATGCTGAACGTCGCGACGAGCAGCGCGACGCCCGCGAACACGAGCAGGAAGATGCGCAGGAAGCCGACGAAGTCGGCGTTGATCTCGTCGTTCGCCTCGTCGACGAGGTCGTCACCGCTGATCACTTCGACGCCGTCGGGCGTCACGTCGGCGATGCGGGCGACGAGCGCGTCCTGGCTGACCCCGTCGTCGGCCTTGACGAGCAACGCCGTCACGCCGCCGGGCTGACCCGTCACGTGCTCTTCGGCGCCCGCCAGCGAGAACGCGGTGAACGTCGTCGGACCGAGCCCGTCTTCGCCGCCGAACGTCGCGATCCCGACGATCTCGACGTCGACCGGCTCCGGCGTGGCGACGATCGTGCGGTCACCGATCGCCAGGTCGCCGTCGTTGGCGGCGCCCCGGTTGATCACGACCTCGTCGTTGGTCACCGGGGCACGTCCCTCGACGAGCTCGTAGGGGTTCAGGTCGGGGTCCTCGATCCAGTTGCCGGCGAACGTCGGCGGGCCTTCGCCACCGAGCTTCTCGCCGTCGGCGCCGGTGAGCTGACCGAAGCCCTCGATCTGCGGCTCCACGACGGCAACGCCGTCGATCGTCGGCGAGCTCGTCGGCCAGCGAACCGTCGATCAGGTCCTGGGCGAACTCACCGTCGGTCGTGAGCGTGTTGGCGCTGCGCACGACGGCGTCGGACGAGCCGAGCGCCGACTGGAACAACGAGTCGAAGTTGGCGCGGAGCGTGTCGCCGAGCAGCATCGTGCCGGCGAGCAGGGCAACGCCGAGGCACACCGCGAGCGATGTGCTCAGCAACCGGCGCACATGGGCGCGCACCGAGGAGATGACGAGTCGCAACATGGTTCAGGATCCGATCGTCTTGAGCGCGTCGAGGACCCGCTCGGGCGTGGGTTCGTCCATCGAGCCGACCGTCCGCCCGTCGGCGAGGAACACGACCGAGTCGGCATAGCCGGCGGCCACCGGATCGTGCGTGACCATCACGACGGTCTGGCCCATGTCGCGCACCGCGGCGCGGAGGAACTCGAGCACCTCGGCGCCGGTCGTGGAGTCGAGGTTGCCGGTCGGCTCGTCGGCGAACACGAGGTCGGGCCGGGTCGCCAACGCCCGCGCGATCGCGACGCGCTGCTGCTGTCCACCCGACAGCTCCGACGGACGGTGGCGGAGCCGGTCGCCGAGGCCGACGGTGCGGATGACGACGTCGAGCCACTCGCCGCGTCGGCCTTGTGGCCGGCGAGCGCGAACGGCAGCGTGATGTTCTCCCACGCGGTGAGCGTGGGCATCAGGTTGAACGACTGGAACACGAACCCCACCCGCTCGCGGCGCAGCGCCGTCAGCTCGCGGTCCGACAGCAGTCCGAGCTCGGTCTCACCGAGGAAGACCTGCCCCGACGTCAACGTGTCGAGACCGGCGAGGCAGTGCATCAGCGTCGACTTCCCGGAGCCCGACGGCCCCATGATGGCGGTGAAGCGCCCGCCGGGGATCTCGACGGTCACGTCGTCGAGTGCTTGCACCGCCTGATCGCCGGTGCCGTACACCTTGGTGGCGGCCGCGGTGCGGGCGACGGCCGGACGTGGGGGTGCGAGGAGCGTGGGGGTCGATGTCATGGCTCCCATCGTGCGCTTCGAACCGTCCGGCGTCGTCCGTCACGGAACGGCTCTTGGCACTACGTCGAGCTGACGTACGGCGGCAGTCCCGACCATTCAGTGCGGCGCGACGAGGCCGGACTCGTAGGCGAACACGACGAGCTGGGCACGGTCGCGGGCGCCGAGCTTGATCATCGCCCGGCTCACGTGGGTGCGCGCCGTCGCCGGGCTGATGAACAGCGCCTCGGCGATCTCGTCGTTGTTGAGTCCGCCGGCGACGAGCGCGACGATCTCGCGCTCGCGCTCGGTCAGCACGCCGAGCGCGGTCGGGATCGACCGTGCGGTGCTCGGGCGACGCCGCGAACTGGGCGATCAACCGGCGGGTCACGCTCGGCGCGACGAGTGAGTCGCCGCTCGCCGCGTACCTGATCGCGCGCAGCAGCTCGGTCGGCTCGGCGTCCTTCAGGAGGAACCCGGTCGCGCCGGCGCGGATCGCCTCGAACACGTACTCGTCGAGGTCGAACGTGGTCAGCACCACGACGTGGACCGACGCGAGGGAGGGATCGGCGACGATCGTGCGGGTCGCCGCCAGCCCGTCGACGTTCGGCATCCGGATGTCCATCACGACCACGTCGGGCAGCAACTGCCGGGTGAGCTCGATCGCCGCCGTGCCGTCGTCGGCCTCGCCGACGACCTCGATGTCGTCCTCGGCGTCGAGCAGCATCCGCAAACCGGCCCTGAGCAGCACCTGGTCGTCGGCGATGACGGACGCGAATCACGACGGGTTCCGCCGGCGTGGTCATGGTGGCTGGACCGACGACGGAGCTCGACAACGGCAGCCGGGCGCGGACGGCGAACCCGCCGCCTGGGCGGGGACCGGCGATCACGTCCCCGCCGACGGTGGCCGCCCGTTCGGACATGCCGGCGATGCCGTGCCCGCCGCGCCGGTCGGCATCGACCGCCGACGACGCGCCCCGACCGTCGTCGACGACCTCGATCCGCACCGCATCGGCTTCGTGGCGGATGGTCACCGTCGCCGTCGCGTTCACGCCCGCGTGGCGCATCACGTTGGTCAGCGCCTCCTGCACGATGCGGTACGCGGCGAGGTCGACCGCCGCCGGAACGGCCGCCGGTCGGGCGTCGCAGTCGACGGTGATGGCGACGCCGGCGTTGCGGGCGTTCTCGATCAGCGTGTCGACCTGGTCGAGCCCTGGCGCCGGCGCCAGCGGGACCTCGTCGTCGTCGCGCAGCACACCGACGGTCGACCGCAGCTCGTCGAGCGTCTGCTTGCTGAGCTCCTTGATGGCCGCGAGCGCCGGACCGGCCTGTTCCGGATGGCGATCGAGCACGTGCAGGGCGGCCCCGGACTGCATGTGGATCGTGGCGATGCCGTGGGCGATCACGTCGTGGAGGTCGCGGGCGATGCGGAGGCGCTCCTCGGCGACGCGGCGCCGGGCTTCCTCCTCACGGGATTCCTCCAGGTATTGCGCGCGCTGCTCGAGCTCGGCGAGGTAGGCCCGCCGGCTGAAGTGGGCCGTGCCGAGGAACACCGCCCCGCCGACCCACCCGGCGAAGGCGAGGAAGTACACGAAGTTCTGGCCCGGGTTCTCGCTGAACAACGCGAACGGGAGCAGGAGGACGATCGTCGCGACGACCGACATCCACGTCCGGCGACGGTCGCCCCGTTGGGCGATCGTGTACAGCGGCACGAGCGGCGCGAGATACACCGGTCCGCCGGCGAAGTTCGCTGCCGTGTACACACCGAGCCCGGCGATCACGATGCCGAGCGACACGTACGGCATGTCGCCGGTGCAGCAACAGCCCGGCGCCGACGACGATGATCGTGGCGACCCCCCAGCCGTTGTACCGCTCGCCGTCCTCCGGCGGGATGTGATTCGTGACGACCAGGCAGAACACGGTGAACACGAGCGCGACGGCGACGTCGAACCCAACCTCCACCGCGCCGATCGGGCCTCCATCGGGTATCGACGCTACGCCGCGACCGGCTCGCCCACATCCGCTCGCCGACGCATCGTGGGGCTACGTCGGCTGACGTAGACGAGGACCGCGGCGCGAGACTGCCCCGGTGACGCGACCCGCATCGAACGACCTCACCGCCGCCACCGTCGAGCTCCTGCAGCAGCTGATCCGCAACGCATGCGTCAACGACGGAACCCCGGAGTCGGGCGAGGAGATCCGCAACGTCGACGTCATCGAGCAGGTCGTGTCGGTGGCCGGCGTCGAGATCGAGCGGTACCAGCCGACGCCCGGGCGGGCATCGCTCGTCGCTCGGATCCCGGGCACCGATCCCGACCGCGCCATCCCTGTGCCTGATGGGTCACACCGACGTGGTCCCCGTCTCGGTCGACGGATGGCGGCACGATCCGTTCGGCGGTGAGTTGGTCGACGGCGAGGTGTGGGGGCGCGGCGCGGTCGACATGTTGAACCTCACCTCATCGATGGCCATCGTCTTTCGCTCGCTCGCCGAACGCGGGTTCCGCCCGCGGGGCGACCTCGTCTACTTCGCCGTCGCCGACGAGGAGGCCGGCAGCGTGCACGGTGCGCGGTGGGTTGCCGACCACCATCCCGAATCGATCCGCACGACGTACCTGCTGACCGAAAGTGGCGGCCTCCACACCGGGAGCCCGGAGGCGCCGCAGATCGGCGTCACCGTCGCCGAGAAGGGAGTGGCGTGGCGGCGACTCCGCGTCCGCGGCACACCGGGGCATGGCTCGATGCCGTTCCGGATGGACAACGCGCTGATCGCTGCCGCGGCCGTCGTGCAACGCCTCGCCGACTACCGGCCCACCCCGCAGTTCCACGAGCTGTGGCGGGGCCAGATCGACGCGCTCGACTTCGACGACGAGCTGAAGCAGGCACTCCTCGATCCGGATCGCATCGACGCCGCCCTCGACGCGATGCCGTCGGTCGGGATGGCGACACATCTGCACGCGTGCACGCACACCACGTTCTCGCCGAACGTGGTGGCGGGTGGGCGGATGAAGACCAACGTGATCCCCGACGTCATCGACCTCGACGTCGACGTGCGCACGCTGCCGGGCGAGGACGGTGACGACGTCGCCGCCCACTTGCGGGCGGCACTCGGCGACGAGCTCGCCGACCGGGTCGAGGTCGCCGTGCTCATGAACGACCAGGCGTCGATCAGCCGGACCGACACGCCGCTGTGGGATGCGCTCCACCGGGCGATCACGGTGCCGTTCCCGGACGCCCGGCTGAACCCCCAGTTCAGCGTCGGTTTCACCGACGCCCGGATCTTCCGCGAGCTCGGCACGATCTCGTACGGCGCAGGCCTCTTCAGCCCCTCGGTCGACCCGGCCGAGTTCGGCCGCCGCTTCCACGGCCACGACGAGCGCGTCGACGTCGAGTCCCTGCGCCTCACCACCGAGCTCTGGGAACGCGTCGTGCTCGATTTGCTCCTCGTCCTGACCTCGATAGGGCCGGAGGTGGTAGCCGGGGAATGGAACTCGACGCAGCACTCGACTTCATCCGCCCCCGGCAGAACGGTGTCCTCTCGACGGTCAAGCGCGACGGCCGGCCGCAGCTGTCGAACATCACGTACCACCTCGGCGACGACGGCATCGTGCGGATCTCGGTCACCGACGGACGCGCCAAGACCACCAACATCCGACGCGACAACCGAGTCTCGTTGTACGTGTCGCAGGAGGACTTCTGGGCCTACGTCGTCGTCGAAGCCGACGCCGAGCTGTCCCCGGTGTCAGCTGCCCCCGACGACGCGACCGTCGAGGAGCTCGTCGAGTACTACCGGGCGCTCGCCGGAGAGCATCCCGACTGGGACGACTACCGGCGCGTGATGGTGTCTGACCGCCGCCTCATCGTGCGCCTGCGTCCCACCCGCGCGTACGGAATGCTCGGCGGTGTAGATCGGCAGCGCTCGGTCGCGTTTGTTTCCGCAGCGTGACGAGCGTGTGTGTTCGATCGGCGCGCGGCGTCGACCCGTACGATCGGCCGGTGCTCGCCGATCTGGCACTGATCCTGGTGGCGGCGAAGCTGGCTGCCGAAGCGTGCGAGCGCGTGCGGGTGCCAGCCGTCGTCGGCGAGATCGTGGTCGGCGTGCTCATCGGGCCGTCGCTGCTCGGCTGGGTCGCGGCCGGACAGCGAGCCGGTGATGGCGTTGGCCGAGCTCGGCGTGCTCCTGCTGCTGGTGCAGGTCGGGATGGAGATGGACCTGGCCGAGTTGGGCGCCCTCGGCCGGGCGTCGATGCTGGTCGCAGTCGATCGGCGTCGCGGTGCCGTTCGCCCTGGGTGGGTTCGTCGGGCTCGGTTTCGGCGAGTCGGGTGACACGGCGCTCTTCGTCGGGGCCGCGCTGACGGCCACCAGCGTCGGCATCACCGCCCGCGTGTTCGGCGATCTGCGCGCCTTGGCGACGACCGAAGCGCGGATCGTGCTCGGCGCCGCAGTGGCGGACGACGTCTTGGGACTGGTGATCCTGACCATCGTCGTCAAGGTCGTGACCGAAGGCTCGGTCGGGCCTCGGGACTCGTGGCCGAGACGGTCGGTGCGGCGGTGGGGTTCCTCGTCGTGGCGACGCTCGTCGGCGCATTCATCGTGCCGTGGTGTTTCGAGCAGCTGCGACGAGTCACCCGATCGGCCGCGACCGTGGTCGTGCTCGGCTTCGCCCTCACGTTGGGATTCGCCTGGGCGGCGACGCTCGCCAAGCTGGCGCCGATCATCGGCGCCTTCGTTGCGGGTTTGGCGATCGGCCGCAGCCCGGAGCACGCCCGGATCGAGCGCGACTTCGCACCGACGGCGAACCTCCTCATCCCGGTGTTCTTCGTGCAGATCGGACTCAACGCCGACATCGAGGCAATGGCCCGGCCGGCCGTGCTCGGGTTGGCCGGGGCACTGCTCGTGGTGGCGATCATCGGCAAGCTGGTGTCTGCCGTCGGAGCGGTCGGCGTGCGCGCCGACAAGCTGCTCATCGGTCTGGGGATGATCCCGCGCGGCGAGGTGGGGATCATCTTCGCCTCGATCGGCCTGGCCGAAGGCGTGCTCGGCGACGATCAGTACGCCGCGCTGCTCATCATGGTGTTGGCGACGACTCTGCTCACTCCACCCCTGTTGCGATGGCGGGTCGGGAACGTCGCGGCCCTCGAGGATCCGACCGACGTCCCCGGCGAGTGGGAGGTCGGCACGGTCGGTGACCGGATCGTGCTGCGCGGCGCACCCGGATCGTCGCAGCTGCTCGACGTCGCGTTGGAGGTCGCCCGCCTCGCTCCGACCGCGATCCCGGATGGGAGCGTGATCGAGTGGTTCGGCCGCCATCGCAACGTCGAGTTGACGTGGGCGCCGACCGATACAGATCGACTGATCCCGGTGCTGCGCGGCGGCGATGCGCGCAGCTGGCGGTTCCTCGACGTCACGGGCGTGCTCGAGCGGGCGCTGCCCGAGGTCAGCGCCGCCCTCGAACGTCGCCGGGCCGACGCCGGCGAGCTCGATCCGACACGGGTGTTGCAGCTCCCGACGGTCGAGAAGGTGGGACACGATGCCGACCGGTTGGCGCTGCTGGCCGCGCTCGTGAGCGACGTCTGTGAGACCGGATCGCCCGGCTGTGCCACGTCGCTCGCCACTCGCCTCGATCCGGCCCTCGCCGACGAGATCGTCGCGGTTGTCGAGGGGGCGTCGTTGCTCCACGCCGCGGCCGGTGATCCGGATGCGTTCAGCGAGCACCGCATCCTGCAGCTCGCCGAGCACCTCTCGTCGAAGCGGATCGCTGATGACGCCCACTTGTTGGCCACGGCCCACCTCGCCGACGACGACTGGCGACGGGACGCGGTCGACGAGCTCCACCGACTCGTCGTCGACGCGTTGTCACACCCGGCCTTGCTCGACGGGATGTCGACGCCGGCCGAGGTCCGCCGCGAGGCCGCACTCGCGCGGCTCGATCCGGGCGATGAACTGGCTCGTTCGCGGCTCGAAGCTGCACCGCCGACGTTCCTGCTCGCCCACGACCCGGTCGAGCTCGCCCGCCAGGCGCGGCTCGTCGAACCGCTCCCGAGGCGTGGTGATGTCCGCGTCGCGGTCAGTCCAGATCCCGAGCCGGATCGGTGGCGCATCGACGTCGCCTGCCGTGACCGCGCCGGGATCCTCGCCCGACTGACGTGGGCGATCGCCGACGCCGATCTGAACATCGTCGCCGCGTCGCTCGTCACGTGGCCCGACGGCGGCGTCCTGGACTCGTTCGTCGTCTCGAGCGTGTCAGCGGCCGAACCCTCGCGACCTGGCGGGGCGCATGGAGCGGGCGGTGCGTGGCAGGCAGGCGTCGACAGTCCGCGATCGACGTCGTGGTGACGTTCGACGACGATGCCGCCCCGTGGTACACCGTGTGCGTCACTCGCGGGCCCGACCGGCTCGGGCTGCTGGCGTCGATCGCGTCCGCGTTCGACGATGCCAAGGTCGACGTGCACGCCGCCCGCCTCACCATCGCGGTCGACGACGGCGTCGTCGAAAGCCGGTTCGAGGTCACCGATCGCTACGGCCGCAAGCTCGACGCCGGCCGGAAGGCGGCGGTCCGGCAAGCGCTCGGCGTCGTCGACTGACCGCACACCGAGTCAGCGACAGATGCTCGACATCATCGACACGAACGCGACATAAAGAAGAAACAGTGCCGCGACTGTCGCGAAACACCGCCTCTGCATGATGCGCCCGGGCCAACACATTCGTCACGCCCGGTCCACCATCCTTCTGGAGGTAACGGATGCAGTCTCTCTCGATCGGTCTCGCGCCGATGCAGGCCGATCCCGTGGTCGTACTCGGCGGGAACCTGAACCTGTTGTGGGTGATCATCGGCGCGGTCCTCGTGATCTTCATGCAGGCCGGGTTCGCGCTGGTGGAGACGGGGTTCTGCCGAGCGAAGCACGCGGCCCACGTCGTCAGCACGAACTTCGCCATCTTCGGGCTCGGGTTCATCGGCTTCTTCCTGATCGGCTTCCCGCTCTCGCTCAGCGCCTTCGACGTCTCCGGCTACTTCGGCGGCGACATCGGCGCACGCGGTCGGGAGCCCGCTCCTCGGCGACGGCAACTGGATCTTCCTGTTCAAGGGTGGATGGGCGATGTCCGGCGGCGGGATCGACGCGGGCGTGCTCGCCCTGTTCCTCTACATGGTCGCCTTCATGGACACGGTCGCAACCATCCCGACCGGGGCGATGGCCGAACGCTGGAAGTGGGGCAGCTTCGTGATCTGGGGCTTCTTCTGCGGCGCGATCTACTACCCGCTGTTCGCGGCGTGGACGTGGGGCGGTGGCTGGCTGTCGAAGACCTGGGACACGATGAGCCTCGGTGCCGGTTACGTCGACTTCGCCGGATCGGGCGTCGTGCACACCGTCGGCGGTGTGGCGGCCCTCGCCGGTGCGATCGTTCTCGGGCCAAGGATCGGAAAGTTCGGCGCCGACGGCAAGCCACGCGGCATCCCGGGTCACCACATCCCGATGGCGATGCTCGGCACGTTCATCCTGCTGTTCGGCTGGTTCGGCTTCAACGCCGCGTCGACGTTCGCCGCGACCGACGTCCAGTTCGCGGTCGTCGCCACCAACACCGCCATCGCCGGCGCGTTCGGTGCGATCACGGCCATGTTGTGGATCACGAAGCGGACCGGCAAGCCCGACCCGGGCATGATGGCCAACGGCATGCTCGCCGGGCTGGTCGCCATCACCGCGCCGTGCGCGTTCGTGTCGCCGGCGATGGCGATGGTCATCGGCATCATCGCCGGTGTTCTCGTCATCGAGGCCGTGTTCTTCGTGGAGCGCAAGCTCAAGGTCGACGACCCGGTCGGCGCCATCGCCGTCCACGGCGTCAACGGCACGTTCGGTGTGCTGGCCGTCGGACTGTTCGCCAACGGCAGCTACGGCGCCGGCTTGGAACGGATCCGACAGCGAGGGCATCAAGGGCCTGTTCTGGGGCGACGCCGGCCAGTTCGGCGCCCAGCTGCTCGCCGTGGTCGTGCTGTGGACGGTCATCTTCGGCATCGCCTATTCGTTCTTCAAGATCCAGGACACGATCTCGAAGTCCCGTGGCAAGGGCGGGATCCGCTCGAAGGAAGCCGACGAGATCGCCGGTCTCGACATCCCCGAGATGGGTGTGCACGCGTACCCCGAGTTCGTGTCCCAGAACTAGGCCGCCGTGTCCGAATCGAAACCCGCCCCAGCCGAACGCCTACGCACACGGAGGACCAACAGATGAAGCTCGTCACCGCCATCGTCAAGCCGTTCAAGCTCGACGACGTCAAGGACGCCCTCAAGTCGGCCGGCGTGGCCGGGATGACCGTCTCCGAAGTCCGCGGCTTCGGTCGACAGGGCGGCCACACCGAGACCTACCGGGGCTCGGAGTACCAGATCGACTTCGTGCCCAAGTCGCGCCTCGACATCATCGTCGACGACGCCGACGTCGAGCGTGTCGTCGACAGTCATCGTCGGCGCCGCGGCGACCGGCAAGATCGGCGACGGCAAGGTGTGGGTCACCGACGTCGACCGGCTCGTCCGCATCCGCACGAAGGAGGAGGGCGCCGACGCGATCTGACGGCGTGAAGACACCCGTCGTCGAGGGCGACGGTTCGGAAGATGCCTCGACGGGCCCGGGTCCCTCAGCGGCGCCGAGCTGGTGGGTTCCCGCCTCCTGAGTCGACGGCAGCGGGTCGGCGCTCAGTCCTCCCGCCGGGCCTTGCCGTTCAGGAAGTCGATCGAGCGCGTCACGGTGCGCGGCGACGAAGCGCTCGAGTCGTGGTTCGGCCATGAACCGGGCAACCGCGTCGAGCGGTGCCGGTGAACCGGATCGGACGGCTTCCTCGGTCGCCGCCACGCTCGTCTTGACCGCATGGGCGTGGACGATGAAGGCGGTGGTGCCGTCGAGCAACGCCTCGCGTTGGAGGGCCTCGCCGTAGGTCGTCAGGTCGTCGGACCGCGGTTCGATGTCGGCCCGCCGGCCGACGCCGGCGTGCCACTCGTGACGGCCGGTCCAGTTGGCCTGGAACACGCACCACAGCGCGAGCCGCACCGCGTCCGGGCCCGGCAGGTGGGCGTGATGCCAGCGCACGGCGTTGGCGTAGGTGATGCCGTGCGTGATGTCGAGCCATCCGAAGTCGTCGTGGAAGTCGAACTCGCCGGACGGCTCGTAGCGCAGCATCCGCTCGCTCACCGCGGCGACGACGACGTCGAGCAGGCGATCGACCCCGGCACCGGCACGCAACGCGGCGACGGCTGCGTGCAAGGGCTCGACCCGCGCTTCGCCGAGCAGCGCTTCGAGCAACCGGCCGTCGTCGTGCCAGCTGGTCGACGGGTTCGATCTCCGCCAGTTCCGCGAGGTCGAGCTCGCGGAGCGCCTTCACGAACGGGCGCATGTACGGAAGCTTGTCCTCGCGCGTTCCGTACACGATCGTCGGCACGAGATACGGCAGGACCGTGCCCGCCCGCTCCCATCCGATCATGTCGAGCAGTTGGAACGCCTTCTGCGAGTAGATCGCGGCGTGCCCGTACGACAGGTGGTGGTCGCTGACGATCCCGGTGAACCACGGCCGGATCTGCTCGGCATCCCATCCCGCTTCGATCGCGCCGAGCAGCACCGCTTGCGCCGGCTCGACCTGCTCGGTCTCGACGAGCCGACGGAAGTCGGCGGCGGGCTCGGCGCCGACAGTCGCGGCCGGCCGGGGCAGGGGGTTCACCGGCCGGCCGCGTTCCTCGTCGGCGATGCCGGCGATGCCCTGCACGATCGGCAGCGCCCGCTGGTCGCCGTCGTACAGGTGCAGCATCGACAGGCAGTCGGTCGCCGACGCGATCGCGTGGCCCCAGCCGAACTCCGCACGCGGCGCGCCGTACGCGACCGCCTCCCAGATCAACTCCCCGGGATTGGCGCTGTTCTGCAGCAGGCGCACGACGTCGCGGGACACCTGGCCGATGTAGTCGTTCTGGATCCCGCGCCGCATGCTCGTCGAGCAACTGCGGCCGAAGCACGGCCGGGTCGGGGCGGCGGACCGTCACGCTGATCGCGCCGTCGTCGCCGACGGTCGCCTCGTGGGTCCGCACGTTCTCCTCGCCGAGCACGCACGTGCCGTCGGACACGCGGAACTTCCAGTTGTGCCATGCGCACGTGAGCAGGTCGCCGTCGAGGTCGCCCTGCGTCAGGCCGTAGCCCTCGTGCGGGCAGGCGTTGTCGATCGCGAACACACCCTCGTTCGTGCGGACGACGCAGAGCCGGTGGCCGTCGACCCGCACCATCTTCATGGCGCCGACGGCGAGGGTGTCGAGATTCGAGAGTGTCCAACTTCCGGTGGTCACCAGGCACACGGTAAGACTTCAACAATGGTTGAAGTCAAGCGCTTCTCGATCGGCGAGGTCGCCGCCAGGGCCGGGGTCGCCACGTCGGCCTTGCGGTTCTACGAGGAGCACGGGTTGATCACGTCCGACCGCGCCGACTCGAACCACCGCCGGTACCACGCCGACGTGCTGCGCCGGGTGAGCTTCATCCGCGTCGCCCAGAAGGTCGGGCTGACGCTCGCCGAGATCAGGTCGGCGCTCGAAGTCCTGCCCGAGCGACGCACGCCGAACCGCCACGACTGGGCCGATCTGGCGGCCAGCTGGGGACCGCGCCTCGACGAGCAGATCGCGACACTGCAGCGACTGCGCGAGAACCTCGACGGCTGCATCGGCTGCGGATGCCTGTCGCTCGAGACGTGCGCGATCTGGAACCCCGACGACGTCGCCGCCGAGCTCGGCACCGGCCCCCGCTACGTCCTCAGCGACGAGCGCCCCGTCACACCCCCACCCCATCTCGTGAGGTTTCGGCGTCCTGAGGGCGCCGAAACTTCACGAGATCGGTTAGTCGCGGCCGAAGCGTCAGCTGGGTGTCGTGCATGGCTTCGTCGAGCGCGAGCTGGACGAGCGAGTGGCCGCTTCCGTCGACGAGCCAGGCCAACCCGGGCCGCGGCGGAATCGGGGTCCGGCGGGGGAGGATGGCGCCGAGCAGGTCGCCGTCGAGATCGCCGCCGGCGACCATCACCAGCCCGAGCCGGCTGCGGCGACACACCGTCGTCCAGTGGCCGTAGCGACGCGCATCGAGTCGGCTCGACCGGCGGCGAACACCGTCGGTCGCGCCCGCGGCCCGGCCGAGGTGCTCGGCCAGCCGACCGTCGACGGTCGTCGAACCGTTCGCAGTCGTCGACCACGATCAGCGCGTCGCTGATCGCAACCGTGCGTCGAAATCGGCGGCGGCGCCGTATCGCTCGACGAGCGGCGAGCTGCGCGCGTCGGGCAGATCACGCTGACTGGCCCGCCAGGATGCAGCGCACGCCAGGCCTCGATCAACCGTGATCAGCGCCGAGCTCCGGCCCGAACGCGCCGGCCCGACGACCACCACGTGCTCGCCGATCGGCATGCGCAACACCGCCGTCGACAACGTGGCGAAGTCGACACCGACCGGCAACCCGACGACTGACTCCGAGTGCACCAAGGGTTCGGTCGAGGGCGTGGGCCGGCACGATCGCGGCAGCACCTCGACCGCCGCCGGACCGCCAACGCCCTCGAGCGGATCGCGTTCGAGCAGCGCGACCTGTGCGTCGAGCCCGGAAGCCGCGACGACGAGCCGGCCGGGGATCGCCGGTGGCACCCGGGTGGACGCCACGCCGAGCGTCGGCGCATCGCTCGGGTCGTCGAGGTGGAACACCCACCGTTGGGCGAACCGTGCCAGCACGCTGCCGCCGCCACGTGCCGCGTCGACGACGGCGAGCGTGGCGATGCCAACGGCCGGTCCGTCGGCGAGCACGCGATCGAGCTCGGACAGCGACGATCCCCGTTCGACGTGCTCGAGGGACTCGCGCAGCGCGGTCAGACCGTCGATCGCCACCACGATGTCGGGTCCACGGTCGGCGGCCGACACCGAACGACGGCGGTCGAGCTCGGTGGCGAGCCGACGCACGAGCCGCTCGACGCGCTCGGCCTCGTGCAGCCGGATCACGTCCGCGCAATGCGCGCCGGCGAGCGCATCGAGCGACGGCGTCACCCTTGGCGTCGACGACGTACACGTGGAGACGGCTGGGCGGGTCGATGCTCGCCGCGGCCGACACGATCATCCGCAGCGCGGTCGTGGTGCCCGAACCCAGCGCACCGAACAGGGCGAGGTTGCCGCGCGATGCGGTCCCATCGCAACGGCGTGCGGCGCTGGAGCGCAGGTTCGTCGACCACACCGACCGCGCCCGGCTCGTCGACGTCACGCAACTCGTCCGGTAGCGGAGGGAGCCACGGCCGGTGCGGAGCATCCACACCAGCGATGGTCATCGCCCGCCGGATCTCGCTCGACGAGCACTTCGAGCTCGGTTCGTCCGCGATCGTCGCCGTCGAGCGGAGCGGTGCACCGGGCGATCTGGAACTCGACAAGGTCGCTCGGACCGAGTCGCATCACGGCGCGGCCCGGCACTCCCCGCGGCAACGCGGCGGGGGCGGGATCGCCGACCACGTCGAGGGCATCGGCGCGGTCGTGCAGGCGCAACGCGAGTCCGCAGGTTGGTGTTGGCCCGGATGTGGTCGTCGACCACCCCCGCCGGCCGTTGCGTCGCGAGCACGAGGTGCACGCCGAGACTCCGGCCCCGCTGGGCGATGCCGACCAGGGCCGGGATGAAGTCGGGGAGATCGACCGCGAGCGCCGCGAACTCGTCGATGACGACGACGAGTCGCGGCAGTGGAGCTGTCCCGACCATCGCGCGATGGCCGGCGAGATCGGTGGCGCCGGATTGCCGGAGCAGCCGCTCGCGTCGGTGCACCTCGGCCTCGAGGCTGACCAGCGCCGTGCGGCCAGTCCGTCGTCGAGGTCGGTGACCAGCCCAACCGTGTGGGGGAGGTCGGCACACGCGTCGAACGTCGCCCCGCCCTTGTAGTCGACGAGCACGAACGTCACGTGCTCCGGCCCGACGCGCGCCGCCATCGCGACGACCAGCGTCCGGAGCACCTCGCTCTTGCCGGCGCCCGTCGTCCCCGCGATCAGCGCGTGCGGGCCGTCGCGGACGAGGTCGACCTCGACGACGCCGTCGAGCGACACCCGATCGGCGCCGCCGGCGCCGGGTCGTCCCCGCCCGATCGCCACGACGCAGCGATCGCCGCCGCAGTGCGGGGCACGCCCGGCAGATCGTCGATGCGGACGTCGCTGGTCAGCTCGGTGCCCGCGCCGGCGGGATCCTCGGGATCGGACAATCCGGCGAGACACCGCGCGATCGAGC
>CAVRNI010000063.1:0-14142 GCA_963722415.1 Ilumatobacteraceae bacterium
GTCGCCTGCGTCGTTGGGTCCGAATCCGAGCAACGTGAGATCCGGGTACCGCGTCTTGAGCCGCGGGCGCGCTCGGTGAAGTTGTCGGCGTCGAACACGAGGCATTCGATTTCGGCGTCGCCGATCACGTAGGCGTGATCGGCGAGCGAGCCCATCGGGGGGAGCGGGGTCACCACGCAGCCGTTGACGAGCGATCCCGTCAGGTTCGTGAGCACCTCCGGACGATTCTTCGACAGCACGGCGAGGCGGGTGCCGCGCGTGACGCCGCGGGCGCGCTGGGCTTGGATCAGCTGGCTGGTCCGTCGGCGGATGTCGGCGTACGTCGCGACCCGACCGGCGAGATGGATGCAGGGGGCGTCGTCCTGCGCTCCAAGGCTGCGGACGATGAGATGCGGGAGCAACGGCTGGTCGTGGAGCGGCGACGTCACGCGGGTGGCAGCGTAGTTGCGCTCGGATCCCGATCAGATCAGGCCCGATCAGATCAGATACGTCGCCGCCCTCGACGCAATGCGTCGACTAGTCCCGCTCGACCCTTCGTAGTCCTCGCTCTGGCGTCCAGGACTCGACGACGAGTTTGGTGGCCTCGGCGTTGAGCCCGGTGATGACGACCTCGTTGATGTCGGCGACGAACATCTCGCCGTCGGGTTGTTCGCTCGCCTCGTCCGTGGTCACCGGGCCGGCGGGGATGGCTCGACCGGCGATCTTCGCCTCGCCCGGCCAGTCGCTCTCCTTGCCCTCCTCGGGGTGGAAGGTCGGGCCGTGCAGGGCGAAGCGGGGATCCCGCTCGAGGTCCGCCCCTTTCAGTGCGCCGGTCATCGAACCGAAGCGGAGCTCACCTTCTGTGAACTCGCACTCGATGCCCGAGATGCGGGGTGAGCCATCGGCGCGCAGCGTTGCGATGGTCTTGTGGCGACCCGCATCGATCAGCCGTCGCACCCGCCCGGCGAACTCCGGTTCCGCATGTTCGATCGCCTTCCACGCCGGCACGGCCGCGCAGCGTACCGGGATGTCCAACCGGTGTGGAAGGTCCTCCCGCGGACGTTTGCCTAGACAGGCACCGGAGGTCGCTGCTTGCGGAAGGAGTTCTTACGAACGATCTTGTCGTCACGAACCGTGAGGAAATCGCAGCCGAAGACATCGATGCGACTGCCATCGAGCATCGTGCCGGTCAGCCTCCATTCCGACACGCCGTAGTCATCGGCGATGACGAAGTGCCGGCCATCGCCCCAGTTCGCGTCCGGCATGGACTCGAACACATCAGCGAACGCGATCCTGACCTGAGCCCGACCCGCGAACCGACAGCCGTGAGGCTCGGGTCCGCCGGAGGCTTCGAAGACGCAATCTTCAGCGAACAAACTCATCAACCGCTCGATGTCATGGCTGTTCCATGCTTCGGTGTGTGCGATGAGCAGCCGTTCCAGATCGTCGCTGGTCACGTCGGGCCTCCTGGCGTCGGGATCCGTCATCGTAGGGCTCGCTCAGCCGAGTCGATCACGTGCCCGGACGTGTCGGTGTCGGCTGGGCCGGCACCGGGCGTGAGTAGACGACGGTCTGTCTGTCGGGTTCGAAGCCGACGCTGAGGTAGAGAAAGCCTCGATGCCGGGTTGTCCGGTTCGTAGCAGATCTTGATGCGCTCTGCGCCGGCCTCGGCGAGCAGGTCGATGCCGGTGGTGAGGATGTGGCGGGCAAGTCCTCGGCGCTGGTGATCGTCTTCAGTGCGCATGGGTTCGACGAGACCCGTGGCGGTCTCGGGGTCGTACCAGAACAACCCGTACGCCGCCACTCTGTCGCGACTGTCGTATACCGCCAGGTCGAGGTCGGGGCGGTACAGCGAAGTTTGACGAAGGCGTGCCTCGACGTCGGGGTGGTTCCGTTTGGCGTTGATCATGGGATGCGGACGCTGCATCGTGTCGAGGCGACTGGACAACCGATAGTCCTCGTGCAGCGGGCTGATCGCTGGTCGAGCGTCTGCGGCCAGCCACGTCTCGACCACCCCACCCTCCTCGATCCCGAAGCCATGGCCGACCAACACCTCACGCACGACGTCATCGGCACGGTCGACCTCGAGGCCGACAGGTTCGAAGCCGGACTCGCGGGCGTGAGCGAGTCCGCGCTCCATGACGTGTGCAACCCAGTCGGGAGTTGCGTCGGGCATGACGATTGGGTCGAGCGCGATCCGGTCGCCCCAGTCGGTTGCGATCACTGCGGCTTCTGGGCGATCGAGGTGATCGAACCAGAACAGCTGAGGGAGGTTGTCGGTTGAACGCGGCGTCCGCCACCACCACTGCAGATCGGCGGCCTCGTACAACCCGGCGGTGGGGTGAGCGCGGCGGGCTCGTTGCAGCAGTGCCGTCACAGCCTCCAAGTAGTCGAGACCAACCAGATGCTGTTCTCGCAGTGAGGACACTTCCCAAACGTACGGCGTCGAGATTGCTCGAACGCGCCCGGTAACGGGTGTCACGCGCGTCGCACATGCCGACAGTCGCGACCCTTGGCGGTTCGCCGCGCCGCGACGGGTTCGTGACTGGAGCATCATGGCGGCATGGCGAGGGCTGCGTCGATGAGGGTCGAAGATGGCGGGCCGTTGGCGTCTCGCGGGGCGCGGGCCCGGATCCGTGGCGGCCGGCCGATCGCCACCGAGGAACTCGTGATCGGGGAATGGAGCCTGACCGCCGCTGCATGGACGGATCGCCACCAGCACGAGGAGACGAACTGGGTCCTCGAGGGCGAGTTGCACGTGACCTGCGACGGCCAGACCGCGGTCATCCTGCCCGGTCACGCCGTGATCATCCCGGCCGGCGCGCTGGCTCGCTACGAGGCACCGGTCTACGCCCGCATGCTGTTCGTGTACGGCCCGTCTCATGACGGTCACGCGATGACCGACGGCCGCTACGAGGAATTGCCGACCCCGTAGATGACCACGAGCCGTGGCGTCGAGGCCACCAGGGCAACGGTCAGGCGACTGACGGCGTGACGTCCAGCGCGAGGATCGAGCACAGCGCGGCCGTCAGCTCGTCGTGCGCGAACGCGCCCGTCGACCGCCAGCCCACGATCCCGTCCGGCCTGATCAGCGCCACGCCGTCGCGCGTGATGCCGTAGGCCTCGAGGAATCCGTCGGCGTCGATCACGTGCGCTTCCACTCCGGGCGGCGCCCAGTCGTCGCCCGCCGCGCGGAGCAGTACGAACGAACGGCCAAACAGGTCGAGCGTCGAGCGGTCCGGACCGAGCGCGACATGGGGCGGCGCGCGTGCCGGGCAGTCCACGCGTTTCTGCCGGAGGCATGAACCTCCTGCCGTCATTCGCGCCGCCAATCACGGCGTTCGAGTTCATCACGAGCCCGATCTCCATCGTCAGGTCGTCGATGAACGGCTGCGCGTCGTCGGTGCCACGCTCCGGCACGACCCGCGTGGCGTAGCGCGTGTATGCCTGCTCGACGGTCAGCTCCGAGAGCGGGTGGCGCTCGACCTCGTAAGTGTCGAGTAGCCCCGTCCCGGCCTCGCCGTGGATGACCGCGGCGAGCTTCCAGGCGAGGTTCCGCGCGTCCAGGATCCCCATGTTGCCGCCGTAGCCGCCGTTGGGCGGCACGACGTGGGCGGCGTCGCCGGCCAGGAACACGCACCCGTCGCGCATGCGTGTGGCGCAGTTCGCCTCGGCCCTCCAGTGGACGATCTGGAGGACTTCCGCAGCGATGTCCGGCGCCCCGATCGCGGTCTGCAGCATTGCCGCCGCGCGCTCCTCGGTGATGCCTTCGCCCACATTGACCGCCTCGTCGGTGGTCACGTCCGCGCCCACCGAGTTGATCACGAGGAAGCCCGACTTGCCGGCGCGGTCGAGCCGGAAGAAGCCGCGCAGCTCCGGGTTGTGTACGTAGATCACGCTCTCGTTGCGGTCCTCCAGCAGCGGCGTGCAATCGGCGCGGAAGTAGATCGTGATGCTGTTCGACAGGATCCCGTGGCCCTTCATGTCGATGCCGAGCCGCGTCCGCATCGGACTGCGGTTGCCGTCGGCGGCGATCACGTAGCGGGCACGGACCGTGTGCTCCTCGCCTGACTCGAGGTCGTGCAGCGTCACCGTCGCACCATCGTCATCCTGCTCGAGCGCCGTCGCCTCGACGCGATTGCGTACGGTCGCGCCGAGCGCCACCGCTTTCTCACGCAGGATCGGCTCGAGCACGTCCTGGTCGATGAACACGCGCACCGTCGGGCTGAATCCTTCGACGCCCTCGTTGAGTTCCTTCACGAACGTGGCGAGCTGCTCGCCGGCCAGCGACTCGACGGCGATGATCCCACCGATCGGGTGGTAGGTCTTGGCCGACGCTTCGCGCACCGTCCGCTCGAGCCCGACCTGGCGCAGCATCTCCGTCGTGCCGAGCTGGAAGTGTCCCGCGCAGCGTGAATCGCAGTGCCGGGATGGCGCTCGACGACGAGCGGGGGACGCCCAGATCGCCGAGCAGGAGGGCGCTCGTCAGCCCGACCAGGCTCCCGCCGACGATCAGCACCGGTGTCTCCTCGTGCGCCACGTTCGCCCCCTCTCCGTGCGGTGCGGCGACGCTATTCGCGCCCACCTGTATGTGACAACTGAGTCTCGTGATGGGCGGGATTCAATCGACAATGAAATCTCGCGTCCCGTCTCGTGGTGTGCTCAGCGGCGCAGCGACATGATGCGCCGTAACGTGTCGAACCAGAATGGGGCACCGAGCGAAAGCGCGACACCGCCGAGGATCACACCGAGGATGTAGCCGTTCCAGCCCCACAACGGTTCGTCGTCACTCCAGAACAAGCCATCGAACTCGAGCGGCGGTGGCAGCGTTCTGGCATCGGAGACGAAGCCTTCGACATCGGAGTAGCACTTCTTGAGCCTGTCGACAGCCGTCGTGGTCGAGGTCGTGTTGGCGTCAGGTTCCGAAGACGTCGCTGAGCAGAACTCCTCGAGAGACCCTTCTTCGGTAGCGTCAGCGATGAACACTGCCGCCTGATCTGCGGTGACCTCGGCGAGTGCTGAGTCGTTACGCAACTCGGTGACGGTCGTGATCGGGTTCACGTTCATCACCGCGGCGACCACCAGTCCGACGACGAGCATGAACCAACGGCTCCACATCTTGAACAGCCGCGACAAGGCCTCCATACGGACGTCGAACCACCGTTCGATCGATTTGCGGAACTGTTCGACGTCACCGCTTGCTTCGGCGATGGCTGCTCGAACCGGCTTCTCCAGTTGCGTGCCCCGCACGGCGTTGAGGACGAGATCGAGGAACTGCTGGCCTTGCTTGAGCGTGTCGTCGATCGTGTCACCGACGGTCGGCATCGGCGCCGCCTCTGCGCTCACGCCTACCTCGTTCGCCGGTGGAGTGTCCGGCGCCGCGTCCGGCGCGGGAGACTTCGTCCTCGCCTCCGCGACCACCGGGGCATGGACACCGAGCTGGAGGATCGCTTCGGAGATGGCGTCGGGCGAGACGTGCTTGATGCGTGTCTTGTTGCGGCCAGTGTCGAACGGCCGAGTCTCCGTGAGCACCAGAGACGGGAACAGCACGTTGAGCTCGAGGAGTTCCGAGGGAACGGGTCGCTCGTCGTTGTCGCTTCCGGCCTTGTCGAGCATTTCGACATCCTCGACACGTTTGACCAGCGGGCGCGGATCCCGATTGGCATTCGCTTCAGGAGTACTCACATCACGCTTGGACAGCCACGTGGGAGGCATCAGCCCTGCCAACGGCAGCCGAAGCACATCGCGCAGTCTGAGGACAGGCTGTTGTGACGCGTCCACCTTGAGCGCAAACCCACCGATCACCTTCCACAAGACTTTGGAACGGATCGCGAACAGCGCGATCAGCCCCTCGTTGATGCCCGAGACAACGAGGCTGAACACCAGGAACACGAACACCACCACGACGATCACATTCACCGCGTCGCCCATCGTCCACCCCCAATTCTCTACCTGAAAGACGTTCAACCGTAGACCGCGGGAGACCGCAAGTGCGACGGTCGCACCACGACGGCTCAGACAGGTTGAGGGGCCGTGACCCGGAGGCCGGTAGCGGCATTTGTGGTATCTGTGGCGGATGCAAATTGTGATCGTGGTGGTCGCTCTCGTCGTGATTGCCTTCGTCACACTCACCGTGCGCTTGGTGAGGCTGCAGCGGCATTCGGCGCCTAGCCACTGCTATGGACGTGCCTTGTCCACGCTGATCTCCGAGCAGGAGGAGCTCACAAGGTCCGTCGACCGAAAGAGCAGCGAAACTGGCTGCTGCGGTACGTCTTCGGTCCGATCCGAACCCGGCGTCCGTTGGCTGGCCTCTTACGTGAAGTACCGGCTGCGGCCGAAGCACAAGGTGGTCGCGCTCGACGCCAATGCGGGCGAGGGAGTCGACGAGCTCCGCACCGGCGCTGACGGATCGACGTGCCTGGCCATCACCGGCGACTGGGCTGACGGCTCGGCGGACTCCACGGCGGTCGCGGCCGCGATAGAGCGGGTCGATGCCGACTACACGACTCATCTGGGTGACATCTACAGCGTTGGCTCTGAGCGCGAGATCGAGCGTAGGTTCGTGGGAAAGGCCAAGAACGCCGTGGCCTGGCCGCTTGGCAAGTTCGGCGGGCTCGCCGTTCCGGGCAATCACGAGTACCACTCCGGTGCGCACGCCTTCTACAAGCTCGCCATGGGCGACTACTTGGGGTTTCGTGACGACAGGGACAGCACAATGCTTCCTCAAATGGCGAACATACTTCTGCCTTCGGAACCCGCACTGGAGCATCGTTGGCCTTGACACGGGTTACCACTCCGTGAAGTGGGCCGGACTCGAAGGACTGATAAAGTTGATCAACCAGGTGCCGATCCTGAAGGATACCCGGTGGGCGCAGTCTCTGAAGACGAAGTTGCCGGACGAGACACTCGATTGGCTGAGCACACTACTTGCCGACGACTCCAGGGCGATCATCGTGCTGACACATCATCAAGATCTGACCACTCTCGACAAGCGTGGTCGCCATCCGAAGCCGCGCGAGCAGATCTCGCGATTGCTCGAAGAGGAACCGTCGGATCCTGTGGTTGTCTGGTCACGGCCATCGACTGGAGATCCACGCCGAGAACACCGACCAGAAGCACGCACCGAACGTGACCGTCCTGTCGAGGACGGTCGGTCACGGCGCCGAGACCGACGTCGTCGAGAAGACCCAGAAGATCGAGAGCAAGATCAAGCAGACCCGTCTGGAGTTCGCCGACAACCGTCCCGCCAGGCTTGTCGACACCGGGGACCCTGCAGGGTTTCCCAGGGTTCGCGACCCTGCGGTTCACCGGTGACGACCTCGCCATCACCTACCACGCCGTGAGGACGAACGAACCGAGCGGCGGAGCCCGTCGAGGATGTCTTCCACGAGGCATTCAAGTCCGCTCGGCGGTGACGTCCAGGGGCCGTTCGAACGTCAGCACGCTCAGGGACCGGGCGTCATCGGACTCCTGACGAATAAACCGGCCGAACATCAACCGAAGGCCGTCGACTGGTTGGCGCCGAAGGAGTTGACGCGCACCGCGCTCCAGGTCGTGCTGTCGAAGGCGTTCGGCGACTACCTCGACAAGCGCGACCTGCAGCCGGTGCTCACCGCTGAGGCCCCGCGGCACATCAAGCGTCAAGAGACGTGGATCGACTACGTCGCCGATGTCGCCGACGGGTATCGCGCCAGCCTGGCGGTTGCAACAGCTTTGGAATCGCCGCAGCCAATGCACGCGAGCGCGGGCCCCAACGAAGCGACGCTCGCGCAACCGGGGAGCGTGCTGGTCTTCGGAGGTGACGAGGTGTACCCGCTCGCAACGCGTGAGGGATATCAACGTCGCCTCGTCAACCCGTATCGTGCTGCTGCGCAGCCTGGCCACGAGCGCACGGTGTACGCCCTGCCGGGCAACCACGACTGGTACGACGGGTTGACCGCATTCTTCGACATGTTCTGCGTCAAGCGCGCGTTCTTCGACGAGTCGGGCCCGACCTGGGCGCTGCCACAGGAGCGGAGCTATTCCGCGTTCCCGGTTGGCTCTCACCCGTGGCACATGATCGGCATCGACTTCAGTCTCGCCGACTTCATCGATCGGTCGCAGCGAACGTACCTCGCCGACTACATCAGCAAATGCGTACCACCGGGCGATGGGCTGATCGTCTGTCTGGCCGAGCCGATCTGGGAGAAGAGCACGAAGTCCGCGAAGCAACGCCAGGTCGTGCAGGAGCTGCTCGCCGACGCCAAGATCGGGGGCCTGCTGTTCTTGGCAGGCGACAAGCACTACCTGGCGACCTTTGCGAGCACGGCCGGCGCCGCCCGACCGGTCGTATGTGTCACGGCGGGCGGCGGGGGCGCATACCTGTCGGCGACGACCACGGTCGGCCATCACACACCGGTCAGTCCGGTCGATGACACCGACGAGCTCGACATCACGGAGATCTGGCCCACGAAGCGACGCTCGAAATGGCTCGTGCTCGGCGGGCTGCTTCGGTGCCACGGCACTCCGGAGCGCTCCCGTTGGTGATAGCGGCCGTCTACGCGCTGTTGGGTTCAATCGCGGATGTCCATCGACGAGCACGTCGGAATCCAGAACGACCACGGCGTGCCGAACCCGGGCGGGTACACTCCCGCGGGGCTGACCGTGATCATTAGCCACGTTGGCGCGATGGGACTGCCTCGAGGGTGGATCGACCTGTTTCGCGAGTCCAAGAGCTTCACGCCGTTCTGGGCCACGATCGTCGCGCTGTTTGCGCTATTGCTGTCGCTTGCAGCATCCGGGTCGAAGGACCTGAAGCAGGGAAGGCTGGCGACTCGTGCCACGTATGGCACCGCGGCGTTCTTGCATACACTCGTCCATGCGGCGGGAGTGCTGACGTGCACCGCGCTGGCCATGGTGATCGCGGACGCATCGGCTGATGCCAGCTGGCTCATCTGCGTCGTCTACGTCGTCGCACTGCTCGTGCTCGGGATGTGCCTGGGCACCCTCCTGTTCGGCCTCTACTTGGCTGTCGCCGCCTGCTGCTTCCTCAACTTGAACGAGGCCGCTGCCGCTGGCGCGAACCAGGACTGGAAGAACTTCGTCCGACTCAAGGTGACTGACGAGGCGGTGACGATTTACGCCTACGGCATCGAGTCGACGAAGGAGGCAACCGGGAACGCGAAGCTGATCACTACGGCGGAGGTCCGGCGCGTGCCGGCGAGTTGACGCGTATGCCCCAGGTGAGGTCGCTCTACCGGCCGTAGGTGGCGATGATCTCCCGATGCAGGTCGAGGAGCCTGGGATGTCCTCTCGTTCGGCGCGGGCCATGCCGCACTCGGTGCAGATCCCCCATTCGGTGGCCGTGAGGTTCAGGTCGATGAGGCGCACCTGCTCGTCGGTGGTGCCGGGCTTCTGCTCGGCCGGGTGGTAGGGCACGAGTGCCAGGTAGATCTCAGTCTCCGACGGCAACGCGAGGGCGCTGAGCGGCTCGAAGAACGACTCGTCAGATCGGTCCTGGGGGACGGTGAAGGCGATCCAATTCACGGGGCGGGCACTCTGGGACGACACCGCATTGGAGACGCGCACCTGGAGCTCCAGGGACTCGGGTTGCTTGAAGTGCTGATGCTGGTAGTCGCCGTAGCACAGGTGCAGTCCGGCCGGCACGTCGGCCGGCACACGTTCGATGCAGCGAACCAGCCGTTCGACGACGCGGTCGAAGGTCTGCGCGTCGGTGGCCTCGAAGCCACCCTCCAAGATCGCGAATTCGACGGCGACGTCCCACTGAACGGCCACGTCGTCGTGCGGAATCGCCGCCAGCAGCCGGTCAAGATCGGCGAACAGTGCCCGCTCATACGACGGTTCGAGCCGATCCTGATCCTCGCGCACGATCCAACCGTTGATCGACGCCAACGGAGTCGGGTACTCGACCTGGAAACGGACGTCTGACGGGATGACGCCCTCATCTCGAAGCCGCTGGAACGTCTCGAACGACTCCAGATACGCATCGGCATACCCGAGGTTGGGCCACCGCACGTCGTCGGGCTCGGCACCGTCAGCGAGGCGTACCTTGGGCATCTGCTCGTATCCCGGGGCGAGCTTGTCCGTCGCCGCGGCTTGCTCGAGCCCCGGGCGTCTGCCAGAACTTCTCGAGTTGGAAGAAGATCCACTGTTGGCGGGGTCCCGTCTCGCCATCGGGGATGCGCCGGACGCCGGCGGGAACACGGGTGGCGATCTCACGCATGACCGACTCGGCGTCGGCGAGGTTGACTCCGCCGTTGAAATGGACACTGGTGGGTGGCATACGATCACTCCAGACTCGACTCGCGGTCGAACTCACGAATGGTTGTGCCCGCGCGCTGCGCGAGGGCGGGGACGTTACATCGGGAGACGGCCGACGAAGAACGCTCGTCCGGGTCGTCGGTGGGCGTGAGCCCGGCGAGTTGCAGGCCCCGGCGAAGGGCCGCGATGTCGCGGTCGTAGACGCGGCTGGTGGGATGGCGGATCGGTCCGCCGTTGTAGCCCATCAGCCAGCCCTCGGCCTTCCACATCATGCGGTTGATGGTGCCGTTCGAGAAGTTGGGCACGCTCGCGAACGCCTTGCGTGCCGGATCGAGTTGATGGAAGGTGGCGGTGGATTCGTCGAACCGCCGCTCCTGGTCGCCCGGCGAGACCAGTATCGACCAGCACCAGCGTCCACCGCCGTGTTCGACCGATCCCGACGAGGCCACCTCGACGCTTGGGTAAGGCTGACCAACCGAGTGGTGAAGTGGTATTGCTAGACGGATGCGCCGCGACCTCAACGAGACGGTTCTTCGGCTGTGCGTCCTGGACGACCCGGCACGACGGGCGGCCTACCTTGCCGTGCGGACCGCGGGCCGCCCACTCACGCGCGCCGAGGTCGCCGATGACGTCGGAATATCGGTGAGGCTGGCCGCCTTCCACTTGGAGAAGCTTCTCTCTGAGGGCTTTCTCGAGTCGACCTACGAACGCGACGAACGGTCGGTCGGTGTGGGTCATCCGGCGAAGCGGTACCGCCCGACCGGTCTCGAGCTCGAGGTGTCGATCCCGCCGCGACGGTACGACCTCGCCGCCGAGATCCTGGCCGAGGCCATGGAAGCAGGTTCCCCTGATCCGCCGCTGGAGTCGCTCACCGACGTTGCCGCCGAGTACGGCCGTCAGGTTGGAAGGCGGGCGCGGGCACGGAACGGCGGCAGTCGGCTGCTGACCGCGCTGAACGTCATCGGCTATGAGCCGGCCACCTCGGGCGATGATGTGGTCCTTCGCAACTGCCCCTTCCGTCACGTCGCCCAAGCACGACCTGAGATCATCTGCCAGATGAACCTGGCATTCGTCGCAGGTGTTCTGGTCGGCACGCAGTCACGGTCCCGCCACGCGGTTCTGTCGCCGTCGACGGAGCGGTGCTGCGTCGTCGTCACGTCATAGCGTCGTGCCCCGACCCGGCTCCGGCGCCACGACATTGTGTGTTTCGGCGGTCGCCTCCGGTACGAGCGTCGGACGAGCCTTGCCTCTGGATAACACCAATGAGTACTGTCGTTACTGGCAGGTCCGGGAGTCGGGGTGCCCGCATCGACACGTGCCACCAGATCACGCCGATGGTGCGGCAGCGACGGCCCAACAGTCGCCGTTGTCGTCCCTGGGCTCACACGCAACACGAAAGGGGAGCACGAGATGGACAGACGAATGGATCGACGGACAGTGGCCAAGGGCGCGGGTGCCCTCGCGAGTGCGGCGGCGCTGGGACTGTTTCCGACGAGCGCCGACGCCAGTGGAACGCCGCAGACGTCTTCTGAGGAACCGAGCCTGTACGACCGGTTGGGCGGCTACTTCGGCATCGCCTTGGTCGTCAACCGCTTCAGCGACCAGATCCTCAGAAACCCGATACTCAACCAGAACCCCGCGCTCAAGGCATGGAAGAGGACGCAGGCGGAAGCGCGGCTGCCCGGTCTCAAGTTCGGTCGCACGCTGTGGATCGCGGCAGCGGCCGGCGGTCCATTTGTGTACACCGGCTTGCCGCTCAAAGAGGCTCACGCCGAGTTCAAACTGACGGCCGAACAGTTCGCCGAAGTTGGGGCGGAGATCGTCCGCGCCCTCGACTTCTACGGGGTGCCGGAACGAGAGCAGCAGGAACTGGTGGCCGCCTACCAAGCGAGCATGTCCGACGTCGTCACGCCTTAAGGCACAACGACGACCCGACGCGGCCCGGTAACGCGCCGACCCGCCGCCATTGCGGCGTGTCGGTGTCGATCGGCTGCGCAACATTTGTGAGCCTCCCAGGTCACGTCCGGGGAGCGTCTTCTGGGGTCTGCGCCGGCGCGGGGCAGGCGCTGGCGGCTTCCCAGCGCTCGCGCCACTCGAAGTGCCACCACTCCCAGGCGATGGTCTTGCAGAGGCCGAATCGGGCGCCCTCCTCGGCGAGCCAGTCGGCGGCGGGCCCGTCGCCGACGTCGATCGCCAGGCCCTGTACGTGCGTCAGCTTTGCACTGTGGATGGTGACCTGCAGGCTTATCCGTCATGAAGTTGGGGCTGCCCCCTGTTGCCGCGTCGGGTGACGATTTCAAGACGGCAACCGCGCACGAGGGGAAGCCGGTTAGTTGAGGGAAGAGTCATGAAACCTGCTAGAGAGTTGAACTGGACTCGGCAACCCTGGCGTTTACGCAGGACCCGACGGCGGTGTGGGCTGCGGTGAGGTCGAGCAGCAGTTGTTCGATCATGTCGGTACCAAGGGCCGCTGCACCTGACCATAGGCCCGCTGGGAGTGCGGCCCCCTTAATAAGTTGCTGGGCAATACAATTGGCCGCGCTCAAAGCCATTCCCACGTTAGATTTCACAACGCAGAGCGGTTGCTCTCCGATCAACTCATTAACTGGAAAGGGAGGCTTGATCCACCAGCCAACGCGGAGTGGCTGGCGTTGGATCCAAGTCATTCATTCTGGTTGGCCAGCTGGACTTCTCGCGTCTCGACGACCCGGCCCATCGCAAACTTCTGAAAGCCTCTGTGCTGCAGGCGTTCCTGTCGGTCGGCGTGACAGACGCGAGAGTCGAGCGGCTCTTGCCGCGAGCGTGCGCAGTGGTACCGCCCGCGCAGCGTTCCGACGTGCTCGCTCACGGGTGATGAGAGCAGCACGCTTGGTTCCCCCAAGGTTGATGACCGCGCCGGTCCCCTCCGCCGATAACTCCGTGGCGGTCAGCCCTCGGCCTGCGTCGTGCAGCCAACCCAGGATGGTTCAACATTCGGAGTAGCGTCAGCCTGGCCATGGCGCAATACACGCTCGGCCAGGACGGGGCCGAGGAGTTCGAGCGGGCGCGGCTCGCGCTCCTCGAGGAGGTTCACGATCCGTATACGGTCCGGCAGTTCGATGCGATCGGAGTCAGCCAGGGCTGGCGGTGTCTTGACGTGGGCGCTGGCGCCGGCTCCGCGACGCGGCTGCTTGCGGCGCGGGTGGGCGATACGGGCTCGGTCGTCTCGCTCGACCTCGACGTGCGCCTGCTGGAGCGGCTCGCCAGTGATCGCGTCCAGGTCCGCCGACATGATGCGGTCAGCGACCCTCTTCCCGAAGCAGCGTTCGATCTTGTGCATGCCCGCAATTTGCTCATGCATCTGCCCGCACGGTTGGACGTGCTCGGTCGTCTGCTCGCCGCAGTCCGACCCGGGCGCTGGCTCGCGGTGTGCGAGCCCGATTTCAACGCCATGGCGGTCACGCCCTGGAGTGCGGCGTGGCGCCGTGCGTGGACGGTGTTCTGTGACGCGGCGATCAGCGGCGGTTGGGATCCCGGCTACGGCACACGCCTTGTGGGCGACCTGGAAGCGCTTGATCTCGCGGATCTCCAGGTTGAAGTCATCGCACGCCTGGTGCGCGGCGACTCCGTGGGCGCGCGATTGTTCGCCGATTCGCTCTTGCGCCTCGACGAACGGATGCTCGCGCTGGGTGCCCGCGACGACGATCTCGCGGAAACGCAACGGCTACTGCGAGATCCGACCGTAACTTTCCGCGCACCGTCTACCACGATCGCCTGGGGTCGTCGACCGGACTGACTTGTCGGTCGGCCGACGCGGCCGGTTTGGCGGCGTACGTGACCGCAGAGGTGGGTCGCGACTCGATCCTTGTGCCGTCTTACTGAGCCGGCGTGATCGCCGAGCGGATGATTCGACGGCTGGACCTA
>CAVRNI010000064.1:0-24796 GCA_963722415.1 Ilumatobacteraceae bacterium
ACCCGTTGGCGAGGTGCTGACTTGGTCGCTGCCCGAGCCGAGGCGCGCGACGGCACCCCTTGGCAACAGTTCTCCTGGAGGTACGCCATCAACGCGTCCATGCATTCGAAGTTCACCGTGTAGATCAGCGACCGCCCTTCGCGACGTTGCCGCACCATCTCGGCCGCTTGCATGTGCGCCAGGTGAAACGACAGTGACGAGGCCGGCATGTTGAGGTGCTCGGCGATCGCACCAGCGCTCAACCCGTCCTCGCCAGCCTGCACCAGTAGACGATGCACCTGCAGGCGCGAGTCGTGGGCCAACGCACTCAGCGCCAACACGGCCCATTCCCGGAGCTCATCCTTCATGATTCGACCTTTCTAGTAATATCGAAACAACCTAGCCGCGCCGTGTGACCCATTGTCAACGATATTTCCGGAACTATCGAAATATCGCGATTGCCGGACAGGGCCCGTCGAAGCGGTCGCGGCTTTGACGCCGGATGTTGCCGGAGGACGCAATTTGCGCCGTTCTGCCATGGACCTTCGTCCGTGTGGGTGTCTGCATCGACATCCGCACTGACAATCCGAAAGGAAGCAGGTCATGACGTCCACCACCATCCACGAGATCGCCCCCGACATCTTCCGGCTCTCGACTCACATCGACGAAGTCGCTCCGCCGGCAGGCCTCTCGTTCAACCAGTTCCTGATCCGCGGCGACGAGCCGTTCCTGTTCCACACCGGCATGCGCCAGCTGTTCCCCCTCGTGTCCGACGCCGTCAGCAAGCTCATTCCGATCGAGGACCTCCGCTGGATCTCGTTCGCACACGTCGAGGCCGACGAATTCGGCGCGATGAATCAGTTCCTCGCCGCGGCGCCACAGTCCCAGGTCATTCACGGTGGGCTGGCTGTCAGTCTCTCCCTCAACGACCTCGCCGATCGGCCGCCCCGACCGATGGGGGACGAGGAAGTGCTCGACATCGGCGGTCACCGGCTGCGTTTCGTCCCCACACCCCACGTCCCACACAACTGGGAGAGCGGCCTGTGGTTCGACGAGACCACCCGAACCCTGCTGACTGGTGACCTGTTCACCCAGGTCGGGAGAGGCGTCGCCCTCACCAGCGATGACATGATCGAAGCGAGCCTCACCGCCGAAGAGATCTTCCACTTCACGTCTCTCGGGCCCAACGTCGGTCCGACCATGCTGCGCCTCGCCGCCATGCAGCCCACGACCCTCGCCACGATGCATGGCCCCTCCTACCAAGGTGACGGTGGAGCCCAACTCACCGCGCTGGCGTCCGGCTACGCCAGGTTCGTGGCGGACGAGGCTGCCTGATCGCGAACCCCCAGGCGGGTGGCGTAGTCAAGACCTGGTCAGGGCGCGGCCGTCGTGTCGGTCATCATCGAGTCGTCGGTCATCATCGAGTCGTCGGTCATCATCGAGTCGTCGGTCATCATCGAGTCGTCGGTCATCACGGAGTCCTCGGTCGGCGTCGGTTGGGTCGCGGGCGGTGCCTCGTCGTCATCGCCGCAGGCGGTGAGCGCGAGCGCACCTGTCAACAGCACGGCGGCGATCGTTCGGTTGGGTCGGTTCATCACGTTGCCTTTCGTCAGGGGTCTCGTTCAGCTCTCCACGCGGACGCGGCGTGTGTGCCAGCCGGTCGCGCCGTCGGGCGCCGGGCTGGCGATGTCACCCGTCTGCACGTCGCCATCGGCGGCGATCGCACGGACGCTGATCTCGTGGTCACCCGGGGCGGCGTCCCACTCGTACAGCCACTGCACCCAGGTGTTCTCGCTGGCGACGTCGCCGATACGGCACGGTTGCCACTCGTCGTCGTCGATGCGTATCTCGACGGCGCGCACACCGCGCGCGGGCGCCCATGCGACGCCTGCGATCGCCGTTTGGCCGGCTGCGAGGCGGTCGCCGCCGCCAGGAACGTCGATCCGTGACATCGTCTTGATCGGGCCGTTCTTGGCCCACCCCCGGGAGATCCAGTACCCGTCGAAGCTGTCCCATGTCGTGAGCTCGATCTCGCGCAGCCACTTGGTTGCCGAGACGTAGCCGTACAGTCCGGCGACGACGAGTCGGGCGGGGAAGCCGTGTCGTGTCGGCAGCGGCTCGCCGTTCATCGCGTAGGCGACCAGCGCAACGCGCCCGTCGAGGGCGATGTCGGTCGGGAATCCGGCCGTCCAGCGATCGACGGACCGACCGACGATCTGGGAGGCGTCGCCCCGCACGCCGGCCCGTTCGAGCAGCGCGGCGAGGGGAACACCCTGCCAGACGGCGTTGTCGACCAGGTCACCGCCGACCTCGTTGGAGACGCACTGGAGCGTCACGGCCTCCTCGACCGCGTCGAGTCCGAGCAGTTCGTCGTAGGTGAGTGAGAACGGCCGATCGACCAGCCCGGTGATGTCGAGCCGCCATGTCCCGACTTCGACTTGTGGGATGACCAGCGCGGTGTCGATGCGGTAGAAGTCGCTGTTCGGTGTGATGTACGGCGAAAGCCCTGGCACCGCGAACGGCTGGGAGGCCGGTGCCGGCCGGGATGATGCCGGTCGGGGAATGGCGACGCTCCGCCGGGTCGCCTCGGCCGACGATGACGAACGCAACCGACGGCCCAACACGGCGGCTGACGCGGCGCCGACTCCGAGCACGGCCGCACCGACGAGGAATTCACGCCGGCGAGGACGGCCGCCAACGTCCATCGGTGAGGGAGGTGCGGCCACGATCGTCCCGCCGGCTGCCACGCCGTCGAGGACGCCAGCCGTGCCGCGAGCGTCGACGCCGTCGTTGATCACGTCGATGACATCGTCATCAACGCGCTCGGATGTGCCGGCGCCGACTCGCAGCAGCACGGCGAGTGATGCCACCCCGGCTGCCGCCGCAGCGACCGCCGCCGCGAATCCGGTGCCTGTCGTGCCCAGCGGATCGCGCAGATACGCCCACAACCCGACCGCACCGAATCCGACGAAGCCGACGACACCCGACGGCGAAGCGGCGCGCTGCCGCGATGCCGAGAAGGGCGCCGAGCAGCAGCGACGTGATCACGATCCCGACGACGAGTGCGGGCTTGTCGTTGGTCCCGAACAATCGGACCGCGAGGTCCTTCAGCGAGGCGGCGAAGCGATCGATGAACTCGGTCCCGACGGCCGTGACCAGCGACGGCCCGGGTCCCTCGATGCCGGTGACCGCCTCGCCGACTCCGAGCGCCACGGCCGCGCTCGACGACACCGGCAGCGGCCGCCACAGTCGTCGGGACCGTGGTGCGGGAAGGATCCTTCACGCCGACCACACTGGAATCGGTCTCTCACACCGCCACAACGACGTTCGAAACGATTTCGAAACTCACTCGCGGGACTCTGGGCGAGGCCTGGACGTGGTCGTACGCTCGGTCCATGTCGTCGGTGATCGCAACGGCAACGGTGCTCGTCGTCGACGACGAGCCGATGGTCCGCGAAGTCGTCGCGCGATACCTGGAGCTCGACGGATTGCGGGTGGAGCAGGCGGCCGACGGCACGGCAGCCGCGGAGTGGCTGTCGCACCACCGACCTGATCTCGTCGTACTCGACATCATGCTTCCGGGCACGGATGGGCTGAGCATCTTGCGCCAGCTACGGACCGCCGGAGACGTTCCTGTCATCCTTCTCACCGCCCGGGCCGACGAGATCGATCGGGTGCTCGGGCTCGAGCTCGGCGCTGACGACTACGTCGTCAAGCCGTTCTCACCGCGCGAGCTCGCGGCTCGTGTGCGAACGGTGCTCCGCCGAGTCAACGCACCGGCCTCCGACGGGCGGGCACCGGTCGAGTTCGGTCGGCTGCGCATCGACCCGACGACACGCGACGTGACCGTCGATGGCGACGGCGTGGACCTCACGCCGAAGGAGTTCGATCTGCTGTACACGCTTGCCCGCTCACCCCGGCAGGTGTTCTCACGCCGCCAGCTGCTCTCGCAGGTGTGGGACTCGGCGCCCGAATATCAGGACTCGGCCACGGTCACCGTCCACGTCGGACGGCTCCGCCAGAAGCTCGAGGACAACCCTGACAACCCGCGCTGGATCACGACCGTATGGGGTGTCGGGTACCGGTTCGAACCATGACGGCCGGTCTGGCAGTCTCGTGGCGCGAAGCGCTCACCGACGAGCCGCTCGACGCCGCGATCGCGCTTGCCGCGTTGGCAGGCGGCACGATCGTCGCTGCGTTCGTGCTGCGACGCCTCATGCGCCACGCACGATCCCTCCGCCACCAAGTGCTCGCCGTCACGCTCGTGGCGCTCGCGATCGGTGCCATCGCCGCAGTGCTGCTCGCCCGGTTGATGATCCTCGATACGGCCGAGCTGGCAAGGGTGGCCGGGGTGCTCGGCGTGACCGCCGTCTTCGCGACGTTGCTGGTGGTCATCGCCTCGGCCCCGCTCGGGCGGGACGTACGCAGCCTCGAAGCGACCGTGCGACGGATCGAGGGTGGCGACCGCGGTGTGCGTACCGACATCGTCCGGGCCGACGAGCTCGGACATGTCGCCCATGCCCTCGACGAGCTCACCGCTCGCCTCGACATGCTCGAACGCGAACGCGCGGGATACGAGGCGGAGCGCACGGCCATGTTGTCGAGCGTCGGCCACGACTTGCGCACACCGCTCGCCGCGCTCCGCGTGGCCGTCGAGGCGCTCGCCGACGGTGTCGCCCCCGACCCCGATCGCTATCTCCGGTCGATGCGTCGCGACGTCGAGGCGCTGTCGGCGCTCGTCGATGACTTCTTCTTGCTGGCCCGGATCGAGTCTGGGCGGTTCGACCTGTACCCGGTCGCGGTCGACCTCACCGAGATCGCAGATGAAGCCGTCGAGGCGCTGGCGCCGGTCGCCGCCGCGAGCGGCGTCACGCTCGCCCTCGCCGCGACCGCGAGGGTGCGCGTGCAGGGGAACCCGACCGCGCTCGGTCGGGTGATCCGCAATCTCATCGACAACGCCGTCCGCCACGCGCCGTCCGGCTCCGAGGTGCGGGTCGAGGTGAGTGCCGACGGCAAACCGTCGGTCACGGTTGTCGACGAAGGTCCCGGGTTCCCCGCCGGTTTCTCGACCGAGGCGTTCGAGCGCTTCACCAGAGCCGATGCCAGCCGCACACGCACGACCGGCGGAGCCGGCCTCGGGCTTGCGATCGCACGCGGTCTGATCGAGGCCCACGGGGGCAGGATCTGGATCGAAGGGCCACCCGGCGGTCGCGTCGCGTTCGAGCTCCCGCAAAACGGTCGGTAGTGGGTCGCCCGGCGGCCGCGCCAGCGGCCTGGTCGGACCGGCCGATCACACCTCAACCGGCTGCGTCGCCGCCCACTCGGCGGCGCTCGACGCCAGGTGTCCGATGGCTCCGGCACCCCACATCTGGGCGGCTGCGTCGCGCTCGCCCGGTTCGGTGCCGGTCACCGTGAGGATGACCCGAACACCGTGGCCGGTGCCGTCGGCGAACTCGAGCTGCACGTGCTCGCCGGGCCCGCCCGTCGTCGGGTCCACGTCGAACGCGAACGCGTGGTGTAGTTCGACCTCGGTCATCGTGCCGATCACGACCTCTGGCGCCATGTACGGCGTCAGCGGCTCACCGACCCCGGGCACGGAGCGTTGCTCGCCAGTGTCACGGTCCTTGCCGAACCACAGGTCCCATGCGACCTCGGCGGGACACGTCAACTGGCGCTCGACGCGCACCGTCCAATGACCGTCGGTCTCGGTGACCTCCGGCCGGTCGAGGCCGAATTCGTGAACAAGCTCCTCATGCCGCGCGATGCCGCGTTCCGGCGGCGGCAACGGATCACCGGCGAGCACGCTTCGCAAGCCTGTCAGGCACAGCTCCCAGCCGGTCGCGAAACTCGCCGCGCCGTAGCGGTCGTCGAACGAGTGCACCAACGAGAACGTCGTGCCATCGCCATCCGGTGTGAGCTCGAACGTCAACCGGTCGGTTCCCCACATGAAGATGAGCCGCCGCGGCGCGTCGACGATTTCGACGACGCCGACTGCTCCAACATCTCCGGCGAACGCGTCGAAGCGCATCGGTGCGCCCGGCCGTAGTTCGTACTCGACCGGACTGGGGAACCACTTGGCGAGATGCTCGGGTTCGGTGACGGCTCGCCACACCTTCTCGATCGGGTGTGGGTACGTGCGCTCGACGCGAACGGTCGGGCGTCCGTCGAGTGTGAGGAACTGGTCAGCGGACATCGGTGTCTCCTTCGTGATCGGGCATGGCGTCGAGGTGTTCGCCGAGTTGGTCGAGGCGCGACTCCCACATCCACCGGTAGGGCGCCAGCCAGTCGTCGAGCTCCGCGAGCGGCTCGATCCGCAAGCCATACCAGCGGCGTGGCCCGTCCACCCGAACCGTTACCAACCCGGCGTCGCGCAGCACGCGCAAGTGTTTGGACGTCAATGGTTGGGTGAGCCCGAGCGACACGGCGAGCTCCCCAACCAGGTGTTCGCCGTCGTAGAGCACGTCCAGGATCGATCGCCGGATCGGCTGCGCCAGCACCTCGAACGTCGTCAGCACCTCCGTATTATGCCATCATGCGGCATATGCCATGCAAGGCATAGTCAGCGCCCCGCATCCGGACGCCGGCGGCAGATCGCGCGCATCACGAGGCGAGACCAGGCGTGTTGCGCGGACCCGCCGTCAGTTCTCGAGCGTCCTCAGCTTTGCCGCCAGTTGGTCGTTGCGGGCCTGCAGTGCGATCGTTTCCGCCATCAAGACCGCCTCGTAACGGTCTTGCGCCGCGGTCAGTTCGGCCTTGATCCGTGCGACCTCGTCGAGCGTCTCGGCGGTGCGCATCTCGTCGACGAGACCGGCGACCTCGCGACGGTGCCGCCTCGCCATCTCCGCCACCGACTTCGCGTAGTCCTCTGCCACGAACGAAATCCCCCTTCGCTCAGGCCGCACCGCCAGCCGAAATTGTAACCGGCCGGGTGACGAGCACGAGGGCTGGCTCCTACCAGCCCGCCGATCGGCGAACCCGCCCGAGACGCGCAGCCGCCCGCCCCGGGTACGGGGCGGGCGGCGCGCACTGACACCTATGCGTCGTCGGTGAACGTCTCGGTGAGGCCGAGCAGTTCGAGGACGCGTACAACTGGGGGTGAGGGGTTCGCCAAGGCGAATCGGCATCCCATGCCGGCGAGGTAGCTCCGCATCTTCAACAGCATCGACACGCCGCTCGAGTCGATGAAGTCCACGTCGCTCAGATCGAGCGTGACTGTGTCGCCCGGACTCGGGTTGGCGTCCATGAGGAGCGCGATGCCGTCTCGGGCGGTAGCCGCATCGATCTCACCGCGGAACGCAAGACGCACACGGGGCGTTGCGACTACGTCTGCCATGCAGGCGACCTCCGGGGTCTGGAGAGATCAAGATTTTGTGTCCTCGCGGTGAAGACACCATCGACCCTACGACCAGACGCGGTGGATATCAATGAGCAACTCACCTGAATGGGTGATCGCGTGATCCGACGCATTCGAGCGACGAGCAAGTCGCGTCGAGCCTGACGCAGGATCGTCGGCTTCGAAATCGAGGTGACACAGGTGCCTTGCGACGCTTACGAGGCGCTCGACGGGCCGCAAGCCATCATCGTCCGCTGATCTACAGCCGGCGTCGGTCGAGCTGTCGACCTCATGCCCGTCGGTGGCTATGGCAGCGAACCCCGCCACCACGATCCGGTCGGAGCTCATCAACCGCTCGAGGCGGCGGCGATCGTCGATCCAATGTTCGAACTCCAGATCGTCACGTCGTCTCCGCGCGACCTCGCGGGCGATCTGCTCGTCGACCAGCGGCCAGTCGCTGAGGCTCGTGAGCCCGATCGCTTCATCGACGAGGTCGAAGCCGGATTCGATGATCGAACCCGCGACCGCCTCCGCTGGGGGGTAGACGCGGGAGCCGATGCGCACGGCGTCGGACGAGGCCGAAACGAGATCGACGACGGTGACGTGTCCTTTCGGCAGCATCACGCGGCGCATCTCGGCGAACACCGGAGCGATGTCGTCGACCACGGACAGCAGACCGCACGCGACTGCAGCTGGAACTGTGTGCCCGCGGAAGGGCAGCGCAGCGGGATGGGCTCGCGCCACCTGCACCTGCGGAAACAGACGACGAGCGCCTGCACAGGCGGCCGACGATCGGTCGAGCGCCACCACCGGCCGTCGCAACGAACAGCGGACGGTCTCGGCAATTCCCGCAAGTCCGGCGCCAACGTCGACAACCGGGCCATCGGGCGCCGCCCCGACATGGCGGATGACGAAGTGGAGCAACTGCGGAGACACCGGACTCGGGCTCGCCGCCGTGGCCAACAGGCCGTCTGCGAGACCGAGCCGGACGATGGCCTCGCAGCGCCACGCGACCGCGACGTCGTAGGCCTCCTCATCCGTGATGGGCTGGGCGAGCCCGTCCTGATGTCTCCACAACGCCACCACTCGCCACTGCTCCTTGCTCAACTGTCGACGCCACGCCTGTACCCGGATGATCGAGCGGGCAGACGTGGTGAACACGCCGTCGTACGCTCCATCGGTGCACCCGGACGAAATGCTGAACCGAGACGCGTACTCGTGAACGCACAGTCATCGAGCGCGAGAGCCCGCGCCCATCGCACGCAGGAGAGAAGGAAACGTGTCGTCGTACGATGACTTGCGGAAGCGGCATCAAGAACTTGCCGGATCCCGGATGGGGGATCACCTCCGGGCGCTCCGCTGGGACGCCGCAACGCTGACAGCGGAGCGCGACCAACGGCTTCGCCGCCTCGTCGCCCACGCCAAGGAACGGTCGCCGTGGCACGCCCGCCGCCTTCGTCATGTCGACGAGCAGGCGTTGCGAGCGGACGATCTCGCCGCGCTGCCTCCGATGTCGAAGGGCGACCTCATGGACCACTTCGATGAGATCGTCACCGACCCGAGGCTGAACCGATCGGTGGTCGAAGCGCACCTGGACAAACCTCCCGCCAACACGTACCTCCTCGACACCTACCACGTCATCGCATCGGGGGGTTCGAGCGGCCAGCGCGGGGTGTTCGTGTACGACTGGGAGGGCTGGGCCGACTTCTTCTTGGGGATCTCGCGCTACAACGTGGCCGACCGGCGCGCCGATCCGCGCTCTCGGCGGCGCCGAATCTCGTTGCCTTGGTCGCCGCCGGGGCCGGGGCGCACGCCACGTCGCTGATCCCCCGAACGTTCTCGTCCGCGACGGGCGACGTCACGTTCGAGCGCGTGCCCCTCACGCTGCCGATCGCCGAGATCGTCGAGCGACTCAACGCGATCCAACCCGTCAGCCTGCACGGCTATCCGTCGGCCCTCCGTGAGCTCGCGGAAGAGGCCCGAGCAGGACGACTCGACATCCATCCGCTCCGTCTGCGATGCGGCAGCGAACCGCTGCTGCCCGAGATCCGCAGTGTCCTGGAAGAGACGTGGCACGTCCCTGTGCACAATCAGTGGGTCACGTCCGAGGCCGGCTGTCTGGCGTACTCCTGCTTCGCCGGAGACGGGCTGCATGTCAGCGAGGACCTCGCGATCGTCGAACCGGTCGACGCCAACGGCAGCCCCACCCCCGCAGGTCAGGTGTCATCGACGGTCTACATGACCAACCTCTTCAACGCCGTGCTTCCGTTGATCCGGTTCGAGATCACCGACCAGATCACACCACGCGAAGGCGCATGCGGCTGCGGGTCGGCTCACCGGTGGATCGCCGATATCGAAGGACGGCTCGACGACCTGTTCACCTACGCGGGCGGGGTCCGCGTGCACCCACTTGTCTTCCGAGCCGTGCTCGGCCAGACGCCGTCGATCGTCGAGTACCAGGTTCGGCAGACGGCGAACGGCGCCGACGTGAGCTACCTCTCCTCGGCCGATGTGCCGATCCCGCGACTCTCGGAGCAACTGTCGGCCGCGCTCGAGCGAGCCGGCCTCGTCAACCCCACGGTCTCCTTCGCCCAAGTCCCCGAGTTCGAGCGGCTGCCAACCGGCAAGGTGAAGCGGTTCATACCGCAACGCTGAGCCGACGCGCCGTCGGTCGACCGTCACAGGGTTGCGAGGCGGGCGTTGTCCAGGTTGGTCGGGTAGTGCGGGCGGAGGGCAACTTTGCGTTCCAGCGCGGCGATGACGGCTTCGGCGAAGTCCGCGTCGTACAGCGTCTGGCAGGTGCCGAGCCCTCCCGGGCTGAACACGTTGATCTCCATCAGCTTGGCGCCGACGATGTCGAGCCCGACGAGGAACATCCCGTCCTCGATGAGCTTGGGCCGTACCGCTTCGATGACGTCGAGCATGTCGTCCGTGACGTCGACCGGCTCGGGCTTGCCGCCGACGTGCATGTTCGACCGGAAATCGGCTCCCGTGCTGACGCGGCGGAAGGCGGCGTAGGCGTCGCCCTGGCGGAGCGGCTGCCCGTTCATGACGAAGAGGCGCACATCGCCCTGCTCGGCCTCGGCGAGGAATTCCTGGGCGACGACGTACCCATCGCGGGCGATGGCTTCGATCATCTGGTTGAGGTTCGGCGACTCGTCGCTCGAGACCCTGAAGACACTGCTCCCACCGGATCCTTGGAGCGGTTTGAGGACTGCGGAGTCCCCCACCTGGTGGACGAACTCGACGATCTCCGCCGGGTCGCGTGAGATCAGCGTGCGCGGTCGCACGAACTCGGGAAAGTGCTGGAAATAGGTCTTGTTGACGGCGTTGGCGAGGCTCGCCGGGTCGTTCACCACGAGCACCCCGTTGGCGACGCTCAACTGGGCGAAGAGGATGCCCGACGTGACGGCCCACGGCCGGTCGATGACGTCCTCGGCGGGATCGTTGCGCAGCATCAAGACGTCGAGCTCGTCGACTGAGATCTGCGCCTCGTCTGCTTCGTCGCCCTGGAGCTTGCCGAGGTAGGTCTCGAGCGACTTGAACTTCTTGCCGCTCGTCGACCTCGCCCTCGCCCCGACGGTGCCGTCGGCGCGGTGGGCGAAGTCGCCGACGCCCATCATCCATGCCTCGTGACCCAGACGCGTCGCCGACATCGCCAGGCGGGTCGTGGTGTACTCGGCCTTCTCGGACTGGACGTCGTTGACGACGAAGCCGATCCTCATGCTGCGACTCCGATCAGATCGACGGGTGTGGTCGAGGTGGTGATGCTGGCGAGCCGTGTCTGTGCGTCGGCATCGGCAAGGTAGCGCGGCGTCAACAGCGGTTCGTGGAGGGCGCCGCGATCTCTCAGCTCCTCGATGTGAGGGACGTCGCTGAGCGCCATCTTCCCGAGCCAGAGCGCGTCGAGCGCCCCGCCGGCACCGACGTGCGTGACGACGTTGCGGAGCCCCCGCAGGTACACCGCGTCCTTGGTCAATCCGCCGGATCGGAAGACGCGCATCGTGATCGTGAACGCCTCGACCCGGCCGACCCCGTTGGCGACGAGTTGCTCGTGCACGTCCGTGAACGACGCCCCGTCAGTCATCTGGTGAACGGCGATCACCCGCGCCGCGAGCTGGCGCAGCCGTCTCGCCGTGAGACCCCCGGCGAGGTACTCGGCGAACACGGCCAAGCCTTCCTGGGTCTCGTCGTTGTCGGCGAGTCCGGCGCCGAGGAGGCGCAGCGGCTGGTGGGAGCCGTTCACGTGGGTGACGATGTGCGTGCCCACCTCGTGCTGGAGCAGGGCGTAGACGCGCGACTCCGGCACGGTGACGGTGGGAGCGATCAGGAGGTTGCCGTTCGACACCATGACGCCGCTGCTATCGGAACGAATCTCGACGTGCACGTCGAGATCGACCCAGGTGGCGCGGTAGTGATCGAGCTCGGCCTCGGCGCGGCGGGCGAACGCCTCGGCATCGAGACGTTCACCGCGCTCGACAGCCGGGACGCTGACGCAGTCGAGCAGCGCTTCGGCATCACCCAACAACGCCGGGGTGACCGCGCCGTACAGCTTCAGGCTGAGCGCGAAGAACTCGTCCGAGCCACGGCGTCGCAGCATCTCCAGTTGCAACTCGAGCTCGCGCCGCTTCGCCGTGAGCAGGTGGGAGAGCGCGACATCCGACGCGCGCTCCACTCTGACCGCCGCGAGGCGTGCCTCGGTGACGGCCGGATCGTCGTCCAACGGGGCGTACACGAACTCGGGGACATCCCCGTCGGCGAAGAACCGACGCCGGGCGTCGAGCAGGTTGACGGGCGTGACGGCGAGGAGGAACCGGATGCCGGACGCGATGTCGGCGAGCTCGTGGTCGATCGCCAAATCGTCGGGACTCAGCTCGCCGGCCGCCTTCATCGCACGTTCCCGGCCAGGACGTCGAGCGTCGGCTGTACTGCAGCTGCGAGCGCGCCCGCGATCTCTGTGATGTGAGCGACGTCGGGCTCGCCCGTCCACTCGTCCATGAAGACCTTCTTGAACTCGATCGCCAACACACATCCGGTGTCGGGGTAGCGGCCGGCGACCCATCGGCTGAGGTGCCCTCCTCGGAACCGGACGTTCTCGCGGACATCGAGATCGTGTCCGGCGACCCGCTCAGCGCGCAGATCGCCGATGAACCGCTCGACCACCGGTCCCCATCGCTCCTGATCGAGGGCTCCCGTGCCCACGTTGACCTCCGGGTTGTCGGACTCCGGGGCGGCCGGGCGGTCGGGGCCCTGGCGACGATGGTTGTACGAGTGCACATCGAGCACCACGAAGGGGCCGCTGGCCGCCAGACGATCGAGACGCTCGGCGAACGCCGCGTAGAAGTCGTCGTAGACGGCGAGTGACGCCTGCACCTCGGCGTCGGGGAGGGGGTCGGTCCACACATCGAGGCCCCAGGCGTCGTCCGGGCGGAGGTACACGGCGTCTTCACGCGGTCGGTTGAGATCGACCTCGAACCGGGAACGATGGACGAACACCCGCGTTCCCACGTCACCGAGGAAGTCGTCGGTGAACGGGTCCTCCTCGCGCCGCCGCGTGTCGTCATCGATCGCCATTCGGGCTGCGACCGCAGGCCGCAGCTCGTGACCGGCGTGCACCGCGGTCGACACCAGCTGGCCCTCCCCATCGCAGATGTCGAACGCAGCTTGCACTCGCTACGAGTACCCCGACCGAAACGGAGGAAAACTGGATCCGCTCCGGAGCAGTGAGTGCCGCCCGTGGATCGCAGACGGCCACTTCTGGACTTACTCCAGCATTTGGCATTAGGCTCCGGAGGTGCCCAGGGAGCCATCCGACGCCAACGATGCGCTGCTCCGCCGGCACGGTCTGCACGTCACGGCCCAGCGTCTGGCTGTGCTGCGGGCGGTGTCCGGCCGACCGCACAGCACCGCTGACGACATCGACAAGGTCGTGCGGGCCGAGATCGGTGCCATCTCACATCAGACGGTGTACGACGTCCTCGGGGCCCTCACCGACAAAGGTCTCATCCGGCGCATCCAGCCCGCCGGGTCGCCGGCCCGCTACGAAGATCGGGTTGGTGACAACCACCATCATCTCATTTGCCGAACCTGCAACCGGATGGTCGATGTCGACTGTGCGGTCGGGTTCACCCCGTGCCTGACGGCCGCCGACGACTCGGGCTATGAGGTCGACGAAGCCGAGGTCATCTACTGGGGCCGATGCCCCGACTGTGTCGCGGCGACGTCTGCCGCGTCCGTCGGCTGGTGATGCACATGCGACACCAGCCGAGCAACACGACGTTGGAACCCGAGCAGCCAACGGCGAGAACAACCAGCCATCAGCAGGAACCTTCAGAGGAGAACGACCGACGTGTCTGACAGCGGCAGCGAATCCGAGAACCCAGTAATCGACGCCCCGACGCCCAAGGCGAAGAAGCCAAGTGCGAACCAGGACTGGTGGCCGAATCAGCCGAACATCGACGTCCTCCACCAGCACTCGCCGCGGTCGAATCCGTTCGGCGACGACTTCGACTACGCAGAGGAGTTCAAGTCCCTCGACGTCGAGGCGCTGAAGCGGGACGTCATCGAGTTGATGACGAAGTCGCAGGACTGGTGGCCCGCCGACTACGGCCACTACGGCGGACTCTTCATCCGGTTGAGTTGGCACGCCGCTGGCACGTACCGCATCGCCGACGGCCGCGGCGGGGCCGGCGACGGCTCTCAGCGTTTCGCCCCGCTCAACAGCTGGCCCGACAACGCGAGCCTCGACAAGGCGCGCCGCTTGCTCTGGCCGGTCAAGCAGAAGTACGGCCGGAAGATCTCCTGGGCCGACCTCCTGGTCTTCTCGGGCAACGTCGCCATGGAGTCGATGGGGTTCGAGACGTTCGGCTTCGCCTTCGGACGACCTGACATCTGGGAGCCCGAGGAGGTGTTCTGGGGACCCGAGGACACGTGGCTCGGAGATGAGCGCTACACCGGCGACCGGGAGCTCACCGGTCCGCTCGGTGCCGTGCAGATGGGACTCATCTACGTGAACCCGGAGGGGCCGAACGGCAATCCGGATCCGCTCGCGTCCGCCCGCGACATTCGGGAGACGTTTGCCCGGATGGCGATGAACGACGAGGAGACGGTCGCGCTCATCGCCGGCGGCCACACCTTCGGCAAGTGCCACGGTGCAGGCGACCCTGAGCTCGTCGGCCCCGAGCCCGAGGGGTGCCCCGTCGAGCACCAGGGCCTCGGCTGGGTGAACGCCAACGGCAGCGGCGTCGGCGCCGACGCGATCACCAGCGGGCTCGAGGGCGCCTGGACCAACAACCCGGTGCAGTGGGACAACGGGTACTTCGACAACCTCTTCAGGTACGAGTGGGAGCTCACGACGAGCCCCGCCGGCGCGAAGCAGTGGACTCCCAGGGACCCCGCGGCAAAGGACACCGTGCCGGATGCGCACGACCCGTCGAAGCGGCACGCCCCGATGATGCTGACGTCGGACCTTGCACTGAGGCTGGATCCGATCTACGCACCGATCTCCAAGCGCTTCCACGAGAACCCGGATCAGTTCGCCGACGCGTTCGCCAAGGCGTGGTACAAGCTGCTGCACCGCGACATGGGCCCCGTCTCGCGCTACCTCGGCCCGTGGGTCCCGGAGCCGCAGCTGTGGCAGGACCCCGTCCCCGCCGTCGACCACGACCTGATCGGGGAGGCGGACATCACCGCCCTCAAGGACAAGATCCTCGGATCGGGACTGTCCATCTCGCAGCTGGTCTCCACCGCGTGGGCGTCGGCTGCCACCTTCCGCGGCACCGACATGCGTGGCGGGGCCAACGGGGCGCGGATCCGCCTTGCGCCGCAACGCGACTGGGAGGTCAACGAGCCGGCCGCACTGGCCACGGTGCTGCAAACGCTCGAGTCGATCCAGCAGGACTTCAACAGCTCACAGTCCGGCGCAACGAAGGTCTCCCTCGCCGACCTCATCGTCCTCGGCGGGTGCGCGGCCGTCGAGCAGGCGGCGAAGAACGCCGGGCACGACATCAACGGTCCCGTTCGCGCCGGGGCGCACCGACGCCTCGCAGGAGCAGACCGACGTCGACACGTTCGCCGTGCTCGAACCGACCGCCGACGGGTTCCGCAACTACCTCCGAGCCGGGGAGAAGTTGCCGGCCGAGATCCGGTTGCTCGACCGGGCCAACCTGCTCACGCTCACGGCCCCCGAGATGACGGTTCTCATCGGTGGCATGCGTGCGCTGAACACCAACTTCGGACAATCCGCACACGGCGTCTTCACCGACCGGCCAGAGGCGCTGACGAACGACTTCTTCGTGAACCTGCTCGACATGAGCACGGAGTGGAAGCCGTCCGTCGGGTCCGAGAACGTGTTCGAGGGACGCGATCGCGCGAACCGGCGCGGCCAAGTGGACCGCCACCGCCGCCGACCTCGTCTTCGGTTCGAACTCTCAGCTGCGGGCCGTCGCGGAGGTCTACGCGTGTGACGACGCGAAGGAGAAGTTCGTGCATGACTTCGTGGCTGCGTGGCACAAGGTCATGAACCTCGATCGCTTCGACGTCGCCTGATCTCGCGGAGACCGCGTCTGGATCTCGTCAGCTGAGGCCGAGTCCGCGTCGGCCGTATTGGTTCAGCTCGTCGACCTGGAAGCGGTCTGCCCAGTCGCGCTCGTAGTCCTCGGCGGGGAAGTCGTTCGGGCTGGCGCCCGTCGTCAGCGCCTCCAGCGCCGAAGAGGCGTAGCGCTCGTTGCGGGGGCACCACGGTGCGGCCGGGATGTACATCACGTTGCCCCAGCCGCGTTGGTTGGTCGACTGGAGCAACCGAGTGCGGCATGTCCCCGTGCCACCACACCGAGTCCCCCGCCCGGACGTCGGGGATTCCGCTGAGCGCTTGTAGCAATGGCGCATGCCAACGTTCTGAGACGGGGAACGCTTGGCCGACAGCGAGGCCACACATGTCGTCGTCCGCCACGTCGCTCAGGAGAGGCCGCAACAACAGGTAGGCGATCGCTTCGGGGATCGGAACGGTGTGGAGCACTCCTTGGTCGTGTTCCATGTCGGACAGCGCCGTCCATCCTTGGAACGTTCGGAAGACCGAGGTCATGGTCGAGCTCGGGTACTGCGACCCGTCGGTGCGATGCGCGGCGTCCCATGGGCTGAACTGCTCGATCGAGCCGTCGAAGACGTGGCGAAACGCGAGTTGGAACTCCGGTTTCATCCACAGGTCGAAGGTGCCGGCATCGATGTGCGCACCCAGCCCGCCGGAGGTCGTGCCTTCGGGACGACGCCGGATGCGGTCCGGGTACAAGACGTTGCGGTCCGGCTCGAACCATTCCTTCCCGCTCGATTCGTTGTTCCAGAGTGAGTTGAGGAACGCCTGGACGTTCGCCATCCGTTCGCTCTGGCGGGCCTGCATCTGGGCCGGCGACCAATAGATCGGATAGATCTCGGGCTTCGAGTCGAGTGTGGTGAAGAAGTCGTCGCCCGGCCCGCGGTAGGTGTCGAAGAACGCGTTCGAACCCACGTAGTCGACGATCTGGCGATCCCAGCTCAGCGCCTGCTCGTGCTCGAAGTGCCCCCGAACCACCACGCACCCGCGACGACGTAACCGCGACCATGTCGCGGCCGGCACGTCGCCAGCCGCGATGTCCGTGTACTCGACGACGGGCCAGGCTGTGCCCGTCGCATCGATCTCATTGCGAATCTCACTCGTCCGCTCCGACACGAGGGCCGCGATCACCGCGAAGACATCGTCCACGCTTCGACCGGACGCCGTGATACGGGACCGGATCGCGGACTTGATCTCCCGTATCGCTCCGGCCAGATCCTCAGGCGGGCTCTCCCAACCCGGCAGCCCGGGCACTTCAGCGAACTCTCTGACGCAACCACTCCGTTGTTCTCCAATCACGTTCTCGTGATCTGCTCGGCCCGGACGAGATTCTTGCGGAAACGGTTTGTTACCGCCACTGGAGCAGGCGCCCGACCAACCGCGTCGCGGCCGTTGGAGACCCGCAACGTGATCGAGGTTCCGGTGGGAAACGAGGCAGTCACGTAACACGTTTGACCAGCACCGACCGCAGCGTGTCTGCCTGTCTCGCGGGTATGGGCTTACGAGCCGCGTCGCCAGGCGGCGGCGCTGAAGCGAACGCAGCGCTCGCTCAGATCGACCCGCTCGACTTGACGGCCGGCGTTCAGCCACGCCTTGGCGTGCACGTCGCGGCCACCGGTTGATTCGTTGTGCCACCACTGCTTGAACTTGGTCGCCGACGCGGGCAGCGGGCCGACGAGCCGTTCGACCTCGTCGAAGGTGAGCACGACGGGCGCATCAGCGGCTCGGCACAGGTACTCGAACAGCGGGTCGTACTTCGCCACGATCCACAGGATGTCAGCTACGTGTTCGCGTGAGGTTGTCGTTTCGTGCGTCGAACGAGAGCCGACGGCAGCCGTGCTAAGACTGGAACGTCGGGGAGTTCCGAGAGATCGAAGGAGCATCGCCATGAGCTCAGAAGACGTCCAGTCCGACGAACCCATCGTCGAAGACGACTCCGGCTCCTCCGCCGGTCGCAGCAGCACCGCCTGCAGAGCATGGGGCGCTGAAAGCGCTTCGCGTCCTCTCGGTGCTCGTGATCGTCGCCGGGGTGATCCTGCTCGCGGCTGGTGTGGTCACGTGGTTCGTCGTCGGCGACGAACTGGCGCAGGAGAAGATCGTCGTATCCGACGATGCCGAACGGTTTGCGGGCGACCCCGTCGACGGGCCGTTCACCGCCTACGTGGAGGCGGACACGATCCGCAAGCACGCCTTGAGCGCCAGCGACGGGAAGACCTATGCCGAGCTCGACCAGGATGACCCGGCCCGCCAGACCGTGATGACGGCCTCGTTCCTGCGGGCTTCACTGTTCACGTCGGTCGTGTCGTTCGGCGTCGCAGCCTTCGCGGCTGCGATGGGCGTGCTGATGATGATCGTCGGCTACGTCTTGCTCAAACTCACCAAGGTCGTGGCCAACGTGCCAACGGGAACACCCGCCAGTGGCTGACGCGTCACGACGGGACGCGTGCCGCAGACGACTGATCCCCGAGTCACGCCGCCGGGAGATGAAATGAGCTCCGTGATCGATACCGACATACGAGCCAGCCGGCTCGGATGGCACTCCTCGGTTCCGCCGAACGGGTTCGCCAACCGCCCGCGGACGCCGGACAAGAACAACAGCAACCCGCTCGGTCTCGACACTCCGGAGAACGAGATCGAGACCACGCCGGAGCATCGCAATCTGATTGCGGGCGATCCCACGTGCGCGGATTGGACCCGGTCCTACGACGATCCGAATGTGGTGGCGTTGCGCGACAAGCTCAACAAGCACAACGGCATCAAGGGACTCGAGATCCTCGCACCGACCGAGGTCGAGCGAGCGGTCGAGCTGTTCCACCGCGACGGCTTCGTGGTCGTCCGCGACGTGCTCGGTCCCGACCAACTCGAGCGGATGCGGGCGGCGGCCGATCGGGCGCTCGATGAGATGCTGGCGGTCGATCCGACATGCGCGGCGGGCGGTGGAGCCGGCGGATTGCCGCACCGCTACTCGTTCGGGAGCAGCTCCGCGTCGCGACACATGATGCACGTCGACGAGTGGGTCGAGATGATCGACATGCCCACGACGACGCCGATCCTCACCGCCATCTTCGGCTCGCCCAACTACATCCTCCTCGGCGGCGGGGGCGACGTCGCGATGCCAGGCGCCATCGAGTACCAGGGCCTCCACTCCGACAACACCTGGACGGAGCCGAACGATCCCTCGGGGCGCGTCACGACCAGGGAGTTGCCGGTCCCGGCCGTCACCATCAACTTCGCGATGTGCGACCTCACGCCGGAGAACGGTCCGATCCGACAGATCCCCGGGACGCAGAACTCGCGCAACCCGATCCCGAACCTTCTCGACGAGCCGGAGTGGATGAAGCTCAGCACGGTCTGTCCGGCGCCCGCCGGCTCGGGGATCTTCCGGGATCTGCGGACGTGGCACGGCGGGACACCGAACCTGTCCCGTGAGGTGCGCGCGACGCCAAACATCGAGTACTTCGCGCCGTGGTTCCGCAGCGAAGCCGTCATCCGTTCGATGCCGTACGACAAATGGAAGACGTTGTCGCCGCACGGCCAGCGCATCGCGCGTTACGTCATGTGCGGCAAAGGCGAGGTCGTGATCGGAGCCGGCTACATCCATCCGAAGTCCAAGATGCGCGAGGCGTACAAGGCGGAGCAACTGCGCCAACTCGGTGCCGAAGCGGCCGAGGAGTACCTCCGGCGGCTCTAGCCGCGGACGATGACGCGGCGCTCGGTTGGGCCGATTCAGATGCGCGCCGCGCACTGACCCGCCGTCGTTTCCATCGCCCCCGAGTCAGGGTAAGGCTAGGAGGGTCCGGGGGTCGCCGTACTTCCCGGGAGAGGAGGCACCATGCGCCGGTTTTCGTTCCGCCCCGCGCTGACGCTGCGAGGCCGCACCTTCAAGGGCCTGCGAGGCTGGGCGGGCAAGCCATTGCACCCGCCGCTCACCGATGTGCCGGTCGGTGCCTACATGCTTGCTGCGACCTTCGATCTGATCTCCTTCGTCGCAGGTGACGACCAGCCGTGGGCCCGCGACTTCTATCGCGCGGCGTCGTTCACCCTCATCGGTGGCGCAGTCGTGTCGGTGCTCGCCGCGCTGACCGGATTCTGGGACTGGAAGCAATCGACCGAGAAAGGAACCCAGGCGCGACGAACGGTGAATGCACACGCCTGGACGATGATCACCGTCACCGTGTTGGTCATCGCCGGCATCGCCGTGCGCGTCCTCGCGTTCTGGGATGAGCAGGCCACTCCTGCGCTCGCGTTGGTGCTCTCCCTCGCCGCCGCGGCGCTCACCGTCCTCGGCGGCACCATCGGTGGCACGCTCGCCTACGACTACGGCTTCAACGTCGAAACCGCCGGCGACCATCCGGTGTGGCATCGCTCGGAAACCGACGTCTTCCCCGGCGACCGGCACGACGCGGCAGATCCGGCGTAAGGCCGGGGCATCGACGCGCACGCGTCGGAACGGCCTCCGGCCCGTACCGTCACAGCCTGTGACCCGCATCAACACCGACCCACGACAGGCGGACAACCGGCGCACATCGTCCGTCGACGACGCCGACGCTGGGTTGCCCACCAGTTGGATGTCCCCGAAACTCGCGCCCGCTGACGTCTCGGTCGCCGGCCGCGGCAGTTACGCCCGCGTCGAGATCTCGCCCGGCGAGGTCGTGGTTGCGTTCGGCGGGAAGGTGGTTGCCGGTGACGTGTTCGCCGCGCTGCCGGCCCAGCGCCGCTCGTTGTCGATTCAGGTCGCCGACGACCTGTACCTCGTCGGGCCCGAACAGGCCGAGCCGCACGACATGGTGAACCACTCGTGTGATCCGAACTGCGGAATCCTGGGCAGCATCCTGCTCGTCGCCATGACGTCCCATCGCGGCAGGTGAAGAGGTCGCCTACGACTACGCCATGTCGGACGGCAGTCCGTACGACGAATTCGACTGCTCATGCGGCGCCGCAACGTGTCGAGGCCGCATCACGGGGAACGACTGGTCGAGGCCCGAGCTGATCGACAGGTATCGGGGTTGGTACTCCGCATACCTCCAGGCCCGCATCGACCGTGACCAGCGCCTCGACCCGACCCCGTCCGCACGCCGGTGCTGAGCGTGACAGCGACCATCAAGCACGTACACACTGCTGAACGCGGATGGTGGCGGACACGTGTGAACGAGCACGCCACGCGGTCGGTCCGCTGGAACGCCCATGTCAAAGCCACCGCAGCTACGCGAAGTTTTGGCAAAGTCACCTCAAGGGCCAATAACGCCGTGCCGATTTCTGCGCGTGAGGTTTGTGCGACTCGGGGCATTGTTCGGCAGCGTGATGCTCATCGTCGCCGTCGCCGTGGGCTACGTGGCCCGCCGGGCCGACCTCGCCCACTCCCGTGACGTGCAGATCGAGGCGGCGGCGTCGATCGCCTCTGCAAATCTTGGAGGATTCATCAAGGCCGTCGAGCTCTCGGCCGCGCTGGCCGACGATCCCGAGATCACCATGGAGTCGTTGCGCGACTCGTTCGACGGCGTCGATGTCTGCATCGCTCCTCGTACCGACCTGACGGCGCCGCCCGTGTGCACCACCGACGATGCCGCGTTCGCCCAGCGTGCGACCTCGATGTTCGGTGAGACGACGCGCAACGTAGAGGGCATCGGCAGTCGTCTCGAGATCACCGTCGTCGGCGAAGCGGCTGGCGTCCATGCCACGGTCGACGCGGACGATCTCGCCGAGCTCGGTGGCGTCGGCGTCGTCGGCGATTCCGAGCTCGACTTCCTCGACCTCGCCGAGCCTCCGCCCCTCATCGCCACAACGATCGATGGCCGAGCGCGTCGCGGCATCACCGATCGAACACGGCGACGGGTTGTGGATCGCCGCCTCGAGCAACGAGACGGTTCATCTGTCCAGCGAAGAGCAGCTGATGATCGTGATGCTGTCGTCGCTTGCCGTGCTCTTGCTGGGGCTGGCCGGGATGACCATCCGGGCCGAGCGCCACAGCCTGGTCGAGCGGGCCAGTCTCGACGCCCTGACCCGCCTGCCGAACCGCAGCGAGTTCGAGCGCAAGGCCGAGCTCGTGCTGGCGGCGGCGCAACGCTCCGAGGAAGGCGTCTGCCTGCTGTTGTTCGACCTCGACGGGTTCAAGGGGATCAACGACACGTACGGTCACCAAGCGGGTGACGAGGTGCTGCGCGTGATGGGCAAGCGCCTGCGCCGGGCCGTTCGCGAATCCGACGTCGTGGCCCGCTGGGGCGGCGACGAGTTCGTGTTGATGCTGCCTGGCATCGAGGATGCGTCAGCGGCCAGGAGCCGTGCGGCGAGCCTCGCCGAGTTGATCTCGCGCGAGGACATCGACGGGTTGCGGGTCGGCGCGAGCGTCGGCATCGCCTTGTTCCCGCGCCATGCCGAGACGCTCGAGGCGCTCCTCCAGGCCGCCGACGGGGCGATGTACGCGGCCAAGCGCGACGGCGTCAGCCACCGTCTCGCCGGCGTCGAGTCGGCCCCCATCGACCCGATCATCGAGCTCGCCGCTGACCGACGGACCACCGCGAACGTACGCTGAGGGGCGTGACCGCCGCCGAGTCGTGCCTGACACCGAAGCTCGAGGGCTTCGGCACCACCATCTTCGCCGAGATGTCGGCGCTCGCCGTCCAGACGGGGGCGATCAACCTCGGCCAGGGTTTCCCCGACACCGACGGGCCAGCCGTCGTGCTCGAGGCCGCGATCGATGCCATCCGGTCGGGCGTCAACCAGTACCCGCCCGGACCGGGTAACCCGGTGCTCCGATCGGCGATCGCCGAGCACCAGCGTCGCTTCTACGGACTCGAGCACGACCCCGACACCGAAGTGCTCGTGACGGCCGGCGCGACCGAAGCGCTCGCGGGAGCACTGCTCGGCATGCTCGACACCGGCGACGAGGTCGTGGTGTTCGAGCCGATGTACGACAGCTACCAGGCGTGCATCGCGCTCGCCGGTGCCATCGCACGCCCTGTGTTGCTCGCCCCGAGCGACGGCGGCTACGGATTCGATCCCGACGAGCTACGCGGCGCGATCACGGCGCGGACGAAGCTGATCCTGCTGAACACACCGCACAACCCGACCGGCAAGGTGTTCACGCGTGACGAGCTGACGTTCATCGCCGAGCTGGCGATCGACCACGATCTGCTCGTGGTGACCGACGAGGTGTACGAGCACCTCGTGTTCTCTGGTTCGACGCATGTCCCGATGGCGACGTTGCCGGGGATGGCCGATCGGACGATGACCATCTCGTCGGGCGGCAAGACCTTCAACACGACCGGCTGGAAGGTCGGCTGGGCGTGCGGGCCGGCACCCATGGTCGCCGCGACGCGAACCGCGAAGCAGTTCCTGACCTATGTCAACGCCGCCCCGTTCCAGCCGGCGATCGCGGTCGGCCTGGGGCTGCCCGACGAGTTCTACGCGGGCGTCGCCGCCGACCTCGAAGCCAAGCGCGACCGCTTGTTCGACGGTCTCGTCGCGGCCGGTTTCACCGCCTACCGGCCGCAGGCGACGTACTTCACGACCGTCGACATCCGCCCGCTGCGCGCCGACGGCGACGGGATGGAGTTCTGCCGCTCGCTGCCTCACCAATGTGGCGTCGTGGCAGTCCCCAACCAGGTGTTCTACGCCCGGACCGAGCACGGCCGGCACCTCGTCCGGTTCGCGTGCTGCAAGCGTCTCGACGTGATCGACGACGCGGTCAACCGCCTGTCGAAGCTCGCCGAGGTCACGCCATGAGCACGTTGCGAGTTGCCGCGGTCCAGCACGACATCGTCTGGAACGACCGCGATGCCAACTTCGAGCGGCTGGCGCCCAAGGTCGCCGCGGCCGCCGGAGCGGGGGCCGGGTTGGTCGTGCTGACGGAGACGTTCTCGACCGGGTTCGGGTTCGGCCAGGCCGACTTCGGCGAGGTCGAGGGCGGTCCGTCGGCGCAGTTCCTCGCCGAGATGGCCAAGGAGCACGGGGTCTGGGTCGGCGGGTCGTGCCCCGAGATCGCCGACGGCGCGCCCGACGACGACCAGCGGCCTTCGAACACGTTCGTGCTCACCAGTCCAGGCGGTGTGACGCACCGCTACCGCAAGATCCACCCGTTCTCGCACGCCGGCGAGGAACAGCACGTCCGCGCCGGCACCGAACTGGTGACCGTCGACGTCGAAGGCTTCCGGGTGAGCATGTTCGTCTGCTACGACCTCCGCTTCGCCGACGAGTTCTGGCAGTTGGCGACTGGTACCGATCTGTACCTCGTACCGGCGAACTGGCCCGAGAAGCGCCGTGCGCACTGGATGGCGTTGCTCCAGGCGCGGGCGATCGAGAACCAGGCGTACGTCGTCGGCGTCAACCGCGTGGGCGAGGGCGACAACCTGGCCTACTCGGGTGACAGCCGCATCGTCGATCCGCTCGGTGAACTGCTGGCGACGGCGAGCCACACCGAGTCGATCCTGCTCGCCGACATCTCCACCGACCACGTCGAGCGGACCCGCTCCCACTTCCGCTTCCTCCAAGACCGCCGCTGACCCGCCCCACCGCGAAACCCAACCCACCGTTCTGTCTGCTTCAGATGAGCCCACGGGCAATCTGAAGCAGACAGTTCGGGGGTCGGTCGGGGGGTCAGGACAACGGTTTGGCCATCAGGCTGACGAGGGTGCCGTAGTCGGTCTCCTGTTGACCGACCTCGACGAAGCCGAGCCGGTCGTGGAACGCGAGCGAGCCGTCGTTGCGGGGGCGGAGGTTGACCTCGAGCGTGAACCACGCCGCGTCGGCGCGCCGCTCGACCTCGTCATAGAGCGCCCGGCCGAGGCCACGTCCCTGGAACTCGGGTGCGATGGCGACCCGGTCGAGGTACACGAAGTCGTCGTAGCGCTCGGAGAACCAGCGGTAGTTGACGCTGCCGTAGTCGGCGCCAGGGGGAAGGA
>CAVRNI010000065.1:0-13732 GCA_963722415.1 Ilumatobacteraceae bacterium
CACGTGAGGACAACGCCCGCTTCTTCGACCATCCCGACGACGTCCCACGTCATGTGATGACACAAGGGCTGGCGACGATCGGTGACGCTCGGCACCTCGTTCTGCTCGCGTGTGGCGCGGCGAAGGCGGCGCCGGTCGCGGCCGCCGTCGAGGGACCGCTCACGACGAGCTGCCCGGCGTCGATCCTCCAGTGGCATCCGCACGTCACCGTCGTGATCGACGAGGACGCGGCGTCCGGGCTCGCGAACGTCGCGTACTACCGCGAGACGCACGAGGGAAAGCCGCCATGGCAGCACTACTGACACTGCGCAGCGCGTACAAACCTGGCCCGCCGGGACACGGAACGGTCGACCTGCGTCTCGAGAACTCGGGCGCGGTCCCGGTCGAGCGGTTCCGCCTGGCGCTGACCAGCACGGTGAGGCTCGACCCCGGCCCGGACACCGGCGCGCAACTGGTGCGACAGGTGTCCGGCTATCTCGAGCTCGCTCCGGCCACAGGTTTCGTACTCGCACCCGGCGACGCACTGGAGATCACCGATCTTTCGGTCGACCACACCACACATCACGCCAACGACGGCCCGGCGAGTGCATTCGTCATTCTCGAGGACGGCACGACGATCGATGTCCACGTCGAGCCGATGACAGCTCCTCCGTCAACCACCGGTGTGAAGCATGAACGACGGGCGTTGGTGCGCACCACCGACGACGCACCCGCACTCGTGCCGTGGCCGGCCGCTCTCGCCGGATCGTTCGGGCGGCACGGCTCGGTATCGGCGGGGGTGCGATCGGCAGCGCGGCTGCGATCAGGATCGAACGAGGTCGGCGACGTCTGGCGTGCCGTCGCCCGAGCGGAACGGCGTCTCCATCCGGAGGGGCCGTGGGTGCTCGGCATCGGCGACGACACGGGCGCGGGTGCCTGGTCGGTCTCGGCCGTGACGGGCGCCGTGGCACCAGGTCACTACGAGGTGGAGATCGACGACTCGGCGGCGGAGGCGGTGGTCACGGCGGGCGACGCGGCGGGTTTCCGGCACGGGTTCGTCACGATCGCGCAACTGCTGCGCGACAGGTCGCCGAAGCACGTGCGGATCGCGGACGGCCCGGCGTATGAGTGGCGCGGGCTCCACGTCGATCTCGCCCGCCAGTTCTTCCCGGCGTCCGACGTCGAGCGCATCATCGATCTGGCGGCATGGCGCAAGCTCAATCGGCTCCACCTCCACCTCACCGACGACGAAGCGTGGCGCGTCCCCATCGACGGATACCCCGAACTGACCACCGTCGGCGCCTGGCGCGGGCACGGGTTGCCGATCCCGCCATTGCTCGGCTCGCCTGCCGCGGCCACCGGTGGGAGCTACACGGTCGCCGAGATCCGCGGATGGGTCGAGCGCGCCCGCGAGCTCGGCGTCGTGATCGTGCCAGAGGTCGATCTACCGGGCCACTGTCATGCGGCGCTCACGGCCGAACCGTCGCTGCGCGATCCCGATGACACGACCGGGGCACACAGCGTGCAGCGCTTCGTCGACAACTCGTTGTGTCCGGGACTGCCGACCACGATGCCGTTCGTCGAGGCCGTGTTCGGCGCACTCGCGGCGATGTTCGACTCACCGTGGTTGCACGTCGGCGGCGACGAGGTCGCGCCTGGGGCGTGGATGGGCTCTCCGGTCGCGGCCGAATACGCCAAGGCCCGCGGGCTGGCGGGCACGAACGCGATCGAGGCCGCGTTCATGGCCGACGTAGTCGCGATCGGTACGGCGTGTCAGCGGCCGGCAGGTGGGGGCGTGGCAGGAGGTCGCCGAGCACGGCGGCCTCCAGCCGTCCGATGGGTATGTCGTCGCGTGGAAATCGGCCGACGACGCCCGCGTCCTCGCCGAGGCCGGTTTCGACGTGGTCGTCAGCGCGCCCGATGCGTACTACCTCGACATGGTGCTCGACGACGACTGGACATCGCCTGGCGCGAGCTGGGCCGGCACCGTCGGGCTCGAGGACGTCTGCGCGTTCGAGCCCGGAGCCGGCTGGTCCGACGAAGCCCGGCAACATCTCCTCGGCGTGCAGGCGTGCGTGTGGACGGAGCACATCCCGTCGGCGGCCGCGTTCGACGCGCTCGTCTTCCCGCGCCTCGACGCGATCGCCGAGCGGGCGTGGCTGGGCCGCGTCGAAGGCGGTGCGGCGTCGGTGGCATCGCGGGCGTCAGCGCTGCCGCGACTCGTCATGTGACGCGCGGCGGGCTCGGTATTCGCGGGCCTTGTGGCGTTGCCCACACGCCGTCATCGAGCACCAGGCGCCGTTGGCGTTCTTGCTGTGGTCGTAGAACATCCACTGGCAATGGTCGTTGGTGCACGCCTTGAGGCGCGACCACGAGCCGTCGGCCTGGGCGATCACGATGATCGACGCGAGGTGGGCCAGCAACGGCGACGCGCCGCGACCGGTTCCCGTCAACGCGAGGCCCGGCTCGCCCGCGACGAGTCGCAACGATCCACTGCCGACATCGGCCGCGAGTTGCTCGAAGGCGGCAAGGTCGACCCGCCCGTCGCGGTTGGCGACCGCCAGCACGCGGAGTCGGCCTCGGAACCGGATCACCCGCCGGAGCCCGGCGCGGTCGACCCGGATCGGGGCCAGGCCCTCGCCCTCGAGCCACGCGTCCAACTGGTCGGGATCGCGGTATCGCTCCGCGCCGTTCTCAGGGTTCGACGAGTTGCAGAACCGGCGGAGCAGTTCGAGCGCGCCGGGAGCTTCCTTGCCTGGCGGCCAGCTGGCATCGGGGAGCATGAGCCCGGCGGAGTCGACGGGATGCTTGCTCATCGGGATCGTCCGGCGGGTTGGCGTGGAACATCGATGGTTCCAGACGCTACTGCGCCGGCTGCGCCCGTGCGTTACCATCGAAATATGAACGCCGGTGACGCCCGCCACCTACGCGTGGGTGCTCGCCTTGAGCGCGCTCCTCGTGTCGTGCGCCGACGACCCCTCCGACGTCGCCACACCACCACGACGACGACGACCGTCACGAGACGACAACGACCTCGGCGGCCGTGACCACCACCACCGAGCCCGAAATCGAGATCCCCGACGGGATCCTCGCCGCGATGCCGACCCAGAACCGGGTCGACGTGGCCAAGGGTCAGTTCCAGGTCAAGATCTTCAACGGGACGGACGAACGGTTCACGGTCATCGGTGTGCAGTTCGTCTGGGAGGGCTACACCACGCCGGTCGCCGAACGGCACGACATCGTCGTGGGTGGCCAGCGGATCGATTTCCCCGTCAAGTTCCCCGGGGCCACCTGCGTCGGTGACGGGACCCAGGCCACGATGCCCGATCTCGCAGCGGCGACGGCGCGGCTCATCCTCGACGACGGCAGCGAACGCATCGTCCCGGTCTTCGATGTCGAGCACCTCGCCCGCCAGCTCTACCTCGAGGACTGCGAACGCCAGATGATCGACTCGCTCGTCGCCATCGAGCTGGTCGACCTGCATGCCGTGGACGTCGACGGACGGCCGGTCACCGAAGGGGCGCTGCGTCTCACCCGACGAGCTTCGACGTCGACGGTGAGTGTGCTGAGCGTGAGCAACAACGTCCTGTTCGGGTTCGAGGCCCCGGACGCACCGTCCGGCGGTCCGGTCGTGACGCTCGACGAGGGTGTCGACGAGGCGTCAGCGGTGATCCGGTTCGTCGAGTCGCGCTGTGACCCGCACGCGATCTCTGAAGCCAGCCAGCCGTTCAAGTTCATCGCCCAGGTCGACCTCGGGGGCGGCGACGTGCATCCCTACCTCCTCGTGCCACCGCTCGAGGCCCAGATCCCGATGCGTCAGACGATGGAAGCCGGATGCGAGGCACTGGGCGAGATCGAGTTCGTCGCCGGCGAGGACTGATCCCGACGAGCAGACCTCATCAGATCCGCACCGGACGTCATCACGCCCATCAGACCTTGCAGATGCGCCTTTCGGGGCCGTGACGGATGACCGCCGCCGGGATGGCAGTCAGAAAACCTGAGTCGGAGTCAATCAAGCTTCGTATCGGTACCCTTCGATGCATGACCAACTCGGGTGTCCGTTCCCGTCTCCCCATCGCCCACCTGTCCACGGTGATCCTGCCGGGCGCCGTCGTGACCATTCCCTTGACGACCGACGAGCTCCGGCGTGCCGTCGAAGCCGCCGAAGGGGGATCCCTGCTGCTGACCGGCGGCGACGAACACGAGCTCGGGGTCCTCGCCAGGGTTCCCGACATGGGGTCGTTGCCGTCGGGTGAGCCGGTTGCGATCGTCCAGGTCGAGACGCGTGCCCGTGTGGTCGCCATCGACCGCGACGAGCGCGGGGCCGACGTCGCCGAGCACGAAGTCCTCCGCGACCCGCGCCCTTCGCCGTCGATCGAGAACGTCGGCCGCGAACTGCGCGCCGTCCTCGAGCTGATCGCCGAACTGCGGCGTTCGCGGCGCCTGCCCGACCTGTTGCGTCGCAATCTCGACCCCGGCGCCCTCGCCGACTCGGTCGCCCTGTGGGCCGAGTTCGACGACGCCGCGCGACTCGCCATGTTGCGGGCGGTCGACGTGTCGACGCGACTCGGGCTGGTGATGACGTGGGCCCGCGGCCATCTCGCCGAGCTGCAGGTCGCGCAATCGATCCGCGACGACGTCAGCGAGGGTGTCGACAAGCAACAGCGCGAGTTCCTGCTGCGCCAGCAACTCGCCGCGATCCGCAAGGAGCTCGGCGAGGGCGACGACGACGTCGTCGGTGAATATCGCGCCCGGCTCGACGAGCTCGACGCGCCCGACGGTGTGCGCACCGCCATCGCCAAGGAGCTCGACCGCCTCGAGCGCACGAGCACCCAGTCGCCCGAGCACTCATGGATCCGCACCTGGCTCGATCGCATCTTCGAGCTGCCGTGGAACAACCGCAGCGACGACACCGTCGATCTGGAGCACGCCAAGCGCGTGCTCGACGACGACCACTACGGCCTCCATGACGTCAAGGACCGCATCGTCGAGTTCCTTGCCACCCGCAAGCTCCGGCACGAGCGCGGTCTCGACGAGCGCGAGAGCGACGGCCGGCGCGGCAACGGCGCGATCGTCACCCTCGTCGGCCCGCCAGGGGTCGGCAAGACGAGTCTCGGCGAGTCGGTCGCCAGGGCGATGGGCCGCAAGTTCGTGCGGATCGCGCTCGGTGGCATCCGCGACGAAGCAGAGATCCGCGGTCACCGCCGCACCTACGTCGGGTCGCAGCCGGGCCGGATCGTCCGCGCCCTCATCGAGGCGGGCACGATGAACCCGGTCGTGCTGCTCGACGAGGTCGACAAGCTCTCCGCGGGCGGGTGGTCGGGCGATCCGACGGCCGCCCTGTTGGAGGTGCTCGACCCGGCGCAGAACCACACCTTCCGCGACCACTACCTCGAGGTCGACCTCGACCTGTCGGAGGTCGTGTTCCTCGCCACCGCCAACGTGGCTGACGGCATTCCCGGACCGTTGCTCGACCGGATGGACATCATCCGGCTCGACGGCTACATCGAGGACGAGAAGGTCGACATCGCCGAGCGCTACCTCTTGCCCCGTCAGCGCCGCCGTTCCGGCTTGCGCGATGACGAGCTGATCGTGGCCGACGACGTGATCGGCGCCGTGATCCAGGGGTACACGCGTGAGGCCGGCGTGCGCAGTCTCGAGCGCGAGCTCGGTCGTCTCGTCCGCAAGGCGGCGGCACGCATCGCGACCGGTGCGGTGACGCCGTTGACGGTTGACGCCTCCCAACTCGTCGAGTGGCTCGGCCGCCCGAAGGTGATCGACGACGTGCCCGCGCGCACCCAGCTGCCGGGTGTCGCGACCGGTCTTGCGGTCACTGGTCATGGCGGCGACGTCCTGTTCATCGAGACCACCGCGTTCCCGACTGCCGACGGCGCCGAGCCCGGGCTCACACTCACCGGACAGCTCGGCGACGTGATGAAGGAGTCGGCCCAGATCGCGCTCAACTATGTGCGGTCACATGCCGCCGACCTGGGTATCGATCCGGAGTCGCTCCAGCGTCGGTTCCACGTCCATGTGCCCGCCGGAGCCGTCCCGAAGGACGGGCCGTCGGCCGGCATCACGATGGCGACTGCGCTGGTGAGCCTGCTCACGTCCCGCCCGGTGCGGGACTCCGTCGGGATGACCGGCGAGATCACGCTGCAAGGTGCCGTGCTCCCGATCGGCGGCCTCAAGCAGAAGGTCCTCGCGGCCCACCGTGCCGGCCTGCGTGACGTGGTGCTCCCGGCTCGCAACGGCCCCGACCTCGACGACGTCCCCGAGCGAGTCCGTTCGGAGATGACGTTCCACCTCGCCGACACCTACGCCGACGTCCTCGCCGCCGCCTTCGAGTGAGGACGCGCGTCCGCCAACGTTGACACATGGGCGCACGCCCGGATTCAGACCCGAAGACCCGGTTCGGCACGCCGGCGCCGTCAGGCGCTTCGGCGGCCGCGTCAGATGACGGTGTCGTGGCCGGACCAGAACGGGGCGCGGAGCTCGCGCTTGAGCACCTTGCCCGGGCCCGACTTGGGCAGCGGATCGGTCTGGAACGAGATCGATCGCGGCACCTTGTAGCCGGCGATCAGGGTGCGGCAGTGGTCGATCAACTCCGCCTCCGTCGCGTCGGAGCGGAGGACGACGACGGCATGGACGGCCTCGCCCCATCGTTCGCTCGGGATGCCGAACACCGTCGCTTCGAGGACGGCGGAGTGGGTGTAGAGCGCGTCTTCGACCTCGGTGCAATACACGTTCTCACCGCCGGAGATGATCATGTCCTTGGAGCGGTCGAGCAGGAAGAGGTGGCCGTCGGCGTCGAGTCGACCGACATCCCCCGACCAGTACCACCCGTCGCGCAACGCGGCGGCCGTCTGCTCGGGCTTGTTCCAGTAGCCCGCCATGATGTTGTTGCCGCGCATCGTGACCTCGCCCGGCTCGCCATCGGGAAGCGGATTGCCATCGGGATCGCGGATGACGACCTCGACCCCCACGACTGCTTGGCCGGCTGACTTCTCGAGCGGCGTGCCGAGCAGTTGTTCCTCGTGCGCCTGGCCGGTGACGAGCGGGGCCGTCTCGGTCGCGCCATAGAGGTGGACGAACTGCGTGGTCGGGAACGCCTCGTGGCCACGCCGCAGCACCTCCATCGCGATCGGCGAACCGCCGTGCGAGAACAGCCGCAGACTGCTGACATCGCGCGGCCGCGCCAGCTGCTCCTCGACCGCGGCGGCCACCATCGTCGGTACGCCGAGCGTCGCGGTCACCCCCTCGCGCTCGATGACGTCGAGCACTTCGCCCGGGTCGAACGACGGCAGGATGACGTGCTTGGCGCCGACATACAGGGTCTGCAGCACCGACACAGAGCCGGCGGCGTGGAACAACGGCGCCATGACGAGGTACACGTCGTCGAGGTTCAACGGCATGACGATCTGCATGTTGATGGCGTTGGCGATCAGGTTGCGATGGGTGAGGATGACGCCCTTGCTGGCTCCCGTCGTGCCGCCGGTGTAGAAGAGGCCGGCGGGTTCGTCCTCGTGCACGGCGGTGTCGTCGAACGGCGTCCGCGGCGCGGCGGTGACGAGTTCGTCGTACTCGCCGTCGTCGATGCGGATCACACGATCGACGAGATCGGCGAGTGCTCCCGGGTCGCGATCGGTGACGAGGATCCGTGCGCCGGAGTCCGCGAGCGCGTAGGCCAACTCCGGTTCGGCCCAGCGGAAGTTGAGCGGTACCTGCGAACGCCCGCAGGCGGAGATGCCGCAGTAGAGCTCCATGAACGGAATCGAGTTGAACGCCAGCACGGCGACCCGGTCACCGGCCTGGGTGCCGAGCTCGACGAGCACGGTGTGGAGGCGTTCGAGTCGCTCGAGGAACTCGCCGTAGGTGAGCCGGGTGTCGCCGCAGACCAACGCCTCGCGATCGCCCGCGACACGTATCGCTCGACGCACGGGATGGACGAACGTGTGCATGGTCCGAGCATCGCACACGGATTCGCGTCGCGATCGCGCCCGGGAGTCGTGAGGCGGCGACGACCGCTACTCGCAGCCCATGAACGCCAGCACGTTCTCGGCGTGTTGTGCGTAGACCGACGCCTCGTCACCGACGAGGGGGTCGATCGAGTTGGCGAGCCAGCGGTCGCGTTCGTGCTCGACACCCTCGCAGCCGTCCTCCGCGGCGATGTCGACGATCTCGACGATCGCGGCCGGCTTGCCGTCGACGAACTCGGTGTCGGCTGGGTCGATCGTCACCTCGCGGCCGTCCAACGTCTGGCCGACGTACTCGACCTCCGGCGCGCCGACGATCGTGGTCGAGGTCGGCGACGCGACGTCAGCGCACACGTCCGAGGCGCTCACGACCTCGTCGGCGGCCAGTGCGGCGCACCGAGTCGTGACGTAGGTGAGCGCGTCGAAGCCGACGATGCCGGGGTAGCGGTCGAGCTGGGCTTCGTACGCCGTGAACGAGCGGCATGACAGCAACGCCGAGTCGAGCAGCGCGATCTGGTCGCTGATCTCGGCCGTACGCGACGCACGTTCCATGGTCCCGACGCACGTGTTGGCTTCTGACTGCTGCTCCGCGTCGGAGCCGCAGGCGGCGCCGACGAGGACGAGCCCGGCGAACACCAGTCGCGTGTGACGTGCCACCGACGTCCATGTTGGTGGAGCGGCGATCACCGGACAAGGATGCTCGGCTGGCGAAGGTCCGACGGCGCGGCGAGCCGCCCGCTAACCTCCTCGTGCCTGGCGGCGTGGCCGAGTGGCTGAGGCAAGGGCCTGCAAAGCCTTTTACCCGGGTTCGATTCCCGGCGCCGCCTCCAACCCCTGACCTGGTAAACTCCCAGGTCAGGGGTTCTTTTTGAAGTGACCGGCAGTGACCGCCAGTGACCCCGAGAACCCCTGAATCCGCGCCCGCGACGCGCCGCATTTGCACCGCACGCCCCGCGTACGCGCCGCAAGAGGAGGTTCAAGATGGGGTACATCGCCAAGGAGCGGGGCCGCTACCGGGTCCGGTTTCGCGATCCGCTCGGCCGCGTTCATTCGAAGACGTTCGTCCGCAAGAGCGAGGCCGATAGGTATCTCCGCGAGGTGGACGCAAACGAGTTCCGTGGGCAATGGGTCGACCCACGAGACGGCCAGATGCCACTCGCCGCGTGGGCCGAGGAGTTCCTGTCACTCTCTCGACGGTTGTCGAAGACGACGCAGCAGACTATCGCCGTGACCTCGACAAGTACGTGCTGCCGCGTTTCGGTCGCTATCGGCTGGGGCAGCTGCCGGCCGACCAGATCGAGAACTGGCTCAACGACGAGATCGCGGCTGGCATCGCGCCGTCGTCGGTGCACCGGCACTACCGAACCCTTCGCCGCGTTATGCAGGTTGCAGTGCAGAAGCAGAAGATCCTGGTCGAACCCGTGCGAGCGGGTGGACCCACCTCACGTACCAGACGCGAGATGACATTCCTGTGCTGGGATGAGGCAATCAGGCTGTGCGAGGCTCACAGCGACCGCTACCGGGCATTGATCTACGTGGCGGTCGACAGCGGGATGAGGTGGAGCGAGCTGGTGGGTCTACGCCGCGGCAACAAGGTTGACCTGCGGAATCGGAAAGTCCGCGTCACCGAACAACTAGTTCAGTTGGACAACGGGTCATTCATGAGGAAGGAGCCGAAGACCGCCGCGGGCGTCCGATCCATCACGCTCTCGCCGTTCACCGTTGGCATCCTCGCGGCGCATGTGGACCTCTTCACGACGCTCGGCCGAGACGAGCTCGTCTTCCCGAACGGAGCAGGGAACCCGCTGTCGTCCTCGAGCTTCCTGACACATCACTTCTCGAAGGCGCGGACAGCATCGTCAGTGTCGTGCAGGTTTCACGATCTCCGTCACACGAGCGTGGCCTTGGCGATCGCCACGGGCGCCCACCCCAAGGCGATCCAATCGAGAATGGGCCACTCGTCGATTACCGTGACGCTCGATCGGTACGGTCGCCTGTTTCCCGAACTCGACGAGGCGATCGCAGAGGCCTTCGGGCGTTCGCTGCAGGAGGCCTCAGAGCGGCGATCGAGGGTTGTCGTGAGTGGCGACTTTGGATCATCGTGAATTGCCGTACGGTCGGATGAATCGAGCAGATCCCACGAGGGGGCTCGCGTAAGGGCTCGGGATTGGACGAATGGCGGGTGCCGATCACGTATCTGCTCGCTGCCGACGGGGTCAGCGAATCCGATCGAACGATGGTCCAACAAACAGGACTACCAACGCCGTACTCAACTTCGGTCTGGCTCCCGATGAGAGCGTCTGTCGGCTATTGAATGCTGTCCATTGGCGGCCATCGGCCTCTGAGACTGATCGCATCTGAACGCCGAGGGTCATCAGCTACCACGGGCCACGGATCGCGGCATACCGGCACGTATCGGATGCCCCAACCGCGCTCTGCCCGCGTGGTATCGGACGGCGCGATTCGGACATCGCGTCGTGTGCGTTTGCGTGGGCCCGGAACACCCCTTCCACGACGCGGCGCAGGTGGTCGAGGCTGGTGTTGTCGACGACGGGGTCATTGGGCCCCCGGCCACGCTGCTCTTCGTCGGTTGCTGCGATGGACGGAACTGCCGGGTGAGGGGTCTGTTATGTTCCGCGGGTCCGGGCGGAAAGCCGACCGAGGCGGCCTAGGGCATCCCCGGAGGGTTCCGGACGCCCATCGTGCAGATCTGCGATCGTCGCCGAACGACTGCTACGGGAGTTACACGGCTCGCATCGCCACGGTAAGTGCGGTGAGGTGATGGCCGTCAATTCCCCGTGAGCCTCGATCCGGTGCCTGATGCGATTTGAGGAGGTCTGCACATCGGGCGGAGGCTCTTTGACACCGGATTGGGTTGAACACCACGGTCCACGTTCCGATGCGTCGGCTCGCCAGCCCGCCGAGAAAGTCGGCCGAGCCGAAGCAGTACGCCGGGGCGAAACCGAGCACGATCGCGATCATCACGAAGTCGTCGTTCAGGGCATCACGACCAGAACTCGTCGACATGGTGCGGGTCGGAGACGAACACCGTCCCGTCGGCCACCTTGCCGTTGACGAAGTGGAACGCATAGCAGTTCTCGGTGTCGAGCCGCCTGCCGGCGCGGTCGGCCGTCACCCGACAGCGCGCGATGAGGTTCTCGTCGTCGGCGAGCACGGCACGCGGTTCAACGACGATCGTGCCGTTCGTCTCGTCGCGCAGCCTCCGGAGGATCCGGGCGAATCCGTCGATACCCCGGAACTCACCGGCGATCGTGCTGCGACCAGGGATCCGGTAGACGACGTCGGCTCGGACGTGGTTGCGGACCGCATCGAGGTCGTCGCGATTGAAGGCGTCGAGGGCGTGGAGGTAGGTCGTCAAGTTGGGGTGCAGCTCGGTCATCATCGACGTCCTGTGTCTGGTTGGCCGCACGGCTCGCTCGATGCGAACGAAACGAAGGTGATCACCTTGCCAGCTCTCCGCTCCCCGATGGTCGGGCGCCCGGGGGGTTCTCGAGGCTAACGGTGCCGCTCTTGCGGGCTGGGCGTCCGCCCGGTGAACACGCGCGAGACGATGCGCGGACGCATCAGGTGCTGGGGAGGTGCCACCATCCCGTTCACCTCCATGAATGCCTTGGCCACCACGGGATCGCGGTGGGCCACCCGCAGGAGGCGGTTGACGTAGGCGTTGATCAGCCGCCATCGGGCCGGGCGTGGTCCCTGGACCGCGGGGTAGCCAAGGTCGGCGCCGGTGGCCATGGTCCACGCCGTCGTCAACCGTTCGTTTCGTGCGCTGGAAGAAGCGCGGGCCCACCCGGTCCAGTCCGTGCTGGTCGAGGATCTGGCCGAGGGCTCTGGCTTCGCCGATCGCGACACTCATCCCCTGTGCGTAGACGGGGTTCAAGGAGCACACCGCGTCGCCGGTCACGACATACCGACTGGGGAAGCGCCGCAAGCGGTCGTACCGGCGGCGGAGGTAACTGGGGAATCCGCCGGTTGACGCCTCCCCGAGGGGCTCCGCCGCGGCGACGAGCTCGTGGAGGTCACCCACCCACAGGGTGCGTGCGTACTCGACGAACCCATCGAGGTCGGCTGGTGGGCGTTCTCCCATGAGACCGACGAGGGTCACGATCCACCGATCGCCCTCGACGGCGAGCACCACTCCACCGCGGCGGCCATCGTGCGGAATGGTCACCACGAGGTTCTGGCAGCCCTCGAGATCGCCTGGCTGGCGACGGAACAGGCGGGTGGTGTAGTGGATCCCGACCTGAAGCCGCTCCTCGTCGGGCGCTGGGTAGCCGAGGTCAGCCACCCAGCGCGGGGACCGTGAGCTGCGACCCGTGGCGTCCACGACCAAGTCGCCCGCCAACGTTTCCTCGGTGTTCGAGTCCGGCGACCCGAGTCGTACGCCGGTCACACGTGGATCGGTCTGGGGTGGTCAACAGGCCGCGGGCGTCCTGGTCTTCAAGGAACCGGACCCCTGGCAGTGCCCGCACCCGGTCACGCACGACCGACTCGAGGAGCGGCCGGGTCGCGCCGACGAACTCGAGGTCGGCGTCATCCAGCAGCAGGCTCCCGTCGGCGATGTGGAAGCGGACCTCCGTGGTGTCCATCACGCGGGCGTCTCTCGCCCGCAGATCCTCAACGACCCCAGGGAGCAGCTCGGACAAGCCCACCAGGCCTGCGGGCAGCAAGATGTGGACGTGCCGTCCTTGGGGGATGCCCCTGCGGCATTCCCCGGACTGGGGCAGGGTGTCACGCTCGACGATCGTCACTCGGTCGAAACGCTCGGCCAGGGCCGCCGCAGCCGCCAGTCCCGCCAGGCTGGCACCCAACACAACCGCGTGCTCGCCCACATGAGTCATCTCTGCCCTGCCTTCGGCCCGGTTGTCACCGCCGACGTGTCCATCACGCCGAGGATGGACGAACGGGCGCGTCCCGCATCGCCCGAATCCACCAACGTCGTGAAGATCCCGCGTGCTCAGTTCTGACTACGCCGGCGGGTCAGACCAGATCGTGCTCGAATGCGAACGCGCTGGCCGCAGTGCGGGAAGAGACGCCCAGCTTGGCCAGGATGTGCTGTACGTGCCGGGCGACGGTGTGCTCACTGATGACCAGCGCGGCTGCGATCTCGCGGTTGGTCTTGCCCGTCGCCACGAGGGCCAGCACCTCGACCTCGCGCCCGGTCAGCCCCATCGGAGCTTGGGCTCTTGACGGTTGGCGAGAGCGCCTCGACCCGGGCCAGATCGGGCGCTGCTCCGAGCTGACGGAAGACCGAGCGCGCCGCGTCCAGCTCCATCGCTGCGGCGTCGCGGTCGCCGAGCTCCCGACACGCCAGCCCGATCAGAACCCGGACCCGAGCGGCTTCGTACGGTGCGTCCAGCTCCCGCCACGCCGCCAGCGCCCGGCGCAGCACGACCAGCGCGGCACGGGCGTCGCCCTCGCCGAGGAGAACCGCCCCGGTGGCGTGGCCGGACACGGCGTGCAGCAACGGGGCGCCAAGGTCGTCGGCGATCTGCGCCAGCTCCTCGGCGGCGGCGCGCGCCGCACCGAGGTCGTCGGCGGCCAACATGATCTCGACGAACGCAGCCAGCACCTGGGACCGGGCCACCCTGACGTTCGCTTCGTCCGCCACCCGGCGGATCGCCACCGCCGCCGCGTCGACCTGGCCCTGGGCCAGGCGAAGCATCGCCAGGCCCGGCTGCGGTTCTCGTCCCCACTGGCCGGCCTGCCGATAGGCGTCCTCGGCCTCGGCGAACTCGCCGCGGAGCCGGTGCACC
>CAVRNI010000066.1:0-9054 GCA_963722415.1 Ilumatobacteraceae bacterium
GCGGATGAGGGGAATCGAACCCCCGTATTCAGCTTGGGAAGCTATCAAGTGGCGATCAAAACACGGCTGGTACGAGTGCGTTTTACCAGCTAGAGGGCACTTCTTGTCCCAGGGGCAGATGTCGCTGTGTACCTCCTGTTGACCCTTGTTTACCCCTGTTCTAGGCACGGTGTAGGCACGGCCTGGGTGAAGCGGCAGACGACTCCGAGTACTAGAAGGTCGTGTCTCTCGCCGGTGATGGACGCCTCCGAAGAGTGCCGCACCGAACGGTGTCTCGCTCGATTCGCGTTGACGGTGCGTATCAGGTCAGTGCGGACGGCATACCGTCGAAGGATGGGAACACGCGAGCCGTTGCGCGACGATCCGATCGGCCTCGCTCGTGACAACTGGTGCGCCAGCGGCTGGTCTGATGCCGCCGAAGGGATGGCCATCGTCACGTCGATCATGCGCGTCCAGCAGATCCTGCTGGCAGACGTCGAGGCCGCCCTGAAGCCATTCCGTCTGACATTCGCCCGCTACGAGGTGCTGATGCTGTTGCGGTTCGCCCGCCGGCGCTCGCTGCCGGTCGGACGGATCGGCGCACGGCTGCAGGTGCATCCGGCGAGCGTCACGAATGCCGTCGACCGACTCGAACTCGACGGTTTGGCCAAACGCACTCAGAATCCCCGCGACGGACGCAGCGTGCTGGCGTCGCTCACCCCGGCCGGCGCCAAGGTCGCGGAGGCGGCAACCGCTGTCCTGAACGCACAGATCTTCTCCGCCCTACCGATGTCGGGCGACGGCCGCGACAAGCTGTATCAACTGCTGCGGGACGTTCGACGGGCCTACGGAGATTTCGAATGAACTCCTCGCATTTGCTTTGACGTCAAAGTAATCTTCCCGCATGACGACGAACAGGCAGCGCTGGTTGGAGGCGTTCGAGGCGTCGAGGCATCGTGACGCCGACTTCACGACGATGTCGGGGATCCCGCTGGAGCCGGTGTACGGCCCCGACGACGGCGAGTTCCCGGGCCAGTTCCCGTACACGCGGGGCCCGTATGCGTCGATGTACCGGTCGAAGTTGTGGACGATGCGGATGTTCGCCGGGTTCGGCACCGCGGACGACACGAACTGGCGGTTCAAGGAGATCATCAGGGCCGGTGGTGACGGGCTGTCGACGGCGTTCGACATGCCGACGTTGTTGGGGATCGATTCCGACGACGAGATGTCGCTGGGCGAGGTCGGCCGCTGTGGTGTGGCGATCGATTCGTTGGCCGACATGGAGGATCTCTACGCCGGGATCGATCTGGCGTCGATCACGACGTCGATGACGATCAACTCGCCCGCCGCGGTGATCTTCGCGATGTTCGTCGCCCAGGCCGAGAAGGCCGGTGTGCCGCGTGCGGCGTTGGGTGGCACGTTGCAGAACGACATCTTGAAGGAGTATCAGGCGCAGAAGGAGTTCGTGTTCCCGCCCCGGCCGTCGATGCGGCTGGTGCGCGACACGATCACGTTCACCGCCGCGGAGATGCCGCGTTGGCATCCGATCTCGATCTCCGGCTATCACATCCGCGAGGCCGGATCGACGGCGGCCGAGGAGTTGGCGTTCACGCTGGCCAACGGTTTCGCCTACGTCGAGTTGGCGCTCGGCGCCGGTCTGGCGGTCGATGCGTTCGCGCCCCGGTTGTCGTTCTTCTTCAACGCCCACATCGACTTCTTCGAAGAGATCGCCAAGTACCGCGCGGCGCGCCGGATCTGGGCGCGGTGGATGCGCGACCGCTACGGGGCGACGCTGCGAGCGTTCGATGCAGCTGCGGTTCCACACCCAGACCGCCGGTGTGTCGCTGACGGCGACGCAGCCCGAGGTCAACATCGTGCGCACCGCGATCGAGGCGCTGGCCGGCGTGTTGGGCGGCACCCAGTCGTTGCACACCAACTCGATGGACGAAGCGTTGGCGTTGCCGACCGAGCGGGCGGCACGGATCGCGCTGCGCACCCAGCAGGTGATCGCCAGCGAGACCAACGTCGCCCACGTCGCCGACCCGCTCGGCGGGTCGTGGTACGTCGAGGAGCTGACCGACGAGATCGAGCGGCGGGCCGAGGAGCTGTTCGCCCACATCGACGACCTGGGTCACGGCTCGATGCTCGACGGTGTGATCACCGGGATCGAGGACAACTGGTTCCAGGGCCGCATCGCCGACTCCGCCTACGAGCAAGAACGCCTGTTCAACCAGGGACGGCGCACGATCGTCGGGGTCCACGGCTTCACCGAAGGCAACGACGAGGCCCAGATGTCGTTGCTGCAGATCACCAACGAGGACGAGGCCCGCCAACTCAAACGCCTCGACGGGGTCCGCCACCGGCGCGACCAGGCCAGCCGTCGACGCCGCCCTCGCCCGCCTGCGCACCGAAGCCGCCGACCCGGAGATCAACTTGATGCCGGCCCTGATCGACGCCTCGTCCGCCTACGCGACACTCGGCGAGCTGATGGCGACGATGGGCGAGGTGTTCGGTCGCCACGTCGAGGTCCCCACCATCTGATGGGCACGGCACGCGACTGATGCCGCACCGACGTCCATGGCGACGGATCCTGGTCGCCAAGGTCGGCCTCGACGGTCACGACCGCGGCGTCAAAGTCGTCGCCCGCATCCTCCGCGACGCCGGCTACGAAGTCGTCTACACCGGCCTGTTCCAGACGCCCGACACCGTCGCCGCCGCGGCCGTCGACGAAGACGTCGACGCGATCGGGCTCTCGATGCTCTCCGGCGCCCACCTCACCCTCGCTCCACTCGTCGTCGAGCGCGTACGCGCCCGCGGCGTCGACATCCCCGTCGTCGTCGGCGGCATCGTCCCCGACCCCGACATCGCCACCCTCCTCGACGCCGGCATCGCCGCCGTGCTCACACCCGGCGCCACCGCCGACGAGGTCGTCGCCACGATGCGCCGAGTGCTCGCCCAGACCGAGACCTCACAGCCGGCGATGCACGGAACCTGATGCCAGGGTGAGGTGCTCAGCGCGGTCGGTGAGGCTGGGGTGAGATGCCGCTCGCGGTGAGCCCGCCGTCGACGACGATCTCGGTGCCAGACACGAACGAGCTGTCATCGGACGCCAACCAGCACACGGCGGCCGCAATGTCGTCGGGGCGTCCGAATCGCCCGACCGGAACCTGCGCCAGGTAGCCGTCCCAGTCGAGGTGGCCGAGCTGGTCAGCCATCATCATCTCGGTGACCACCGGACCGGGGCAGACGGCATTGACCCGCACGCCGACGGACCCAAGCTCGATCGCGGCGACCTTGGTCAGCCCACGAAGCGCGAACTTGCTGGCCGAGTAGGAGCCAAGGCCGTGGCCCCCGACGAGCCCGCGAACGGATGCGATGTTGACGATCGAACCCGCACCACCGCCCGCGGCGTCGTGCAACTCGAGGAACGTCTGGATGCCGTGCAACGGGCCGATGACGTTGACGTCGAGGGTGTGCCTGAACTCCTCGACCGTCATGTCGCGCAGCGGGCTGGAGCGCAGGATCCCGGCGTTGTTGACGAGCACGTCAAGACGCTTGTAGTCGCGGCGAATGACGTCCGCGGCCCGGGACCACGCCTCGCCGTCGGTGACATCCAGCTCGATCTGTTGCGCTGCACCCCCACTGTCGTCGACGAAGGCGATGTCGCCGACCAGCACCGTGGCGCCCTCGCCCACGCAGCGTTCGGCGATGGCCGCGCCGAGACCCCGGCCGGCGCCCGTCACGAGCACGGTCTTTCCATCGAGAAGTCCCACGGCAACATCATGAGGAACAACTACCGCCGAACGCAATCCCAATCGCGTCATTTCTCATGAGCAATTCGGACGTGCCCATTGACACAAGGAACCCACCGCTTTAATCTCATGATGAATAGCGGCCGCCGGGCTTGACCGGCGCCAGTGCGCCGCTCCACGCAAGGGGAGATCGACATGACATCCAAGCCTCGTTCGCGACGCCTGATCCGGGGCCTCGCGGTCCTGTCGGCGTTGACCCTCCTCGCCGCCGCCTGCGGCGACGACGACGCAGCCGACGAAGACGCGTCGTCCTCCACCGACTCGGTGGGCACGACCGAACCAGAGGCGGCGACGACCGAGGCGCCCACCGACACGGTCGCTGCCGTCACGGACACGACCGAGGCGGCCGCCGTGACGACCGCTGGCACGGAAACGTCGGCGCCGGCCGGGATCAGCGAAGCGGACTGGGATGCGATCGTCACCGCCGCCCAGGATGAGGGCAAGGTGACGATCTACTCCTCCCAAGGGCTGGACCAGTTGAACGACCTGGCTGAGCGGTTCTCCGATGAGTACGGCATCGAGCTGGAGGTGGTTCGCGACATCGACTCGGCGCTGATCCCCAAGGTGGAGGCCGAGCAGCAAACCGGCAGCGGCATTGCCGACGTCATCGCTCAGGCCAGCGCGGCGTGGTCAGAACAACGAGGTGCCGAGGGCTGGTTCGTTGCGCCCGTGGGCCCGGCCTTCGACGACCCGGCCTACGACCGGGCCGCCAACGTCTCCGACAACGGCTTCTTCACGTCATCGGCAGCGGTGCTCACGTTCGGATGGAACACCGATCAGTACCCGACTGGTCTCACCGACTATTCCGACCTGCTCGATCCTGAGCTCGCCGGTGGGCGGATCGGCGTCATCGAGCCGGCAGCTCCGTCGATCGTCGACTTCTGGCTGTACCTCGAGGAGAACTACGGCGAGGACTTCGTGACCCAGCTCGCGGCCCAGGAGCCCAAGATCTACCCGAGCTCGCTGCCGATGGCCCAGGCCCTCACGTCCGGCGAGATCTCCGCCGGCTCGTTCGTCCAGGTGCTCGTGGACGAGAAGGAACAGGGCGCTCCGGTCGACTCCGGCCTGGCCGATCAGGTGTGGGGGGCGCGGTTCAACACCTCCATCCTGCAGACCGCGCCGCACCCGAACGCCGCCCAGGTCCTGGCCAACTTCATGATCACCCAACCCGGCCAGGAGGCGATCGCCCGCAAGGCAGCATCCGTGCTGCCCGACGTGCCTGGCACCGTGACCACGGTCGACAAGGTCCGCGTGCAGGACTTGAGCGTTCTGACGGCCGACTTCGTAGCGGAGTACCAGGCCAAGTGGAACGATCTGTTCAAGTAGACCGGTCGACCGTTCCGCCAACGACCGATCGAAGCCCAAGAACTCGAAGTGAGGTGACCACGTGTCCCACGTCAGCATCCAATCGATGACGATGCACTTCGACGGGAAGCCGCCGACGAAGGCTGTCGACGACCTCGATCTCGAGATCGAGGAGGGCGAGTTCCTCGTCCTCCTCGGTCCGAGCGGGTGCGGCAAGACGACGACGTTGCGGTGCCTCGCCGGCTTGGAAACACCGAGCGCTGGCCAGATCAGCTTCGGCCCGACCACGGTGTTCGACGCCGAACGCCGGGTCAACCTGTCGCCGGACAAGCGCAACATCGGCATGGTGTTCCAGTCGTACGCGCTGTGGCCGCACATGACGGTGCGCAAGAACATCAACTACCCCCTCAAGGCGCGGCGGATCAAGGAGGGCCTCAAGGGCGGTTGGGTCGAGGAGACCGCGGCCCTCGTGGATTGCGGAACGCTCCTCGACCGCTATCCGGCACAGCTCAGCGGTGGCCAGCAGCAACGCGTCGCGCTCGCCCGCGGCCTCGTCGCCCGACCCGACCTGGTCTTGTTCGACGAACCGCTCAGCAACCTCGACGCCCGTCTCCGCGACCAGGTGCGGGCCGAGATCCACGAGCTCCACGGTCGACTCAGCTTCACGGCCGTGTTCGTCACCCACGACCAGTCCGAGGCGCTCGCCCTCGGTGACCGGCTGGCCATCATGCGCTACGGACGCATCGAGCAGTACGACACCCCCGAACATGTCTTCGAGCGTCCGGCGACCGAGTACGTCGCGGCGTTCATCGGCATGTCCAACCGGCTCGTCTGCGAGCGGGCCGACAACGGCTGGGCGTGTGACGGTCAGGTCCTCGCAGGCGCGCCGCTGCAAGCGGCCCCATTGGGTGGCACCGTCGCCGTCCGCTTGCGGAGCGAAGACGTCGACATCCACCCCAGCACCGCCATCGGTGCCGGCCGACCGGACCACGGCCACGGCGACCATCGTCGACTCCGAGTACGGCGGCAAGACCATGGACGTCGTCGCCCGCCTCGGCGACACACGCATCTTCGCCCGCATCCCGAGCGGCGACAGCGGAGGCTTCGCCCGCCGCCTCACCCCCGGCGAACGAGTGACCATCTCGTTCCGTCCCACCGACGCCATGCTGTACGAGGCCGAAGCCGACCGCAGCGCCGACGCCGAAGCCGTCGGCGAACAGCCAACAGATGTGCCGGCCCACGCCGTGGGTGTGTGAGCGATGACAGCAGTGGCCTCTCCTCGCGCGGCATCGGTCGACGTCGGCTCGACCGCACGCTGGTTGCTCAAACCGCTCGCACTCGTCGCCTTCGTCGGTGTGCTCGCCTACTTCGTTCTCGGCCCACTCGTCCGGCTGCAGTCGAAGGCGTTCGCCGACGGCGCAGCCGGGTACCGCACGGCGTTCACGGCCGACCGGATCGGACGCACGATCGCTTACACCGTCGGCCTCGCGTTGGGATCGCTCGCCATTGCGCTGGTCCTCGGCACGCTGCTCGCCTGGGCCGCCACGCGGCTGCCACCGAAGCTGCGCATCCTGCGCGTGGTCCCCGTCCTGCCGATCGTGGTGCCCGCCATCGCCAGCGTCGTCGGCTGGGCGTTCCTGCTGTCGCCTCGCCCCGGATACCTCAACGCCGCACTCCGTCGGCTCCCGTGGTGGTCGAACCTCGAGGAGGGGCCGATCGACGTCTACACGATGCCGTGGATCGTCATCATCACCGGGATCGGGTTGACGGCGTTCGTGTACCTGTTCGTCGCCGCCGGGTTCGAGAGCATCAGTGCCGAGCACCTCGAGGCCGCCCAGGTTGCCGGCTCATCGCCAATGGGTGTCTTCTTCCGAGTGACCCTGCCACTACTGCGCCCGACCCTGTTGTACGGCGGCGGGGTCGCGCTGCTCCTCGGTCTCGGGCAGTTCACCGGACCGCTGCTCCTCGGGCGCACCGCCGGCATCGACGTCGTCACCACCGAGATCTACGGCGACATGACCCAGACACCGGTGCAGTACGGCAGTGCGGCTGCGCTGGGCTCGACCCTGCTCGTGTTCGGCGTGGTCGTCGTCGGGCTGCAGAAGTTCTTCCTCCGCGATCGCAGGCGGTTCGTCACCCATGGCGGCAAGGCCTTCCGCTCCCCAGGGCGCCCGTCGAAGCTCGCCGCCGTCGCCCTCCTCGGCTACACGTTCATCGCCACCGTCTTGCCCGTGAGCGCCCTCGTCGTCGTGTCGCTGTCGCCGTTCTGGAGCGCCGACATCGACGTCGCCGGGTTCACGCTCGACAACTTCCGCGAGATCTTCGACCAGTCCAACGTCACCGACGCCATCTACAACAGCGTCACGATCTCGCTGCTCGCCGTCGCCATCAGCCTCCCCTTGGGTTTCGTCGCCGCCTCGATCATCCTGCGCGGGACGCGCTATCGCGCCCTGCGCATGGCGGCCGACTTCCTTGTCGCGATCCCCCTCGGCGTGCCCGCCGTGTTGTTCGGTGCCGGCTTCCTCCTCACCTACACCGAGGGGCCGTTCGTGCTGTACGGCACCCGATGGGTCATCGTCTTGGTCTACGTCACGCTGATGCTGCCCTTCGCGACCCGCATGCAGCTCTCCGCCCTCGTCTCCCTCGGTGAGGGATACGTCGAGGCCGCCCGCGTGAGCGGCTCTGGCGTTGTCGGCGCCAACGTCAAAGTCGTCCTCCCCCTCATGCGGGCGGCCCTCGGTGGAGCCGCGGCACTGATGTTCGTCCTCCTCACCCACGAGTTCGCGGCATCGGTGCTCGTCCGATCGTCGACCACCCAGGTCATGGGCACCGTGCTCTACGACTACTGGGGCAACGGCGGGTACCCCCTCGTCGCCGCCATCGCCCTGGTGATGTCGTTCGTCACCGCCATCGGCGTCGTCATCGCCGTGATGGTCGGTGGCAGCAAGGCGCTCAGCAGTCTCTGACCACGAACATCGTTCCGACCAACCCGATCCGAATGGTGATTCCCGAATGATGCACACCCGAATGACGCCCAAAGGGCAGACGTGACCGTCGACCGCCTGGCCGGAGTCGGCCGATGAGCTTGCGCATCGGGCTGTCGGTGTACGACATCTCCGGCACCGAGCTCGTGCAACTGGCGGCAGCCGCCGACGAGGCCGGATTCGAATCGCTGTGGCTTGGTGAGCACATCGTGCTGCCGTCCGACTACGGGAGCGAGCACCCGACCACCGGCGACACGGCCCACCAGCACCACACGGGCCCGATCGTCGATCCGTCGACGAAACTGCTCGACCCACTCGTCGCCCTCGCCGCGTGCGCCAGCGTCACCACCCACTTGCGGTTGGCGACCGGGATCTTCATCCTTCCCCTCCGTCACCCGCTGCTCACCGCCCGCATGACGCTCACCTTGCAGGACGTCGCCGGCGGCCGCTTCCTCCTCGGGGTCGGTTCCGGGTGGCTGGAGGAGGAGTTCGACGCGCTCGGCGTGCCCTTCGGCGACCGTGCCGCCCGGATGGACGAGACGCTGACGATCCTGCGCACGGCATGGAGCGGCGACGTGTTCTCACACGAGGGCCAGCTGTTCTCGTTCGGCAACGTGCAACTCACGCCCGAACCGGTCAATGTCCCGCTGATCCTCGGCGGGAACACCGAACGGGCACTGCGCCGCGTCCGCGACCGCCGGCGATGGCTGGTTCAGCTCGGGGACACCCTCGTTCGAGGACGCCGTCCGGCTCCGCGACCGAGTCGTCGAATTGCGCGACGCGGCCGGCAGGCACGGTGCGTTCCCCATCTACGTCCGCGCCGCCCACCCCGATCCGGCCGACCTCGCCAGGTACGAGGCCGAGGGCTTCGAGCACGTGCTCGTCTGGGCCGACGAGCTCTGGCCGCGCACCGGCGATCTGGCCGAGAAGCGACAGGCGTTCGCTGCCGCGGCCGCCGACCTCGGCGTCGAACG
>CAVRNI010000067.1:0-42797 GCA_963722415.1 Ilumatobacteraceae bacterium
ATGCGATCGTCGAGCTCACGGGCACCGGTGGTGATCGCACGCTGTCGGTGCACGACTTCATGGTCGGGGTCAAGCGGACCGCGCTCGAACCCGGCGAGTTGATCACCGCGGTCACGGTGCCGTTGCTCGACGGATGGCAGGGGTACTCGAAGGTCGGTGTGCGCAACGCGATGGTCATCGCCACCGCCAGCGCCTGCCTCGCCGTCCACACGCCGGCGCGCTCGGTGCGCGTCGCGCTCGGCTCCGTGGGCCCGACGATCATCCGTGCCGCCGACGCGGAGTCGTTCGCCGCGACCGCCGTCGACTGGGACCACGGCACCATCAGCGAGGCCGATGCTCGAGCGTTCGGCGAACTGGCCGCTGCCGCCAGCCGGCCGATCGACGACCACCGGTCGACCGCCGCGTACCGCCGCCACGCAGTCGGTGTGATGGCGACCCGGCTCCTCCGGCGGGCGTTCCCAGGGGACCGGTCGTGAACGAGCAGTACACGTTGCACGTCAACGGGGTCGACCGCGCCGTGTCCGACGCCTGGCTCGGCGAGAACCTGCTCTACGTGTTGCGCGAGCGGCTCGGGTTGATGGCCGCCAAGGGTGCGTGCGAACAGGGTGAGTGCGGGTCGTGCAGCGTGCTCGTCGACGATCGCCTCGTGTGCTCCTGCCTCGTGCTCGGGGCGAGCGCGGTCGGCCGTCGGATCGTCACCGTCGAGGGTCTCGCCGAGCCCGGCGCGCCGAGCGACGTCCAGCAGGCGTTCGTCGACACGGGCGCGGTGCAGTGCGGGTTCTGCACACCGGGCCTGATCATCGCCGCCCATGCGCTGCTCGATCGCATTCCCGAGCCTTCCGACCGTGAGGTTCGCGAGGAGCTCTCGGGCAACGTGTGCCGGTGCACCGGGTACGGACGGATCATCGAGGCCGTGCAGCGCGTCGCCGTCGCCCGTCGGGACGTCCCGTCGTGAGCACCGTCGAAACCGTCGAGACCCGCGTCGATACCCGGGCGCGCGAGGGCGCCATCGGCACATCGCCGGTGCGCCCCGACGGCATCGCCAAGGTGCAGGGCTCGTTCGCGTTCTCCTCCGACCTGTCGGCCGAGGGCTGCCTCTGGGGGGCGACGCTGCGCTCCCCGCACCCGTACGCGCGGATCGTCAGCATCGACGTCGGGCCGGCATGGCGGATCAACGGGGTCGAGGCCGTCATCACCGCCGACGACGTGCCAGGCCGGCTCACCTACGGCCTCATCTGTCAGGACCAACCGGTCTTCGCCACCGGCCACGTGCGCTACGTCGGCGAACCGGTTGCAGCCGTGGCCGCCGACCATCCGGAGACGTGCCGGCGGGCGTTGGCGGCGATCGTCGTCGAATACGAGGTGCTCGAGCCGTTGCTCGATCCCGAGGCTGCGATCGCCGGCACACGCGACCCGATCCATCCCGACGGCAACGTCCTGCGCCACCAGCGCATCGTCACCGGGGATGTCGAGGCGACCGGGCCGATCGTGGTCGAGGGCACGTACGAGATCGGGATGCAGGACCAGGCCTTCCTCGGGCTCGAGGCCGCGCTCGCCCTGCCCGACGACGGTGGCGGTGGTGTCGAGCTCCACATCGCCACCCAGTGGCTGCACGAGGACCGCAAGCAGATCGCCGCCTGCCTCGATCTGCCGGAGGAGAAGGTACGTCTGGTGCTCGGCGGCGTCGGAGGGGCGTTCGGGGCACGCGAGGACATCTCGCTGCAGGTGCACACGTGTCTGCTCGCGCTGCGCCTGTCACGTCCGGTGCGGATGCAGTACAGCCGGGCCGAGAGCTTCCTCGGTCACGTGCACCGTCATCCGGCCACCGTGTGGATGCGACACCACGCCACCGCGGACGGCGAGATCGTCAAGATCGAGGCGAGGTACGTGTTCGACGGAGGCGCGTACGCGTCGACGTCGTCGGCCGTGCTCCTCAACGCGATCACACACACCCAGGGGCCGTACCGGTGCCCCAACGCGGTCGTCGACGGTTGGGCGGTACGTACGAACCATCTGCCGTGCGGGGCGATGCGCGGGTTCGGTGTCGTGCAGGCGTGTTTCGCCCACGAGAGCCAACTCGACCGGCTGGCCGAGGCCAGTGGGCTCGATCCGGTCGAGGTGCGGCTGCGCAACGTGATCCGCACCGGCGACGTGATGATCACCGGGCAGGTGTTGGAGAGTGTGGCGCCGGTCGAGCGATGCATCCGCGAGACCGCCGACCTTCCGCTGCCCGATGAGCCGATCGGCGGCCATGACGGCGACGTGATGCGGCTCCCCGGTGGAGCGGGACGCACGGCCGACACGGCCGACATCCGGCGCGGCATCGGCTGGGGCGTGGCGATCAAGAACCTCATGTACTCGGAGGGCTTCGACGACTTCTCCACGGCCCGCTGTCGCCTCGCCGACGGCCGGGCGACGATCAAGTTCGCGACGGCCGAGGTCGGTCAGGGCTTCGTCACGATCGCGGCCCAGATCGCGCGGACGATCCTCGGTGTCGACGATGTCGTGATCGATGTGATCGACACCGCGATCGGGTCGGCGGGCTCGACGTCCGCCTCCCGTCAGACATGGATGAGTGGGGGAGCGGTCGATGCTGCCTGCCGCGCCGCGCGTGAGCGACTGTTCGAGCATGTTGGGTCGGCGCACGACATCGATCCACTGCGGTTGGCGATCGAGGGCACCGACGTCGTCGACACGTTCCCGGAGTCCGACGGGTCGGCGTTGCGGGTACCCGTCGCCGAGGCGTCGGCCGGGATCGAGATCGACGAGACCGTCGAATATCGTCACCGCCCGACCGAGGATCTCGACGAGAACGGCCAGGGCAACTGCCACGTCGCGTTCGCGTTCGTCGCCCACCGGGCCGTCGTCGATGTCGATCCGGAGCTCGGCCTGATCAAGGTGATCCAGGTCGCCACCGCCCAGGACGTCGGTCGTGCGCTCAATCCTTTGTCGGTCCTCGGCCAGATCGAAGGCGGGATCGCTCAGGGCCTCGGTCTGGCGGTGATGGAGGAGATCATCCAGATCGACGGCCGGATCCGCAATGCGAGTTTCACCGACTACCTGCTGCCGACGATGCTCGACATGCCCCCGGTCGTGGCGACCCTGATCGAGGAGCCCGATCCGCAGGCTCCGCTCGGCGCCAAGGGTGTCGGCGAACCACCGTGCATCTCGGTCACGCCGGCGATCGTGGCGGCCATCCGCGACGCCCTGCGCCAGTTCGACGGCGTCGGCAAGCCCCTCACGAGGGTCCCCGTCCGCCCCGCCGACATCGCGTTGTGACGGTAGATTCGGCTCGATGTCCAGCGAACGCGAGATCATGACGTGGGAGACGTTCGGCACGGCGTCGCGTGACTTGGCGCAGGCGGTCGCCGACGATGGGTACGAGCCCGACATGATCCTGTCGATCGCCCGTGGCGGTCTCCTGATCGGAGGCGCCCTCGGCTACGCGATGTCGGTCAAGAACACCTACACGATGAACGTCGAGTTCTACACCGGCGTCGACGAACGCCTCGAAGTGCCGCGCATCCTCCCGCCGGCGCCCGACTTCGTCGATCTCCACGACGCCAAGATCCTGATCGCCGACGATGTCGCCGACACCGGTCACACGTTGAAGAGCGTCGAGCTGTTCTGCGAGGGCAAGGTCGGCGAGGTGCGCACCGCGGTGCTGTACGAGAAGCCGCACTCGGTCGTGAAGTGCGACTACGTCTGGAAGCGCACCGACCTGTGGATCAACTTCCCGTGGAGCGACCAGCCGCCCGTCACCAAGCGCGAGTGGTCGGTACGCGACGCCTGACTCTCGGGCCTGAACTACGGCCTGAACTACGGATTGGCGAGGATTCGCTCGCGCAGTCGCGCCGGCGGTACCACGCCGAGCAGCTTGCCGTCGCGCCACACGGTCACGACCGGCCGGCGCGGGTTGAGCCGCGGGAGGACGCTGGCCAGATCCTCATCGGGATCGGCCTGCGCGAGTCGGTCGAACGGCACCATCAGCTGCGTGAGCATCACCCACGGTCGTTGATCGGCCGGGACCGCCCACATCTGGTCTTCGAGCACCAGCCCGTCGAGCTGCCCGTCGGGCCCGGAGATGGCGACCGCGCCGGCGAGACCGAGGCGCTGCCGCTGCCACAGCATCGTGTCGGCGTCCATGTCGTCGCCGGCGGACGCGACGCCGAACCAGGTGAGGTCGCGCACCTTGACGCCTTCGAGCCGCTCGGCGATGTACGCCGACATCATCTCGGACTTGGCGTTGACGGCGATGAAGGCGCCGGTGATGAGCAAGAAGAACCCGGAGCTACCGGTGAGCATCAACCACAGCCCGGCCCCGGCGATCGCCCAACCGAGGAACGTGCCGGCGCGAGCCGCATCGCGGGTGGCGCGATGGCGGTCACCGTGGATGTGCCAGCGGACCGCCTTGACGATCCGTCCCCCGTCGAGCGGGGCGCCGGGCATCAGGTTGAAGAGTGCGAGGGCGAGGTTGATGAACCCCAACCAGCCGAGCACCGCGGCCACCGTCGGGACGGAGCCGCCTGCATCGAGCGCGAACCAGGCGCCGAGCGACGCCGCGGCGATGACGATGCTCGCCAGCGGGCCGGCCGCCGCGATCCAACCCTCGGCCTTCGGTGACGGCGACTCCCGATCGAGGCGCGCCATCCCACCCAGCGCCCAGAGCTCGATCGATCGGGTCCCGACGCCGAAACGCCGGGCGACGAGCGCGTGCGAGAGCTCGTGGGCGAGAATCGATCCGAGGAACAGCACGACGCCGGCCGCCGCGGCCGGCCACCCGAGCGCCGGAGCGAGACCGCTTCCGAGCAGGACCGCGATGAGAGCGACGCTCCAGTGCAGGTTCACCGAAATGCCGGCGACCCTGCCAAGTTTGAACGACGCTGCAAGCACGGTCCCGTCGATTCTACCGCCGGGACAGGTGTTCCAGTACCACAGCGGTGCGGTTCCTGCCAGTCGCACCACGATCAATCCGGTTCGTCGATCCGGACGCCGCGTCGCCAGATCTGGCGCGCCGCAGGACCGTTGGCGATCGCCTCGCGCACGGTGGCCGCGCGGACCGCCATGAGGTCCGCCGGGGCTCCCGCGGCAACCGCGACCGCAGGCAGGCCGAGCGCGGTGCGTGCCGCGTCGGTGACCGTCGACCAGGCGACGGCCGGCAGGTCGTGGGCCGACATGATCATCAGGCCCGCGGTCTCGAACGGGCACGCCCGACCGACCGGGTTGAACGGGTCCTGGAGGTTGTCGGCGCCGGCCGCGACGTTGACCCCCGCCGCCCGCAGGGCGGCGACCCCGGTCAGCCCGCGCGGCATCGGCGCCGTTCCACGGCCCTGGAGGAACAGGTTCGTCTGGGGGAGGGCGATCACGTTGACGCCGGCTTCGGCGACGAGCTCGGCGACCGCCCGCTGCTCATCGAGCGGAAGCTGGCCGAGGCTCACGCAGTGGCTGGCTGTCGCCGCGTGGGGGAACCCGGCGAGCACGCCCTCGGCGAGCTCCGAGAGCCCGCCCGCCGTGCGATCGAGCGTCTCGTCGGTGTGGAGGTCGATCGGCACCCCGAACTCGACCGCCAGTTCGAGGAAGAAGTCCGTCGCCCACCTGCTCGCCTCGCCCTCCAGGTGGGGGCAGCCGCCGACGAGATCGGCGCCCGCTTCGAGTGCGTCACGCAGCAGCGCCCGGTTCGTCGCGCCGGCGGCGCCGGACATCGGCCAGCCGCACAGCGAGACGACCTGGACGTCGATCACGTCGGAGACGCGCCGCTTCACCTCGAGCAGCGCTTCGATGCTGCGCAGCCCGTGCTCCTGGGTCGTGTCGGCGTGGGTGCGGACGGCGGCAAAACCGTTGGTGGCCATCAGCCGCGCCGCCCGTTCCGCCCGCTCGATGATGTCGGGCACGTCGAGCAGGTGCCGGTTGGCCTCCATCGCGAGGATCGCGCCCATCAGGTCGCCGGTGGGATTCTCGATGCGCTCGGCGAGAAAAGCCTTGTCGAGATGGGAGTGGGGTTCGACGGCGGTGGCCAGCAGGAGATGGTCCGCGAGGTCGACGATCGTGTCGCCCGGCTGGGCGGTGATCGTCGGCGCGACGGACTCGATCGTCTGGCCGTCGATCCGGACGTCGACGACGTCGCCGCCGACGATCGTCGCGCGCTGCAGGACGGTGGCGCTCACGTGTGCGACGATAACGATTCGGAGGTCGCGGTGAGATGACGTGTGAGATGAAGGCCCTGCGATGAACGCCCCGGAAATCAAACCCCCGAAAATCAAGCTCGGCGCGTTCTTCTTCGGAGGCGTCGAGATGGACGACGCCGGTGCCGGGCTTCCCGCTCCCATGGATCGGCGGTACGGCAACGAGCAGTGCTGGAAGGCGACGCTCGACTACATCGACTCGGCGGTCGAGGCCGACCGCCTCGGGTACGACTCGTTCTGGACGACCGAACATCACTTCCAGCACGAGGGCTACGAGGTGATCCCGAACGGGCTCCAGATCTCGACGTGGATCGCGGCACGTACGTCGAACATCCGCCTCGGCACGATGTTCAACGTCGTGCCGCAGTGGAATCCGCTGCGCCTCGCCGAGGACTTCGCGACGCTGCACAACCTCTCGGGCGGTCGGGCGATCCTCGGTGTCGGCCGCGGCACGGTCCCGCGCGAGGTGCTGCACCTCAACGACAAGGGCGTCTCGATCGGATCCCACGACAACCCCGACCAGCAGGCCGCCGACGAGCTCAACCGCGAGGTCTTCGAGGAGTCGATGGAGATCGTCCGCAGCGCGCTCGACCAGGAGTCGTTCTCGTTCCAGGGCAAGCACTTCCAGATCCCCGTTCCCGGGATCCCCGATCGGGGATCCACCGTGCAGGCGCTCACGCTGATCCCGCGCCCGCTGTACCCGTACGAGATCTGGCAGGCGGTCACGAGCCCGCCGACGTTGGACTACGTGCCCGTCGTCGCCCACGGTGCGGTGTTCTGGAACCAGCACTACGCGTTCATCAAGCGCTTCTGGGACACGTACGGCGAGCGCTATGCCGAAGCGCACGGTGTCGAGTTGGCAGCGCACGAGAAGCGGATGCTCGTCGTCGCGGTACGCGTCGAGGACAGCTACGAGAAGGCGCGTGAGACGGCGCTACCGGGCCACGACGAGTTCTGGAAGTTCCTCGGCCCGTACGGGTGGAGCCGGGGCTACATGGGGGCCGACGGCAAGCCGGCCAAGCCGGGCCTGATCCCGACGCTCGACGAGTCGCTCGAGAACAAGACGATCCTGCTCGGCACGCCCGAACAGGTCGCCGAGGGGATCCAGTTCTACCGCGACCTGCTCGGCCTCGAGCACCTGACGATCTTCCCCCACATGCTCGGCGACCCCTACAAGAAGGCCGACGAGCAAATGGCGAGATTCATCACCGAGGTGATCCCGCTCGTCTCCTAAACCCTCGGTTCTGTCTGCTTCAAACCGCGCCAGACCGCGTTTTGAAGCAGACAGAACGGGGGGTTTCAGATCGCGGCGACGGAGGCGACTCGGGCGCGGGGGTCGGCGGCGCCGACGAGCATGCCGGACGGCTCGATCACGATCGCGTGGGCGTGACCGTAGGCGCTGTCGTAGGCGGCGCCCTGATGCACGACGTGGCCGCGCTGGGCGAGTCCGGTGCGCCAGGCGTCGGGAGCGTGGCCTTCGATCGACAGCACCGGTCCCTCGGGGGCGGTCCAGGTGTCGAACCCGCTCTGCGGTCCGTGCAGCGCCCACCTGCCGGCATGCACGGCGGTCGCCGGGCTCTGCCCGTGGTGGAACAGGCGCGCCGCCAGCTGCAGGAGGATCTGCGGTTGGGCGTCGCCACCCATCGTGCCGAACACCGCGAGAAGGTCGTGACCGCGCGTCGCGAGCGCCGGCGAGAGCGTGTGTGGAGGCCGCCGGCCCGGCCCGTACTCGGCGGGGTGTCCGGGCCGGAGGGCGAACCCGATGCCGCGGTTGTGGAGGTTGATGCCGGTGTTCGGCTCGACGAGCCACGAGCCGAACCCGGCCGCGTTCGACTGGATCAGTGACACGCCCATCCCGTGGGTGTCGGCGGTGCACAGGTACGTGGTGTCGCCGGCGCGGCCTGGCGACGGACGGCGGCTGGCGCGCTGCGGGTCGATCAGGCTCGATCGCGCCTCGATCGCCGCCAGCAGGGCGATGCCGTCGGCCCGTTCGTGCAGGACCTCGGGACGGTCGTATCCGGCGGCCGTGGCCGCCTCGACCAGCACGTGCGCCCATTGCGGGTCGTGAGGATCGTCGGGGAGGCCGAACTCGCTCGCCAGCCGCGCACCACCCAGCGTGAGATATCCCTGCGAGTTGGGTGGGATCGTGTGGAGCCGTACACCGAACGCATCGACGGTGAGTGGCGTGACCCAGTCGGCCTGCGAGCGGTCGAGGTCCTTGGCCGAGAAGTAGCCGCGGCCGAGGTCCAGCAAGCCGGCCGCGAACTCGCCGCCGTAGAAGCCGGTGCGCCCGTTGGCGGCGACGGCGCGCAGGGTCCGGCCGACGCCCGATCGGCGCACGAGTGCCCCGACGTGCGTCGCCTGGCCGGCGATCTCGTGGAGGTTGGCGCGGGCGGCGTCGTCGATCGTGCGCCAATGCGCCGACGAGCAGCGGACTGGCCGGGAAACCGTGTTCGGCGATCCGGATCGCCGGGGCGAGCACGTCGGCGAGGGGGATCGAGCCGAATCGCTCGTGCAACGAGACCCAGCCGTCGACGCAACCGGGCAGCGTCACCGAGTGGATGTCGTGGCGGAACGGCATCTCGGAATGTCCCGCGGCGCGGAGTGCGAGGGGATCGGCACCGGAGCCCGCTCGTCCGCTGGCGTTGAGGGCGGCGACCGAGCGTCCGGTGTGCACGAGGACGAACAGGTCTCCACCGAGACCGCACAGGTGGGGTGACGTGACGGCCATCGCGGCGTTGGCGGCGATCGCCGCATCGACGGCGTTCCCACCGCGGTGGAAGGCGACCATCCCGGCCTGCGATGCGATCTGATCGGCGGTCGCGACCATCGCCGACGCACCCCTGGTCGATCCAACGGGGGCAGCGTGATCGGCCACGGATCTCACGCTACGTCCACCGTACGCTGGTCGCGTGATCGTCCGGCGGGAGATACCGCTCACCGCGGTGACCATCGGGGCCGTGGCGACGGTCGTGGGTTCGCTGTGCCCGTGGGTGGCTTCGGGCACCGTCGATCGGTCGAGCTACGAGATCATCGACATGCTCGACCGCCTCGGCTTCGCCGAGGGTGGCCCGTTCGGATTCGCCGTGCGGGCGTGGCCGCTGATGCCGCTGCTCGTCGTCAGTGGCACGGTCGCGATGTGGTGGGGCCGCAACGTGGTGGGCCCGACGCTGGCGGTTCTCGGCGGGGTGTACGCACTCGCCGTTGCCCTGACGATCCGGCTGGCATCGCCGGCCGGCCTGGTGCGGATCCGATTCGGTCCGATGGTCACGATCGTCGGCGCCTCGTTGCTCCTCGCCGGGACGCTCGGGGCACTCGTGCTTGCGATCCGCGTGCGGAACGATCAGCCCGCCGGGCTCGGATAGTCGGGCGGGGCTTCGTCCGGTGGAGGATCCTCGAAGATCGTGACCGATGACCCGGCGTCGAACAGATGCGAATCAGCCGGCCACGTGCCCGGCAGGAACCGTGCTCCACCGTCGGCGTACTGCCACATCCCAGTGCCGTCGCGCCGGATCTCGTCGGGCCCAGTCGCCGTCGGATCCCACCAGATGAGCGTCGCGTCGTCGATGCCGGAGTAGTCGACGTACGGCCACAGATCGGGGCCACCCCATGAGAGGTAGGGCTGGGTGATGGCGGGGATCGTCTCGATGTCGGCCCGCAACGCGTCGGCCCACGTGACCCGCGTCAGGTCGGGTCCGACGTCTTGGAGCACGCCGTAGAACACCGCCGGGTACGGGGCGAGCACGCCGATCTGGTCGGGCGCGGGTGGCGGCTCGCCGTTGTACCACTCGTACAACCGGTAGTAGCCGCTGCGCTCGGGGACGATGCGGGCCGCCAGGGCGGTGCTGCCGAACGCGTGCGCCCATTGCTCCTGGTCGTACGTCCGGGCGAAGGCGGTCGTGTCGGTGAGTGTGACGGCTGCCAGGACCCACTCGGGGAAGTACTGCTGGGCCGTGGCCTCGCGGGTGAAGTCGCGCGGCGCGATCGGGTCGGTGCTCAACAGCACGGTCGTCACACCGGCCGCCTTGAGCTTGGCGATCGCTTGCGACGCCGCCTGCTGGATCGACGTCGGGTCGAGCACGTACGAGACCGTCTCGACGACGTCGACACCGCCCGCCGCGAGCGTTGCGATGAACTCGTCGGCCTGCGGCTTCGAGTTGGCGCTCGACTCCACGTACACCAGGCCGAACCGCCGCTCCGTCGAGCGGACGTCGTCGCCGCCGAACTCGGCGGGCTTGCCGGCCAGCTGGTTGAGGATCAGCTCGGCGGTGTGGCTCTGCTTCTGGTTGCCGCTGGCGTCGATCCCGAAGACGAACGGGTCGCGCTCGCTGTACCAGTCGGGCGGCTGGGCGGGAGTGCACGCGAGGCACAGCACCCCACGCGCCGCCAGTTCGTCGGCGAAGGCATTGGTGAGCGCTGGTCCACCCCACACCATGAATGGTTGGAACTCCTCGGCGATGCGCACGGCATCGGCGCGGGCGGTCACCTCGTCGTTGGCGATGCCCGAGCTCTCGTACGTGATCAGTTCGACTGACCGCCCGTACGTCTCGTAGTACGCCTCGTAGTAGTCGATCATGCCCCTGACGGTGTCGGCCTCTTGCTGGTTGGTCTCGTCGATCGACAGCGCGTCGGTGATGTAGCGGATGATGAAGTCGTCCTCGGGCCCCTGGTAGAAGACGATCTTGACGGTCGAGCCGGTCACGCCCTGTTCGGTCTCGCCGCCGTTGTCGCCCGTGAATGGCGCGTAGCACTCGGACGCGAAGTAGTCGACGACGGCCAGCCGGCCGGTCGTGGTGTCGCACCGCTCGCCCCACTCCACCTCGATGCCCGCCGCCTCTGCTGCACTGAACGAGAGCACGGCGGGGATCTCGTCGACCGGCGGGCGCTTCGGTGGCGGGCGTGGTGGCCGCGGCCGAGCCGGGCTCGGTCGGCGCGGGCTCGGTCGCCGGAACGGTTCCCTCGTCCTGTGTCGCGACCGTCGGCGTGCCGTCGGGAGCGACGGTGTCAGCAGGCGCATCGGCGTCGTCGTCGAACAACAGGATCCCGCCCACGACGAGGGCAACCGTCACGACCACGGCCACGGGCCCCCAACGGCGCAGGTTGCGATGGCCGGAAGACTCGAGGTCTGGTTCGTTGCTGGAGCTTGCCGGCAGCATGGATGGACCTCCGGGTCGAGCGTCGGACGGGCGGTTGGGGTGTCAGTGATTGTGAGAGGCGTCAGATCAATCGGGGTCGGCAGTGGTCGGTGGGGCGGCGACGCCAGAGCGGGTGACGGCGGCGGCCGTTCGTCCGAGGTACGACTCGACCACGTCCGGATGGGCGAGCACGTCATGTGCAGAGCCGGTGGCGATGATCTGCCCACGGTCCATGGCGACGAGTCGATCGCTGATCGCGGTGAGGAATGGCAGGTCGTGGTCGATCACGAACAGTGTTGCACCCATGTCGTCGCGCAGCCGGCGCACGACCGGTGCGAGCGCTTCGACCTCGCGTTGGGCAATGCCGGCAGTGGGCTCGTCGAGCAGGATCACCGTCGGTCGATGGGCCACGAGGCACGCCAGGTCGACGACTCGCCGGGTGCCTGTCGAGAGTTCGCGGACCACGTGATGACGGTACTGCGACAGACCGAGCAGCTCGATCAACTCGGTGGTGCGAAGGGCGATCGCCTCCTCGGAGTCGAATCGCGCGGGGGAGATGTAGGGCGGCCGTCGCCACGCCGTGGACGTCGATCCACCGGTTCTGCGCGACCGAGAGGTTCTCGCTCACCGTCAACTCGGGGAACATCCGGGCGCTCTGGAACGAGCGACCCAACCCGCGTTGTGCGCGGGCCGGCGCCGACAGGTCGCTGATGTCGGACCCGTCGAGCGCGATCCGCCCACCGTCGGCGGGTGTGAACCCCGAGATCAGGTCGAACAACGTGGTCTTGCCCGCCCCGTTCGGCCCGATCAGCCCGACGATCTCGCGCTCGTGGAGCTCGAGCGAGACGTCGGCGACGGCCTGCACTCCGCCGAATCGGACATGGAGATCGGAGACCTCGAGCACCGTGTCGCCGGCGGCCACCGGCGCATCGGTGTGAGCGTCGGTGGGAACCGGCGGCGGCGCCGGCCAGGAAGACCGATCGCAACAGGTCGGGCCGATCGAGCAGGTCTCGCGTCGGACCGCTGAAGCGGATCTCGCCGCGCTCCATGAAGTACGCCCGGTCAGCGATCTCGAGGGCGAGGTTCACGCTCTGCTCGACCACGACGATGGCCACGCCGTCGTCGGCCAGGTGGCGCAGGACCGGGAGCATCTCGGCCACGACCACCGGGGCGAGTCCGAGGGAGAGCTCGTCGACGAGCAGGACCCGCGGCCGGCTCTCGAGGCACATCGCCAGCGCGAGCATCTGCTGCTGGCCGCCGGACAGGTTGCCGGCCGGGGTCTCCAGGAACCTGGCCAGGACTGGGAACATCTCGAGCGCGCCCGCCTGCCCATCGGCTCGCGCGTCCGGTGGCTCATCGTGGCGGGCGTTGCGGCGTGACCACATCGCGAGGTCGAGGTTCTCGGCGACCGTGAGCCCGCCGAACACGCCGGCCCCGCCGGGGAGTTGGACGACGCCGAGGTTGGCGATCTCGTTGGGCGGCGCGTGCGTGATGTCGCGGCCGTCGAGCACCACGGCACCCCGGTCGGCTTCGACGACGCCACTGATCGACTTGAGCAGCGTGCTCTTGCCGGCGCCGTTCGTGCCGAGCAGCGCCACGATCTCGCCCTCGCGCACGTCGAGGTCGATGCCGCGAATGATCGGGCGGCCGCCGTAGCCGGCCTCCAGGCCACGCACGAGCAGCAGATCGGACCGACCCTGCCGGCGGTCGTAGAGCGCCTCCGAGCGGGCCGCGGCGGCGCGCCAGACCTGGGCGACATCACCCTCGATGATCCGATGGGTACTGCGCAGCACGAGTGCACCGACCACGAACGCGGGGACCATCACCAGCATCCCGATCCGGATCGACCACTGGTCGGCGATCCACCCGACGAGCGGCAGGATCAGCAGCCCCGGGATGATCCACAGCGATGCGACCGAGAAGCCCGTCGCCCGCGCCCGCGGCGGGATCGCGAACGACAAGACCGTGAGGATGCCGGGCGCCACGACGGCGAGCAGTGCCGAGATCGCACAGTTGAGGACGACCGCGACGACGAGGTTCGGCGACAGGGCGAACAACGCGGAGCATGCGCCGGCAGCCAGCGCCGCCCACGAGACGAACCGGATCAGGCCCGCGAAGTCGGCGGCGTACCGCTTCGTCGCGATCCTCGCACCGACGACGAGACCAACGAGCTGGAACGGTTCGGCGATGGCCGTGGCGAAGCCGCGTGCCCGTTCGTCGAGGCCGAACTCCTGGTCGTACAGCAGCGTCGCGAGGGCGACGAACCCGACGAGGCTGACGGCGAGGAACGGGAGTGACGCCCACACCCGCCGCAGCGTCGGGATCCGCTGCACGGTGCGCCAGCTCTCGGCGAACGACGGAGCGGTCTCCTCGGTCATCACGACGTCCGTGGTCGCACCCATCGCCTCACGCTCCCAGCGCCCGCGCACCGGTTCGCGGAGTCGGAGGGCGAGGAAGGCGAACACGAGCGTCGGAAAGACGAACACCACGAACGGCAACCGCCACCCGAACTGGAAGGCGAGCAGCCCGGCGACCAGCGGCCCGACGAACGCGCCGACGGCGTTGGCGGCGCGATGGGTGCTGTACACGCGGCTGCGAGACGCCAATGGGTAGTAGTCGGCGAGGAGCGAGTTGTGCGTCGGGTCGATCACGGCCTTGCCGACGGCCGACCCCGAACGGGCGATGCCGAGCACCCACAGCGTCGTCGCCAACCCGGTGAGGCCGGCGAACAGGGCCCAGCACACCGCGCCGCCGATCATCAGCGGGAGCCGCGGCCGGCGGTCGGCGAGCTGGGCGATCGGCACCTGGAGCGCGAGGGCTGCGATCGACACGGCTGCGACGAACGCGAGCGTGGTCGTCAGGTCGAGGTCGAACGTCTCTCGGATCTCGGGCAACAGGATCGCGAACGCCGTGCGGTCGAGCTCGTCGACGGCGTTGAGCCCGAACAGGATCACCAGTGGGTAGACGGCCTCGCCGCCGCAGACGTCGCGCAGCCAGGTGCCGGGGTGCCGGGCGTGGCGGACGAATCGCCCGAGCTCGCTCATTCGCGATCTCCCAACGCCGCGACCAGTTGGTCGCGCAGGCGGGCAAGCAGGCCGACGAGCCCGCCCGGCAACAGCAGCAGGACCAGGAGCACTCCGGACGACGAGGCGAGGAACCGCCACTCGTTGGCGGGGACGAACCATCGCACGCCCCAGAGGAACAACGCCCCGAGCACCGCTCCGGCCAACGATCCGAGGCCGCCGACCACCGACGCCACGAACACGTCGAGACTCTCACCCGCGTCGTAGCTGGCGAGGTCGAAGCTCTGATTGAGGTGCACGAAGAGCGCCCCGCCGATCCCGGCCACTGCGCCGGAGATCGCGAACGCGGTGAGTTTGACGCGGACCGTGCCGATGGCGAACGCCGCCGCCGCCGGTTCGTTGTCGCGCACTGCGATGATCGCTCGCCCGATGGCACTGGCGCGCAGGCGTCGCAACACCACGGCGACGATGGCGAGCACGGCGAGCGAGTAGAAGTAGTACCTCCCCGAGTCATCGAGGCTGATCCGGCCGAACAGCGGCGGTCGTTCGATCCGGTCGCTCGGCACCCAGTCGAAGAACCGGTCGTTGAGCAACCAGGCCGTCACGGTGACGGCGAAGACGAGCGTCGTGACGGCGAGGTAGAGGCCCTGTAGGCGCAACGCCGGCAGCCCGACCGCCAGCGCGGCGGTCGCGCCCGTTGCGGCACCAACCAGCAGGGCGAGCGTGAGGTCGATGTGCCACTCGCTCGTGACGTACGCCGACGTCGCCGCGCCGATCGCGAAGAACGCGACCTGGCCGAGCGAGATCTGGCCTGCCCATCCGGTCAGCACCACGAGTGAGACACAGGCCAGCGCGAAGGCGACCACGGCGTTGGCTTTGATGACCTGATCGACGCGCAACACTGCCGGCAGCGCGAGCGCGCAGCCGACGAGCACGACCCACAACGTGATCCGGATCCACCGCCACCGACGGCGCGCGACGCCGGTCGCGGTAACGGGACGGATCTCTTCGGTCAGCCGCCACGACGAGCTCTCCGACACGTCGGCTCGGCCCACCTGGACGTGCCGCGCGAGCAATGAGATGAACACCGCGGCCGCGATGATCGGCGCGACGAGGAGCGGGCTCGACGCGTTCCACGCGACGCCGTACTCGAGCACGCCGAGCGCGATCGCGGTGATCGCGATCGATGGGAGGTCGCTGAGCTGTCCGATCGCCAGCGCGGCGATGGCGGGCACCAGCGCGGTCGCCCCGATCGCCGTCCCCCACGGCAACCCGAGGATGCCTGCTCGCAGGAACAGGGCGATGAACGAGAGCAGGCTGGCGACGATCCACGTCAGCGTCGCCAACCGAGAGACCGGGATACCGAGCATGGCGGCTCGATCGGATCGTTCTGCGGTCGCTCGGATCGCCATTCCGAGCCGGGTGCGGTCGAGGAAGTAGGCGACCGCCGCCATCGCCAACGGGGCGGCGACCAGAGCGAGGAGGTCGTTGGCGTTGAGCACGAACGTGCCGATGGTGACCGTCGCATCGAACGGTGCCGGGATCCGCTGCGACGTCGGGCGCTGGCCCCACAGTCGCGGCATCAGCAGCGCCCCGACGGCGAGCAGTTGCGTGATCCCGATGGTCGCGACCGTGAGCACCAGTCGTGACGAGCGACGGAAGCGCCGCACGAGCGCGAACTCGACGACCGCACCGAGGACGATCGCTCCGAGCAGGCCGATGACGAGGCCGACTCCCCACGGCCAGTCCCAGAACACGACGAGGCCGACCACGAGCGAGACGGGGAGGAATCCGAGATCGGCCTGCGCGAAGTTCACGATCCGGTTCGCTCGGTAGACGAGTGCGAGCCCGATCGCGAGCAGCGCGGTCAGCATGCCGATCACGACGCCCCGGATCCACGCGCCTGCCGGGACCTGGAAGAAGATCAACTGGACGGTCACCAGCCCGGCCGCCGGTATCCATCGCGCCGCCCGCCCGTTGGTCGCGGCCGCGACGACCCGCGCCAGCCGTTCCCCCATCAATCGGCGAACGTAGCTGCCCTGCAGACGTTGTCACTCACCAGGGCCGGGCACCGGGCCGTGCCACTCGCCGCGTTCGACGAGCACGTCACGGAGCACCGCTGGCCGGTCCGTCATCAGTCCGTCGACACCGAGGTCGAGCAACCGCCGCATCTCGTGGGCGTCGTCGATCGTCCACACGTGGACCTGGAGTCCTCGCCGATGCGCGCCGCGCACGAAGCGTTCGTCGACGAGCGTCACCCGACCCTGCCGCACCGGGACCTGCGCCGCGGCGCCGCCACCCGCGGCCCGACCGAGGAAGCGCAGGGCGGCGATCTGGCCGGGGCCCAGACCCGTGCAGACCTGCGGCCCGAGCGCGGCGCGCAGCCGGATCAGGCGCCGGTCGTCGAAGGCGCTGATGCAGACCCGCAGCCCGGCGTTCGTTCGCTTGATCACCGAGACGAGCGCACTCACCGCGGCGTTCGACTTGCAGTCGATGTTGAAGCGCGCGTCAGGGAATGCCTCGAGCAGGTCTTCCATCAATGGGATCGGCTCGCGTCCACCGACGCGCGCCGTGGACACGTCGGACCACGGCAACTCGGTGATGATGCCGGGCCGGCCACACGTCCGGCTGAGGTCGGTGTCGTGAAACGCGACGAGCACACCGTCGGCCGTGACGTGGACATCGGTCTCGAGATACGTGTAGCCGAGCGCGACGGCATGCTCGAACGCGGGCAGCGTGTTCTCGGGCGCTTCGCTGGCGCCGCCCCGGTGCGCGAATGGGAGGGGCGCCGGCCAATCCAGGAACGGGATCGACGACGCCGGCACCCCACCAGTATCCACCCCACCGTTCTGTCTGCTTCAGATTGCCCGTGGCGTCATATGAAGCAGACAGGACGGAGGGTTTCAGATGGAGCGGCCGGCGGCTTGCCAGTACTCGTCTTTGAGGAGGCGCTTGTAGAGCTTGCCGGTCGGGTGGCGGGGGAGTGTCGGGCGGAAGTCGATGCTGCGCGGGCACTTGACGTCGGCGAGTTGCGACCGACAGAACCGGATCAGCTCCGACGCCAACGCGGCGGAGGCGGCGGCGTCGGCCGGCATCTCGCGCGGCTCGACGACGGCTTTGACCTCCTCACCGAACTCCTCGTTCGGCACGCCGAACACGGCGACGTCGATCACGTCCGGATGGGTGACGAGGACGTTCTCGGCCTCCTGAGGATAGATGTTTACGCCGCCTGAAATGATCATGTACGCCTTGCGGTCGGTCAGGTAGAGGTAGTCCTCGTCGTCGACGTACCCGACGTCGCCGAGCGTGCTCCAGCCCTTGGCGTGGCGCGATCCCTTCGTCTTCTCGGCGTCGTTGTGGTACTCGAACGAGGCCCCGCCCTCGAAGTAGATGGTGCCGCTCTCGCCGATCGGCAACTCCTCGCCCGCGTCGTCGCAGATGTGGAGAACACACCCGATCGGCCTGCCGACCGTCCCCTCGTGCGAGAGCCACATCTCACTGTTGCAGTAGACGAAGCCGTTTCCCTCGGTCCCTGCGTAGTACTCGTGGACCACCGGACCGAACCACTCGATGATGCCCCGCTTCACGGGGATCGGGCATGGCGCCGCGGCATGGATCACGCATTGCAGCGACGACAGGTCGTACCTTGCCCGCACCTCGGGATCGAGCTTCATCATCCGCACGAACATCGTCGGCACGACCTGGCTGTGCGTGATGCGGAACTTCTCGACGAGCTGCAGGTACTGCTCGGCGTCGAAATGCTCCATCACGACGACGGTGCTGCCGATCGTGTGCATCGCCATGCAGAACCGCAGCGGTGCGGCGTGGTAGAGGGGCGCCGGCGACAGGTAGACGGACTCGCTCGTCGCTCCGTACAGCGCCTTCAGCAGCTCGGCGACGGCCATCGCGGACGTCTCGAGCGGTCGTTGTTCGAACGGCTGCAGGACGCCCTTCGGCCGGCCGGTCGTGCCCGACGAGTAGAGCATGTCGGTTCCCGCGATGCGATCGGCGAGCGGTTCGGACGAGCTGTCGCGCCGTCGCCTCCTCGTAGCTCTCGTACCCGTCGATCGTGCCGTCGAGCATCAGCCGCAACTGTACGCCTGGCGTGTCGGCGACGATCTCCGCCGCCTGGTCGGCGAGATACCGCGACGTGATGAACGCCTTCGCCCCGCAGTCATCGAGGATGTAGGCGAGCTCGCCACTCGTGAGGCGCGACGAGGCGGCCGTGAAGATCAGGCCGGCGTAGCGGCAACCCCACAGCACTTCGAGATAGCGGTCGTGGTTCTCCATGCACAGCGCGACGTGGTCGCCAGGTTGGAGGCCGGCCGACCGCAACACCTGGCTCAGGCGGTTGGCGGCGGCGTCCAACTCGGCGAATGTCTGCGTGAAGCCACTGCCGGCCATGACGACGGCCGGCTTGTCTCCCTGTGTGTCGACGAAAGCGCCCGGGAACATGACGGAGTCGACGATACCGTCGTCGTGTGGACCGGGACGATGTCACGGCAGCGATCACAGCGTTCACCTCGCTCGTCGCACGCCCCGGTGCGGAGCTCCCACTCGATCGGGCAGCGCTGACGCTGTCAGCTGTCCTGCGTCCCGGTCTCGACATCGAGCGGTGGCTCGACGACATCGATGTCCTGGCGGCTTCGTGCCCCGACGGTGACCGCGACGGCGTCGTCGCCGGGCTCTTCGGTGCGCAGCGGTTCGCGGGCGATCGCTCGACGTACTCGGACTGGCGCAACTCGTGTCTCGATCATGTCCTCGAGACCGGTCGCGGCATCCCGATCACGCTGTCGGTCCTGCTCATCGAGGTCGCCCGCCGCCGGGGGATCGAGCTGGTCGGGATCGGGATGCCCGCCCACTTCCTGGTCGGCGATCCGCACGATCCGGGGTGGTTCGTCGACCCGTTCCACGGCGGGCGCACGCTCGATCGGGAAGGCTGCGAGAGGCTGCTGCGCGACATCACCCGCGATCAGGTGCCGTGGCGCGCTTCGCACCTCGACCCGACGCCGAGTCGGGCGATCGTCGCCCGGATGCTGAACAACCTGCGGGCCGGGTTCGCCCAGCGCAGGTGATCGCGTCCGGCTGGCGCTCGTGACGCGGATGCGAATGGCGATGCCCGAGCTGCACAGCGAGGATGCCGACGCAGTGCGTGCCCTCGCGGTCCTCAACTGACGAAACGCTCAGTTGGCCTCGATCAGGGTGGCTGCGTGGCCGGTGGGCCAGGGTTGTTGGCGATGCCGCGACACGCGAAATCGACGTAGGCGGCCAGGCGTTCGCTCGGTGTGTCGGCCACCGACGTGCCCTCTCCGTCACCCGCCGCGGCGGTGACGTCGCTGGGGCTGCTCGTCGCCACGGCGGCGTCAGTGGTCGTCGTGCTTTCACCGTCGGCCTCGGCGACGAGCAGTTCACGGACCGCGTCGAAGTCGGGCCGGATCACGAGGGGGACGACAGGATCCAGATCGGCGTAGGCCGAACGGATCATCGCTGCGGTGTCATCGGTCTCGTCGGCTTCTTCGAGGCGTTGGGAGAGGTCGATCATGCCGGTGCAGAACTCCGAGTCGCGGAGCGTGGTCGTGGTCGGGCCGGTGTCGTTCGGCGGCTGTGGATCGGCGGCTGTCGGCGTCGTGTCGTCGTCGTCGCCGGTGCACGCCGACGTGGCGTTGGCAAGGCCGAGAGCGATGGCGACCACGGCGATCGCGGAGGCGCGGGCCGACCGGGACATTCGCAGCGAGTGTGTCACGCGCGCCGCCCTTACGTTTCGTCGCTCCTCCCGCAACGCCAGTACCGTCGTCGCGATGACGGTGATCGACACGCCCCTCAGCGCTGACGCTCAGAAGGTCAGCGACCTCGTCGATGAGTTGCTCGAGGAGCACCCGCCGGCGTCGACCTCGCCGCGGGAGTTCCTGGGCCAGCAGTTCGACCGGGGTCTGGCGTGGGTTCATTTCCCGGAGGGCCACGGGGGGCTCGGATTGTCACCGGGGCTGCAGCGGACGGTCAACGAGCGCATCACCGCAGCCGGCGGGCCCAACTCGATGAGTCGCAACCCGATCGGGTACGGGATGTGTGGACCGACCGTGGCGGTGTGGGGGACCGAAGCGCAGAAGCAGCGCTACCTCCGCCCGCTGTTCACGGCGGAGGAGATCTGGTGTCAGCTGTTCAGCGAACCGGGATCGGGCTCCGATTTCGCCGGCCTCTCGTCGAGAGGTGCGCGCGACGGCGACGAGTGGATCGTGAACGGCCAGAAGGTGTGGACGACGCTCGCCCACCTCTCGCGCTGGGGTCTGCTCGTCGTACGCACCGATCCCGAAGCCGTCAAGCACGCCGGTCTCACCGCGTTCGTCGTCGACATGCACGCGCCCGGCGTCGAGGTCAGGCCGCTGCGCCAGATGACCGGCGAAGCCGAGTTCAACGAGGTCTATTTCACCGACACCCGCATCCCTGCATCGGAGATGCTCGGCAAGCCCGGCGAGGGCTGGCGGGTGTCACTCACGACGCTGATGAACGAGCGGGTGTCGATCGGCGGGACGATCCCGCGCAAGGGGTCGGGCAGCATCGCCGCGCTCGTCAACGTCTGGAACGACCTGCCCGAGGAGCGCAAGGACGCGGTCGCGCGTGACGACGTGATGAAGCTGTGGTCGCGGGCCGAGGTGCTGCGCCTCACCAACATTCGCGCCAACCAGATGCGCAAGATGGGCGATCCGGGTCCGGAAGGCTCGATCGCCAAGATGGCGTCGGCCGATCTCAACAAGGACATCCTCGCCAAGGTCGTCGACCTGCTCGGTGCGGAGGGGATGCTGTACGGCAGCTACGAGATGATCCGGCCGGAGACGGCCATGGAGTCCGACACGCTGCAGAAGGCGTTCCTGCGCAGCCGGGCGAACTCGATCGAGGGCGGCACCACCGAGGTGATGAAGAACATCCTCGGCGAGCGGGTGCTCGGTCTGCCCGGTGACGTCCGAGTGGACCGCGAGGTGCCGTGGAGTCAGGTGCCGCGCAACTGACGCCCGCGAACAACTGACGTGCCGATGAAGTGACGCGTCACGACGTCGTCAGCAAGGCGAGCACGTCGCTCGCGCCGAGGCTGCGGTCGTCCATCAGCGGACGGTCGAGGATCGCCCCGCCGAGCAACGCGGTGCTGGCTGCCTCGATCGCGCTCTGCAACTCGCGAATGTTGCGGGGCGGTGGAAAGTACTCGTCCTCCTCGGTGACCCGCACGAGCTCCACGCCGGACACCGGCGCGAGGGTGCGGATGACCTCGTCGACCAGTTCCTCGGGTGCCGAGGCGCCGGCGGTCACACCGACCGTGCCGACGAGGTCGGGCGGCAGCTCGTCGGCGGTGTTGACGCGGAACACGCGCTCGCACCCGGCTTCGACGGCCAGCTTCTCGAGCGCCCGGGTGTTCGACGAGTTCGCCGACCCGATCACGACGATCGCGTCGCACCGGGTCGCCATCGCCATCAGCGCCGACTGGCGGTTGGTGGTCGCGAAACACAGGTCGCTGCGGCCCGGCGTCCACACGTCGGGGAATCGTTCGCTGACGCGAACGGCGACGTTCTCCCAGTCGCGGTGCGACAGCGTCGTCTGGGCGAGCAGGGCGACCGGCTCGTCGAAGTCGGGCAGCGCGTCGACCTCGGCGACCGACTCCACACGGCTGATCGAGCCGGGCGCGACCGCCATCGTGCCGACCGCCTCCTCGTGCCCCTCGTGGCCGACGTAGACGATGCGATACCCCTTGCCGGTGCGCACCTTGACCTCGTGGTGCACCTTCGTGACGAGGGGGCACACCGAGTCGACGACATAACTGCCTCGGGCGCGGGCCGCCTCGACCACTTCCGGCGCCGAACCATGCGCCGACAGCATGATCGGGCTGCCCGGTGGCACGTCGCCGATGTCGTCGACGAACACCACCCCCTGGCGTTCGAAGCGATCGACGACGAGCCGGTTGTGCACGATCTCGTGGTAGCAGTAGACCGGCGGTTCGAAGCTCCGGACCATCCAGGCCAGCGCCTTGATCGCCATCTCGACACCGGCGCAGAAGCCCCGCGGCTCGGCGAGGAGCACGCGATCGACAGTCATCGCACGTCACCCATGTCGCGTCGCAGGCTAGCGGTGAGGCCCCGCCGATAGCCTGGGACGGCCATGCCAGCACCCCTCATCGTCGCCGTCGCGCCCGGTTCGCCCGCCGCGCTGGCCGGGCTCACACCCGGCGACGAGGTCGCGCGCCTCAACGGCCAGGTCCCTCGCGACGTCATCGAGTGGAAGCTCCTGACCGACGAGCCCGAGCTCGAGCTCGACGTCCGGCGCGGCGGGATGGAGCTCGTGGTCGACGTCTCGAAGCGCGACGGCGAGCCGCTCGGTGTGGAGGTGCAGAGCGCGGTCTTCGACCGGGTCCGCACGTGTGACAACCACTGCGAGTTCTGCTTCATCTACCAGCTCCCCAAGGGGATGCGCCGGAGTCTCTACCTCAAGGACGACGACTACCGGTTGAGCTTCCTGTACGGCAACTTCACGACGTTGACCCGCTTCACCGAGGCCGACCTCGAACGGGTCGTGACCGAACGGCTGTCGCCACTCAACGTGAGCATCCATGCGACCGATCCCGAGATCCGCAGCCGCATGCTGCGCAACCCGCGGGGCGGCATGAGCCTGCGCTGGTTGCGCGCGCTGCTCGATCACGGGATCGAGGTGCGGGGGCAGATCGTGGTGTGTCCGGGCGTCAACGACGGCGCCGTGCTCGACGACACGATGGCCGGGATCCTCGACCGCTTTCCCGACTTGGCGTCGGTGGCGGTCGTCCCGTTGGGCCTCTCGAAGTTCAACACCGAGTCGGCGATGCGGCTCCACACCGCCGCCGAGGCGATGTCGGTGGTCGCCGCGGTCGAGGACTGGCAGGACGTCTTCGCGTCCGTGCTCGGGCACCGATTGGTGCACTTGGCCGACGAGTACTACTTGATGGCCGGCCGTCCCTTCCCGCCCGCCGCGGCGTACGACGGCTTCACCATGCACGAGGACGGCATCGGCATGGCCCGCACGTTCGAGCTGGAGTTCCTCGGGGAGTCGGCAGCCGCGACGGGTACCCGCAGCGGATTCTTCGCCGCCGTCGACCTTCCGGCCAACCCCGCCGCCTACACGGGTCTGCGAGCCACCGGGCACGGGTGCTCGAATGACGGTGGGGGAGTGGACGGGGCGGCACCGGTCACGCTCGGGCCCGCCCGCAGCGCGCCCATCGGAGTGTTGTCCGGCGAGATGGGCGCCCGTGTCATCGGTCCCCTGATCGACCAGCTCGGGCGCGGTGACGTACGGGTGATCGCAGTACGCAACGAGTTCTTCGGCGGCAACACCGCGGTCACCGGGCTGCTCACCGGCGCCGATCTGTGTCGTGTGCTCGCACAGGAGCCACCGCGGCACCGCTATCTGCTTCCGGACGTCTGCCTCTCCGACGACCAGCGGTTCCTCGACGGGCTCACGGTCGCCGATCTCCCGCGCCCGGTCGAGATCGTCGCGACCGACGGCCTCGCATTGCGCGCCGCGCTCGGGGAAGGGGCTCGGCGATGAGCACAGACACGAACGCAGCGGCGCTCCCCACGGTGGTGATCGTCGGGCGACCGAACGTCGGCAAGAGCACGCTGTTCAACCGCATCGTCGGCGAGCAGGCGGCGATCGTCGAGAACCGGCCCGGCGTGACCCGCGATCGCAAGGAGCTCGAGGCCGAGTGGCTCGGTGTGCCGTTCCGCGTGATCGACACGGGCGGCTGGATGCCCGGCGGCGACGACCTCGAGTCGAAGGTCAGCAGGCAGGTCGAGAACGCGGTCGACGAGGCGGACCTCGTCCTTTTCGTCGTCGACGCGTCGGTCGGTGGTCGCGAGGACGACGAAGCGGTCGCCAACTGGTTGCGCCGCGGCGGTCACCAGACACTCGTGGTCGCCAACAAGGCCGACAACAATCAGCGCGAGACCGATCTGTGGCAGTTCCTCTCGCTCGGGCTCGGCGATCCGGTCCCGGTGAGCGCCCTTCACGGCAGGCGCGCCGGTGACCTGCTCGACGTCGTGCTCGAGCGGCTCGGTGACAAGGCGGTGTTCGTCGATCCAGCCGACCAGCCCGAGCGCGAGCTCGACGGCGACGACAAGTGGTCGGTCGGCGACGGGCGGCCGCCGCGGGTCGCCATCGTGGGACGGCCGAACGTGGGCAAGAGCACACTGTTCAACCGGCTCGTCGGCCAGGACCGCTCGGTCGTCCACGACATCGCGGGCACCACCCGTGATGCGATCGACACGCTCGTCGAAACCGCCGACGGCCCGATCGTGTTCGTCGACACGGCCGGGATGCGCCGGCGGGCCAAGATCGACGATGCCGCCGAGTACTACTCGCTCGTGCGGGCGCTGCGCGCCATCGACGACGCCGACATCGCGCTGATGGTGGTCGACGCCACCGAGGGCGTCACCGGCCAGGACCAACGCCTCGCGGAACGCGTCGATGCGGCCGGCTGCCCGATCGTGATCCTGCTCAACAAGTGGGAGCTGGTCGACGATCCCGAGCGCCGGCTCGACATCCAGAACGAGCTCAACCGCAAGCTGGCCTTCCTCGGCGACGCACCCGTGCTCAAGATCTCGGCGCTCACCGGCAAGGGGGTCCACCGGTTGCGTCCGGTGCTCGCCGGCGCGATCGAGCAGTACCACCGCCGGGTGCCAACCCGCGAGGTCAACAAGGTCATCGCCGACGCCCAGCAACGGCAGCCGGCCGGCGGAGGGGCGAAGGTGCTGTACGCGGTGCAGGGCGCCACGGACCCGCCGACGTTCACCCTGTTCGTGAACCGCGAGCTGCCCCAGCACTACCTGCGATACCTCGAACGCATGATCCGCGAAGCGTTCAGCTTCGGCTCGACCCCGCTCAAGCTGCGCGTCCGCAAGCGCGACGACTGACGACGCGGACCCCCTGATTCACTGGTGCCGTCATGCCGTGGTGTGAGGAGTGCGCGAAGTATCTGACGCCGAGCGCGATGCGCCCCGACGGGACGTGCCCGACCTGCGGCAGCGACGTGGAGACGCCCGCCGCCAAGGCCGAGGAAGTCGCCAGCGACGAGCGCGCGCCGTGGCACTTCAAGCTGCTCGTGGTGATGACCGTCGTCTACCTGGTGTGGCGGTTCTTCCAGATCCTGACCTGAACGGTGATCGGAGACCCTCGCTAGGATCGACCGACGTCACGGGCTGTGGCGCAGTTTGGTTAGCGCGCTTGACTGGGGGTCAAGAGGTCGGAGGTTCAAATCCTCTCAGCCCGACCAAGAAAATCGCGGCGCGACAATCGAGAAACGAACGGGATGACGATCTTCGAGGACTTGCGAGCGAGCCACAAGGTCCAGCGCTCGCTCGCTCGCACGATGACCCACGCACGAGCTTCGGCCGACAACCGCCGCGCCGCCTTTCTCGCGCTCGCAAACGAACTCGACGCGCACGCAACGGCCGAGGAGCGTCACTTCTACGTTCCGCTGCTCATGAACGATGCGGGACTCTCCGTCACTCGCCACGCGTTGGCCGACCACCACAAGGCTGAGGAACTGGTCGAACAGCTACGGGGTGTCGACCCCGCGACCGATCACTTCGGTGAGCTCGCCAAGCAACTCTCCACCGAGGTACGGGATCACTTGGACGAAGAAGAGCATGGGACCTTCCAGCTGGCCGGAAAGCTCCTGTCCAAGACGCAACAGAACCAGCTCGCTCGCGAATACCGCGCCGAGTACGCCAAGCGCGGCGGACCACACTCACTGAGATGAGGCGCACGGCGATCGGCTGAGATGCGCGAGGGGCGCGGCCTCGTCCGTGGCGACGGCGGAGCAAAGCTGTGGGTGATGCCGAACGAACCGCGTGCGGCCACACTTCACGGCGTCAACGCCTGACCCGGTCGGAGAACAGAGAATGAACGAAGCCACGCTGATCGCTATCGCGCTCGCGATCTTCGGGTGGGCGGTCGTGGCACACCGTCTCGAACAGTTCAACTTCAGCGGACCGCTGATCCTGACGATCGCCGGCTTCCTTCTGGGGAACTCCAGTTGGGGAATCGTGACCGTCGATGTCGAGAGCTCGGCGGTGCACCATTTCGCCGAGATCACGTTGGCCTTGTTGTTGTTTGCCGACGCGTCATTGGTCCCATTGGCTGCCGCGCGTCAGGATCTCCCGCTCACAGCTCGTCTGCTGGGCATCGGGTTGCCGCTCTCGATCATCGCCGGGACCGCGATCGCAGTTCTGATGTTCCCGAGTCTGCCGCTCGCGTTGGCGGGCTTGATCGCCGCCAGTCTCGCTCCCACCGATGCCGCACTGAGCGCGTCGGTGATCGCCGATGAGCGGCTACCGATTGGCGTCCGCCGTGTGCTCAACGTCGAGAGCGGACTCAACGACGGCATCGCCACGCCAGTCGTGACCTATTTCATTGCGGCGGCGGCGACCGCGATCGGAGTTGTACAGCACGAATACGAGGACGGGTTCGGCGCGGTCGGAGAGATCGCCGTCGGACTCCTTGTGGGTGCCGGAGCGGGCTTCGTCGGAGGCTACGTCGTCGTCCTCGCCGGAAAGCATGGCTGGACAGAGCACGGCTCACGCCGGCTCGCAACGCTGTCGCTGGCACTGATCGCGTTCTTGGTGGCCTCGGAGACTGGCGGAAACCCGTTCGTCGCCGCGTTCGTCGGCGGTCTGGCCTTCGGAGCGTCCGCTCGGACGGACACTGCGGAGGCCGTCGAGTTCACCGAACTCGTCGGCACGGCTGCTGTCGTGGGTGCTGTGGTTCGTGTTCGGCGCGGGCTTCGTGCTTCCCGCCTTCGAAGATCTCGACGGTCGGACCGCGCTCTATGCCGTCGCCAGCCTGACCGTCGTGCGCATGGTGCCGGTGGCGATCTCGCTGATCGGTTCGGGGCAAGACCGGGCAACGATCGCCTTCGTCGGCTGGTTCGGGCCGCGAGGTCTGGCTTCGGTTGTCTTCGCACTGCTCGCCGTCGAGGAGCTTGGCGGCAGCGACCCGCGAGTGACCATCGCGGTTCACACGATCGCGATCACGATCCTGCTCAGCATCGTCGCTCACGGGATCACGGCTCGACCATTCGCGACTCGCTATGTCGGGAGCCGACACCTGACGCGCCGGCGCTCGGCGTGAGCTCAGGTCGGCGGATTCGCCCGTGACCGCATGAACGCCCGATACAAGGCAGACGCGGTCGATTTCCGGCGCCCGATGCGCTCGGGCAACGCTTGACCACCCGCGGCTCGTGACCTACGTTGCGAACCGCGCAGCATCGCCGCACCGACGGTGACAGTGGGGGACCTCGTTCACCGCAAGCGCCGTGTCTGCCGAACTCATCGGGCGAACTGATGGAGGGGAAGAGACATGGCCAACCGCCGCTTCGCGGGTCTTGTGGCAGGTGCGTTCTTCGTGACGACGACCGCGCTGGTCGGCATCATCGAGGTCGCCGAAGCCGTTCCTGTGCCCGTCGTTGTAAACGATTTCAACGACGGGACCTGGGGGGATTGGGTGCAAAGTGGCGGGCCGGCGTTGAGTGTCGTCGACGACGCCGGCAACGGGGTGTTGCAGGTCGCCAACCGGGCCAATGACTTCGACGGGATCAAGAGCCCGGCGATGTTCGAGGCCGGTGTCGAGTACGTGTTCTCGATGGAGGTCAAGTTGGCGTCGCCGGGGACGGCGCAGTTCCGGTTCGTGACCGATCCGGGGTTCACCTGGATCGGCAACACGACGGTCAACGGCGACGGGTGGACGACGGTGTCGGGCGCGTTCACACCGAGCCAGGCCGTCGCCGTGTACATCGGCAGCAGTGCGCACTCGGTCGACGGCAGCCCGTACACCTATCTCGTCGACGACATCGTCGTCACCACCGAATCCACCGAACCACCACCACCGCCGCCCGTGGGCATCGTGCTCGACACTGACTTCGAGGACGGGCTCGACGGGTGGATCGCTCGCAACGCCCAGGGCAATCCCACGGTGGAGGTCACCACCGCAGAGGCGCACGGCGGCGCCCAGGCAGCGCTCGTGTCGAACCGCACCGGTCAGGGCGACGGCATCGGGCACGACGTCACCGGGGTCGTGCTGCCCGGCGGCACGTACGCGATCACGGCGTGGGTGAAGTTCGCCGCCGGTGCCGGCAACGGCGACATCTGGCTCTCGATGCAGCGCGTCAACGGCGGGGCCTCGTCGTTCGACACCGTCGGCCAGTTCACGGGTGTGACCGACGGGGCGTGGCGCGAGGTCACCGCCAACTACGTGATGCCGAACGCTGACACCGCGTTCTTGTACTTCGAGACGGCGTACCCGAACGGCACGCCCGCCAGCTTCCTCGTCGACGACATCGTCGTCGAGTCCCTCGCGCCGCCCGAGATCGAGGACATCACTCCGGTCAAGGACACCGTCGACTTCAACATCGGCGTGGCGATCGACTCGCGGGAGACCGCCGGATCGGCGGCCGACCTGGTGTTGCGCCACTTCGACCAGGTGACCCCTGAGAACCACATGAAGCCGGAGGCGTGGTACGACGCGGCGCGGACCTTCGGGATCCATCCCGAGGCGACGGCGATCATGGACTTCGCCGCTGCCAACGGCCTCGACGTCTACGGGCACACGCTCGTCTGGCACAGCCAGACGCCGGCCTGGTTCTTCGAGACCGACGCCGGCACACCGCTCACCGCCAGCGAGGCCGACCGGGCGATCCTGCGCGACCGCATGCGCAACCACATCTTCTCGATCGCCGAGGCGCTGAGCGCCGAGTACGGGCCGTTCGGGAGCGATACCAATCCGCTCGTCGCGTGGGACGTCGTCAACGAGGTCGTCTCCGACGGCACCACCGAGGCCGACGGGCTGCGCCGCAGCCGGTGGTACGACGTGCTCGGCGAGGAGTACATCGATCTCGCCTTCACGTATGCCGACGAGGCCTTCAACGAGGTGTACGCGGCGGCCGGGAGCGACCGGCCAGTGGTGCTGGCGATCAACGACTACAACACCGAACAGGCCGGCAAGCGTCAGCGACTGCACGACCTCGTCGAGCGGCTGCTCGCAAGAGGCGTGCCCGTCGATGCCGTCGGCCATCAGTTCCACCTCAGCCTGTCGACACCGGTGGCCAGCCTCGACGACGCCCTCGTCGCGTTCGAGGACCTGCCCGTCACGCAGGTCGTCAGCGAGCTCGACGTCACAACCGGCACCCCCGTGACGGAGGCGTTGTTGATCGATCAGGGCTACTACTACCGCGACGCGTTCCGCATCTTCCGCGCCCACACCGACGACCTGTTCTCGGTCACCCTGTGGGGGCTCACCGACAACCGCAGCTGGCGGGTCGGCGCCGGCGCCCCGCTCCTGTTCGACGGCGAGCTGCAGTCGAAGCCGGCCTACCGGGGCGCCGTCGACGGCGAGCTCCCACCGCCGCAACGGTCGGCGTTCGTGTTCATGTCGGACACCGACCTGAACACGGCGTCACCGGAGTGGGAGTGGCTGCCGTTGCACACGATCGACGGTGACACCGCGTTCCAGCTGCGATGGGGCACCGACTCCCTGACGGCGTACGTCGAGGTCGCCGACGCGACGGTTGATGCAACTGACGCCACCACGTTCCTCGTCGACGGAGCCACACACACCGTGCGTCGCGACGGGACGGGTGAGACTGCGGCCGAAGTGGTCCAGACCGCGACCGGTTGGGCGGCGGTGGCCGAGCTCCCGTTGCCGGGCGCCACGCTCGGCCAACTCGTCGACTTCGACGTGCAAGTGACCGACGGAGCGGTGACGCACGGATGGAACCAGCCGGGTGCGGTCGGCACGCTCACGCTCGTCGAACCGGTGTCGTACACCGAAGCCGTCGAAGCCGGTCAGGCGCCAGTCGTCGACGGTGGGATCGACTCCGTGTGGAACACCGCCAACTCGGTGTCGACCGACGTGCTCGTCGAAGGCGCGGCCGACGGGGCCACCGCCGACGTGCGCACGCTCTGGGACGACGGCACCCTCTACGTCCTCGCCGAGGTCACCGACACCACGCCCGACCTGAGCGGGTCCGATCCGTGGGTCCAGGACTCGCTCGAGATCTTCCTCGACGGGGGGAACTTCAAGAACGGGCCGTACCGCTTCGACGACACCCAGATCCGGATCAACTCGGCCAACGCCGTGTCGTTCGGCACCGGCGACGTCGCGTTCCAGCAGGCCCGGCTCGACAGCGCGACGGCGAGCACGCCCGACGGGTACGTCGTCGAGGCGTCGATCAGCCTGCTCGAGTACGGCGGTACGGGAACGTTCCACGGGCTCGACTTCCAGGTCAACGACGGCACCAACGGCGTCCGCACGTCGATCCACACGTGGGCCGACCCGACCGGCGTCGGATATCAGACGACGGCGCGTTGGGGTGTCGTCAAGCTCGTCGAAGGTGGCCCCGTGTGCGACGTGGTCGTGACCGGTCGGCGGTCGCGGTTGCTCGTGACCACCGGGACGACGTGCGTGACGCCAGGGGCCGACGTGCGCGGTGTGGTCGAGGTCCGTCCGGGGGCGAGTCTCTACGTCGACGGGGCATCGCTCCGCGGCGCGGTGCTGGTCGACCGGGCTGCGGTCACGTCGTTCGTCGACAGCGAAGTGCTCGGGGTCGTCGTCGTCGACGGAGCGGGCGAGGTGACGTTCGACGGCAGCGACCTCCGCGGCGCCGTCGCCATCGCACATGTCAGCGGGTTGCTGCAGTTGACCGGCAACACGATGCGTGGCCTGGTCGCGATCGTCGACAACCACACGGCCGGTCCGATCGTCATTGGCGGGAACACGATCGGCGGTCTGCTGGCGTGCTCCGGCAACACACCCCGGCCGACCGACGGTGGAGCTCGAAACACAGTGCGCGGGATCGCCACCGGTCAGTGCGCCCGACTCGTGTAGCCGGGGTCATCCGCGCCGGACGCTGAGAGGACTCTGGCCGAGCGCGATCGCCCAACCAGTCCCGTCGACGGCGATGGGCCACGACGATCCGGACCGTCGAACGACATCGGTGATCCGGCGGGGTCGACCGCCATACTCGAGAAGGTCGCCCGGTCGGAGCTCGTGGGCGTGAATGCTGATCGTCCTGGTCATGATGGGCCTCCTTCGGTCGTCGGGAACACTGGTGCCATCGTGCTCCTCGAGGCGGCGCCGATCGTCGGCCAACCGGGTACTTGTGGTGCGACGGCGTCATCCGCGAGATGGACCCGGGTGTCAACCGCACGGCTGACCGACCGGGGCACGCCGAGGCCGGCTAGAGGACAGGTTCGTTCGTGTCGACGACCTCGAAGACGTCGGGCGACAACAACTTGAAGTCCTCGTGGATCACGTCGTCGTCCCAACGCTCATCGTTCACACCCTGCAGGTTGAACAGCGATCCGCTCGATCCACCGAGGTACATGCCGTAGGTCTTCAGCGTCTCGCAGATCGTGCGGCTCTCCGAAGCGGCGAGCTGGCCGCAGTCGAAGTCGGCTTGGAGGCGGAACCGGGTGCCGAGTGGCGGTATGTCCTCGCCCTCATCACCGCCCCCGACGCCCCTCGTCGCCGGGTGCATGAAATGCGACGACGAGACGGGGGCGTTGAACAGCAGGGCGTGGTTGATGTCGCCCTGGGCCGCCTCGGCGTAGCGCACGAGCATCGGGAACAGTGGCAGGCCGGACTGGATCATGGTCGGCGCGCCGTCCGGCCGATTCGGGGCCGCGTTCAGATCGAACTGCGCCGCTCTCGTCACATTGGTCCACGGGGTGAACTCGTCGTCGCCGAGCAGCTCGGAGGAGGTGCACGTCGAGTCGTCGACCACGATGAGATAACCGTCCCTCCCCACCGGATCGGCGGGGATGGGGTACGGGCCGGGATCGAATTCGGCCGGGTCCGCGTCCGGGTCGAACTGGGGGACGAGCGTCGTTGCGGGAGTGCCGTCGACGACGTTGTACGCGACGCCGGCGTCGATGCCGAAACCGGCGTGGAGGCTCTTCGGATCGAAGTCCGGTGCGGCCTCGATGGTGGCGATGTAGTCGGCCGACTTGGGATGCGTCGGGAGGTCGTCGACGGGTTGGTACCACGGAACGTCCTCTGGGAACGTGAGGCACGACACGGTTGCCGAGGTCGAACCACTCGGGCCACCGTTGTCGGATCCGTCATCCGTGTCCGGTGCAGTGGCCTCGTCGGGAGTTGGATCGGACGGCGAGTCGTTCACCGCCCAGATGGTCGCCCCGACCACGGCGACCGCGGCCACCGGGACCGCGACCCAGATCCACCGCCGACGGCTGGGTGCCGTGCTCGTGACCCGGGTCGGTCCGCTGACCACCGATGATGCACGCGGCACGGGGGACGCCGCCGGACCTGCGTCACGGATCGGGAGATCCGTCACCGGCACGCCTTCCGCCGCCTCCAGATCCTGGAGCATCCGGCCGAACTCGGCGGCCGACGTGGGGCGCTCGTCCGGGCGTTTGCTCATCGCCGCGGCGAGCACACGGTTCAACGACTCGGGCACCCCGTGGGCCGCGAGCTCGGGAACCGGGGACGACGCGATCCGCACGTACAGCGCGACGAGGGACTCGTCGTCCGCAGCAGTGAAGGCGGGGTTCCCGGCGACGAGCGCGTACATCGTCGAGGCGAGCGAGTACACGTCGGACGCGGCGCTCGCCGCGCGTCCCTCGAGGATCTCGGGGGCGGCGTGCGCCACGGACGCCGTGATGTGACGGCTCGTCGTCTCGAACCCGCCCGACACCCGTGCGAGGCCGAAGTCCGCGAGCTGGGGCTCACCGAAGTCCGACACCAAGATGTTGCCCGGCTTCACATCGCGGTGGAGGATGCCGAGCCGATGGGCCGACTCGAGGGCACCTGCCAGCTTCACGCCGATCCGCACGACCTCGGGCCACGGCTGCGGACCACTCGCCGCCATGGTGTCAGCGAGAGAACCACGGGCGAGGTACGGCATGATGAGGTATGGCGTACCTTCGACAGGTATGCCGACATCGACGACGGCGACGATGTTCGGATGCCCCGAGAGCGCGCCCATCGCGAGCGCCTCACGTGAGAGCCGTTCGCGGCCCGTCGAGCTCAGGCTGGCGGCCAGGAACTTGATCGCGACGTATCGGTTGAGTGCCGGCTGATGGGCGCGGTAGACGACGCCGAAGCCGCCCCGCCCGATCTCGACGAAGTCTTCGAATCCCGCCAGCTCAGGCACTGATCCGCTGCCTATCTCGCCTGCTTCGGACGGTCGCTGAGGTCGGTCGCGCCGATCGCTCCCGCGCTTGACGGCCGCGTCGGCAAGCCGCGTGCGCTGAGCCGGGCCGATGAGGATGGCGAACTTCTCCACGAGGCGTTCGATGTGGTTCGCGACCTCCGCCTCGTCGAGACCCAGCGCGCCGGCGATGTCGCCGTCGGACGCCGGTTCGGCCGACGCGTGTCCGGATGCCAACGGTCGGGCGAGCTCCACGAGCACCTCGCGCTCGGTGGGCGTCAGGTCGAGAGGGGCACCCGCCGCCCGCGTCGTCTCGGCCTCCTTCGGGACCTCCTCGCTGTGGAACACGAGCGATGTCTGGCCGATCCGGATGTCGTCGCCCGGCCGCAGCCGCCGTTCCGTGCCGACACGCTGTCCGTTCACCGAGGTGCCGTTTCTGGAGCTGAGATCCCTGACGTACCAGAGCGCACCGAGCCGTTCGAAGACGGCATGCCATCGGGACGCCTCGTCGTCGACGAGCACCACGTCGTTGCCCACGGCCCGCCCGACCGTCACACGCTCGCCTTCGAACGGCACCATCCGCGTGCCGTCGGGCGAACGCACCTCGGCGAACGTGGTGGGGGTTGCGCCAGGATCCGGCGACTGCTCGAAGACCTCGTAGATGCTGCGGGCGATGCTCGCGAGCGCTCGATCGACCGCCGCGCCACGCAGTCCCGCCAGCGGCTTGTCGGGCGGTTGTGCTGCCTGCAACGTCGCCAGCTCGGTCTTGTCGACGATGCTCGAGCGGACCGGGATCCAAAAGACCCGCAGTCCCTCCGTCTCCGCCGCCCGCAGGATCGGTGTCAGCTCCTCACGCGCGATGAACCGTGAGGCCAGGTAGTCGGGGCTGACGAGGAGGATCGCCACGCGGGCACGGCCGACCGCGTCGCGCAGCTCGTCGAGCCACCGGTCGCCGGGCTCGATGCTCCCGTCGTCCCACACCTGCAGCCGATCGCGGTTGATCAACGGTTCGAGATGCACTCGCAAGCGCTCGAGCCACGCCGCGTCGCGGTGGCTGTAGCTGATGAACACATCGTTCCTCGCTGCGACCGATACCGAAACGCCTTGCCGCACCACGTCCCCCGGGCCCTACTTTCGGAGAGTCGAAAACCCGGCGCAGTCTACGGCGTGCCTCACCGGGTGTTGCTGGATCATTTCACCCGCGTGGGCCGAGCAGTTCCGGGCGTGGTCGACGCTCAGAGCCAGCCCCGCCTGCGGAACACGGCGAACAGGCCACCCGACACGCCGAGCATGAGTGCAGCCGCAACCCAGACGCCCCACGTCTCGCCCGAACCGGGGTACGGGACGTTCTGTCCGTACCACCCGGTGATGAGCGTCGGGACGGCGATGATCGCGGCCCAGCTGGTGACCTTCTTCATGACCTGGTTCTGGCGGTAGTCGCGCAGGCTGATGTTGGTCTCGACGATCGTCGAGACGAGGTCCCGGAGCGAGTCGGTCGACTCGTTGACACGCAGGATGTGGTCATACACGTCCTGGTAATAGGGATAGAGGACCTCGGGGAGCGTCGCATGCTCGCGTCGCATCAGCCCGCTGATGGCTTCTCGCATGGGAACGACGAGCCGGTGGAACCGGACGAGCGCGCGGCGCATCTCGAACCAGTTGCGCTGCTGATCCGGCGACAGTGGTTCGTCGGCAAACAGGGCCTCACTGACCGTGTCGTAGTACTCGTCGAAGCCCTCGACCGTGTCGAAGTAGCCGTCGATCACGACGTCGAGCAGGCCGTACAGCAAGAAAGCGACACCGTGGACGACGAGATCCGGCGAACGGTCCCAACGACGCAGCACCGGTGTCATCGAGAACCCGTCGGCCTTGCGGACGGTGATCAGATAACGGGGGTTGATGAACGCGTCGATCTCGGTCTCGACGAGAAGCGCCTTGTCCGCCTCGATGCGCACTGCGTGGCAGGACAGGAACGAGTGGGTCTCGTACTTGTCGAGCTTGGGTCGTTGGTGCGGTCCCAGGGCATCCTCGACGGCCAGTTCGTGCAGCCCGAGCTCGGTCGCCAGCTCGTCCAACAGTTCCTTGGACGGGTTGCACAGATCGACCCAGACGAGCGTGTCCGGATCCGCCAAGTGGTCGGACACGTCCGCCAGCGGGAAGTCCTCACCATCGAGCACGCCCTTGCGCCAGACCCTGGTCACGCACGCGTCAGTCACGTCATGACCCACGACGTCGAACACGCGGCACGCCGCGAGGCTACCCATCGCTGGTCAGACCGGTTCGGGCGTTGCTCGCCGCGAGCGCCTCGGCGCGCGATGTCAGCCGTGGAGCTCGGCCAGCTCCTCGCCGGACACCTCGTCGGGCTTCTTGCCCATGATGATCATCGCCAGGACCTCGTCCTTCGTGACGTCTTCCTTGTTCACGGTGCCGACGAGCTTGCCCATGAGCATCACACTGATCCGGTCGGCGAGATCGAACACGTCGTGGATGTCGTGGCTGATGAGGAAGATCCCGATGCCCTCCGACTTCAGCCGGGCGACGAGCTCGTGCACCTGCGCGGTCTCGGCCGGTCCGAGGGCGGCGGTGGGCTCGTCCATGATGAGGATCTTGGCGTTGAAGTGGACGGCCCTGGCGATCGCCACCGACTGGCGTTGCCCGCCCGACAGCGACCTCACCTCGGTCTTCAGGTTCTTGAACCGCGGGTTCAGCCGCTGCATCACCTTCTGTGTGGCCGACGCCATCGCGTCGTCGTCGAGCGAGCCGAAGCGAGTGCGAAGTTCCCGCCCGAGGAACACGTTCTCAGCCGCGTCGCAGTTGTCAGCCAGCGCGAGCTTTTGGTAGATGACCTCGACCCCGTGCGCCCTCGCGTCGCGAGGGTTGTGGATGACGACGGGCTCGCCCGTTGATGAGGATCTGCCCCGAGTCGGCGGGGTGAGCACCCGACAGGGTGTGCATCAGCGTCGACTTGCCGGCGCCGTTGCCGCCCACGAGACCGATCACCTCACCGGGGTACAGGTCGACGGTCACCCCCTCGACGGCGTGAATGCCACCGAACGAGACACGCATGTCGCGCAGCTCGACGAGCGGGACGCGATCGCCTGGCGCCGATGATCGACTGGGCGGGGACATCACTCATGGTGCGCTCCCTTCTCTCGGCTCACGGCCGTCCGGTCTGGATCACGATCGCCGAGACGATGATTCCGGCGAGGACGGCACCGATCGCGCCCTTCCTACGGCCGAGCCGGAGCGCCGAATCGACGGCGACCGCCGTGACGAGCACGACGCCGACCACGATGTCCTGCGAGGGGGAGTCGATCCGGAGCAGGACCATCCCCGAACGCAACGACTGCATGACGACGGCTCCCAGGACCGCTCCCGGGATGGTTCCGACGCCACCGGAGAACGACGTGCCGCCGATGACCGCGGCGGCGATGACGTCGAGCTCGTTCTGCACGCCCAGACCGGTGACGGCAGCGTTGAGCCGGGCCGTCTGGACCGCCGCGCTGAGGGCGCACAGGACGCCCATCAGGCCGAACGTCAACATGACGGTGCGACGGGTGTTGATGCCGCCGAGCTCGGCTGCCTCGGGATTGCCGCCGTAGGCGTACACGTAGCGGCCGAAGCGCCGACGCTTGGCGAGGTAGGTCATCAGCAACGTCACGACGATCAGGATGACCACCGGGTACGCCACGCCAGTCGGGTTCCCGCTGATCGGTGAGGTATACGCGTTGGCGATCAGCCCGATCGCAGCGATGACGGCCGCGCAGCCGAGCACGCCGAGCCCGACATCGACAGCCATCGGGCGCGTCGAGAGCTCGTAGCGGAGCCGGCGACGCCGTGCGGCGTAGATCGTGAACACGATTCCGGCGCACGCCAGGAGCGCGAGCACCCAGCTCCTCCACTCGCCGAGCGAGCCCTTGGGGCCGCCGCCGATCAGCTGGAACTTCTCGTCGAGCGGGGCGAGCGTCTGTCCCTGCTCGCCGAGACGGAAGATCAGGCCGCGCCAGACCAGGAACCCGCCGAGCGTGACGATGAACGCGGGGACCCCGCCGTAGGCGACGATGAACCCCTGCAGGGCGCCGATCAGCGCGCCGAGCGCGACGCCGACGAGGACGGCCACGATCCACGTGTACGGCCGTTCCAGACCCAGGTCGAGGGTGTTCGGGATCCACTTCGTCTGGACGATTGCCATCGTGTACCCGAGGAACCCCAGCAGCGATCCGACCGACAGGTCGATGTTGCGGGAGACGATGATGAGGACCATCCCCGTGGCCATGATCGCGATGGCCGAGCTCTGGACCGAGAGGTTCCACAGGTTGCGGGCGGTCAGGAAGTCCCCGCCCGAGAGGATGTGGAACGCGATCCAGATGACCGCCAGCGCGATGACCATCCCGACGAGCCGCGTGTCGACCTCGGTCGACTCGACCACCGAACGCCAGGATCGTGCGGTCTTCGCTTCTGGTGCGGTCACCGGGCCTGCCGGTGCTTCAGCCGCTCCTGCCTCAGCCGCTCCCAATTCAGCCATGGTCACGCCTTCTCGTCGACATCTTCGCTCTCGGTCTGCTCGCTGAACAGGCGTGCCCCCATCCGATCGCTCGGATGAGGGCACGCCCTACAGGTGAGGTGTGGCAGTGCTCAGGGGCAGGCAGCTACCGATCCGGCCTCGACGCCCTGGCAGAGCGTGGCCGAGTCGATCCAGCCGGCGTCGAGCACCACGTCGAGGTTGTCCTGGGTGATCGGAATCGGCTCCAGCAGGATCGAGGTGATGTCGATGCCACCCGGTGTCGTGAACGGCGCGGTGCCGGCGACGGCGGCCGGGTCGGGGTTGGCGCACAGTGCGACGGCGGCTTCGCCGGCGGTGGTGCCGAGCTCGCGGGCGTCCTTCCAGACGTCGACGGTCTGCGTGCCGAGCGCGACCCGGTTCAGTGCGGCCTGGTCGCCGTCCTGACCCGACACCGGGATCTGACCGGCCAGGCCCTGGGCCTCGAGGGCGGCGACGACGCCGCCGGCCATGCCGTCGTTCTCGGAGAGCACGGCGTCGATCTCGTTGTTCTCGGCCGTGAGGACCTGCTCCATCGTGGCCTGGGCCAGCGCCGGGTCCCAGTTGTCGGTGTAGGTCTCGCTCACGATCTCGATCGCGCCCGATGCGACTGCCTCACCGATGACCGTCTCGTAGCCCTCGCGCAGGAAGTCGGCGTTGGCGTCGGCGGAGTTGCCCTTGACGATCACGTACCTGCCTTCGGGCACGAGCGTCGAAGACCGCCTGCGCCTCGAGCTCGCCGACCTTGACGTTGTCGAACGTGATGTAGAGGGCGCCCGGCGTCCTCGATCAGACGGTCGTAGGCGATGACCGGCACACCCTGCTCGATCGCGGCGGTCACCGCGGGCTTGACGGCCGTGCCGTCCTGGGCGAGGACGACGAGCGCGTTGGCGCCCTGGGAGATCAGGTTCTCGATGTTGGAGAGCTGCGTCTCGGCCGACGACTTGGCGTCGTTCGAGATGTACGTGCCGCCACCGGCCTCGATGGCCGCCTTGAGCGCCGGCTCGTCCCACTTGGCCCAGCGCTCCTCCTGGTAGTTGTTCCAGGAGACGCCGACCACGCAGTCGCCGCCCGCCGCCGGCGTGGTGTCGCCCGCCGGCGTGGTGTCGCCGCCGGTGTGGTGTCGCCTGCCGGGGTGGTGGCGTCGCCGGCCTCTTCGTCATCGTCGCCGCAGGCGGCGAGGACGAGCGCCCCCGCAACCGCGACCGATACCAATCGTCGAACTCGCATGTGTGCTCTCCCCATTGAATCTCAGTGGTGCGCCGCAGTCGTGTTCGATCCACGAGCGCAGGCGACTCTAGCCCGCCCGCCCGCTGCGGCGTGGACACCGGTGCGCTCGATGGTGAGCGAGGCGTGCCTCGCGTCAGCCGGCGGCGCCGAGGGGTAGCACGTCGACATTGAGCCAGCGTCCGCCGGTGGCCTGGCGGAGGACGAACGTCGTGGCGAACGGCGACGACGCTCGAGCCTGCAGGTCGCCGCCGGCGTCGTACGTCTCGGTGGTCACGGTGCCCCGAGACTCGAGGCCCAGACTCAGGCCGTCCTGCCGACCGAACGGGACGAGCAGGGTCACGTGCACGTCGTCGATCTGGTAGCGCTCGACGACGGTCGTGCCGGTCGCCACAGCCTCGTCGAGCCGAGCCCGCATGTCGTCGAGTCGGTCGCCGTGGTCGACGGCCGTCAGGATCGTGTCATCCGCCCGGAGCAGAGCCTGGCTCTCGAGCTCGAGGTTCTCGGCGAGCGTGAGGACGATCGCTTGGGCGCCTGATCCGACGATCTCGTGGTTCCAGTCGACGACACCCTGCTCGACGGAGATCGTCGGGAAGGTGGCCGGGTCGACATCGTGGGGGACACGGCCCAGGACGTCCTCGGCGCCGGGGACGACGACGCCGCGAGCCGGGGATCCGGCGACGACGATGCCGACCCCGACGAGCACGACGGCGGCGCCGATCATGCCAAACCGCAGGATCTTGGCCCGCAGGATCCTGGGAAGGATGCCGACGCCATCACGCCGGACGGTCGTCAGTCCGGTCACGTAGCGGCCGAGATCGTCGGCCGTCGTTCCCGGTTCGGGGACCAGCCTGTCGACGAGCGGACGAACCGCGCACACGACGACAAGGCCACCGAGCAGGGCGACCTTGGTCCCGAACTCGTCGGTCTGGGGCGCCATCAGGAGCGTGCTGGCCACGGCGACGAGCAGGCCGAACACGACACGGCCGACACGTCCGGCCGGAACCGTCTTCGGATCCGTGATCATGAAGAACAGGAAGATCAGCACCTCCGGAGAGGTGACGATCACGCGCCAGTAGTCGAACCCGCACACGGGTGCGAACGCCCAGCGGGCGGTCATGCAGTGCCCCGAAGCGGCAAGGATTCCCACGCCGACAGCCAGCGCGATCCAGAACGTCGCCGCCGCGGCGAGGAGACGCAGGCGCCGGGTGACCAGCACCCCGCCGACCAGGATGACCGCGTAGGCCGCGATCATCCAGCTGTCCAGCGGGCCCCACCAGAAGTCGAGCGGCTCGACCCGCGTGCTGCCGAACACGACGAACACGACGACCAACCCGATGTTCGACGGGTTGAACACGTGGGTGCCCCGATACCGGATGACGTACTTGGTCAGGAGCGAGAAGGCGGCGACGCCGGCGAACACGTACCACTTGTGGGTGGTCCAGGGGTCGTCGACGGGCGTGTCAGGAACGCGGAGGATGAGCGCCACGCCACTGCCGGTCAGCATCGCACTCGCCGGCCACACGAAGGACCGGCTCCTGCGGAACGTCAGCGCCACCTCGAGGATCGCGCACGTCAGGATCGCGGCGAGGATCTGCGGCACGCTGACCTGAAACCGCAGACCGACCTGCCCCAGGACATGGATCGTGATGATGACGGCGGCGACGTTGAGCCGCGGATCGCGGATGTTCGGCAGGATCACGGGGTACGTGCTCCCGCCGAGCGTGAGCGTCCGGCTGGTCACATCGTCTCCGCAACTGCCTCGTTCGTCGGCCGCACTCTACGACCGTCCAAAGGTCGATGTGGTTCAATCCGTCGGTGTCCGACGTGCCGGCCCTCACGCCGCACGACGGGGCGCGCCACACACGGCGGTCGCGCTCGCGTTGGGCGCTCATCACCGCGGTTGTCGTGGTGGTTGGTCGTCGTCGTGGTCGTGGCGCTCGTGCTGCCGGCCTGGCGCACCGGTCGGTCTGCTGCGAACGCCGGCGAGGCGCCGCGGTTCGTCGACGAGACGACCGCGGCCGGCATCGACCACACCTACGACGGCGAGTTCGAGTTCTTCGTCGGCGGGGGAGTGGCGGCGTTCGACTGTGACGACGACGGTCGCGCCGAACTGTTCTTCGCCGGCGGGAGCGAGCCGGCCGCGCTGTACCGCAACGAGAGCGCGGTGGGCGGCGCGCTCCGCTTCGCACGGGAGGCGTCGCCGGTCACCGACCTGACGGCGGTCACCGGTGCCTACCCACTCGACATCGACGGCGACGGGCTGATCGACCTCGCCGTCCTGCGCCGCGGCGGCAACGTCGTCCTCCGCGGGCGCGGCGACTGCGGCTTCGAGGATGCGAACGCGTCGCTGGGCGTCGACGGCGGTGACAAGTGGACGGTTGCGTTCGAGCGCGACGTGGGAGGGCTCGAGCGTGCTGCCGACGCTGGCGTTCGGCAACTACCTCCAGGCCGACCGCGAAGGGTGCGACGACAGCCTGCTCGTGCGGCCGGCATCGACGGGCGACGGATACGCGCCGCCCGTCCCGCTCAGCCCGGGCTACTGCACCTTGTCGATCCTGTTCAGCGACTGGAGCCGGTCCGGCCGACGCGACCTGCGCGATGTCGAACGACCGGCACTACTACCGCGAGGGCGAGGAGCAGCTGTGGCGGATCGCGCCCGGCGAGGCGCCGCGCGAGTACACCGAGGCCGACGGATGGCGGCCGTTGCAGGTCTGGGGCATGGGCATCGCCAGTCAGGACCTGACGGACGACGGCTTCCCGGAGGTGTTCCTCACGAGCCAGGGCGACAACAAGCTCCAGACGCTCGAAGACGGTCCGGCACAACCGACGTACCGGGACATCGCCCTCGAGCGCGGGGTCACCGCGCAACGCCCGTTCGTGGGTGGGGACGTGCTCCCGTCGACCGCCTGGCACCCGGAGTTCGAGGACGTCAACAACGATGGCTTCGTCGACTTGTTCGTCAGCAAGGGCAACGTCGACGCGCAGTCCGGCAACGCGACCCGCGATCCGAGCAACCTGCTGATCGGCCAGTCCGACGGCACGTTCGTGGAGGGCGCGGAGGCGGCGGGCATCGTCGGCTTCGACCGGGCACGCGGGGCCGCGCTGGTCGACCTCAACCTCGACGGGATGCTCGACCTCGTCGTCGTCAACCGCCGCGTCGAGCGCGACGCTGTGGCGCAACGTCGGCCAGCGGCGACGCCGAGCGACCGGCGCCGATGGGTAACTGGATCGCGGTCCGGCTCCGGCAGCCGGCTCCGAACGTCGATGCGATCGGTGCGTGGGTCGAGGTGCGGGTGGGCGAGCGAACCGTCAGCCGTGAGGTCACCGTCGGGGGTGGGCACGCAGGCGGCAAGATCGGGTGGCTCCATGCCGGCCTCGGTGACGCGGACCGGGCCGAGGTCCGTGTTCAATGGCCGGACGGTGAGATGGGACCGTGGATGACGATCGGTGCCGATCAGTTCGTGACGATCGAGCGCGGGGCGGCCGAGGCGATCGTCTGGCAGCCAGGCGCAT